>JAJZPQ010000024.1 GCA_021811085.1 Pseudomonadota bacterium | reverse complement strand
CATGGCGTTCTCCCTAAAGTTTTGGCTCAGCGGAAATGATACAGGTGCCGGGGCTATTGTCGTAAAATGTCTTTGCCACCGGGCGGAAAGCCTGGCGTTAGCGGAAGAAAATCAGCTGCGCAGGGGACGGGCATGGCAAAAGCCGGATTCTGGAAGACGGACTGGTTCCTGGGCGTCGCCGTCGTTGTCTGTGTCATTCTGTTCGACCGCACGAGCGATCTCATTCCGAGCCTTGAGCGCAAGGCCTATGACCTGGGCGTCGTTGCGACTTCGCGCACGCCGTCGGACAAAATCGCGGTAATCGCGATCGACGAGCAGAGCCTGGCGAATCTCGGCCGTTGGCCGTGGTCGCGCGAGGTGCTGGGGAAAATGACCGACAGCCTCTCGGCGGCGAAGGCAAAGGTCATTGCGTATACCGTGTTGTTCTCCGAGCCGCAGACCGATCCGGGATACATCTACATCACCAGACTGCTCGAACTCACCGGCGCGGGTGCACCGCCTGCGGCAGCGCCCGCCGCTGCTGTGGCCGAGCCGGGTGCGAGCGCGCTCGCGCCGCCGCCTGCGGGCGACGCACTCGCGCCGATCCGTGCGTTGCTGAAGGATGCGGAGCGGGCGCTCAATACCGATCGCAGGCTTGCGGAAAGTTTTGCGCATGCCGGCAATGTGGTGCCGATGACGCTGTTCGACATCGGCGCAGCGCTCGGAAAACCGGACAAACCCCTGCCCGAATACGTGACGAAAAACAGCCTGGCCAAGATCGGCGCCGGCCGCGACGGCGCAATACTGGCCACGCGCAAATTCGAATACCCGATCGAGATCCTGGGCACCGCTTCCGCTGCGCTCGGCTACCTCAACTCCACGCCCGATGTCGACGGCGGCACGCGCGCCGAGTTGCTGGTGCTGGAGTACTTCGGCCAGTTCTATCCGTCGCTTTCGATGATGGTCGCCGCCCGCAGCCTCAATCTCGGCGTGAGCGACATCAAAGTCCAGCCCGGCGAAAAGGTTTCCCTCGGAGGACTCAACATCGTCACCGATCCGTTTACGCGGATGTACACCTACTTCTACAAGGATCGAGACGGGCGGCCCGCGTTCCCCGTAGATTCGTTCTACGATGTTTACAGCGGCAAAATCCCGGTGAGCAAATATCAGAACAAAATCGTTCTGATCGGACCCACTGCCGCCGGTCTGGGCAGCGCGGCCATCACCCCGGTGTCGCCCGCGATGCCGCCGGTCATGCTGCTTGCGCATTCGGTGTCGTCAATCCTGTCCGAGCATTTCTTCGTTGCGCCGACCTGGGGACCTTGGGTCGAGCTTTTGGTGTTCGTGCTCGTCGCCGCGTACCTGATCGCAATGCTGCCGCGGCTCAAAGCCGGCATGGGCGCGACGATCACCGGCGCGCTGATCGGACTGCTCCTGATCTCTCACTTCGTTCTCATGACAATGAACGCAATGTGGTTGCAGCTGATGCTGCCGCTGGTGCTGCTGGTTGTAGGTCACGTCCTGCTGGTCACGAAGCGCTTCGTTCTCACCGAGGCAGGCAAGGTTAAATCCGACGCCGAATCGGCCGAGTCCAACCGCATGCTCGGGCTCGCTTTTCAGGGCCAGGGCCAACTCGACATGGCCTGGGACAAATTCCGCAAGGTGCCGATGGACGATGGCTTGATGGACAATCTGTACAACCTTGCGCTCGATTTCGAGCGGAAACGCCAGTTCAACAAGGCGGAAAACGTGTTTAAGTACATGGCCAATTACAACCCCAAGTTCCGCGATCTGGAGACGCGATTGAGCCGCGCCAGGGAGATGTCGGAGACGATCATACTGGGGGGCGCATCCGGTCATCCCGGCGGCTCCATGTCCCTGGGCACCGGCGCGGAAAAACCCATGCTGGGCCGCTACCAGGTGGAGAAGGAACTGGGCAAGGGCGCAATGGGTGTGGTCTACCAGGGCAGGGACCCCAAAATCGGCCGCGTTGTGGCGATCAAGACCATGGCGCTGTCGCAGGAGTTCGAGGCGGACGAACTGGTCGAAGTGAAGGAGCGATTCTTCCGCGAGGCGGAGACCGCCGGGCGTTTGTCGCACCCGAATATCGTCACCATCTACGACGCCGGCGAAGAGCACGATCTGTGCTATATCGCGATGGAGCTGCTGAAGGGCAAAGACCTGATTCCCTATACCAAGCCGGACAACCTGATGCCCATAGACAAGGTGGTGTCGATCATCGCGCGCGTCGCCGATGCGCTGGGCTATGCGCACAAGCACAACATCGTCCACCGCGACATCAAACCGGGCAACATCATGTACGACGTCGAGACCGACTCGCCCAAGGTCACGGACTTCGGCATTGCGCGTATCACCGACTCCTCCAAGACCAAGACGGGAATGGTGCTGGGCACGCCGTCCTACATGTCGCCGGAGCAGCTCTCGGGCAAGAAAGTGGACGGGCGCAGTGATCTGTTTTCCCTGGCGGTGACTTTGTACCAGATGTTGTGCGGCGCGCTGCCTTTCGTCGGCGATTCCATGGCGCAGTTGATGTTCAAGATCGCCAATGAACCGGCAACCGAAATTTTCTTGGTCAGGCGAGGGCTGCCGCCTCCTTTGGTGGCTTTCCTGGATAAGGCGATGGCCAAGGAGCCGGACGCGCGCTACCAGACCGGAGAGGAATTTGCGGCCGCGTTGCGCGCCGCCGGCGCCGGCGGCGCGATGAAGAGTTCAGCCAAGTAAGCGAGTCCCATTCGCCGCCTCCACCTGTCATCGAACGGATGGCGGCTTCCAGATGAGCGCGGATGTACGTCATGCTTTGCTTCGCCCATCGAAGCAAATACATAGCCCAATTTATTAAAGCTGTAGCACAAGAATTGACGTCTGCGTAGGACGCAGTACGCCGACGCGAAGCGCTGGAAAAATTGTCGCCCTATTTGCGCCAACGCAAAACCGTTCCGCCGGCAATGTGGAAAATGCATACAGAGGAGGTGAACGCGAACGGTCCGTTACGAGTATGCGAGGTGCGATATGGCGAATTGCATAGGCGTTACCGGAGAATCCGGCGATCTGTTTGGCGAGACGCCGATCCCGCGGCGGGATGCGGCGAGCAAGCACAGTTTCGCGCCGGCGCTTAAGGCGGCGCGCGTGTTGTGCCGTCAGCTGCGACGCAGGCAGCCGCGCCCGGAAAAGCAGAAGATCGCGCATTTGATTTGCCTCAATCTCTTGACGATGCTGAAGCACAACTCGCCGCGTTAGCATCGCCGGCGTTCGCGCCATCGGGCGGAGTCGAACTTTCTCCAGGCTTTCCCGCCGCCTGGTTCAACCCAGATATTTCGCCCAGCCCTTTTGCGGATCCTTGATCTGCGCCTCTGTCTTTCCTTCGGGCGGCGCCAGTCGTTGCGCCATCGCCGCGTTCGCCACGGCGACTACCCGGTCCGGATCCACCGGCTTGACCAGATAGTCGAAGGCGCCGAGCTTGGCCGCCTCGCGCGCCGTATATACCGATGGATAGCCGGTGATGATCACCACTTCGGTATCCGGCCATTTCTGCTTGATGGTTTTCAGAGCCGACATCCCGTCCATTCCCGGCATGCGCAAATCCATCAGCACCACGTCGGCCGCCTCCTTTTGCATATTCTCCACCGCCTGGTCGCCGCCGCGCACTGCCTCCACCGTACAGTCTTGCCCGGCCAGACTTCTCATGTGGCTCACTCTCACTATCTCTTCATCGTCGACCACCAACACCTTTCTCGTTTTTTCCATGATTTACCCCCGTCATTCCATGCGCCGAATCGCTCCTGTTAATCCCATTCTTGGATTCATTGCCTGATTAGTCAAATGGTATATCCATGATCTGCGCTGAAGCATGCTAGCGTTTATGGAACTATGATGGCGAAACTAAATCAAGAAACCAAATCAATAAAGGACAAGAAAATGAGCGAAATATCCAGCAAGACGAACATCGGTTTTATCGGCCTCGGCGTCATGGGCAAGTCGATGGCGCGCAATCTGATCAAGGCGGGTTTCCAGGTCGTGCTGCACAACCGCAGCCGCGCCGCGGTCGATGAGTTGGCCGGGATCGGCGGCATCGCCGCGACCTCACCGGCGGATCTGGCAGCCCGCGCCGAGATCATTTGCCTGTGCGTACCCGATACGCCGGACGCGGAAGCCGTGCTGTTCGGGGCCAACGGGGTCGCCGCCGCCGTCAAAGCCGGCAGCGTCGTGATCGACTTCAGCACGATTTCGTCGCAGGCGACGGTCGGTTTCGCCGAGCGCCTGAAACAGGTGGGCGTCGCCATGCTCGACTCCCCGGTATCGGGCGGGCCGGCTGGCGCGCGCGACGCGGCTTTGAGCTGCATGATCGGCGGCGAGGCCGAGACGCTCGCGCGCTGCATGCCCTTGTTCAAAGCCGTGGGCAAGACCTTCACCCACATTGGCGCGAGCGGCGCAGGCCAGCTGTGCAAGTCGTGCAATCAGCTGGTCATGGCTAGCACCGCCATGGCGGTGTGCGAGGCCTTGACTCTGGCGAAGAAGGCCGGCATCGATCCGTACAAGGTGCGCGAAGCGCTGCTGGGCGGCTCGGCACAAAGCTTCGTCATGCAGAATCACGCCAAGCGCTTCCTCGATGGCACGCTTGCCCCCGGCTTTCGCGCCACACTGCTGCTGAAGGACCTGCACTTGGCTGCGGCGGCCACGACGGATGCGGGCAGCTTCGCGCCGGTCGCGGCCTTGGCCGAACAGCTGTTCACGGTACTGTGCAATACCGGCCGCGACGGCATGGACAGCGCCGCGATCGGCTTGCTCTACGAAGAATTGTCCGGCATCAAGCGCTGAGGCGCGGGGCCATTTCCCTAAACGGTTGCGTTTGCGTCATTCGCTGCGGCGAACAAGCCGAAAGCGCCACAGCGTTTAATGCGCATACGCAGCTCTCAACCCGCGCCCTTCGGATAGTCGGCGCCCAGCGTCGTCGCTTCCCAGGCATCGAAATCCTTGCGCAGGGAATCGAGTTTCCTGCGCGCCGATTCGAGCGCAACTTTGCCCAGCAGCAGGCGCAGCGGCGGGGCGTCCGACAGCGCGGCGTCGATAATGGCCTGCCCGGCGCGCACCGGATCGCCGGGCTGGGTGCCGGTGCGCGCATCGATTTGCTTGCGCCGCTCGCCGGCGGTCGCAGCGTAGGCATCGATCTGCGCTGCCGCGCGCTTCAACGACGGTCCCGCCCAGTTGGTGCGGAACGGCCCCGGCTCGACGATCAGCACATCGATACCGAGCGGCCGCAGCTCCGCCGCGAGCGATTCGGACAGGCCTTCGACGGCGAATTTCGTCGCATGATAATAGCCGGTCGCCGCCTGACTCACGAGGCCGCCGATCGACGAGATGTTCACGATCAAGCCGCTGCGCTGCGCGCGCATGAGCGGCAACACCGCCTTGGTCATGTCTATGAGTCCGAACACGTTGGCCTCGAACAAGGCGCGCACACCCTCGTCCTCGCCCTCCTCGATCGCGGCCAGATAGCCGTAGCCTGCGTTATTGACGAGCGCATCGATGCGCCCGAATTTTTGCTTCGCTGCGGCGACGGCAGCGTCGATCTGCGCGCGCCGGGTGACATCGAGCGGCAGGACCAGCGCGCGCTCGGCGTGTCCGGCGGCGATATCCGCCACTTTCGACGCATCGCGCGCGGTGACGACGGCGCGCCAGCCGCGTGCCAGCACGAGTTTCGCGAGTTCGCGGCCGAAGCCGGTGGAACAGCCGGTAATCAGCCAGACGGGTTGGTCTCGATTCATCATGTTGAAATCTCCGGTGCAGGTCATTGCGCCTGCCAATCTAGTCCAGCGCTTCCAAAGGCGCAACTGCAACGGAGCGCGCGTTCAAGGTCCGAAAGCGGCCAGACAGCCGCATGGCTTCGGTGCAAAGTGCCGCACGGGGGCGCATTGCTTCCATCGTTAACCCGCATTCGACAGGAGAACGACCATGCACGTAGCGAGCGAACCGCCGATCCTCTATTTCGGCACGCCTGTGGTCCTTATCGGCACGAGCAACGAAGACGGCACACCCAATCTCGCGCCGATGTCCTCGGCCTTCTGGCTGGGTTGGCGCTGCATGCTCGGGCTCGCGTCGAAGACGGCGCAGAACCTGCTGCGCAGCGGCGAATGCGTGCTGAACCTGCCGTCGGAAACCGAGGTTGGCGGCGTGAATCGCTTGGCTCTGACCACCGGATCGAACCCGGTGCCGCAGCGCAAACTCGCGCGCGGCTACCGGCATGTAGCGGACAAGTTCGGCCTCGCGGGATTTACGCCGATCGCCGCCGAAACCGTGCTCGCGCCCCGCGTGCGCGAATGCCCGGTGCAGCTCGAGGCCGCGGTAGTGTCGACGCACGCGCTCGCCGCGGAGGACGAGGCCTTGCGCGGCGGAATTATGACGTTCGAGCTGCGCATTCAGCGCGTGCACCTGGAGCAGTCGATACTCGCGCAGGGCGAACCGGACCGCGTCGATCCGGACCGCTGGCGCCCGCTGATCATGAGCTTCCAGAAATTCTACGGCCTCGCGCCGGGCCAGCTGCATGCCTCCGCGCTCGCGCAGATCCCGGAGGCGATGTATCGCAGTCCCGACATAGACCGGAGCCGGGCGGTCGCTTTCGCGCCGAGCCCTTGCGCGGAAGCGTCGGTCTCACTATAGTGCGCCGATGACGCACGACCACGACCACGATCACGACCACGAACACTCGGAGTTGTCCGAAACGCAGCTGCGCGTGCGCGCGCTCGAGACCATCCTCACCGAGAAAGGCTATGTTGATCCGGCCGCGCTCGATCTGCTGATCGAAACCTACGAGAAGAAAGTCGGTCCGCGCAACGGCGCACGCGTGGTGGCCAAGGCCTGGACCGATCCGGCTTATCGCGCCTGGCTGCTCAAGGACGCGAATGCCGCCATCGCCTCGGTCGGCTATGCCGGCCGCCAGGGCGAACACATGGTCGTGCTCGAGAACACGCCCAAGCGGCACAACATGGTGGTGTGCACGCTGTGCTCCTGCTACCCGTGGCCGGTGCTGGGCCTGCCGCCGGTCTGGTACAAGTCGGCGCCTTATCGTTCGCGCGCGGTCGCCGATCCGCGCGGCGTGCTGCGCGAATTCGGCGTGGAGCTGCCGGCCGAAACCGAAATCCGCGTCTGGGACTCGACCTCGGAAGTGCGCTACCTCGTTTTGCCGATGCGGCCGGAGGGCAGCGCGGGCTGGAGCGAGGAAAAGCTCGCCGACCTCGTCACGCGCAACAGCATGATCGGCACCGGCTTGGCGAAACGGCCGGAAGAGCTCGAATGACGGAGGGCGCGCACGACATGGGCGGCGCGCGCGGCTTCGGCAGAGTGAAGCCGGAGCCGAACGAACCGCCGTTCCACGCCGAATGGGAGCGGCGCGCATTCGCGCTCACGCTGGCGATGGGAATGCCCGGGGGCTGGAACATCGACATGTCGCGCGCCGCGCGCGAAAACCGGCCGCCGCAGGATTATCTGTCCAAGAGCTATTACGAGATCTGGCTCGCGGGGCTGGAGACATTGATGGCCGAGCGCGGGCTGGTCGCGCGCGACGAGATCGAGGCCGGCCGCGTACTGCATGCGCCGGCGCCGATCAAGGACAAGCTCTCGCCCGAGGACGTGGCGCAGGTGCTCTATCGCGGCGCGCCGACCGGGCGCGAGCCGAGCGTGCCGGCGCGCTTCAGAGCGGGCGATCGCGTGCGCGCGCGCACGCTCAGTCCGCCGACGCACACGCGGCTGCCGCGCTACGTGCGCGGCCACGTCGGCGTGGTCGAGCTGGCGCACGGCTGCCATGTTTTTCCCGACAGCAATGCACTGGGCGCGGGCGAAAATCCGCAATGGCTGTACACCGTCTGCTTCGAAGGCGCTGAGCTGTGGGGCGCAGGCGCCGATCCGACCCTGAGAGTTTCGGTCGACGCCTGGGACGCTTATCTGGAGCCGGCCTGATGGCGCTCGACGCGCAAGCCGCGGCGCGCGCCGCCGCCAGCGTGCCGGGGCTGCCGCAGGATGCCGTGGGTCCGGTATTTCGCGAACCCTGGGAAGCGCAGGCGTTTGCGATGACGCTGGCCCTGCACGATCGCGGGCTGTTCAGCTGGAAGGAATGGGCCGAGGCGCTGGCGCTCGAGATCAAGCGCGCGCAGGCGGCCGGCGATCCGGACACCGGCGAAACCTATTATCAGCACTGGCTCGCCGCGCTGGAACGGCTGGTGGCGCAAAAAGGCGTGGCCACGCGCGATACGCTCGTGCGTTATCGCGACGCCTGGGATCACGCCTGCGAGCGCACGCTGCACGGCCAACCGATCGAGTTGAAGCCGGACGATTTCCGTTAGCAGGGCGGCACATCAAGCCGTGGCGAACAATTGCGCCGCCACGAGCACGATGCACACCAGCATCACCGCCTGTACGCTGATGAACAGCGCGGTCTCCACGCCGGCTCCGGCCGTGCTCCATTTGCGGTAGCCCGGCCAGGGGTCCCGCTGCAATACTGATTTTATGTTTGCCTCCTGTATTGCGCCGCGATCAGTGGCAGCGGCGCTCTGCCGTGGCGACGCGTATGACCCGGACAGCGTGCGCGGCGGCGTCACCACCAATTCGGCGCAGCCTTCGGCTTCGATCACCACCCGCGTCGCGGCGCGGATGTGCAGCTCCTCCCCGGCATTGATCCAGTAGTCGGCCGGGTCGCCTTCCACGGTGATCCAGCCGCGCCCCCGCGTGCAGTGCACGCGCGTGCCGGCGGCGCCGCGCAGGGTCAGCAAGCGCGGCGCGGCTGTTTCCGCACTCGTTCCACTTGTGAGCAAAATTGCATCCATATCTGCCTCTACCGCCGCCGGCGCCTGGCGGCGCTGCGCGACATCGGTGACGCGATCGATTCGGTCGGGCGGCGCGAGCGCAGCAATCAGCTCACCGTGAGCATGCTGCCCTCGTTCGCGGCGCGCTGGCTGATGCCGCGCCTGGGACGATTCATGGAACAGCATCCGCACATCGCCGTGAACGTGCAGGCGTCGCACACGCTCGCGGACTTCGCGCGCGACGGCGTGGACATGGCGGTGCGCCTCGGTCGCGGCGGCTGGGCCAACGTCGAAGCGGAGAAACTCATGGACGACGAGCGCTTTCCGGTCGCGAGCCCGCGCCTGAACCGCGGCAAGCTGCCGACGCGACCGGCCGATCTGGCGAAATACCGCCTGCTCAGCACGGACGACGAGCCGTGGACGCCCTGGTTCAAGGCGGCGGGCGTGAAACTGCCCGAGCCGACCGGGCCGATGTTCAACGATGCGTCGATGATGGTGCAGGCGGCAGTGGACGGCCGCGGCATCGCCTACGCGCGCCGCAGCCTCACCGAGGACGCCCTCGCCGCCGGAGACCTCGTGCGCCTGTTCGATATCGCGCTGAAGGCGGACGAGTCCTACTATCTGGTCTGGCCCAAGGGCAAGACTCCGGCCAAAGTGCTCGCGTTTCGCGACTGGATTTTTGCGGAGAAGAAGCGCAGACCCTGGCGGGAGACCCGGGCCTAAAGCTTGCGCTGCAAGGCGTGAGCGTCAACCGCGCAATCCAAAGCAGCCCGGCTGCGCTGGCCGCAGTTGACTGCGGACAGTCGCGTTTGGTACCGTTCGAGCGCTAGCGATACCGGCCGCGGGCCCTGCGGTACAATTCAGCAAGTCAACGCGGCAGCGCGCATCCGAGCGCGCGATCCAGGAGGAGACAATCATGCGGCTAATCCGAAATTTTGCAGGCGCGGCGATGTTGGGTGCGATGCTCGCGACCGCCGCATTCCCGGCGGCGGCCCAGGACATCAAGGCCGGTTCGATCACCAACAGCCCGCCGATGATCTCCTATGCTTCTGACGGCACCACGCTGCAGGGCGTAATCGTCGATCTCGCCGCGGCGATGAGCAAGCAGATGGGGCGCAAGATCACGTTCGAGTCGATACCGTTCCCCGGCCTGCTGCCGGCGATGGAGGCCAAGCGCATCGACGTCGTGTTTTCGCTGATGAACGACACGCCCGAGCGCGAGAAGCTCATCGACTTCGTCGACTTCTTCAACCTGAGCACGATGCTGCTGATCCGCAAAGGCAACCCTGAGCACGTTGAGAGCCTGGAGACGATGTGCGGCAAGAGTGTGTCCACGGTGCAGGGTTCGACCCAGCTGGTTTTGGTCGAGCAGGCGAGCGCCAAGTGCACCGCGGCCGGCAAGCCCGCGATCCAGAACCTGCAATACGCGCAGCCCGCCGATGCGCGCACGCAGGTGCAGACCGGGCGCGTCGCCGCCTTCCTCGGCAATTCGCCGGTGATGGTGTATCTGGCCAAGACCGCGGGCGAGGGCAAAATCTTCGACGTGGTGCAGGGGCATGTCTACCAGCCGGTGCCGCTGGGCATAGGCGTGGCGAAGTCGAACACCCAGCTGCGCGACGCGCTGCAGAAGTCGCTCAATGCGTTAATCGCGAGCGGCGAGTATCGCAGGATTCTGGAGCAGCATGGCGTCGAGAGTGGCGCCGTGATTTCGGCCACGATCAACGGCGGCGCCAACGTCAAGCTGTAGCGGGCGCATGGCGCAGCGCTCATGACCCGCGTCGTCCCGCTGCGGCGCCCCTGGCTCTGGCTCGGGAGCGCGGTGGTGGCCATCGCCGCGGCGCTGTTGGCGCTCTCCATCTATCGCAATCCGAACATCCAGCACGGCGTGATCCTGCAGTACCAGTTCGCGCCGGCGATCCTCGCGGGCTTGCGCACGACGGTGGTGCTGGCGCTGCTCGCGGCGCTGATCGGCACGCTGCTCGGCGTGCTCCTCGCGGTAATGCGCCTGTCGGCGAGTCCGGTGCTGCGCCTCGCGAGCGGGTTTTACACCTGGTTGCTGCGCGGCACGCCGCTGTTGGTGCAGATCCTGATCTGGGGCAACCTGGCGCTGCTGTTCGAGCATATCGGGCCGTTTCGCACCAATGACCTGCTCACGCCTTTCGTCGCCTCGGTGATCGCGCTCGGCCTGAACGAGGGCGCGTACATGGCGGAAATCGTGCGCGCCGGCATCATCGCGGTCGATCGCGGCCAGAACGACGCGGCGCTTGCGCTCGGCATGTCGCACCCGCTCGCGCTGCGGCGCATTATCCTGCCGCAGGCGCTCCGGGTGATCATGCCGCCTGCCGGGAACCAGTTCATCTCCTTGTTGAAGGCGACTTCGCTGGTGTCGGTGATCGCGGGTGGCGACATGCTGACGGCGGCGCAGAACATTTCCTCGGCCAACCTGCATACCATCGAGCTGATGCTGGTGGCGACGTTCTGGTACCTGGTGCTGACGACGATCGCGAGCCTCGGCCAGCATTACATCGAGCGGCGGCTGGGCAAATCCGGAGTGGGAATCCATGCGACCTCCTGAGCCGGGGCGGCCGATGCTGCGGGCGCAGGACGTGCACAAGCGCTACCGCCACGAGGAGGTGCTCAAAGGCATAGACCTCGAAGTCGCGAGCGGCGAGGTGCTGTGCCTGATCGGGCCGTCGGGTTCGGGCAAGAGTACCTTCCTGCGCTGCATCAACCATCTGGAGCGCATCGACGCTGGGCGCCTGTACGTGGACGGCGCGCTGGTCGGCTATCGCGAGCGCGGCGACTGCCTCTACGAAATGCACCCGCGCGACATCTGCCGCCAGCGCGCCGATATCGGCATGGTGTTCCAGCGCTTCAATTTGTTTCCGCACCTGACGGTGCTGCAAAACGTGATCGAGGCGCCGCTCAAGGTGCGGCGCGAAGCGAAGGCCGAGGCGGTGGAGCGTGCGCGTGCGCTGCTCGCGCGCGTGGGCCTCGCGGACAAGGCCGACGCCTATCCGAGCCGGCTCTCGGGCGGGCAGCAGCAGCGCGTGGCGATCGCGCGCGCACTGGCGATGCGGCCGAAGCTGATGCTGTTCGACGAGCCGACCTCCGCGCTAGATCCCGAGCTCGTGGGCGAAGTGCTCAGCGTGATGCGCGGACTTACCGAGGATGGAATGACCATGATTGTTGTGACCCATGAAATGGCATTTGCGCGCGATGCTGCCGATACCGTGGCATTCATGGATGCGGGCGTAATCGTCGAGTCGGGCCCGCCCGAGGAGATACTGTCGCATCCGCGCCATGAGCGCACGCGGGGTTTTCTCGCGCGCGTGATCGGAGCGCGAGCGTGAGCCGCAGCCGGCTGGTGCTGCTCGGGACCGGCGGCGGGCCCACGCCCAAGGTGACGCGCTCGGCCCCGGCGTTCGCGCTGGCCGTCGACGGGGTGACCTATATCGTCGATTGCGGCAACGGCGTCGCGCGCCAGATGGCGAAAGCATCGCTCCCGTTTCGCTCGCTGCGCGCGGTGTTTCTCACGCATCACCATTCGGACCACAATGCCGACTACGGTAATCTGTTTCTGCTGCTGTGGGCCGCGGGACTGAAGGCGCCGGTCGATGCCTACGGGCCGCCGCCGCTGGTGCGCATGACCGGGCAGTTCCTCGAACTCAATGCCTACGACATCGCCACGCGCATCGCCGACGAAGGGCGCCCGCCGCTCGCGCCGCTGATCCGGGCGCACGACATCGCCGCTGCGGGCGAGGTCTACCGCGACGAACGCGTGCGCGTGACTTGCACCCTGGTCAAGCATCCGCCGGTGGTGCCGGCGTTCGCGTTTCGCTTCGATACGCCCGACCGCTCCATCGTATTCTCGGGGGACACCGCGCCCTGCGACAGCCTGGTCGAACTCGCGCGCGGCGCCGACGTGCTGGTGCACGAAGTGATGTACGAGCCGGCGCTGGATGAGATCTGCGCCCGGCTCGACAACGCGACGCGGCTGCGCCAGCACCTGCTCGACAGCCACACGACTGCGGACCAGGTCGGCGTGGTGGCGCGCGACGCCGGGGTGAAGCGCCTGGTGCTGTCGCATTTCGTTCCTGCCGAAAACGTCGCCGACGAACTATGGCTCGAAGCCGCCGCGCGCAATTTCAGCGGCGAAATCGTGCTCGGTCGCGACCTGATGGAACTGTGAACGTCGCGACCCAAGTCCGCGCAGGCTGATGGCAGGAACGATTCCCCGGCCGATCCCGAAAATCACACAAGGAGCAAGCAACCATGATTCACGTCGTCGCCGTCATCACCGCCAAGCCCGGCATGCGCGCGTCCATCCTGCAGGCGTTTCAGGCAAACGTCCCCGCGGTCAAGGCCGAAGCCGGCTGCATCGAATACGGCGCCGCGGTCGATTTCGAGGACGGCCCCAAGTTTCAGACGAAGTACGGCCCGGATACCTTGCTGGTGATCGAGAAATGGGCGAGCATGGACGCGCTGAAGGCGCACGCAGCCGCGCCGCACATGGCGGCCTATGCGGCGAAGACCAAGGACCTGATCGCGAGCCGGCACATCCACATCCTCACGCCGGTCTAGGCGGGTACGGTCTCGGCGAGCGCGACCGGCAGGTATTCGGCGCGCGTAGGCACGTCGGGCGCGATGTGCAGCACACGCTCGCCCAGGTCCATCACCACCGACGCGACGGTTTCTATGCGCACCTCGGGGGCGAGCGCCGGGTCCGGGCTGCGGCAGATCGACAGGTAGCCGTCGCTTTCGTCGCGCAGCATGCGCTGCAGGTCCGCGCTCGAGAACTTGCCCCGCTGCGCAGCGGTGAGCGCGCTGATGCGTTCCAGTCTGGGTACGGTCGACAGGCTGGGCGCGAGCGACGCCTGATGCTTGGCTGCGTCCGGGGCGAGGAAATGGTTGGTGTGGCACAGCGCCGCATCGGCGCCGCGGATGACCTCGAGGCCGCGCGGCGAGAACTCGAGCGCCGCAGTGGCGCCCGAGGCATCGGCGCACAGTACGTTGGACGAGGCGCCGAAACTGAGTTTGGATGCGAACGCGATCGCTTCATCCACGTTCGCGCGCGCGAGCAGCGCGCGCAGCAGCACATGCACCGGCACGCCGGGATGGGCGCCGTCATCGGCCGAGCGCAGGATGTTGAGGCAGACGCCGAAACCGCTGCGGTTGAGGCCGATCTTGGCCAACATGCCCGCTTCGGTCAAGGTCAGCAGCGAGGGGCCTGCGGCGTCATGCACGCGCAGCAGCAGCAGCGCCGCGCGCTGCGCGCCGAGCCAGTCCCAGTTCTGCGCCAATAAGGTCGAGCCGCTCGCGCTTTGCGCCGGCTTCACCGCGATGGCTGTGCACTCGCCCCAGTCGGGCACGCCCAGTTTCGTGTTGGCGGCGGCTATCTTGCGCTGATCGGGATGCGGCTCGCCCGGGTAGCTGGGCGGCAGGATTTCGGTGCGCGCATTGAGCGCGAGGATTTCGTCCACCTGCCTGCCTGCCCCCGCAGCGATGCCCTCGATCTCGGACAGCAGCGCAGGATCGAGATCGCCGATCAGATCGCGATAGCCGGCGCCCAGGCGCTGCGCGCCCCGCCAGTCTATGCCGCAGTAGGCGAACAGGCGCGCGTAGGTGGCGATCGAGCGCGCAATGCGTTCGCGCCCCTTGAGCCCGTGCTGCAGCCCGCGCTCGCGCGCGGAGCCGGAAACGTCGATTAGCGGAAACATATCGCTAGGCCCCAGGATTTGCCTGCCCGCAATCATACCTTGTTCCGGCGCGGTGGCGCCTGCGCCTGTCGTTGCGCGGCGACACCGGATTGAACATCTATTCATGGGCTTGAAATCAAAGCCTGCACGCCTGTCGTCGGCGCACGACGGCGCCGCGCGCTTTGTTCGCCGCAATAGCTTGATTCGATTGAATAGCGGCCTGTGGCACGCAGTTTGCTCAGTATGCATGGTCCGCGGCGGCGCAATCGGCAGCGCCGGTCGGACGCCTTTGCACGCAGTTCTTCACCCGGGAGGAAACGACCATGCTCGACAGCTTTCGCAATAAAAGAGATTCCACGCGCGCCGCACCGGCGCAGCCGCAAAGCCCATATGGACGGATGCAGGAGGCGCTAAGCCCGGTGCCGGCGGGCGCGGAAACGCCGAAGTCCGCGTTGCCGAAGACGGATCCGCCTCGAGCCGATGCGGCGGCCCAGGTGCCGTCGGCGAACAAAGCGGAGGAATCCGTGAGCAAGCTCATCGTCGGGCCGGACATCAAGCTCAAGGGCGCGGAAATCACCGACTGCAACACGCTGGTGGTGGAGGGGCGCGTCGAGGCGGCGATGGAAAGCCGCGTGTTGCAGATCGCCGAGATCGGCGCATTTCTCGGCAAGGCCGGAGTGGACACTGCCGAAATCCGCGGGCGCTTCGACGGCGAACTGACCGTGCGCAAGCAACTCGTTATCCGGGCCACCGGACATGTGTCAGGCAAGATCCGCTATGGCAAGCTGTCGATCGAGGAGGGCGGCGAACTTTCGGGCGATATCGGCGCCCTGGGCGCGCCGCCGGCGGCGCCCGAGAGTCTTCCGCCGTTTGCCGCCAAAGCCGGCGCGCCGCCACGCTGAGCCGCTCTAGGGTCCTTTTACATTCATCGCATGAGACGCGTTGCCTCCAATACGGATGACTGCAAGGCGGGCGGGCCGCTCCGCCCAAACACTGGCGCGCTTTGCGCTGCATCCAAAATTACCACCGTCGAGTTCGACGATGCGCGCATGCGGCCCATCGCCGCGGCAATCGAGCGCGGACCGGGAAACCCTCGATCAACGGGAGCATGCTGCGGCTCTCCTGCAACCGTATCGCGCCAATAACACCCGGTCCCGGCGCTGAGGCGCCGGGCACACAGCCAAGCGTCAACCCGGTTCCGCCCCCTTTTTCCTTGCCACAGCGTGGCGCAGCTCTGGCCTGCGCCGTTATACCTCGCCACCCCGCTCAAGATCTTTCGGCCGATGCCGATAAGCCTATTGCTCGTCGACGACGGGCCGACCGCCAGGTCGGACTAACTTCTTTGGAAGGAGATTGATTATGAGAATTTTAAAGGTGCTGCTAGCGGTGATGCTGGTCAACTTCATGGCGGCTACGATCGCCGTTGCCGGTGGGACAGAGAAAGAGGCGCTCGCGATGCTCGACCGGGGAATCGCCTACATCCAGGCGCACGGAACCGAACAGGCGTTCAAGGCGTTTTCGGATCCCAACAACAAGGAGTTCCATGACCGCGACCTTTATCTCTACGTCTATGACTTCAAGAGTTTCAACCTCGCCCACGGTGCCAACAACAAGATGATCGGGAAAAACTTCGTCGAGTTCAAAGACGCCGGCGGGAAACTCCTGATCCCGGAGATGGTCGAAATCGCGAAAACCAAAGGCAGCGGCAGTACGGAGTTCATGTGGACCAATCCAGAAACCAAGAAGATTCAGACCAAGATCGGATATATCAAAAGGATTCCCGGTCAGGACGCGTTCGTTGGAACCGGAATCTATAAATAGTTCGCAGTTTGGGGGGCGGGAATGTCCGTCCTGCCCCAACGCAGGTCCGGGTGATTAAGCCGCAATCAGTTGGGATCTCGATCCTCGATAGCGCAGACGTATGACCGGAATCACGGCCATGGTCGGCGCCCGGGCCGCGAGACAGGGCGCTGGGCAGAGCCTGCGCTTACATGACCCGCACGAAATGCCGTTCGTGCTGACCGTGTCGATCCAGCTCTCGTAAGGGACGCGAGCGTCGTCCTTGACTGGTTTGCTTCGCCGTGTCCGCGCCCGATGCTTTTCTGCGATCGGTACACCGATTGCCGCGGGCGTAATCGCGGAAAGCGCCGCCAGCCGGGCATGTGCAGAGATCCCGGCTCAAAATCCGGCAACGTGGCAGAATCGCTTCCTTATGTCTGCCACCAAACCCTGGGCGTTCGACGAATCGCTGCAGCCGCGCGAGGACGAGCTCGGCTTCGACCTGGCGCAAGTGCTCGATGCAGTGGTGTTGCTGCGCGCGGAAATTCCCGAGGATGCGTTCACCGGCGGCATACTCGGCACCGAACGCGAAGGCTACGGCGTCGTGATCCGCGAGGACGGCCTGGTGCTCACCATCGGCTACCTGATCACCGAGGCGGAGAACATCTGGCTCACGACCAATGCCGGAGCGGTGGTCGCGGGGCACGCGCTCGCCTACGACCAAGCCACCGGCTTCGGGCTGGTGCAGCCGCTGGGCAAGCTGCGTGCGCCGCCGCTGGCACGCGGCTCCGCTGCCGCGGTGCATGCGGGCGACGAGGTGTATGTGATCGGCCACGGCGGACGCGCGCATGCGCTCAAGGCCAAATTGGTGGCCAAGCGCGAGTTCGCCGGTTATTGGGAATACCTGCTCGACGAAGCCTTGTTCACCGCGCCGGCGCATTTGCAATGGGGCGGCGCGGCGCTGGTGGATCGAGGCGGGCGCCTCGTCGGCATCGGCTCGCTGCTGGTGCAGGAGGTGACGGTCGAGGATTCGGTGCAGGGCAATATGTTCGTTCCGATCGATTTGATCGAACCGATACTGGGCGAGTTGCTCGCGCACGGGCGCGCGGCGCGTCCGCCGCGGCCCTGGCTGGGCATGTACACGCAGCAGGCGGAGGCACGCCTGATCGTGGGCGGACTGGCTCCGGGCAGCCCGGCCGAGCGCGCCGGGGTGCAGGCGGGCGACCTCGTGCTCGGCGTCGCGGGCGAGCGCACCAACAGCCTGGCCGATTTCCTGCGCCGGGTGTGGCGTCTCGGCGGTCCCGGCGTGGAGGTGCCGCTGATGCTCGCGCGCCAGGGCGATGTGCTGCGCCTGAACGTGCGCGCGGCCGACCGCAACGACTTCCTCAAGAAGCCGCGGCTGCACTGACCGTCAACGAATCAGGCGCTCGCCGCGGCGCTCAGTCGAGTGCGGCGGGCACGGCGCCTTTGCGCAGCGCCGGCAGCAGCGGCGGCTGGCCGGTTTCCTTGAGGATAGCCTGCGCTTCGGTCGAGAGCAGGAAGCGCACGAAAAGCGTCGCGGCCTGCGCATCGCGCGCAGTCGCCGGAACCGTTGCGGCGTTGCGTATCGCCTCGCTCATGTTGACGCTGTCGGGAAAGCGCAGGATTGCGACGTCCTTGCGCGCGGCCACGGCTGCAGAATAGTAGACGACGCCCGCGTTCGCGCGACCCGCTGTCACCGCGTTGACCACGTCGGGAATGGTGGCGGGCCGGGCGGGATCGGCAGGTGCGCGCTCGAGAATTTGTTGCGCGAGCTCGGGCCTGCCTTCCTGCGCTGCCGCGCGCTTGAGGAACTCTATGCTGCGGCCGCAGGCGAGATCGTTTGCGCCGGTCACGCGCGCGAACTTAACTTGCGCCCCGGCGAGGTCGCTGACTTGGCGCAGCCCCAGCGGATTTCCCCGCGCGGCGATGACCACCATTTCGTTGGCGGAGAATACGACATACCAGCTGGCCGCTTCCCGATCCGAGCCGGCGGCCTTGTGCTGCATCAGGTTCTGCTCGATCACGGCGGGCGAGGACGGCGCGAACACGTCGCAGGCCTCGCCCTCGAGGATGCGCCGGGCGAGATCCTTGGACACGCCGGAACTGAGTTCGAGATTGATGTCGGCGTGCCGCGCCTCGAACGCCTGTTTCAGCGCGCGCATCGGGCCGGCGAGGGAATCGGCATGAAATACCCTGAGTGCGGAAGCCATAGCAGTGGAACCAGGAGATCGGAAAGGGAGATAGCGCGCGGCCTGCGTTCAGGAGTAGGTGATCGCCTTGCGCCGGTCGGCCCGCTCCAGGTGCGGCACGCAGTTGAAGCTGATCAGGCGCATCGAGCGCGGGCTGAAGAAGACTTCGCAGAAACCGGAGTTGCGAAACTGCAGGTTGAGCTCAATCGCGGTCTGCGCCGGCGCCTGCAGCAGGTCGGCGATGCCGCGGCCGATGGCGCCGCCCGAAGTCGCCGCGAGCACGTTCGCATCTTCGGGCAATCCGGCGCAGGCGCTTCGCATCGCGGCGGCGATGCGGCCGCCGAACTCGCCCCAGGTCTCGGGCAGCGCCCCGCTCAGTTTGTCTTCGGACCAGGCTGCGAGCGCGGCCTTGATGGTGCGGTAGACCGAGCGCACATCGCCCTTGGCGCGCGCCGCGGCCCATTCGTCGCCCAGATACGCCTTGTACAGCGCTTCGCCCGAGTACTCGTTCCAGCCCGGATGCTCCGTTGCCCTCAGCGCCGAGTTCATAGTTGCGAGGATCGCGTGCGCGGTTTCGCGCTGGCGCTCGAGCGTGCCGCACACCGCGCGCGCAAACTCGATGCCGCGCTCGGCGAAATATTCGCCCAGCCACACCGATTGCTGCCGGCCGAGTTCGCTCAGGCGGTCGTAGTTCTCGGCGGCGAAGGAGGCCTGGCCGTGACGGACCAGATACAGGATAGCCATGCAGGCGGGAGCATACGCGAATTCAGCGGGGCGATCAGCCGCCGAATTTCTGCAGGCCGACCAGGTCGAGCACCGTAACCAGGCCGTAATCGACCTTGATCAGACCGGCCCTGCCCAGCACCTGCAGCGAACGATTGACGCGCTGGCGCGAGGCGCCGGCAAGGTAGCCGAGCTCTTCCTGCGAAATCTGCACATGCGGGTCGGATTCCGGATAAAGATGCGGGTTGAACAGCGCAGCGAGCGAACGCGCGACGCGCGCGTCCGGATCGAGCAGGCGGTCGTGTTCGACCATGCCTATGAACTGCCCCAGGCGCTCGTTCAATTGCTGCAGCAGAAAGCGGTTGAACGGGATGCTGGTATCGAGCAGCCAGTGGAACGTCGCTTCGGGCATGAATGCGATGCGCGAATCGCGCAATGCCTCGATATCGTACTTGAATGTCTGCGCCTTCAGCACCGAGCCTTCGGCGAACCAGCCGCCCGCGGGTATGCCGGCGAATGTGACCGACTTGCCCGCGGGGGAGAGGCTGTGGATCTTGACCAGACCGTCGATCACGCCTAGCCATGCGTTTGCAGGATCGCCTTTACGGCAGACGCAGGCACCGGCCGCGAAGTCGCGCACGGCAATGGCTGCGCGCACCCGCTCCAGCTGTTCCGCGGGCAATTCTCCGGTCCAGGAACTCCGAGCCAGCATGTCATCCAGCGATCGCATTGCCTGCCTATATCGGGCCGAGTGTCGGGTAAGCGACATTTTGCCCGAAATTAGTGCTGTATGATCATTTGGCGCCGTGCTGCTTTGCCCCGCGCTTGGGAGGGGTGGGCGTCGGTTGCCAGCCGGGGGCCCGGTGCTTGCTTCCGGCTCGTGCGGCTTAGGCTACAATGATTTGAGAACGCTCCGGCAATGAGGTGCAAGGACAGGAGCGCAACGCGTTGGAGGGGGAGATCCAATGTCAGACCGGTCTCTGGATACGTTTCCGCGGCTGCTGTTGCAGCACGCGGCCGTGCGCCCGGAGCACCCGGCGATCCGCGAAAAAGACCTAGGAATCTGGCAGACCTGGAATTGGAGCCAGGTCGCGGCGGAAGTGCACGCGCTGGCCTGCGGCCTGGCCGAGCTCGGCTTTCGCCGCGGCGACAGCCTCGCGATCATCGGCGACAACCGGCCGCGCCTGTACTGGGCCATGACGGCGGCGCAGTGCCTGGGCGGCATTCCTGTGCCCATGTACCAGGACGCGGTGGCGCAGGAACTGGAGTACGTGTTGCAAGACGCCGGCATCCGCTTCGCCATCGCCGAAGACCAGGAGCAGGTGGACAAGCTGATCGAGTGCCGCGGGCGCTCCCCCGGCCTCGAACACATCCTGTACGACGATCCGCGCGGCCTGCGCCATTACCAGCAGGCATACATACGCAGCCTCGATGCGGTGCAGGAACTCGGGCGCGGCCGCAGCGCCAAGCAGCCGGAATTCATCACCGCGGAAATCGAGCAGGGCAAGGCCGAGGACGTCGCGATCATGCTCTACACCTCGGGCACCACCGGCAAGCCCAAGGGCGTGTGCATTACCCATGCGGCGCTGATCAACGCGGCGCGCGGCGGCTGCGGCTTCGATAAGCTCGGGCCGGACGAGGAGATCCTGTCCTACCTGCCCATGGCCTGGGTCGGGGACAACCTGTTTTCCTATGCGCAGTCGCTGCTGGCCGGCTTCACCGTGAACTGTCCGGAGTCGGGCGAGACGGTGATGACCGACATGCGCGAAATCGGGCCCACCTATTATTTCGCGCCGCCGCGCGTGTTCGAGAACCTGCTCACCCAGGTAATGATCCGCATCGAGGATGCAGGGGCGGTGAAGCGCTGGATGTTCCATTACTTCATGGAGGTCGCGCGGCGCTGCGGCGCGGAGATCCTCGACGGCAAGCACGTCGCCGCGGGCGACCGTTTGCTGTATACGCTGGGCAATGTGCTGGTATACGGGCCCTTGCGCAACGTGCTCGGCATGAGCCGCGTGCGCGTGGCCTACACCGCGGGGGCGGCGATCGGGCCCGACCTGTTCCGTTTTTACCGCTCCATCGGCATCAACCTGAAGCAGCTCTACGGCTCGACCGAGACCTGCGCCTATGTCTGCCTGCAGCGGGACGGCCAGATCAAGCTCGACACCGTGGGCGTGCCCGCGCCCGGCGTCGAAATCAAGATCGCCGACAGCGGCGAAGTGCTGGTGAAAAGCGGGGCGATGTTCAAGGAATACTATAAGCGCCCGGATGCCACCGCCGAGAGCATAGACGCCGCGGGCTATTTCCATACTGGCGACGCCGGCTTCTTCGATGCGGACGGGCAGCTCAAGATCATCGACCGCGCCAAGGACGTGGGCAAGCTCGCGAACGGTGCCATCTACGCGCCCAACTACATCGAAAACAAGCTCAAGTTCTTCTCCCACATCAAGGAGGCGGTCGCCTTCGGCCACGGGCGCGACATGGTGTGCGCGTTCGTCAACATCGACATCGGCGCGGTCGGCAATTGGGCCGAGCGGCGCAACATTCCCTACTCGGGCTACACCGACCTCGCGCAGAAGCCCGAGGTGTACGCGCTGGTGCGCGAATGCGTGGAAAAAGCCAACGCCGAGCTCGCGCTCGATCCCGCGCTGTGCGCCTCGCAGGTGCACCGCTTCCTCATCCTGCACAAGGAGCTCGATCCGGACGACGACGAGCTCACGCGCACGCGCAAGGTGCGGCGCAGCTTCATCGCGGAGAAATACGGCGTGCTGATCGACGCGCTGTATTCGGGCAAGGCTTCGCAGTTCATCGAGACCCAGGTCAAGTTCGAGGACGGGCGCACCGGCAAGGTCAGCGCCGAGCTGCGCATCGAAGAGGTCAAGACGTATCCGCCCGCCACCGCGCAGAAGGCCGCCTGATGACGACAGCGGGCGCAAGCGGCGGCAAGAGCATAGGCGGCGTCGTGCTCGACCTCGCGGGCATATCGCTCGCGTTCGGCGGGGTGCGCGCGCTGCAGAACGTCAGCTTCGACGTGCGCGAGCACGAGATCCGCGCCATCATCGGACCCAACGGCGCCGGCAAGAGCTCGATGCTGAATGTGATCAACGGCGTCTATCATCCGCAGGAGGGCACGGTCACGTTCAACGGTGTGAAGCGCCACGACGTGAACACGCACGAGGCAGCCGAGCAGGGCATCGCGCGCACGTTCCAGAACATCGCGCTGTTCAAGGGCATGTCGGTGCTGGACAACATCATGACCGGGCGTAACCTGCGCATGAAATCGGGCCTGCTCGCCCAGGCCATTCGCATCGGCCCGGCCGAACGCGAGGAGTTGCAGCACCGCGAGGCGGTCGAGAGAATCATCGACTTCCTCGAAATCCAGGCCTACCGCAAGACGCCGGTCGGGCGCCTGCCCTACGGCCTGCAAAAGCGCGTCGACCTCGCGCGCGCTCTCGCGATGGAGCCCAAGCTGCTGTTGCTGGACGAACCGATGGCGGGGATGAACGTGGAGGAGAAGCAGGACATGTGCCGCTTCATCCTCGACGTCAACGACCAGTTCGGCACCACCATCGTGCTGATCGAGCACGACATGGGCGTGGTCATGGACATTTCCGACCGCGTCGTGGTGCTCGATTACGGCAAGAAAATCGGCGACGGCACGCCGGACGAGGTGCGCGGCAATCAGGCCGTGATCGACGCCTACCTCGGCGTGAGCCATTGAAGCGGCGGCCATGAAACGAAATCGCAACCTGATCATTCTATGCGTCTTCCTGCTCGCGGGTCTGATCATGCCGCTCGCGACTGGGGCGAGCGACCCCGGCTTCTATATCGAGGTCCTGCTCGGCGGTTTGATGGCGGGCGTGCTGTATTCGCTGGTCGCGCTCGGCTTCGTGCTGATCTTCAAGGCCTCCGGCGTGTTCAATTTCGCGCAGGGGGCGATGGTACTGTTCGCGGCGCTGTCGGTGGCGCGCATGGCCGAGGTGATGCCGCTGTGGCTGGCGACGCTGCTCGCGATCGGCATCATGATCGCGTTCGCGTTCATCGTCGAGCGGCTGGTGCTGCGGCCGCTGGTGAACCAGGATCCGGTGGTGCTGCTGATGGCGACGCTGGGCGTGACCTATTTCCTCAACGGTTTCGGCCAGGCCGTCTGGGGCAGCGACATCTACGAAATCAACCTCGGCATCGCCAAGGAGCCGGTGATGATCCTGCAAAACCTGTTCCAGGGCGGCATCCTGATCAACAAGGATGACGTCGCGGCAGCGGTCGCGGCGGTGGTGCTGGTGGCGCTGCTGGCGCTGTTCTTCCAGAAAACCAAGACCGGGCGCGCGCTGCGCGCGGTGGCCGACGATCACCTCGCGGCGCAGTCGATCGGGATTCCGCTGAACCGCATCTGGGTCATCGTCTGGTCGGTAGCCGGCGTAGTGGCGCTGGTGGCGGGCGTGATCTGGGGGGCCAAGCTCGGCGTGCAGTTTTCGGTGTCGCAAGTCGCGTTGAAAGCGCTGCCGGTGGTGATCCTCGGCGGCTTCACTTCGATACCGGGCGCGATCCTCGGCGGCCTGATCATCGGCGTCGGCGAGAAAATGGCCGAGGTGTTCCTTGCCCCGATAGCGGTCAAGGCCTTCGACCTGGCGGGCGGCGGCATTGAGAACTGGTTCGCCTATGTGCTGGCGCTGTTGTTCCTGTTGGTGTTGCCGGAAGGCTTATTTGGAGAGAAACACATTGATCGCGTTTAGTTCCTGGTCATAGACGAACGACATGCTCTACCGAGAAAACGGACAGTTCAAGACCACCTACCGCCAGGATCAGCAGATGCTGCCGATCCTGCAGGACCGCATTTTCATGGCCCTGCTGCTGCTGTTCGTGTTCGGTGTTGCCCCCTTCATTTTCAGCGATTATCTGTTCCTGTCCATCCTGATCCCGTTCCTGGTGCTTTCGCTGGCGGCGATCGGCCTCAATTTGCTGGTCGGCTACTGCGGGCAGATTTCGCTGGGTCACGCTGCGTTCATGTCGGTCGGCGCGTACGCGGCCTACAATCTGGTGCTGCGGGTGCCGCAACTCAATTTCCTGGTGGTGCTGATTCTGGCCGGCCTGATCGCAGCCCTGGTCGGCCTCCTGTTCGGCATACCCAGTCTGCGCATCCGCGGCCTGTATCTCGCGGTGGCCACGCTGGCGGCGCAATTCTTTGTCGACTGGACGTTCGCCCGCGTCAAGTGGTTCACCAACTACGCGCCGTCCGGTTCGGTGTCGACCGCGACCATAGACATTTTCGGCTGGACCGTGGATACCCCGGTGCGGAAATATCTGTTCCTGCTGGCGGTGGTCACGGTATTTGCGCTGGTGGCGAAGAACCTGGTGCGCGGCCACATGGGCCGCGCGTGGATGGCGATGCGCGACATGGACGTCGCCGCCGAAGTGATCGGCATCCGCCCGGTGTACGCGAAGCTCACCGCCTTCGGCGTGAGTTCGTTCTACGTCGGCGTCGCCGGCGCGCTGTGGGGCTTCGTCTACCTCGGCTCGTGGGAGCCGCTCGCTTTCGACATCAATCTGTCGCTGAACCTGCTGTTCATGATCATCATCGGCGGCATGGGCTCCATCCTCGGCAGCTTCTTCGGCGCGTTCTTCATCGTGGCGCTGCCTATCCTGCTGAACCAGGCGCCGGAATGGCTGGGCATCCACTTGTCGACCGCGATGGTGTCGAATCTGGAGGCGATGATTTTCGGTTCGCTGATCATTTTTTTCCTGATCGTGGAACCGCAGGGGCTGGCGCGCCTGTGGGCGATCGGCAAGGAGAAGCTGCGTCTGTGGCCGTTCCCGCATTAGGGACGGCCTCAGCATGAGGGGTTTTTGTGTGACCGCCGCAGGCGATCTGCCTTCGGCCTATTTCAAAAGGAGGTAACGGAGATGAAACTAGTAGAAAGAATGAGAGTTCTGGCGGTATCCGCCGGCGCCGTCGCCGCCATCATGGCGGTCGCGGCCAGCGGGCCAGTCCAGGCACAATCGAAGGCGAAAGAGCAATTTTTCCCGGTGCTGCCCTATCGCACCGGCGCTTATGCGCCCAACGGCGTGCCCTGGGCCAACGGCTATGTGGACTACCTGAAGCTGGTCAACGCGCGCGACGGCGGCATCGGCGGCGTCAAGATCACATATGAAGAGTGCGAAACCGGCTATGACACCGCCCGCGGCGTCGAATGCTACGAACGCCTCAAAGGCAAGGGCCCGACCGGGGCCACGCTGTTCCAGCCGCTGTCGACCGGCATCACGTTCGCGTTGACCGACAAGGCGCCCGGCGACAAGGTCCCGCTGGTCACCGCGGGCTACGGCCGCGCCGATGCGGTCGACGGCACGGTGTTCAAGTGGAACTTCCCGCTCGGCGGCACCTACTGGGATGCAGCCGACATCCTGGTCCAGCATGTGGGCAAAATAGAAGGCGGGTTGGACAAGCTGAAGGGCAAGAAGATCGCACTGGTCTATCACGACTCGCCCTATGGCAAGGAGCCGATTCCGCTGCTGCAGCTGCGCGCCAAGATGCACGGCTTCAACCTGCTGCTCCTGCCGGTCACCCACCCGGGCGTGGAACAGAAGGCGACCTGGCTGCAGATCCGCCAGCAGCGTCCCGACTACGTTTTCCTGTGGGGCTGGGGCGTGATGAACTCGGCTGCGCTCAAGGAAGCGGTCGCGACCGGCTATCCGCGCGACAAAATGTACGGCGTGTGGTGGTCCGGCGCCGAGCCCGATGTGATCCCGGCAGGCGACGGCGCCAAGGGCTATCACGCGCTGGTGTTCCTTGCCCCCGCAGGGCAGGGACAGGTGCACAAGGACATGATCAAGTATGTCTATGACAAGGGCCAGGGCACCGGCAAGAAGGAAGAGATCGGCGAGGTGCTGTACAACCGCGGCATGGTGTCGGCGATGCTCGGCGTCGAGGGCGTGAAGCGCGCGCAGTTCAAGTACGGCAAGAAGCCGCTCACCGGCGAGCAGGTGCGCTGGGGCCTGGAAAACCTCGCCCTGGACGCCGCTGCGATCAAGAAGCTCGGCTTCGAGGGCTTCATGGACCCGATCCAGACGACCTGCGTCGACCACGAGGGTTCGCACAGCAGCCGCATCGAGACCTGGGACGGCAAGAAGTGGAATATCACCTCCGGCACCTACGAGTCCGATTCGCAGATCATCAAGCCGCTGATCAAGGAATCCGCAGCGAAATATGCGGCGGAAAAGAAGATCCCCGTGCGCGATTGCGCCAAGGACGCTTCGAACTGAGTTGAACTGTGCCCGTCTGTGCCGCACTTGCCGCGGCGCAGACGGTTTTTCCGGAGGCTTTTGTGGAGTCTCCGGAAAAACCGCGGTACCAAAGCGGCCGTTTCGAAATTTTCGGAACGCCCCGTCTTAGGGGAGTATGAGGGGAGGTATCCCCTCATTTTGTAACGAGTGCAGGGAGAACGCCCCGATGAGTGCCACCATGCTCACCGTGAACGGCATCGAAGTCATCTACAACCACGTGATCCTGGTGCTCAAGGGCGTGTCGCTCACGGTCGACGAGGGCCGCATCGTCGCGCTGCTCGGCGGCAACGGCGCCGGCAAGACCACCACGCTGCGCGCGGTGTCCAACCTGCTCAAGGGCGAGCGCGGCGAAGTCACCAAAGGCTATATCGAATACAAGGGCGAGCGCATCGAGCGCCTCACGCCGGCCGATCTGGTCAAGCGCGGCGTGATCCAGGTGATGGAGGGGCGGCACTGCTTTCCGCACCTGACGATCGAGGACAATCTCCTTACCGGCGCGTACAGCCGCAGCGTCGGCCGCGCCGAGATCGCGGCCGACCTGGAGAAGGTCTACGCCTACTTTCCGCGCCTGAAACAGCGGCGCGCGAGCCTCGCGGGTTACACCTCGGGCGGCGAACAGCAGATGACCGCGGTCGGGCGCGCGCTGATGGCGCGGCCGAGCATGATCCTGCTCGACGAACCGTCGATGGGGCTCGCGCCGCAGATCGTCGAGGAAATATTCGAGATCGTGAAAAGCCTGAACCAGAAGGAGGGCGTGAGCTTCCTGCTGGCGGAGCAGAACACCATGGTGGCATTGCGCTACGCCGATTACGGCTACATCCTCGAGAACGGGCGCGTGGTCATGGACGGGGTCGCGGCCGATCTCGCCGCCAACGAGGACGTGAAGGAGTTCTACTTGGGCATTTCCAGCGGCGGGCGCAAGAGCTTTTCCGACGTCAAGCACTACAAGCGGCGCAAGCGCTGGCTCGCCTGAGGTCGGCGCAGGGCCGCGGACGGCCGGATTTGCGTTTAAGGGAATTGGGACATGACTGAGTACTACGACGCGCTCGAGACGCGCGACCCGGGTGAGCGCGAGCGCGCGCTGCTCGCCGCGCTGCCGGGCCAGATCGCGCATGCGCAGAAACATGCACCGGGCTTCGCCCGCATCCTCGCCGGAGTCGATGCGCAGGCGGTGAGCACGCGCGCCGCCCTGGCGCGCCTGCCGGTGACGCGCAAGTCCGATCTGTCCGAGCTGCAGAAGCAGGAGCCGCCGCTGGGCGGGCTGAACGCGACCCCGCTGAACAAGCTCGCGAAAATCTTCGTTTCCCCCGGGCCGGTGTATGAGCCTGAAGGCATGGCGGCAAACTGGTGGCGCACCGCGCGCGCTCTGTTCGCCGCAGGTTTTCGCTCGGGCGATCTGGTGATCAACACCTTCGCCTATCATTTCACTCCGGCGGGCTCGATGATGGAATCGGGCGCCCGCTCGCTCGGCTGCACCGTGGTGCCCACCGGCATCGGCCAGACCGAGATGCAGGTTTCGACCATCTCCGATCTGCGCATCAGCGGCTTCATTGGAACGCCTTCGTTTCTGAAGCTGATCGTGGACAAGGCGGACGAACTCAAGGCCGATATCAGCTGCCTGAAAAAAGCCATGGTCGGAGGCGAATACCTGCCGCCGGCGCTGCGCAAAGCCCTGGGCGAGCGCGGCATTCGCGTGATGCAATCCTACGGCACCGCCGATCTCGGCTCGCTCGCGTACGAATCGGCGCTAGACGGCGGCAGCGCCACCGAGGGCATGATTCTCGACGAAGATCTGGTGCTCGAAATCGTGCGTCCGGGCAGCGGCGATCCGGTCTCACCGGGCGAGGTGGGCGAAGTGGTGATCACCACGTTCAATCCGGACTATCCCCTGATACGCTTCGGGACCGGCGACCTCTCAGCCGTACTGCCGGGCATCAGCCCCTGCGGCCGCAGCAATGTGCGCATCAAGGGCTGGATGGGGCGCGCCGACCAGACCACCAAGGTGCGCGGCATGTTCGTCACGCCGAAGCAGCTGAGCGAGATCCTGCGCCGCCACCCCGAAGTGCTCAAGGCGCGCCTGGTGGTCGCCGGGACCACGGGCAACGACAACATGACGCTGCGCTGCGAAACCAAAAGCGAGGACGCCGGGCTCAAAGCCGCGCTGGTCGCGTCGATCCGCGAGGTGACCAAGCTGCGCGGCGAGATCGAATTCGTGCCCGCAGGCAGCCTGCCCAACGACGGCAAGGTCATCGACGACACGCGCAAGTACGATTGACGGCTGACGATCGACGACTGAGGAGTAACGACCGACGCCGGATTTCGGCGCGGCGCTTAGGCTGCGATCAGCCAGCCGTCTTCGAGCTTGAGCGCGCCGGCGCGCTGCAGGTCCTGCACCAAATAATTCCGCAGTTCGCTCTCGGGCCAGTCGAGGAAGCGCCGGTTGATCGCGGCGTAAATCGGAATGCCCTCGAGAAAGCGCGGCAACTCGGCCAGCGCCATTTTTCCCTGGATCATCATGGAGAAGCTCAGCATCACCTTGAGTCCGTGGCGCGCGAGTTTGGCCGGGTCGCGCTCGTAGGCATCCAGCCGCGCGAACGCGGTCGCGAGCGCGCGCTCGGCGTCGCCGAACGGCGCGCCGTGGCCGGGGATCACGGTGTCGATGTCCAGGCGCGAGATGGCTTCCAGAGTCGCGCGTGTGGCGGCGTAACCGCCGGGCTGGCCCAGCAATTCCGGGAAAATCAGGCCGAAGCCGTTTTCCCACAGTGCATCGCCCGAGATCAGGATGCGTGCCTCGCGCGCGTAGAACATGAGCGCGTTCATGTCGTGGCCCGGGGCAGCCAGCGCCTCCCATTCCAGGCCGCCCAGGCGCAGGCTGTCTCCGGCGTCGATGGTGTCGTCATGGCGAAAGCGCTCCGCGCTTTGGCCGGTGTAGCGCAGCAGCAGCGAAGTTTCGTCCCAGGCCGCGATCGCGGCTGCCTCGCCCGCGGGTACGCTGATGCGGCAGCCGTAGGCACGCTGCACCGCGGCGTTGCCGCCCATGTGGTCGGAGTGGCAGTGGGTGTTGATCAGGTGCGCGAGCGGTTTGCCGCCCAGCGCGTGCGCGAGCAGCTGCAGCGTCTGCGCCGCATGCGCGACATAGCCGCTGTCGATCAGCGTGCAGCTGTCTTTCTCGTGGATTAGGATGTTGTTGCTGGACAGCCAGCCGCGCTGCAGCACCTGGATTTGCGGCGGCAGGCTCAAAGTTTCAGGCTTCGCGCCGGCAGCCGCGCCAGCACGGCGCGTTTTTCCGCCGCGCTGTAAGTCGACCAGGAAGCGATTTCTTCCAGCGTGCGCCGGCAGCCTTCGCAGTAGCCGCTCGCCGCATCCATGCGGCAGACATCGATGCAGGGCGAAGCGACTTCCTGCTCCTGCGCGCAAGGGGTAAGCGAATTCATGCGCTTGCCGCCTGCGCGGGCGACGTTTTCTTGGCGGCGAGAGCGCGCGCGACCTTCGAGCTTGGCTCGCGCCCGAGTTGCGCGCAGATGTAGCGCCCGGCTTCGAACACCAGGTCCAGGTCTACGCCGGTGCGTATGCCGAGGCCGTCGAGCATGTACACCACGTCCTCGGTCGCCACATTGCCCGAGGCGCCCTTGGCATACGGGCAGCCGCCGAGGCCGGCGACTGAGCTGTCGATGGTCGCGACGCCGAGTTCCAGCGCCGCGTACAGATTGGCCAGGGCCTGTCCGTAAGTGTCGTGAAAGTGCAGCGCGAGCTTTTCCATGGGCACCGCGATCGCGACCGTGGCGAGCATGGCCTGGATTTTTCCCGGCGTGCCTACGCCGATGGTGTCGCCCAGGGAAATTTCGTAGCAGCCCATGCGCTCGAGTTCTGCCGCGACTTCGGCCACCGCCGCGGGCTCGACCGCGCCTTGATAGGGACAGCCGGCGACGCAGGAGATGTAGCCGCGTACGCGCAGTTTGTGTTGCTTCGCCGCCTGTACCACCGGCTCGAAGCGCGCCAGGCTCTCGGCGATGGAGCAATTGATGTTCTTGTGGCTGAAGGCTTCGGAGGCGGCAGCGAACACGGCAATTTCCTCGGCACCCGCCGCCAGCGCTGCTTCGAAGCCTTTGAGGTTCGGCACCAGCACCGGATAGGCGACGCCGGGCTTCTTGCGGATGCCGGCCATGACTGCCGCGTTGTCCGCCATTTGCGGCACCCATTTGGGCGAGACGAAGGCGGTGGCCTCGATCGCGCGCAGTCCTGCATCGGCGAGCCGGTGTATCAGCTCGATCTTGACCGCAGCCGGCACCGTCCCGGACTCGTTCTGCAAGCCGTCGCGCGGACCGACTTCGACTATGCGTACTGTTTGCGGCAGCGTCATGGAAGTCGCGCTCTAATCCGGCTCGAGCTCGAAGCCGAGCAGCTCGGCGCCTTCGGCCACCTGCTCGCCGACCTTGTAATGGATGTCCTTCACCGTGCCGCGTCCCGGCGCAATGATGGTGTGCTCCATTTTCATCGCTTCGAGGATGATCAGCGGCGTGCCTTTCGCGACCTTGGCCCCGGCGGTGCAGAGCACGGCGATGACTTTGCCCGGCATCGGCGCGGCGAGACTGCCGCTGTGCGCGTCGGTCTCGATTTCATGCAGCGCGGGATCGTGCAGCTCCAGCCGGTAGCGCGTGCCGCGGAAGAATACATCCAGCATCGTTCCCGAGCGCACCACGTTTGCTTGCAGCACCCTGTCTTCGAGCCAGGCCGTGAGGCTGCCGTCTTTCTGCCAGGCGCCGCTGAGCGTCTGCCGGCCGCCGGGCAGCTCGAGCTCGTAGCGGCCCGGTCGGTAATGCGCGGTGACCGCCTGTTCGCGCTCGCCCTGCCTGAATACCAGGATGTGATGATTGTCCTGGTTCAGGCGCCAGCCGTCGCTCGTGCCCCAGGGCGAGCAGGGATCGCCCGAGCCGGCGGCACGCGCTTGCGCGCGCTGCTCGATGGCGAGCAGCTCCGCCAGCGCCGCGAGCGCCAGTACCTCGTCGCCCGCCAGGGCCGGCGCTGGCAGCAATTCGGCGCGGTTGCGCTCGATCAAGCCGGTATCCAGATCGGCCGTGGCGAAGGCCTCGCAGACCACCAGCCGTGCCAGGAATTCCGTGTTGGTGGTGACGCCTACCACCTGGAACTGCGCCAGCGCCGAGCGCATGCGCGCGAGCGCAGCGGGCCGGTCCGCGTCCCACACGATCAGTTTGGCGATCATCGGGTCGTAGAAAGGGGTGATCGCGTCGCCGGCGCGCACGCCGGTGTCGATGCGCACATGGCGCGATTCCGCCGGCGTGGCCAGGTGCGTGATGCGCCCGGTCGAAGGCAGGAAATTCTTCGCCGGGTCCTCGGCGTAAATGCGCGCCTCGAGCGCGTGGCCGTTGATCGTCAGTTCGTCTTGCGTGCGCGGCAGCGCTTCGCCCGCGGCCACGCGCAGCTGCCATTCCACCAGGTCCAGGCCGGTGATCATTTCCGTCACCGGATGCTCCACCTGCAGCCGCGTATTCATTTCCATGAAATAAAACGTGCCCGCGCGTTTGCCCTCGCCCGGCTCGGCGATGAATTCCACCGTGCCGGCGCCGACGTAACCGATCGCCTTGGCCGCCGCGACGGCCGCCTCGCCCATGCTGTTGCGCCGCGCCTGGCTGATCAAGGGCGCCGGCGCTTCTTCGAGCACTTTCTGGTGGCGCCGCTGCACCGAGCAGTCGCGCTCGAACAGATACAGCGCATTGCCCTGGGTGTCGGCGAACACCTGGATTTCGATATGGCGCGGGCGCGTCAGGTATTTTTCCAGCAGCACGCGCGCGTCGCCGAAGCTCGCTTTGGACTCGCGCTGGCAGGAGGCGAGCGCGGCGGCGAAATCCGCGGCTTGGTCTACGATGCGCATGCCCTTGCCGCCGCCGCCGGCCGAGGCCTTGATCAGCACCGGGTAGCCGATGCGGTCCGCTTCCCGCTGCAGCAAGGCCGCTTCCTGGCTCTCGCCGTGATAGCCGGGTACCAGTGGCACGCCGGCCTTTCCCATGATGTCCTTGGCCGCGCTCTTGCTGCCCATGGCGCGAATCGCCGCCGCCGGCGGTCCGATGAACACCAGGCCGGCTTGGGCGCAGGCGTCGGCGAAATCGGCATTCTCCGACAGGAAGCCATAGCCGGGGTGCACGCCTTCCGCGCCGGATTTGCGCGCGGCCTCGAGGATCGCTTCGCCGCGCAAGTAGCTGTCCCTGGCCGCCGCCGGCCCGATGCAATAGGCTTCGTCGGCGAGATCCACATGGAGCGCGCCGGCGTCGGCTTCGGAATATACGGCCACGCATTTCACGCCCAGGCGCTGCGCGGTCCTGATCACGCGGCAGGCGATTTCGCCGCGGTTGGCTATGAGTATTTTGCTGAACATCATTTCACCGCGAAGTACGAGAGCGGAATTGCGCGCTGCGCGCGCCAACCGTGCCTTCTGGACGGATAAAAAGCATCCGTCCAGAAGACACGGTTATGAATAAAAGCAAGGATAGTGGGGGGCTTAATACAAGATCGCCGATTACGCACGGACAGATTTTCGTCCGTGCGTAATCGGCGATCCGCGCGGACGGTTTTTCGTCCGCGCAAAAGCGCTACTGCGTAACAACCGCGGCGCAATTTACCTGGTCGCAGGTAATAGATATCCCGCATCAACGCTTGCTCGCTTTGGTTTCATTCCACGCAGGTTTGCGTTTTTCGAGGAAGGCGCGCATGCCCTCCTTGCCGTCGGCGGAGGCGCGCGCGGCCGCGATGCGCGCCGCAGTATCGGCGATCATGTCCTGGTCGACGGCGCCGTGCGCCACGCGCCGTATCAGCGCCTTGCTCGCGGCGATCGCCGCCGGGCTCGCTGCGAGCAGATTGCCGAGCAGGGCATTCAGCGTGGCGTCGAGTTGCGCCGCCGGGACCAGCTCGTGCACCAGGCCGATGCGGAAAGCTTCGGCCGCGGAAAAGCGCTCGGCCGTCAGAAAATAGCGCCGCGCATGGCGCTCGCCCATGGCTGCGACCACATAAGGGCTGATGGTGGCCGCAGTCAGCCCGAGCTTGACTTCGGACAGGCAGAACTCGGCTGCTTCGGCAGCGACCGCGATGTCGCAGGCCGCGACCAGACCCATGCCGCCGGCAAAGGCCGGTCCGTGCACGCGCGCGAGCGTGGGCTTTTGCATCAGGTAAATGGTATTGAGCATCGTCGCCAAGCCCATCGCGTCGGCGCGATTCTCCTCCGGGCTGTAGCCGGACATTTTTTTCATCCAGTTGAGGTCGGCACCGGCGCAGAACGCGGGCCCGTGTCCGGCCAGCACCACCGCGCGCACATCGGGGTCGGAATCCGCGGCGCGGAACGCCTGCGTCAGTTCGGCGATCATGGTCTCGTTGAACGCGTTGCGCACCTCGGGACGATTCATCCAGACCGTGCCGACACCGTTTTCGATTTTGACTTCCAGCGTTTCGTAATTCATGGCTTTATCCTGATGGGCAGACGCGGTATGCCGGCTGAAGCGGTGCCGATTACATCCTGAACACGCCGAAGCGCGTCGTCTCGATCGGCGCATTGAGCGCAGCCGAGAGCGCCAGGCCCAGCACTCTGCGCGTGTCTTCGGGTGCGATCACGCCGTCGTCCCACAGCCGCGCGCTCGCATAATAAGGGTGTCCGTTGCGGTCGTACTGCTCCAGTATCGGCTGCTTGAACGCCTCTTCCTCCTCCTTGCTCCAGCTGCCGCCCTTGGCCTCGATGCCGTCGCGCTTGACTGTCGCGAGCACCGAGGCCGCCTGCGCCCCGCCCATGACCGAGACGCGCGCGTTGGGCCACATCCACAGGAAGCGGGGCGAATAGGCGCGGCCGCACATGCCGTAGTTGCCCGCGCCGTAGCTGCCGCCGATGATGATGGTGAACTTGGGCACGCGCGCGCAGGACACTGCGGTGACCATTTTCGCGCCGTCGCGCGCGATGCCGCTGTTCTCGTATTTCTTGCCCACCATGAAGCCGGTGATGTTCTGCAGGAACAATAGCGGGATGCCGCGCTGCGAACACAGTTCGATGAAATGCGCGGCCTTAAGCGCCGACTCCGAGAACAGGATGCCGTTGTTGGCGACGATGCCGATCGGATAGCCGTGGACATGGGCGAATCCGGTCACCAGCGTGGTGCCGTAGTTCTGCTTGAATTCGTCCAGTTCGCTGCCGTCGACGCAGCGCGCGATCACTTCGCGCACGTCGTAGGGCTTGCGCGTGTCGGCGGGAATGACGCCGCGCAACTCCTCCACCGGATACAGCGGCTCGCGCGGCTCGCGCAGCACCATGGAAACGCGCTTCACCCGGTTGAGGTTGCCGACGATCGTGCGCGCGATCGACAATGCGTGCGCATCGTTGAGCGCGTAATGGTCGGCGACGCCGGACTGGCGCGTGTGCACGTCGGCGCCGCCCAGTTCTTCGGGCGTGACCACCTCGCCGGTGGCGGCTTTCACCAGCGGCGGCCCGCCAAGGAATATCGTGCCCTGCCCCTTCACGATCACGGCCTCGTCCGACATCGCCGGCACATAAGCGCCGCCAGCGGTGCACGAGCCCATCACCACCGCGATCTGGGGTATGCCGGCCGCCGACATATTCGCCTGGTTGTAGAAAATGCGGCCGAAGTGCTCGCGGTCCGGAAACACGTCTTCCCAGGTGGGCAGGTTGGCGCCGCCCGAATCCACCAGATAAATGCAGGGCAGGTTGTTCTGCGCCGCGATCTCCTGCGCGCGCAAGTGCTTTTTCACCGTCATCGGAAAGTAAGTGCCGCCCTTCACCGTGGCGTCGTTCACCACGAGCATGCATTCCTGGCCCTGGACGCGGCCGATGCCGGTGATGATGCCGGCGCAGGGGGCCTCGTTGTCGTACATGCCGAGCGCGGCGAGCTGCGACAGTTCGAGAAAAGGCGAGCCCGCATCGAGCAGGGTGCGCACGCGCTCTCGCGGCAAGAGCTTGCCGCGCGCGAGGTGCTTCGCGCGCGCGGCTTCGCCGCCGCCGGCGGCGACCTGGTCGATTTTCGCGCGCAGGTCGGCGACCAGCGCCGACATCGCGCCGGCATTGGCGCGGAATTCGGCCGAGCGCGCGTTGAGGTTGGTTTTGAGTATGCTCATGGCAGGCGGCAGGGGACAGGGGTTTCGCGGGGTTGTCGAACGGGGTCGCTTGCCCGAAGGACGCATTATAGCAACCGTCGGGCGCCCGCTCCTCGGCCGAATGGCAGGTCTAAACCCGCGCCTGCCGGTGGCACGGTACGGGCGATTCGGGAGTAAAGCCGCGTTCGCCGCGGCGCAATGGCCGCGAGCTCAGCGCTGCGCCGCGCACCGCGCGCTCGCCAACGGGATGCGCCGCCCGCTGCTCTCGTGTATGAGCACGCAGTGTTGCCCGCTTTTGACCAGGCGAAACTGTTCCGGCATGCGCGTCTCGCGCCCTTGCACCCGTCCCTGGGCTATGCCTGTTCGCGCATCGTACAGACGCGCACGCTCTATGGTCAGTCGGCTGTCTCGCGTCAATGCGTCCTCGGCCAGAATCACCTCTGTCCGGTCGAGCGCGGTGCTCACCGCATGCTGCAGCTCGGCGCGGCTTTGCGCATCGGGGGCGACGATGACAGCAGGCACGTCTTCTGCGGCAGGAATGGCCGTACAGGCGGCGAGCACGCACAGCGCGATCAGGCTTGGCCGTTTGCCGGTTGCGCGCATGGCTTGCCTATCGATACCAGCGATTCTCGAGCAACGGCGGCTTGCGCAGCACGCTATCGGCAGGCGTCGGCAGGCCTTGGGTGGCGTGCTGGTCCAGTACGCGCGGCGAAAATGCGCTGGCAGCCGGACAAATCGCGCTCGTGCGATAGGTTAGAGCCGCCGCAAACCGGCCTTCGAGCGGATCGCCGAGCGCATGCGTAAAATCATCCGCCACCGAGCAGCCCGGAATCGGGACGCCGGCTGCGCCGGCTGTATTCTGCGGCGCAAAGCCGTCGGCGTAATCGCCGAAATTCGCATCGTTCACGCCCTTGAATTCGATCGTGAAATACGTGGTGCCGCAATTGTCTTGCGGATAAAAGCCATAGGGCTTGCCGCAGGTCGTCGAGCCGATTTGTATCACCTGCATGCCGATGCCGCGCAGGCCATTGATGATCGATTCACTGGCGGAACAGGTGCCGCTGCCCGTGAGCACATAGACGCGCGGCAGATTCAGCGACGGCAGGGCTTGGCCGCTGGAGACGGAAAAACCCTGCGATCGATCGTGAAAAGGCGTCGGCGTCAGCGCCTGGAGCGTCACGGGATTGGTGCTGGGATGTTTGTCGTTGAACTGCATGCGCTCGAAGCTGCGGCCTGCGGTTCGGGCCGGACCCGCGATCATGTAAGCGAGTTCGTTGGCTATATCGATGAAACCGCCGCCGTTGTAACGGATATCGAGCACCAAATCGCTTATGCCGGCGGACTTCAGCTGGTTGATCGCGGCGATCAATTCGCTCTCCGCGGTCGCGACATGGTCGTTGAATAACATATACCCGACGCTTCCATCCGCCGTGGCCACCGTGTTCACGTTCGGTACGGGGGTGCTGGCGATATCCGCCGACTGCAAAATGACGCTGCGCGGCACTGCGGCGCCGGGGTCGAGAACTTCGAAGCTGTGGCTCTCGCCGGCGCTTGCCGGAAACATGCCGGCATTGAGCGCCGCGGCATTGCCGCTCGCAACATCGATGCCATCCACGGTCAGCAATTGCGTGCCGCGCGCGATATTTGCGGCCGCTGCGGGCGAGCCCGGCTCAGTAAACGCAACCATGACGGTGCGCGGCGGCGCCGCGGCGATCAGTGCCCATTCCACTCCATATCCCGCCTGCACACCCGATTGCGACAACTTTTCCCAGACCTCGGTCGGATAGGTGAAATGAAATCTGTCTTTGGGCCTGCCGCTCGGCGTGATGGCGGAGGTCTTCAGCAGGTCGAAGTAAGCCGGCGTGCTGTAGCCCGCCGGATCGGCATCCGGCACTTCGCCGTACCAGAGATACAGTTCGTTGGTCCACGACCTCAGGAAGTTGTTTTCGCTGAGCGTCGAACCTTGCGTGTCCGGAAACGGCCCGCCGCTGACGGGATCGATGCCGTTGCGCGGCGCTGCACACTGCGCCGCGAAATTCGACGACGGTGCGAAAACGCCCTGAACCCAAGGGGTCGACGCGGAACCCCCGCCGCTGCCGCACGCAGCCAGATTGACGAGAGCGAGAACAACGCATCCCTTCAGCGCCGCGGTCCGGACCCGCTTCGGCAAACTCGAATGTGCGCTGGCGAAAAGAATGTCCCTCTCCTGGCGGCTGAGAACGGTGCCGGGCAAACGTATGAGACACGATCTGGGCGCCGGTGTCTACGGCGGACACTACGCAGACCGGTATTTGTTGGCGGCGAACTGGCAGCTTGCGCCCGGGACCTGCGGCGACGAGGCGCCGATTCGTTGCCGCGGCCGCGCACTGCCGCAATTGACTTCGCTGCCCCGCTCGCGCATCATTTCGCCAGCGTCGCGCGAGCAACTGCGGCGTATCCATCCAACGCCGCAGCCGACAACACCATCCCATGCCCCGCATCCTGTTGCTCTACGCCAGCACCGAAGGCCAGACCGCGCTCATCGCCGAGCGCATCGCGCAGGTGCTCAGGAAGCGGGCGCACAGCGTCGAGCTGCTGCCGGCCGACACCGACCCGGCGCGCCTGGACCCGGCGGCCTACGACGGCGTAATGGTGGGCGCCTCGATACACTACGGCCACCATCCGGCTTACCTGCACAAATTGATACGCCGGCTCGGGGGCATGATCGCCGCGCGGCCCAACGCATTTTTTTCGGTGAGCCTGAGCGCTGGCGGGCCCCGGCCCAAACCCTACGCGGCACAGCGCTATATCGACAAATTTCTGCGCAAGACCGGTTGGCAGCCGCATCTGATAGCGAGCTTCGCTGGCGCGGTCAAATACAGTGTGTATGGCCCGATCAAGCGCCGGGTGATGATCGTGTTCGTCGGCCTCGGCGGCGGCGAGACCGATACGACGCGCGACTACGAATACACCGATTGGGCGGCGGTGGAGCGTTTCGCCGAAACTTACGCGCAGCGGCTGGCGCAGGCGTAGCGGCTAAGCGGAGCGACCTGCTGCAGCTCCCTACCGACCGTCGTGCCGCGGGCGAACGAGCTGCCACACGCCGATGACGATCAGTATCAGCGGCCACCACTTTGCGAGCAGGGCTTTCAACTCCGCGATCGGCAGCAGGCCGAGATTGACCAGCAAGAGAATCGTCCCGACCAGGATCAGGACGATCGGGCCGAAGCTTGAACGCGTGTGCATGGCTTCCTCCGCTTGGAGTCTGTTGCAATATGAGGGGATACCCCCTGCGGGGACTTCCTTCGGGGCGCATCCCCTCATACTCCCCTATATCAGGCCGTTGCAAAACTGATTTTGTAACGGGTTCTTAGACGAATTTGCGCTATCAGCGCGGCCTGGATTTGCGCAAAGCCGGGTTGAGCAGGTCGATGTCCGCCTGCACCTGATCGCGGCTGCGTTGGTATATGATCTCGCGCCCCATCACGCTGCCGGCGTAGGCCAAGCCGTTTCGCGTCGGGCTCAGCGTGCATTTGACGTTATGGATGCCCTCGCCGAGCACGATTTCGATGCCGCTGGCGCGCTTGCTCAGGACCACGACCTCCATGGTCTGCCCGGTTTCGGTCTTTACCTTTATCTTTTCGCTGTTCATGAGTTGCGCGCCTAGTAGGTCCAGCCGCCGCTGGCGAGCCACTTTTCGATCTGCTCCAAACGATCCGCGCCCCAGAACGCTTCCTCGCCGATCATGATATAGGGCGAGCCGAAGGCGCCGCGCGCGATGGCCCTGTCCACCTCCGTCTTCACCAGCTCCTTGATCGCGGCATCGTTGATCGCCGCGCGCACTTCTTCGGCCTTGAGCCCGAACCTGGCGCACACGGCGACGGTGTCCTCCGGATTGGAGATATTGATGTCGTCGACGAAATAGGCGCGGTACAGGGCCGCGGCCAGCGCCTTCGCCTGTCTCGGGTCCTGGCGGTTGAGCCAGTAGAAGGCGCGCGCCGGCGCCTGCGAGGAGATCGGGAACGTGGAAGGCAGCCGGTATTCCACGCCGTAATACTTCGCGCTGCGCGCGAAGTCGCGCCTGGCGTAATCGCCTTTGAGCGGCACGCCGGGCAGCGGCGCGCCGCCGGTGATTTTCATCGCGGCGCCGAGCAGGAACGGGCGCCAGACGACTTCGCGCCCGTACTTCGCGCCGAGCGCGTCGATCTTGGTGCTGGCGAAATAGCCGTAGGGAGAGGAAAAGTCGAAATAGAAGTCGATCGGTGCCGGCATGTTGGCTCCTTGGTTCCGGTCAGTCTCGCGCGCCATGCGCAGATTTCGCGCTCGCTGCATAGTGTAGCGTCTCGCGGGCGAATTCGCGCGGCGTTCAGCGCGTTCGCGCGATGACGTCCATGCCGCAGCGGTAACGCGGGCTCACGTCGTAGTGGATCGGCTCGAAGCCGCATTCGCGCAGCAGCGCGTACAGGCGCGCGCGGCTGAAGCAGTGATAGTGTTCGAGCTCGCCCCAGTAGGGATTGGCTCCTTGCGCATCGAGCGCGCGCCATACGGCGGTGTCGATGTTGGGCGTCGATAGGAACAGCAGGCCTTGCGGCGCAAGCAGCGTCGCCGCGTGCTCCAGGGTCTGGCGCGGGAACGCGATATGCTCGATCACGTCGGCCAGGGATACGACCTGGAATGCAGACGGCTGCCTGAGTTCGAGCAGGTCGCAGCGGCGCGCCTCGAAGCCCAGCGCCTGCAGTTTGGCGACGCTCGATGCGCGCAGGTCGATGCCTAGCGTCCGGTAGCCCCATTCGGCCGCGGTGAAAATGAGCGAGCCGTTGCCGAAGCCCACATCCAGCCAGCGCCCGGGCGCTGCGCCTGCGCGCTGCGGCGCGGCGTCGAGGTGCGCGCTGACGCGCTCGACTACGCCGGCCCACAGCGCGCGCTGGCGTTCGACGTCCTCGCCCGGCTCCTGCCCCGGCGGCGTGGACGCGAACAGCAAGGCCTCGGCCGCCTGATTGAAATAACCCTCGGCGAACACATGGCCGCAGCCGTGGCAGCGGCACCAGCCTATGCGCGTCGGCAGGGCCGGCTGATACAGCGGATGACGCGTGCAATCGGCCTCGAGCAGATCGAGGATGGCCGCGTCGCCGCACAGCGGGCAGGAAGCGTAGGCGATGCGCGCCGGCTCGATCTCAGCCCCCTGCGAGCGCGCGTCCGATGACCATGCGCTGGATGTCGCTCGCGCACCTAAAGTAACAGTAACAAGGGGGCACACCCCCTTGTTTATCCCCCATATTGGCGCGTCGCTCCATCATTGGCTAGCGAGCGCGCGTCCGATCACCATGCGCTGGATGTCGCTCGCGCCTTCGTAAATCTGCGCCACGCGCACGTCGCGGTAAATGCGCTCGACCGGGAAGTCGCTGACGTAGCCGTAGCCGCCGTGGATCTGGATCGCGTCGGAGCAGACCCTTTCCGCCATTTCCGAGGCGAACAGCTTGGCCATCGAGGCTTCCTTCAGGCAGGGCAGTGCGGCGTCGCGCAGGGTCGCTGCATGCAGCACCATCTGCCGTGCGACCTCGATTTGCGTGGCCATGTCGGCGAGGCGGAAATTCACGGCCTGGTGTTCGATGATCGGCTTGCCGAAGCTGATGCGCTCGTGCGCGTACTTCAATGCCGCCTCGAACGCGGCGCGCGCCATGCCCACCGCCTGCGCCGCGATGCAAATGCGCCCGCCTTCCAGGTTGGACAGCGCGATGTGATAGCCCATGCCTTCCGGACCGAGCAGATTCGCCGCGGGTATGCGGCAGTTCTCGAACGCGATCTGCGCGGTATCGGAAGCATGCTGGCCGAGCTTGTCCTCGATGTGGGTAACCACGTAGCCGGGGCTGTCGGTGGGCACGATGAATGCGCTGATGCCTTTCTTCCCCGCCGCCTTGTCGCTGACCGCGAACACCACGGCCACGTCCGCATTCTTGCCGCTGGTGATGAACTGCTTCACGCCGTTGAGTACCCAATGCTCGCCCTGGCGCTCCGCGCGCGTGGTGATCGCCCCGGCGTCCGAGCCTACGTGCGGCTCGGTGAGGCAGAAACAGCCGAGCTGGTCTCCGCGCGCGAGCGGTTTGAGATAACGCTCCTTCTGCGCGTCGCTCGCGTAGCCGTTGAAAATATTGCATACCAGAGCCTGCACGCTGACGATGGTCGAGGTTGCGCCGTCGCCCGCGGCGATCTCTTCCAGCGCTACGGCCTGGGACACGTAGTCCAGCCCCGCTCCGCCCCATTGCTCCGGTACGGTCACGCCGAGCAGGCCCATCTGCGCCATCGCCTTGAGCTCCTCGCGCGGGAAGCTGCAATCGCGGTCCCAGCGCGGCGCGTTTGGCGCCAGGCGCTCGGACGCAAACGCGCGCACCGAATCGCGGATCATCTGCTGTTCCTGATTCAAGATCATGGTTGAGCCTGCTTCGCGGTGGGCCTGTTCAAACCAGTTCGATCGCCATTGCGGTGGCCTCGCCGCCGCCTATGCACAGGCTGGCGACGCCGCGCTTGCCGCCGGTCTTGCGCAGCGCGCCGATCAGCGTGACCAGGATGCGCGCGCCCGAGGCGCCGATCGGATGGCCCAGTGCGCAGGCGCCGCCGTGGATGTTGACCTTCTCGTGCGGCAAGCCGTGTTCCTGCATCGCCGCCATGGTGACGACGGCGAAGGCCTCGTTGATTTCGTACAGATCCACCGAGGCTGCGCTCCAGCCGGTCTGGTCGTAGAGCTTCTTGATCGCGCCTACCGGGGCGGTGGTGAACCAGCCGGGCTCCTGCGCATGGGTGCTGTGGCCGACCACGATGGCCAGCGGCGCGAGTCCGAGCTTCTCCGCCATCGAGCGGCGCATCATCACCAGCGCCGCACCGCCGTCGGAGATCGAGCTCGAGTTGGCAGCGGTGATGCTGCCGTCCTTCTTGAACGCGGGCTTGAGCGCGGGAATCTTGTCGAAGTTGGCCTTGAACGGCGACTCGTCCATTTCCATGAAGCGCTCGTCTTTTCCCGCCTTGATCGCGATCGGCGTGATTTCCCAGGCGAAGGCGCCGCTCTTGTTCGCGCTTTGAGCGCGCTCGAGCGAAACGACCGCGAATTTGTCCTGCTGCGCGCGCGTGAAGCCGTATTTGGCGGCGCAATCCTCGGCGAAGCTGCCCATGAGACGCCCCCCGCCTTTTTCGTCTCTTGTGTAGGCGTCTTCGAGGCCGTCGTAGAACATGTGGTCGATGAGCTGGCCGTGTCCCAGGCGGTAGCCGCCGCGTGCCTTGGCCAGCAGATAGGGCGCGTTGGTCATGGACTCCATGCCGCCTGCGACCATGATCGCGTTGGTGCCCGCTGCGAGCAGGTCGTGCGCGAACATCGCCGCTTTCATGCCGGAGCCGCACATTTTGTTGATGGTGGTGCAGCCGGTCGCCAGAGGCAGGCCCGCGCCGAGCGAGGCCTGGCGCGCGGGCGCCTGGCCCTGGCCCGCGGGCAGCACGCAGCCCATGATGACTTCGTCCACCTGCTCGGGTTTGATCTTGGCGCGCTCGACCGCCGCGCGGATCGCGGCTGCGCCCAGCTCGGCGGCGGCGAATTGCTTGAGTTCGCCCTGAAAACCGCCCATCGGAGTACGAACGGCGGAGACGATAACAATAGGATCATTAAGCATGTGAACCTCCAAATACGTGTAGGTGTCGGGCGGTTTCGGTGAAGGCTAACGTGAGCGTAGCGAACGTTAAGCCGCGTAGCGGCGGCCGTAGCCAAACGCGCCCATGGGGGTGCGCGCAGCGGAGACAATGACGACTGGATCGTTCATGGCTTTCCTTTCAAATGTAAGTTGCGATTGCGCCTGGCGCCATGCCGTATTACTTGGTCTCGCCAAACAGCTCCCGCCCGATGAGCATGCGGCGGATTTCCGAGGTGCCGGCGCCGATCTCGTACAGCTTGGCGTCGCGCCACAGGCGGCCGGTCGGCGTTTCGTTGATATAGCCCATGCCGCCCAGCGCCTGGATCGCTTCGCCCGCCATCCAGGTGGCTTTCTCGGCGGAGTAGAGGATGGCCCCGGCCGCGTCCTTGCGCGCGCCGGTCCCCTTGAGTTTGCCGCGGTCCAGCGCCTTGCCCACAGCATAGACGTAGGCGCGGCAGGCGTTCATGGTGGTGTACATATCGGCGAGCTTGCCCTGCATCAGCTGGAATTCGCCTATGGGCTGGCCGAACTGCTTGCGCTCGTGCACGTAGGGCACGACCACGTCCATGCAGGCGGCCATGATCCCGAGCGGGCCGCCGGAGAGCACGGCGCGCTCATAGTCGAGGCCGCTCATGAGCACGTTCACGCCGCGGCCCATGCCGCCGAGGATGTTCTCCTCCGGCACTTCGCAGTCGCGGAACACCAGCTCGCAGGTGTTGGAGCCGCGCATGCCGAGCTTGTCCAGCTTTTGCGCGGTGGAAAAACCGGGGAAGCCTTTCTCGATGAGGAAGGCGGTGATGCCGCGCGGCCCGGCCGCGGCGTCGGTCTTCGCATACACCACCAGCACATCGGCATCCGGCCCGTTGGTGATCCACATCTTGTTGCCGTTGAGCAGGAATTTGCCGTTTTTGAATTCGGCCTTGAGGCGCATGCTCACGACGTCCGAGCCCGCGCCCGGTTCGGACATCGCGAGCGCGCCGACATGCTCCCCGGATATGAGCTTGGGCAAATAGCGCTGGCGCTGCGCCTCCGTGCCGTTGCGGCGGATCTGATTCACGCACAGATTGGAGTGGGCGCCGTAGGACAGCCCGACGGAGGCCGAAGCGCGGCTGATTTCCTCCATCGCGACGATATGGGCGAGATAACCCATGTCGGTGCCGCCGTACGGCTCGTCCACGGTGATGCCGAGCAGGCCGAGTGCGCCGAACTTGCGCCACAGGTCTGCGGGAAATTCGTTGGCGCGGTCGATCTCGGCCGCGCGCGGCGCGATCTCGCTTGCGGCGAACGCGCGCACGGTGTCGCGCAGCATGTCGATGTCTTCGCCAAGATCGAAGGGCAGGGAAGGAAAGTCGGTCATGGTTTGCATCCAGTCGTGAAAGTTGCGCTGTCTTGCCGCAGCCGGAGCGATGACTTTACGTGCCGTTTACGTAAACGTCAATTTGGCCGGTTTGGCACGGCGTTCTTGCGTGTCTTGGCGGACGCTTTGCCGCCGCCGGCGAGGAGCTTGCGGCTTTGCGCCTCGAACGCCGTGATCTCGCCCAGCATTTCGTCTATGTCGGCACGCTGGCGCTCGAGCTGCTCGCGCCGTTCGGCGAGCGCGGCGAGGAATTGCGCGAGCTGCGGCTTTTCATCCCGCGCCGAGTCGTACAGCTCGAACATCGCCGCCACCTCGGACAGGGAAAGCCCCAGGCGCTTGCCGCGCAGGATCAATTTGAGGCGCACGTAGTCGCGTTTGGCGTAAATGCGCCGGCTGCCGGAGCGCTGCGGCGCAAGCAGCCCCTGGTCTTCATAAAAGCGGATCGCGCGCGGCGTGACGTCGAATTCGCGCGCGAGGTCGCTGATGCTGTAGGTTTCTTCGTGGCGGCTGGGGGCAGTGCTCATTGGCGGGAAGCGCAAATATTTGCGAAAATTGCGTTTGTTCAAGCTTGCCGGGTCTGGTCCTGAACGCATTCTAGCCCAAGCCGGAGCCGCTCATACATGGACCCGTTGCGGTTCCCGCCTGCGGCCGCTCCCGCCGTTGGCACTAGCCTGCTGATTTTCGCCATGGGGGAAGCGATGGCGCACTTGCATTGCCTGTATTATCGGGGCGCGCTTGTGCGCTACAGCGCCGCCGACGGCTTCATACGCTATGTCCGGGACGGAGTGTCGCCGCAAGGAGTCGATACATGAGAAATGACCAAGTCAAACCTGGTGCCGATTCGGCCAGGGTATTCGCCGAGGTGGCTGAGCGGTCCAGCCGCATCATGGGGGACTTTCTCAAGCGCCAGAGCGAAGCGCAACAGTCGCTCGCCGCCGACGAGTTCGGCATCGCCAAGGCGTTCATGGAACTGGCGGCGCTGACGTTCGCGCGGCCGCAACAGCTGGCCGAGGCGCAGATGAACATGTTCTGGGATTACACGCGCCTGTGGCAGAACAGCTGGATGCAGATGCTGGGACAGAAGATGGAGCCGGTCGCGGCGCCGAAACAGGGCGACAACCGCTTTCGCCATGAGGACTGGGAACACCATTTCCTGTTCGATTACCTCAAGCAGTCCTACCTGATCGCGGCGCGCCACATCCACCAGGCCGTGTCCCAGGTCGAGCATCTGCCCCCCGAGGCGCGCAAGAAAGTCGATTTTTTCACGCGCCAGTACATCGACGCGCTGTCGCCTTCGAATTTCGCGCTGACCAATCCGCAAGTCCTGCGCGAGACCTTGGCCTCGGGCGGGGAGAATCTGCTGCGCGGACTGAACAACCTATTGGCCGACATCGAGCGCGGCGACGGACAGCTGCAGATCAGCATGACCGATGCCAAGGCGTTCAAGATGGGCAAGAACATCGCCACCACGCCGGGCAAGGTGGTGTACCAGAACGAATTGATGCAGCTGATCCAGTACCAGCCGAGCACGGACAAGGTGTACCGGCGGCCGCTCCTGATCATCCCGCCCTGGATCAACAAGTACTATATCCTCGACCTGCGCGAGTCCAACTCCTTCATCAAGTGGGCGGTGGACCAAGGGCACACGGTATTCGTGATTTCCTGGGTCAACCCCGGCCGCGAATACGCGGACAAGAGCTTCGAGGACTATCTGCACCAGGGGCCGAACGATGCGCTCGCCGCGATCGAACAAGCCACGGGCGAAAAGCAGGTGAATATCATCGGCTACTGCCTCGGCGGCACGCTGCTCGGCGCGGCGCTGGGCGTGATGGCGGCGAAAAAGGACAAGCGCGCCGCAAGCGCGACGTTCTTCGTGTCGCTGCTCGATTTTTCCATCCCGGGCGAACTCGGCGTATTCATCGACGAGAAACAGGTAGAGAACCTGGAGCGGCGCATGAACGCGCGCGGCTACCTCGAAGGCTCGGAGATGGCGGGCACGTTCAACATGCTGCGCTCGAACGACCTGATCTGGTCCTTCGTGGTGAACAATTATCTGATGGGCAAGGATCCGTTCCCGTTCGATCTGCTCTACTGGAACTCGGATTCGACGCGCATGCCGGCGAAAATGCACAGCTTCTATCTGCGCAATATGTATCTCGCCAACAAGCTCAAGGACCCCGGCGGCATCAGCCTGGACGGCACGCCGGTCGACCTGGGCAAAATCAAGGTTCCCGCGTATTTCATTTCCACCGCCGAAGACCATATCGCACCCTGGAAATCGGTGTACAAGGGGGCGCGCGTGCTGTCCGGCCCGGTGCGCTTCGTGCTCGGCGGATCGGGGCACATCGCCGGTATCGTCAATCCGCCGGCGGCGCAAAAATACTGCTACTGGACCAACGATGCCTCGCCGCAGGAGGCGGATGAATGGCTGGCCGGCGCGACGCGTCACGAAGGTTCGTGGTGGGGCGACTGGCAGGCCTGGATCGACCAGCACAATGGCGGCGTCAAAGTTGCGGCGCGCGTGCCCGGTGATGCCGGGCTGCCGGTGATCGAGGATGCGCCCGGGGGCTATGTCAGCCTGCGGCTGGCGGCCGAGAAGGCCAGGCCGAAAGCCGGGCCGGACAGATCCTAGATCGAGCGGATCAAGCTCGGCTGGTATCCTGGCCGTTTAGCTGCGCTCTGAAGCGGGCCAGATAATTCATCCCGGCGATGGCGCGGCTGCCGTACCAGGAAGTCATCTCGCCATCGATCAGCGCCACTGTTTTGCCCTGCAGCGCAGGCAGCGCGCGCAGTTCCGCGACGTCGCGCTCGCGAAAGCGGTAGGGTTCGCTCGCGAGCAGCACCAGGTCCACCTCGCGCAGCAAGCTTTCGTCCAGCTTGAGCTCAGGATAGCGCAGCGTCGCGGCGGCCGGCACGCTGTCCCAGCCCGCCAGCGCGAGTGTGCGCGAAACGTAGGTGTCGCGCGAAACCGTCATCCACGGCTGCCTCCAGATCAGGTAGAGCACGCGCCGGCGCGGCCAGGCGCGCGCGGCTTGGCCGAGCGCGTCGTAGGCCTGCTCGAATTGCGCGCACAGGGCCTCGGCCGCCGGTTCGCGCCCGAAAATTCCGCCCAGCAGGCGGTATAGCGGCGGGTTGTCCAGCGGGCCCAGGGGATGGGTGACGATCAAGTGCGGCACGAACTGCGCCAGCGCTTGCGCAGCCGGCTTCTCGTTCTCGTCGATGTTGAGCAGCACATGCGTAGGCGCCAGCGCGCGTACTTTGGCGAGGTCCACGTCCTTGGTGCCGCCGACCTTGGGTACCGTTTTCAGGATTGCGCGCGGATGGACGCAGAAGCCGGTGCGGCCCGCGAGTTGCGCCGCGAGGCCGAGGTCGCAGACGAGCTCGGTAATTGAAGGCACCAGCGACACTATGCGCGCCGGTTGTTGTGCGCGCTGGTGCAGCGCGCCGGCGGCGTCGCGCCACATGTTGCGATCAGGCGGTCAGATCGCGCCGCGACGGCGCAATTATTTTCCGCGTTCCCTGCGCGCGAGTTCAACCAGCTGCTGCACCACTTGCACCAGCTGGTCGGTGCTGCCGCTCATGCGCGCCGAAGTCAGGAACTTGCCGTCGACGACTATGCTCGGCACGCCCGTGATTCCATAGCCCTGCATTGCCACGCGTGCGGCAGCGAGCTTCGCCTGGATTTGCGGCGAGCCATAGATCGCGATGAATTTTTTCCGGTCAAGGCCGTTGTGGGCGACCCAGTCTGCCGCTGCCCGCTCTTCGTTCAATTTTATGCCGCGGAAGTGGAAATTGTCGTAGACCGGCCAGTGCAGGCGTCCCAGCTGTCCCATGGCGTCCAGCGTGTAGAACAACTTGGCGAAATTGTCCCAATTATCCGATGACAGCGCGGGCACGCGGCGCAGCTCAACGGATCCGGGTCCGTTGAAATACCAGCGCGACAGCTTCGGCTCGAGTTCGTAGCAGACCGGGCAGCCGTAGTAGAAGAATTCGATGACTTCTATCTTGTCGCCGGTCGCTACCGCGCGGGGCGGATCGAGCCGGATGTAGTCGCTGCCGAGCTGGGGTGCGGACTGCGTCTGGGCCTGCGCGCCTGCCGCCGCAAGCGCCAGCATCAACGCCGCCACGGCATTTCTGAATAGAACCATGATTCCTTCCCTAAGCCGAACTGGAAGACGGAATCATATGCCGATCCGGCAAGCTTTGCCAAAGTCCCGGCGCTGCGTTGCTTGCGCCGGCCCGGCGCGCGGGCTGTCCTGCAACGCAGACCGCGCGCTGCTTGTTGCGGCCGAAGGTTATTTCTTCGCCGCCGTTTTGCCGCTCGTCTTGCGCACTTGCGCGATCAGGTAATCGGTAGCGCCGAGCAATTGCTCGAAGGACCTCATGTTGTCGGTGATGACGACGTATTTGCCGTTCACCGTCATTGAAGGCACGCCGTCGATTTTGTATGCCTGCGTCAGCTGTGTGCCGCGCTTCAGTTTGGCTTCGACGCTGAACGAGTGGTAAGCAGCTGTGAATTTTTTCGTGTCCACGCCGTGCTTGCCCAGCCATTCGGTCAATGCCGCCTCGTCCCCCACCCGGAGTCTGTCGCCCGTGTGCACGGCGTCGAACAGCGCGGTGTGCAGGCGCTCCTCCTGGCCGATCGCGTCGAGCGCGTAGAACGCGCGCGCGCCGCGCGCGTACTCGTCGTTGAACATGGCCGGGATGCGGCGGAAATGCACGTCCTTGGGCAGTTTTTTCACCCAGGGCTCGAGCACCGGTTCGAATTCGTAGCAATGCGGACAGCCGTACCAGAAGAACTCTAAAACCTCGATCTTGCCCGGGCTGTCCGTGGGTTGCGGCGGGGAAAGTTCGCGATACTCCCTACCCAGCGTAGGTTGGGCCTGCGCCTGCCCGAGCGTGAAGAACAGGAGCAACGCCACTGCAAAATGTTTCAGCACTTAATCCTCCAGAAAAGCGCCCCGCGCTCAGTGCGAGCCGGGATCCTTGATTTTGACCAGCGAGGCGTCGATTCCGTTCTGCGCCAGGGTCTGGCGCACGCGGTTTATTTCATCCACCTTGGCGTATGGCCCCACGCGCACCCGGTACCAGGTGCCTTTTTCCGCCTGGTCGACCGGTTCGACATTCGCCTCCACCCCGATCAAAGCGAGCCGGGCCTTGAGGTTGTCGGCTTCGGCGGGATTCTGAAACGCGCCGACCTGCAGCAGAAAGCTCTCCGCGGGCGCGCCGGTCTTGGCGGCCTGCTTCATCTGCTGCTCGGTCACCGGCTCTTCCGCGCCGGGCAGGATCTTGTAGAATTCGAAGCGCGGTTTTTCCACTTGCTCCGTCGTTTTATCGTCCGGCTTGACGCTGGTCTTCCCGGGCTCGACCGCCGCTTTTTCCGGCGGCTTGGCCTTGGTCAGGAACGGAATCGGAGTCTTGTTCATGTACCAGGCCACGCCGACCGCGATGCCCAGGCCGATGATGATGCCGATGAAAACGCCGAGCAATGTGCCGCCGCCGCTTTTTTTCTTCGCCATCGTTCTCGGTTTGTGGTCTTTGGCCATTTAGCTTTCACTCTAAAATGAGGAAGTGCATCCCTTCGCGCTTCCCCAAGTCCGGGGCTGTTGCGAAACCGAGCAAACGCCCCTTACATCTTTTGCGGAGCGCTTACGCCCAGCAGCGCAAGACCGTTTTGCAGCACCTGGCGCACGGCGAGGATAAGCGCCAGCCGCGCCAGCCGCAGTGATTTGTCGTCGACCAGCACGCGCTCGGCATTATAGTAGCTGTGGAACTCGCCTGCCAGTTCGCGCAAATAGAACGCCACCATATGCGGTGCAAAATCGCCGGCCGCCTCGGCCAGCAGTTCCGGGAATTCCGCCAGGCGCTGCGCCAGCGCGAGCTCGCGCGGGTGCACCAGCGGCGCGAGCTCGGCAGCGGCAAGCGCGGTCGCGTCGGCGGCGGCCTGCGCCAGCACCGAGCAGATGCGGGCATGTGCGTATTGCACGTAATAGACCGGATTGTCTTCGGTCTGCGATTTCGCCAGGTCGATGTCGAACACGAACTCGGTGTCGGCCTTGCGCGAAACCAGAAAGAAACGCACCGCATCGCGGCCCACCTCGTCAATCAGGTCGCGCACCGTGACATAACTGCCGGCGCGCTTGGACAGCTTGACCTCCTCGCCCCCCCGCATCACCGTCACCATCTTGTGCAGCACGTAGGCAGGGTAGTCGCGCGGGATGCCCACCCCCGTTACCGTGCTGAGCGCCTGCAGCCCGGCGCGCACCCGCGCCACGGTGCCGTGATGGTCCGAGCCCTGGATATTGACGGCGTGCGTGTAGCCGCGCTGCCATTTGGTCACATGATAGGCGACATCGGGTACGAAATACGTGTGGCTGCCGTCGGATTTGCGCATGACGCGGTCTTTGTCGTCGCCGTAGTCGGTGGTTCTGAGCCACAGCGCGCCGTCCTGTTCGTAGGTCTTGCCTGAGGCGGTGAGCGCGCTCACCGTCGCCTCTACCTTGCCCTCGGTGTAGAGCGAGGACTCGAGGTAATAATTGTCGAATTTGACGCCGAATGCCTTGAGGTCCTCGTCCTGCTCGCGCCGCAGCGCGGCCACCGCAAACCGGCGCACTGCCGCGAGATCGGCGGGATCGCCGCCCTGGGCGAGATAATCCGCGGCGATTTCGCGTATGTATTCCCCGTGGTAGCCGGACTCGGGGAAGTTCCCCGTCTCGCCGCGCTGCTCGCGCGCGCGCGCCTGCACCGACAGCGCCAGATTGTCGATCTGCACGCCGGCATCGTTGTAATAGAACTCGCGCGTGACCTTCCAGTTTTGCGCTTCGAGCAAGGCCGAGATCGCGTCGCCCAGCGCAGCCTGGCGGCCGTGACCCACGTGCAGCGGTCCGGTGGGGTTGGCGGAAACGAATTCGACCAGGATCGGCCGTCCGCGCCCGCCGCCGGCGCGGCCGTACTGCGCGCCCGCGGCAAGCACCCTGCGCACCGCGTCCAGCTTGGCCTCGGGTTTCAGACGCAGATTGATGAAGCCGGGCCCGGCGATCTCCGCGCCCGCCAGCCAGGGCGAGGCGGGAAGGCCTGCGATCAGCGCCTGCGCCAGCTCGCGCGGATTGCGCTTGAGCGGCTTCGCCAGCTGCATCGCGACATTGCAGGCCCAGTCGCCGTGCGCGGCCTGCTTCGGGCGCTCGAGCGCGATCACCGACGCAGCCGACTGGGGCGCCACGCGCGCCAGCGATTGCGTCAGCAAATCGATCAAGTGCGACTTTATCTCAGTGGACAAGGGGGAATTGGGGCGAAAAAAAGTTGCGTATTATACCTTGAAGCCGCGAGCAGACCGCCTGCGCACTCCTTGCAGGGCTGTTCTTCCCGCATTAAAACTCGATCGGATCCACGTCGAGATGCCAGCGTACCGCGCGCTGGGGCAGGGCATAAAGCCGTGCGCTCCAGGCCGCAAGGTAGGTCTGCAGCGTCTTGCGCGACACCGACTGCAGCAGCAGCTGTGCGCGCTCGCGCTCGGCCAGCCGCGGCACGCTCATGGCTACCGGATCGTAGAGCGTGATGCCGGCCGGCGGCGGTCCGGCGAGCGCAGACGCCGCGCGCAGGAATTCCAGCGCGGTCTTGAGTTCGGCCGCTTCGGCGCGCAGCACCGCTTCGAACACGTAAGGCGGGAAGCCCGCCTGCTCGCGCTCGGCGAGCAGCGTGCGCGCGTAGCCGCAATAGTCGTGTTGCGCCAGCGCCTGGTACAGCGGATGGCGCGGATACTGCGTCTGAATCAGCACTTCGCCTGCCAGCCCGGCGCGTCCGGCGCGCCCGGCGACCTGCACCAGCTGCGCGAACAGGCGCTCCGGCGCGCGATAGTCCGCGGAATACAGCGCGCTGTCGGCGTTGAGCACGGCCACCAGAGTCAGGTTGGGAAAGTCGTGCCCTTTGGCCAAAATCTGCGTGCCGACCAGGATGTCGGCGCGGCCGCCATGGATATCGCCGAGCATGCGCGAAAAGCTGCCCTTGTTGCGCGTGCTGTCCCGGTCGACGCGCAGCACGCGCGCCTGCGGAAAACGCGCGGACAACGTTGCTTCCAGCCGCTGCGTGCCGCGGCCGAATGGATGGATGTCGGCGTTGCCGCAATTGGGGCAATGGCGCGGGATGGGCGCGCTCGCGCCGCAATGGTGACAGCGCAGCTGCTTGTCGACCAGATGCAGCACCATGCGCGTGGAGCAGCGCTTGCAGCCGCTGACCCAGTCGCAGGCCGGGCACATCAGCACCGGTGCGTAGCCGCGCCGATTCAGAAACACCAGGCTTTGCTCGCCGCGCGCGAGGCGTTCGGCCAGCGCCTGCAGCACCGGCGGTGCAAGCCCGTCTTCGAGCTTGAGTTTGCGCAGGTCCACGGTACGTACCTGCGGCAGCTGTGCCTGCGGCACCGCGCGCTGCGTGAGCCGCAGCAGCCGATAGCGGCCGGACAAGGCATGCGCGTAGGTTTCCAGCGCCGGCGTGGCCGAGCCGAGCACGATGGGAATTCCCAGCTGGCGCGCGCGGAATATCGCCACGTCGCGCGCCGAATAGCGCAAGCCGTCCTGCTGCTTGAACGATG
>JAJZPQ010000099.1 GCA_021811085.1 Pseudomonadota bacterium | reverse complement strand
TCGATGCGCGCCGCTATGGCGCGCACCCGCTGCTCCAGCGCGCGGTCGGTATTGAGCGTGCCCTTGGCGCTCGCATCGGCTTTCAGCTTGTTGTAGCTTTGCGCCGCCATCTGGTCGAGTTCCTGCGAGGACACCAGCATCAGCTGTTTGCGCTGTGCGCCCACGGCCCCGCCGGAGGTGGTCGTCTGGCAGCCGCCGAGCGCAAACGCGGACAGGCACAAGGCTATAGCCGCTACGGTCCGAACAATGAACATGATTTTTCACCGCAATAGGAGTTGATCAAGGCGTGGTTCGTGGTTCGTTGTTCGTGCCACGAGCCACGAACAACGAACAACGAACAACGAACAACGAACAACGAACAACGAACAACGATTTTTCAGCAATTGTTGTCCCTTCGACAACGGCGTTCTGTGCGCTCGCGTACATACGGGGAAATACATTTGATCTACTCTGCCATCATCTATGAATCCCGTGTCGCCGGCCCCCGCCGCCATCGCTCAGCCCAACCCCCAGGAACTCGCGTTGTCGGGGTCCTGGACCGCGCGCGGCATCGGCACCCTCCAGCCGCGGCTCGCTTCCGTGCGCGCAACGGCCGCAGGCACAACTATCGCCGACGGCGCGGGCATCGAAGCCCTGGACACGGCTGGCGCATGGGTGCTGCAAAAGCTGCTGCTGCGGCTGCGCGCAGAAGGCACGGTCGTGAGCCTGCGCGGCTTGCGCCCGGAATTCGCCAAACTGCTGGACGCGGTGGGCGAGCAACAGGCCGGCCGCGGGGAAATCCTCGCGCCTGCGCGCGTCCCCGCATCCGCACTTGAAGGTCTCGGGCGCGGCGCCGAAGCCGCTTTCGAGCAGACGGTTGCGCTGTTCGGCTTCGTCGGCGAAAGCGCGGTCGCGCTCGCACAAAGCGTGGCACACCCGCGGCGCATGCGCTGGCGCCCCGTCCTGTACAACATTCGCAGCGCGGGATTCGATGCGCTGCCGATCGTCGGCCTGCTGTCTTTCCTGCTCGGGGTCGTGGTTGCCTACCAGGGCGCGGATCAGCTCAGGCAATACGGCGCCAACATTTTCGTTGCCGATCTCGTCGGTTTGTCGATGCTGCGCGAGTTCGCGCCGCTGATCACCGCCATCATCATCGCCGGGCGCTCGGGCTCGGCCTATGCCGCGCAGATCGGCACCATGTCCGTGACCGAGGAAATCGACGCCATGCGCACGCTCGGCATCGCACCGCTGGACATGCTGGTGTTGCCGAAAATCCTCGCGCTGCTGATCGCGCTGCCGCTGCTGACCCTGTTTGCCGACGTGCTCGGCGTGTTCGGCGGCATGATCATGGCGCGCGCGCAGCTCGGCGTCGGCTACGGCGAGTTCCTCGACCGCCTGGTCAAGGCAGTCAGCATCACTTCCTATTTCATCGGCATCTGCAAAGCGCCGGTATTCGCCGCGATCATCGCCGTGGTCGGCTGCTTCCAGGGCTTTCGCGCCAAAGGCGGCGCCGACGGCGTCGGCCGCCAGACCACACGCAGCGTCGTGCAATCGATATTCCTGGTGATCGTTGCCGATGCCCTGTTTTCGGTCGCCTTCAGCGCACTGGATCTCTGATATGCAAAGCGCAGCGCAGACAGACAGCGCGCTCGACCAAGCCTCCCAGAACGACCCGGTGATCGAGATCAGCAAGGTTTCGACGCGCTACGGCAAGCATGTGGTGCATGCCGCAATCGATCTTGACGTGCGCCGCGCGGAAATATTCGCATTGGTCGGCGGCTCCGGCTCGGGCAAATCGACGCTGTTGCGCGAGATGATCCTGCTGCAGCAGCCGGATTCGGGTTCCATCCGGGTGCTCGGCGTCGATCTGCAAAGCGCCGGCGACAACGAAGCCCTGGCGCTGCGCCAGCGCTGGGGCGTGATGTTCCAGCAAGGCGGCCTGTTCGGCGCGCTCACGGTGAGCGAAAACGTCGGACTGGCGCTGCGCGAGCACACCGAGCTGGAAGACGGATTGATCGATGAGATCGCGGCAGCGAAGCTCGCCCTGACCGGCCTCGCGCCCGCGGTCGGCGCGCAATACCCGTCCGAACTCAGCGGCGGCATGATGAAGCGCGCATCGCTCGCCCGCGCGCTCGCACTCGACCCGGAGCTGCTGTTTCTGGACGAACCGACGGCCGGCCTCGACCCCGACAGCGCCGGCGGCGTCGACGAACTCGTGCGCAAGCTGCGCGACCTGTTCGGCCTGACCATCGTCATGATCACGCACGACCTCGATCTGCTGTGGCAGGTTGCCGACCGGGTCGCCGTGCTCGCCGAGGGCAAGGTACAGGGTGTCGGCTCGATGTCCGAGCTCGCGCGCATGGACCATCCCGCCATCCGCAAATTCTTCGATGGCCCGCGCGGCAGGGCGGCGCAAGAGCAGGAAACGCGGCAGGGGCACACCGACATGCAAAGCGAGAAGCCGCCATCGAAACCAAAGTGAACTATCCGCTGGTCGGGCTGTTCGTGCTGGTCCTCGGCGCGGGGATGGTCGCCGCCACGCTCTGGCTCGCCTCGGGCGGTGCATGGCAGAAGAAATTCGACCTTTACCTCGCGATCGAAGACGAATCCGTGGCCGGACTCAACCTGAACGCGCCGGTCAAGTACAGCGGCGTCGATGTCGGCAAAGTGCAGCAAATCGCGCTCGACCCCGGCAATCCGAAACGCGTGAATCTGCTGTTCGCAATCGAGCGCGGCACGCCGATCAAGGAAGACACCGTCGCAGTACTGAAAACGCAGGGGCTTACGGGAATCGCCTATGTCGAGCTCAGCGGAGGCGCTGCGGATTCGCCTTTGCTGCGCGCGACGCCGGGCGCCGGCTATCCGGTGATCCACACCAAGCCATCGCTCAGCGCGCGGCTGGAGAACGTGCTCACGAGCGTACTGGCGAAACTCGACAGCACATCGAACAGCATCAATGCACTGCTCAGCGACGAAAACCGGGCGGCGTTTTCCAGCGCGCTCGCCGACATCGCCGCCGTGGCGCGCACGATTGCCGCGCGCAAGGACACGATCGACGCGGGCATAAGCAATGGCGGCCGCACGCTGGAATACAGCTCGCGCGCAGCGGCGCAGATCGGGCCTGTGATCGAGCGCATCGGCCGCAGCGCCGACTCGATCGAGAAGATGGGGAACGAGGTTGCCCGCACCAGCGCCGGCGCCGGCAAGACGGTCAACTCGATCGGGGCCGACGTAAAACGCTTCAGCGCGGAAACACTGCCGCAACTCGAGCGCCTGCTCGGCGAGCTGAGCGTCCTGACGACATCGCTGCGCCGCCTGAGCGAGCAGACCGAGCGCGACCCGGGCGCCTTTCTAATCGGCCGCAAACCGGTCGCGGAAGGGCCGGGAGAACCGAAACCGGGAGCATCAAAGCCATGAAAAAGATCACGTTCTCCCGTATGTGGCGGCCCTTGGTCGCCGGCATTATCGTCCTGGAGCTCGCTGCCTGCAGTACGCTGCGCGCGGGAGCGCCCTCCCCCCCCACGATCTATGCGCTGGAAACCGCGCCTGGCACCGCAGCGCCGACGATGGTCTCGGCCGCCGCATCGGCCACGGCGCCCACACTGATCGTCAATCGGCCGCACGCGTCCGCCGGCTTCGATTCCCCGCGCATCATCTATGTGCGCGAGAACCACAAGCTCGAATACTTCGCGCACAGCGAATGGGTGGATCCGCCCGCGCGCATGCTCGCGCCGCTGCTGGTTTCCGCGCTGCAGAACACGGGCGCATTCCGCGCCGTGCTGCTCACGCCGAGTTCCGCTGCCGCCGACTTGCGCCTCGATACCGAGATCATCCGGCTGCAACACGAGTTCGAGGTCCAGCCGAGCCGGGTACGGTTCACGCTGCGCGCCTACCTCGTCGAGGACAAGACGCGCCGCGTGCTCGCCTGGCGCGAGTTCGACCTCAGCGTTCCTGCTGCGAGCGACGGCCCCTACGGCGGTGTGGTTGCGGCCAATGCTGCAGTACGGACCGTGCTCGAACGCCTGGCGGCTTTCTGCGCCGAGGCGGCACACAGTACGCCGACGGAAAAATAATCCATGGCGCAGTTGTTTCGACTCACCCCTATTAACTTGGAGCTAGACGCAAATGAACCCCACAAAACTGGTAGGCATCATCCTCATCGTAGCCGGCTGTCTGGGCCTCGTCTACGGCGGCTTCAGCTATACCAAGGAGTCCACCGCGATGAAGCTGGGTTCGATGGAACTCAAAGTGCAGCAAAAGGAAACCGTGAGCGTCCCGTTGATCGTCAGCGCCGGGGCGATTGCAGTCGGCATCTTCCTGCTGGTCGCCGTCGGCCGCAAATGAGGCGTTCTGCAATATCACTGCGAATGGTGCTAGGATGGAACGCAAAGTAAGCATGCTGCATAGATCGGCGAAAATGAGGAGCGAAGGCGAGCCATGACTAAACGCAAAAGTGAAATAGATACAGCCGAATTGCGCCGCCGCGCCGAAAGCATGACGCAGTGGCTGGTTGCGCATCCGCTCCAAGGCGAAGCCGATGCGCAGAAACTGCTGCATGAGTTGCAGGTGTATCAGGTCGAGCTGGAAATGCAAAACGCGGAGTTGAAACTCACGCAGGATGAGACCGCCGCAATGTTGCGACAAGTTACCCTGCTTAACAAACGCCTGGAAAAGACTGCAAAAGACAACTCTGCCTCGAGCGATAAAATCGATGCCGCCCTCCGGGCCGAGAGCGCCATCCTCGCCAGGATGTGCGACGAAATGCGCAGTCCGCTCAAAGTGATCACCAGCATGTCGCGGCAGATTCGACGCTCTGGCGTGGATGCCGCACAGGCAAAATGCCTCGACAAGCTGGACGCGGCAAGCATGCAGCTGTCGGGGATCATCGATGCCGCCCCGGCTCCGCCGAAGCGCGCGCCCGGCTAGTTCCGCCTGGCAAGACCGAAGCTCGGTTCTCAATCGGGCGAGGAACGCTAGGTTCCGCGTTTTCTGAGCTCCGCTTCCAGCAATTTGATTTCGGTGATGTCGATGAAGGTGATCACAATGCCGTCGATCACGTTCTCCTGGGTGCGGTAGGGCATGATGCGCACCCGGTACCAGCGTCCGTCCCGGGTATTCACCTGCTTTTCCTGGAACACCAGCGTGCGCAGCACCTCCTCGGCGTCGGTTCTCAGTTCCTCATAGTCGAGCTCGGTGACGATGTGGGACAAGGGCCGTCCCACATCCTGCGGTATCAGCTTGAACAGCCTGGTGGCGTTGGGGGTGAAGCGGCGCAGATTGAGCTTGCCATCGAGGAATACGGTGGCGATTTCCGTGCTGTTGAGCAGGTTGGCCATGTCGTTGCGCACCCATGCCAGATCGTCCACCTTGGATTGAAGTTCGGCATTGACGGTCTGCAATTCTTCGTTCATGGATTGCATCTCTTCCTTCGAGGTGGTCAGCTCCTCGTTGGTCGACTGCAGCTCTTCGTTGGTCGATTGCAGTTCCTCATTGCTCGATTTGAGCTCCTCCACCGAGGTCTGCATCTCTTCGTGGGTCACCTGCAAGGCTTCGCGGGTTTGCTGCAACTCGAGTGCGAGCGAATTTTCGGAGTCGGCGTCGGCGCTCCTGCTCCGGCGCGGGCCGCGCGCGGCAGGCGCGGCGGCGACGTCCTTGAACACCACCAGCACCCGGCCGCGCAACAGCTCGGGCTTGTCCATGCCCTGGATCGTCACGTCGACGCTCTGCGTGCCGCCGTTGGTGCTGACCTGCAGGCCCTTGAGGTGAATCGGCTGCGGCTGCCGCAGCGCTTTGCGTATCGTCCCGGTCAGCGCTTCGCGCAGCCCCGGCCGCGCCATGGCATAAAGATTGATGTTGACCCTGCCGGCTGCCGGCTCCAGGTATTTGCCGGTGCGTCCGCTGATGTAGAGAATGTTGCCGTCGCCGTTGACCAGCACCGCGGCCGGCGCGTAGTTCTGCTGGATGAACTGGTCTGTCAGCAGCTCGAGACTCCCGGCCGGGTGTGCATCGTCGGGTTTTTCGCCGGCGGCGGCCGCGGCTGCGCCGACCCGGCGCGGAAACTCCAGCTCGGCACGCGGCGCGGGCGGAGCGGTGCGCCGGTAGATGCGCGCCTTCGGATCGAGCGGCTCGAACAGCTGCGGGAAATTGCCGATGTTTTCGGCGCTTCCCAGCAGCAGGATACCGTCCGGGTTCAGGGCGTAGTGAAACAGCGGCAGGAGTTTTTTCTGCAGCTGCGGCGCAAAATAGATCAGCAGATTGCGGCAGGTGAGAATATCGAGCTTGGTGAACGGCGGATCGGAGATGACGTTCTGCGGCGCAAACACCACCATTTCGCGTATTTCCTTGCTGATGCGGTAGCTGCCGTTCTCCTCCGCGACAAAATGGCGCGCGAGCCGCTGCGGCGAAACGTCCGCCGTGATGTTTTTCGGGTAAACGCCCTTGCGCGCCTTATCGACGGCGTCCGGGTCGATGTCGGTGGCATAGATCTGCAGCGAAAAGCGCGCGCCCGGCTTGACCAGGTCGAGCGCTTCCTTGAACACGATGGCCAGCGAATACGCCTCCTCGCCGCTGGAGCAGGCGGGCACCCAGGCGCGCAGCACCTTGCCGGCGGGGTAATGCCCGAGCAAGGCCGGGAGCGCATCCTTGCGCAGGGCCTCCCACACAGCGGGATCGCGGAAAAAGCTGGTGACGCCGATCAGCAGTTCCTTGAACAGCAGGTCGAGTTCCTGCGGATTTTCCCGCAGATAGCGCACATAGTCGGCGATCCTGGCGATCTGGTGCAGCGCGGTGCGCCGCTCGATGCGCCGGTACAAAGTATTGGTCTTGTAAAGCGAGAAATCGTTGCCGCTGCGGTCGCGCAGCAGGATGACGATTTGCTCCAGCGCGCTTTGTGCTTCGGTTTCCAGTTTGGGTTCGGTTGTCGTCTTGCGCGGAGCCAATTGCAGGTAGGCGACGATTCCGGCCGGCAGTTTCTCCGGCGGTCCTACGATGTCGGCCAGGCCGGCTTCGATGGCGCTCCTGGGCATGCTGTCGGCCTTGGCGCTGGCGGGTTCCTGCACCACGGCCAGGCCCGCTTTTTCCTTGATCGCGCGCAGGCCGAGCAAGCCGTCGGACCCCATGCCTGAAAGGATGACGCCCACGGCGTTGCCGTGTTGATCTTCGGCGAGTGTGCGCAAAAAGAAATCGATCGGCAGACGCAGGCCGCGCGGCTCGATCGGATCGAGCAGATGCAGCACGCCATGAAGAATGGACAGGTCCTTGTTGGGCGGGATCAGGTAGATGCAGTTCGGCCCGACCGCCATGCGCTCGCCGGCCTCCTGCACCGCCATCGGCGTGATGCGCTGTATCAGTTCCGGCAGTGCGCTGACGTGCGTGGGATCGAGGTGCTGCACCACGACGAAAGCCAGGCCGCTATCGGCCGGAACATGCGAAAAGAACTTTTCCATCGCCTCCAGTCCGCCGGCCGAGCAGCCGATGCCGACAATCGGAAACGCGCTGTCTGCGCGCGGTTTGGCTTTCGGCGCGGCCCGCGATTTCTGATCGGCGGGGCCGGGACGAGGGGTGATTTGGGGCGGAGTCTTGCGGCGTGCCGTGGCGGACAGCTTGGTCGGTTTGGCCATGCGCCATTTCTCTGGATGACGGGAGCAATAATCATACCCTGCTCCCCTTCGCAACTGGCGACAAACTTTTCCGGTGCGTGTGCGGCGACTCGGGGAAAAATCTTCACTCCGACACTTTCTATCGTGTTGAGTCTGAACTACCACAGCTAAAGCAAGCGCCCCCACACGCGCGCCATCCATTCCTTGAAGCGGAACGCAAGCGGCCGGCGCTCCCAGCGCTCCGGGTCGATCTCCTCCGAGGCCGCGAGGTCTTGCGCGAACATGGCCTGCATTTGTCCGGCGAACTCGCGCCCGATGATGACCGCGTTGATTTCATCGTTGTCGAGAAAGCTGCGCCAATCGAGGTTGGTCGAGCCCACGGTGGACCAGACGCCGTCGATGTATGCGGTCTTGGAATGCAACAGCGCACCCTGCCGCTCGAAGATCCTGACCCCAGCACGCAGCAGAGTGGAATAGTGCGCGCGTCCGGCCTGGAACACGACTTCGGAATCGGAATGGCTGGGCAGGATGAGTTTCACATCGACCCCGCGCGCGGCCGCGTCGGTCAGCGCATTGAGCAGCTGCGGGTCGGGAACGAAATAGGCGTTGGTCAGATACACCTGCTTTTCGGCATTGCCGACCGCCGATATCAGGATGAGGTAGATCAGGCTGTACGGATCGTCGGGCGTGCTGCCGATGGCGCGCACGATGTCCTGCCCCTGCACCGCCAGCGCTGGAAAATAGGTCTTCGCGGCAAGCGGCGCGCCGCGCTGCTTCTCCCAGGTCTGCATGAACAGCTTCTGCAATTCAGCGACGACGGGGCCTTCGATTTGCAGATCGGTATCGCGCCATGCAAGCGCGTCCCGGGGCGCCTTCGCGCTGCGCCTGGCCGCCGATCCGGAAGAATAGACGCTGCTGATATTGATTCCGCCGATGAATGCGGTGTGTCCGTCGACGATCAGCAATTTGCGATGGTCGCGGTTATTGATCAGCCATGGCGTCTTCGCCGCGAGCGGGTTGATCGGATTGAATTGAAGCACCTCTACCCCGCCTTGCTTCAGGCGCTCGAAGAAGGCCTTCGGCGTATTGACGGTGCCGAAGCTGTCGTAGATCAGGTTGACCTGAACCCCGCGCGCCTGTTGCTCCAGCAGCAGGTCGGCGAATTGCTGTCCTATTTCGTCGTCTTCGAAGATGTAGGATTCCATGTTGATATGGTCATGGGCCTGGCGGATTGCCGCGAACATGGCCGGATAGGTGGCCGCGCCGTCCTGCAGCAGCGTTACCTTGTTGCCGAGCACGAGCGGGCTGCCGACGATTTCCTGTTCCAGCGCAATCTGCTTTTCCAGAATATCGATGTCGCCGGATTTGCGCTTGAGCTGCGCCAGGATCGCGGCGCTCTTGTGCGCGGAAATCGAGCCGCGCGCGTTTTCGAAGCGCACCGTCTGCGCGGTGTGCCGCGCAAGCAGTGCGTCGGTGTCGGGCAGCGTCGCGCAGCCGGCCGCGGCGAGCAGGAAAAACACCGTTAGCGCAGCAACCTCGAGTTTGAGATCTGACATTAGTCTCTCGCTTAAATTTTGCTTCGGTGCGCCAGCGCACAGAACTGCCGCAGCAGGTGGGCAATAATCTTGCCGTACCTGCCGGTTGCTTTTTCCTCCTCCCTGAAGTCGATTGGCGGGTCCGGGCCCTCGGTTTATGCTCATGACCGAGGGCCTGTTCTTTTGTCCTTTGCCGTATGCGGCAAGGCCCTTGCATCGCGCACCAGCTGGCGGCAATCGCTGTCCTTCCCCGGGCCCGCATCGATCAGCGGCAACAGCGCCAGCACCGGGCTGGCTATGCCCAGCGCGATTGCGCCGAGCGCGCGCGCGGCGACGCGGCCCTTGTCGATTTGCACCTCGGGTTGGGCAAAGCTGCCGCGCACGTAGATCGGACTGCGCAAGGCGACCGGACTGGTGTCTTTCGTGTTCGGGTTGAGCGTCAGATCCAGCTTCTCCTGCCGCAGATCGATATCGCCGCTGCCGACAATGGTGGTGACTTCGGTATCGAAAACCAGCGCATCGGTATGCATGACGCCGTCCTTGACGTCGAAATCGGCGACCGCGCAGCGCAGCTTGACCAGCTTGTCGCCGCTCAGCTTCAGCACCAGCATTTCCCACAAGTGCAGGCCGATTTTTTCCATCATCATTTTGCTGATTTCGCCCTGGGCGACGACCAGCCCGACCTTGCCGTTGGAATGCGCCAGCATGTGACCCACCGAGTTGCCCTTGCCCGCAAGATCGAATTCGCCGTTGATCTGGCCGATGCTGGACTTGTTCAGCGCGACCGTCGGAAACAGCCTGGCGAGGAGGATTTTTCTCGCCTTGACCTGGGCGCGCGCCTGAATCGGATCCTGGCGCCCGTCGAGCTCAATCACCGCCTTGAGCTGCCCCCCGGCGGCGCCGAAATCGAGCGGATCGAGCGTCAGCACCGAATCGCGCAAACTCAAATGGGTATTCAGGTTTTCCAGCGGCAATTCCTTGGCGCGGCGGATGGTTTTTGCGTTCAGCGTGACTTCCGCATCGACGCTGTCCCAGCGCTCGGTGTTGAATGGCAGATCCGGCAACACGCGCGCCTGTACGGGGCGCACTTGCGCGGCCTTGGCTGCGTCGGCGTTCGCAGGCGGCGCAGCCTGCCTGGCAGCTTGCACGCTGCCCGGCCTCGCACCGATCAAGGGGCCGAGATCCGCGATATCGAGCAGCTTGGACACCAATTCGGCTTTCATCGCCGGGCGCTTGCCGCCGGTATCCACCTGCAGGCTGCCGGCGATGTCGCTAGCGCCGATCCGCCCCGAGAACTTGTCGTAGCGCCAGGTGTTGCCGTCGTGCAACATGTGCCCATCGGTCTGGTAGGCATGCGTTTGCGGTAGCGCGATGCCGAGCAGCGGAAACAACTGCGCCAGACTGTCGCCGCGCAGGGACAGGCGCATATCCATGGCGGAGAACTTCAGCAGGCTGGTAATGCTGCCGTCGGCCTTCACGCCGGTGCGGCCCACGCTAAGCTCGGTTTTCAGCCGATACGGCAGGTTTTCGTCGCGCAGACCGAGCACCGGCCCGCCCTTGCCTTGAGCCTTGAGCGCCAAGCCCTTGTATTGCCCCTGCGCGGTGAAGCTGAGCTCTTCGCCGGCGGACTGCGCATCCGAGGTCGAGAGTTCGGCGCGAATGCTGGTTTTTTGCGCGGCATCGTCGTAGCCCAGCCGGCCATGGTCGAGCATCAGGCGGTCGATGCGGATACGCGCATTTTCGTCCTGCTGGTTCGCATCGAGCAGCCAGTTCTTGCGGCCGCCGCTGCCCTGCTCGAGGAATACGACCGGGCGCAGCAGCCGCACTTCGGGCAGAACGATGCTGCCCCGAAGCAGTTGCGGCAGGTTGAGCTCGACCTCCACCGCATCCGCCGCGACCATCTGCTTTTCCTTCGCCCAGGCTGGATTTGCGAACGTCACCGCGCCGGCAGTGATGCGCGGCAGCGGCCAGCCGAACTTGAGCTTGAGATCGCCGCCGATGACCAGTTCGCGGCCGGTCTTGTCCAATGCCATGCGCTCGATCGGAGCGCGCAGCCAGTTCCAGCCGAAGATCGCGATGAACACGACGCCGAGCAGGACCGGCGCGAGCACAAGCCCTGCAGTCCATTTGAGCAAACGGGAACGTGTCATAATGGTGTCGACTCGGCGCGGCGGATCAATGTCCCGGCCGGGTACAGCCCTCTCTGGGTATGGCGCAAATTATCCGCATGCGCCTGAACCCATTCCGTGCGCTTGCGTACATACGCCCGCTGATTTTAATCGTAGTCTTAGCCTTCGCCCGGCACGGACGCTTCGCGCTTGTTTATCCGCCTCCACCGAACGCTTTTCCCGGGATTTCCGATGCCAGAGCTTCCACGAAGCGAATCAACATGAATGGCCGAAGCCTGCGCGACAGCGCAAGCCGCATCTGGGCGCGCCTGCGCGGCAATCCCCTGGCGCGGCCGCAGCCCGACAGCGATGCGCCGCCGCTGCGCGCGGAGCTGTTTGGCGCCGACCAGATGG
>JAJZPQ010000098.1 GCA_021811085.1 Pseudomonadota bacterium | reverse complement strand
GCCGCAGTGGCAGGCAGCCCGTATGCGATCACGCCAAGCAGCGCGACCGGCGGCACCTTCACTGCATCCAACTACACCATTGGCTATGTCAACGGTGAACTGGGCATGATCCCCGCGCCGTTAGGCATCGCAGCGAACAGCGCGACGCGCTTGTACGGCGATGCGAACCCCGTATTCAGCGCCACTTACACGGGCTTCAAGAATGGCGAGACTGCTGCGGCGCTGACCGGTGCGCTGGCATTGGCCACCCCGGCCGTTGCGACCTCCAACGTGGGCACCTACGCCATCATCCCGAGCGGCCAGAGCTCGACGAACTACACCATCAGCTATGTCAACGGTATTCTGGGTGTGACCCCTGCGCCGCTGGGGATCGTGGCGAACAGCAGCAGCAAGACTTACGGCAGCACGGTGAGCTTCAGCGGCGCCGAGTTCAGCAGCACCGGGCTGAAGAACGGCGAGACCATCGGCAGCGTGAGCTTGGCAAGTTTGGGCGCGGCGCCGACGGCCGGCGTGGCAGGCAGCCCGTATGCGATCACGCCGAGCAGCGCGACCGGCGGCACCTTCACCGCATCGAACTACACCATTGGCTATGTCAATGGCGTACTGACGCTGACCCCGGCCAGCCTGTCAGTGACGGCGTCCAACGCATCGAAGACCTACGGCCAGATGCCGACCTTGACGGCCTTCACTACTGCGGGCCTGTTAAACGGCGAAACCATAGGCCGCGTCACCGAGACGAGCCCCGGCACCTCGACGACCGCCAGCGTGGCGGGCAGCCCCTATGCGATCACGCCGAGCGACGCCACCGGCGGCACGTTCACGCCATCCAACTACATCGTTGTCTATGTCAATGGCGTACTGACGGTGACCCCGGCCACCGTGACGGTGACGGCGTCCGATGTCACGAAGGTATTCGGCGACACTTTCACGCCGTCGCTGTTCACCGCGACAGGTCTGGCGAACGGTGAAACCATCGGCAACGTTACCTTGACCAGCCCCGGTACGGTGGCAACTGCCGCGGTGCCGGGCCCGTATGCGATCACACCAGGCACCGCCACCGGCGGCACATTCACGCCATCGAATTACGCTATTACCTATGCCGACGGCACGCTGCTGGTGACCCCGGCCCCAGTGCCGCCGATTGTGGTGCCGCCGGTCGTCGTGGTACCGCCGGTGGCACCGCCTGTCGTCGTAGTGCCGCCGGTCGTCGTCGTACCGCCGGTCGTTGTCGTGCCACCGGTGACGCCACCTGTCGTCGTAGCGCCACCGATCGTTGTCGTGCCGCCTGTGACACCGCCGGAAGTCGTGGTACCGCCAGTGACGCCGCCAGTCGTCGTCGTGCAACCGGTGACGCCACCGGAGGTCGTGGTACCGCCCGTGGTGCCGCCAGACGTCGTAGTGCCGCCGGTTGTCGTAGCGCCACCCGTGGTCACCCCGCCAGTCGAAGCGGCGCCGGCGGCACTGGCGCCCGAAACGCCACAGCTTGAACTGGCGTCGACGCTGCCGCTGCAAGACCGTTTGAATCTCACCGTAATAGGAACGGGCGTCAGAATGCCGCTGGTCCAGGCGGTCTACACGCCGCCGCCCGTCGCGGTGCCGCCGGTTCAGGCACCGCCGCTTGTCGTTCCGCCAGCGCCGCCTCCGCCTGTGTACGTACCGCCCGCGCGTCCGCGCAAACCGGACCGCGGTTAAACGCCACAGGCCCCGGCCCGCTGCTTGCGGCGCATGACGCATCGCGCCGCTGCGGCGCGCAGCCGTCGCGAGGAGTCGGTGCGCCACAATTTGGCGTAATATTCGCCACCATGGCCGAATCAATAAAACTCCCCGAAGGCAAGGAACCGGTGCTGCGGGTCATGCCCATGCCCGCCGACGCCAATCATCACGGCGACATTTTCGGCGGCTGGATCATGGCGCAGGTCGACCTCGCCGGCGGCATCCTCGCCGGGCGCCATGCACGCGGCCGCGTCGCCACCGTGGCGGTGAACGCGTTCCAGTTCAAGCAGCCGGTGCAGATCGGCGACCTGCTCTCCTTCTACGCCGAGATCGTGCGCGTGGGCAACACCTCGATCACCATCTACGTCGAGGTGTACGCGCAGCGCAACCCCGAGGAAATCGAAGTGGTGAAAGTGACCGAAGCGACGCTGACCTACGTCGCGACCGATAAGAACCGCCGGCCGCGCGCCGTGCCGCCGCTGCAGCCGTAAAAATCTAAGTATCATGCTGCATTCCCCCAATCGCGGAGTGCACATCCCATGAAAGATTTTCAAGGCAAGGTAGCGGTCATCACCGGCGGCGCGAGCGGCCTCGGGCGCGCGATGGCCGAGCGCTTCGCGCGCGCGGGCATGAGCATCGTGCTCGCCGACGTCGAACCCAAGGCGCTCGCCCAGGCCGAGGCCGAAATGAAGGCCGCCGGTGCGAAAGTCATCGGCGTGCGCACCGACGTATCCAAGGCGGCGGAGGTCGAGGCGCTGGCGCAGAAAACGCTCGCCGCTTTCGGCGCGGTGCACCTGCTCGCGAACAACGCCGGCGTGGCCGAGGGCGGCAACGTGTGGGACAACACCGTCGCCGACTGGGAATGGGTGCTCGGCGTCAACATGTGGGGCGTGATCCACGGCGTGCGCGTATTCACGCCCATCATGCTGTCCCAGGGCAGCGAAGGCCATATCGTCAACACCGCCTCGGTCGCGGGCCTGATCTCGCCGCCGGGCATGGGCATCTACTGCGTGTCCAAGCACGCGGTGGTGACGCTCACCGAATGCCTGCACCACGATCTCGCGCAGAAGACCGACAAGCTCAAGTGCTCGGTGCTGTGTCCGGCCTACGTGCCCACGGGCATCGCCGATTCGGGGCGCAACCGCCCGGCCGAGTTGAGCCAGACCCGGCAAAAGACCGCGGCCGACCTCGCGCTCGATGCGAGCCTGAAAAAAGCGGTGCAATCGGGCAAGCTCTCTGCCGCGGACGTGGCGGAAAAGGTGTACGAGGCGGTGCGCGAGGAGCGCTTCTACATCCTGACCCACCCGAAGATCAAGCCGTCAATCCAGTGGCGCATGGAAGACATCCTGCAGGAGCGCAATCCGACCAATCCGATGGGTTGAACGCGCGTAATAGTTACCCGCGTTCGGCGCACGTCATTCAATGCCGGGAGGAGAACACGATGCCGCCGACGATCAGGGCGAAGGCCGCCGCATGATAAAGATGCGGCATTTCGCCGAGGAAGGCCGAGGACATCATCGCCGCGAACAGCGGCGTCAGATTGCTGAAGAAGCCCGCCACGGTCGGCCCCGCGCGCTGCACCCCGGCGCCCCAGCAGCGATAGGCGATGAGCGCCGGTCCGAGCGCGATGTACAGCAGCGCCGCCGCCAAAGGCCAGCTCCAGAGGATGTGCGGTGCGCCGAACGCCCATTCGCCGGCGGAAAACGCGCCCGACCACATCAGGCCGAACACGATCTGCCCCAGCAGAAATGCGGTCCAGTCGGCGCGGATGTGCTGCGGCTCTTGCGCGCGCGTGAGCTGCCAGCTGTAGAAAGCCCAGGAAATGGTCGCGGCGATCATGTAAAGGTCGCCCGGCACCAGGTGCAGCGCGAGCAATTGGCGCCACTCGCCGCGGCTGAGCACCAGCAGCACCCCGGCGATCGACAACAACGCGCCGATCACCTGCCTGCGGTTGACGCTTGCGCTAAAGAACAGCCAGCCGACCAGCAGCATCCATACCGGCATGCTCGAGGCCACCAGGGTTACGTTGATCGGCGTGGAACTCTGCAGCGCAAGGTATTGCAGCGAGTTGTATAGCCCCACCCCGAGCAGTCCGAGCAGGGCAAAGCGCCGCCACGCAGCCCACAACCCGCTGCCCGGGCGCAACACCGAGCCGGCGAGCGGCAGCAGGATGAGCAGCGCGATCGCCCAGCGCACCAGATTCAGGGTCATCGGCGGCATCCACCCGCGCACCACGCGTCCGACCACGGCATTGCCGGCCCAGAGCAGCGGCGGCACGCTCAGCAGCAAGGCGGTCGACAGGGTCATTCGGCGATGCATCGGGGGGGAGCGCGGTTCGGGTGTGGGGCGCCATCATAGCAAATGCGCCGCTTTTCCCGGAGCGTCGAGCCCGCCGGCGCTGACGGCTCATGCGGCCGCGCTGCAGACTCGCCGCCGGGACGGTGTATCCTAGGAATCGAAGCGTTTTTGTGATGCGGCGGGCGTTGAACGAACGCAGCCGCAGCCAGCGATCCCGGGGTATGACGATGACACTCATCGATTGGCTTCCGCCGCAAGGCGTAAAAATCTTCCTCGTCCTGTTTTTGTCGTTCCTGATCGGCCTGGAACGCGAGGAGCGCAAGGCCAGCGACGAACACTATGTATTCGGCGGCGTGCGCACCTTCCCGCTGATCGGATTGATCGGCTATTCCATGGCCATGCTGTCCGGGCCGGACATCCTGCCGCAGGCGCTGGGTCTGCTCGCGGTCGCCGGATTCCTGTGGCTGTCCTACTGGCACAAGCTCACGTCGTCGCCGCAGGCGGGCATAACCTCGGAAATGTCCGCGCTCACCACCTACATGGTGGGGGCGCTGGTTTCGCACGAGCAGTTCTGGATCGCCACCTCGATCAGCGTGGCGAGCATCATGCTGCTCGAGCTCAAGGCCTTCCTCGAAGGCCTGGCCCGGCGCATCGGCCCGCAGGACATTCTGACTTTCACCAAGTTCCTGCTGCTGACGGCGATCATCCTGCCGATTTTGCCGAATGAACAATTCACCGAATACCAGCTCAACCCGTTCAAGACCTGGCTGGTGGTGGTCGCGGTCAGCGGCATTTCCTACGGCAGCTACGTGCTGCTGCGCCTGACCAAGGCGCAGGGCGGGGTCATCCTTGCGGCGATCCTCGGCGGCGCGTATTCGTCCACGCTAACCACGGTGGCCCTGGCCAAGCGGGCCGCGCGCGAGGACGATCCTCATCTCTTCTCCGGCGCGATCCTGATGGCTTCGGGCGTGATGTACCTGCGCCTGGCGATACTGCTGGGCTTGTTCAACCGCGAACTCATGTTGCGGCTGGCCCCGTCCTTCCTCGCGCTCGCCGCAGTCGCCCTCTGCACCGGCTGGCTTTGGTCGCGCCAAGGCGATGCCAAGTCCAAAGACCTGAAGCGCGACTACGAGCCGGAAAATCCGCTGGAGCTCAGCGCCGCATTTCTGTTCGCCGGATTGTTCGTGGTTCTGCTGATCGCGACGCATCTCGCAATAAGCTACCTCGGGGAAACCGGAATCTACGCGCTTGCGGCGATCATGGGCGTGACCGACGTCGATCCCTTTATCATGGGTCTGACGCAGTCGGCGCCCGCGCTCACTCCGTTGGCGCTGGCAGCATCCGGCATACTCATCGCTGCAGCCAGCAATAATGTGGTGAAGGGGATTTATGCCTACGCCCTGTCGCCGCAGCAGACCGGCAGGCAGAGCCTGGCCTTGCTGTTCGGCCTGGCCTTGCTCGGGCTGGTCCCGCTGTATTTCCTGTGAGCACGCCGCGCGAATCTGGAGCAGAGGTTGCCATGGCTGCGCCGTCCGTCGTCTTGATCACCGGTTGCTCGAGCGGCATCCGCGCCACCGGCTGCAGCAACGCAGCGCTGCCGGCCGATTCGATTTTCATACCGCCGCCGCAGCAGATCCACGGTCGCGCTCAAGCCTCGCAATAGGGCGCCATGCCCGCGCGCGACTTCGCGCGCCAGGTCGTGAGCGCCGCGCTCGCCGACGCCGCCCCGGTGGCCGAGCGCGGCGGCCCGCACAGCTTTCGCCTGCTGTTTCGCAAGCGCTGGCTGCCCACGCGCGTGGTCGATCGCAGCCTAAGCAAGATGTCCGGATTGGATCGGCTGTAGCAGATCGCAAGCGCCGCCAAAGATAAAGCGCTGTAGAGATCTGCTTCTCGGCCTTATGTGAAGCTTCACATAAGGCCGAGAACCCGCCGCTCTTGGCGGTCGAACGTAGTGCGCCACGTTGTTTCCTCAAAGCCGACGCTGACGCACCACCAGACCGCGCTGCTACTCGCCGGGTCAGGAGTAATAGCGCGCCTTCATCCGCTGGCAATAGGCTTCGAGATTGGGCCGGCCCTGCGCATGACGCCGGATCGGAGAATCCACCGGCGCCCACAGCAGGTTGGCCATGAAGGCGTAGGCCGTGGCGTCGAGCGAGCTCGGCTGCTGACCGAGCATATAGGGTTTGTCGGCGAGAAAATCCGCAACCGCCGTGACGTCGCGGCAGCCGATGGCGTGGATCTCCTGCGCGTTGTGGCGGCCCATGCCGTGGCCGCGCATCTCGGACAGCAAGCTGCGGCGCGCGAGCGAGGGAACGACCCAGCGCAGCGGGATCGGCATCGCGCCGAAGAAAGCTGCCTTCGTCAGTGCCCAGCCGTCTTCCTGCACCCAGCGGGTGTGCACAACCGCCCAGTAGAGGTTTTCTTCGAGCAGGCGCTGGAACGCGGTCGCCAGCGCGCGCTCCGGCGGAGAAAGAGCGGCGTCCAGCGGGTCGCCATACTTGCCCTTGAGGTACTCGATGATGAAGCTGGTGTCGGCGACGACGGTGCCGCCGTCGTCGATGTAGGGAAGCTTGCGCTTGGGCGCCTTCATCACGTCGCCGCTGTTCACAAGCTCGTACGGCAGGCCGGCCATGCGTAGGTACGTCTCCAGCTTCATGCAGAAGGGGCTGGCATTGGGCAAACCAAACGCGGGGGCGAACTGGTAGAGCTTGATCATGGCGGCGCTCTCATGGGTTCGTGGGGAAGCGCCAGAAAAATAGCAGACTTTGCCCCGAATTGCAGTAGATGACGAAACGCTGGGGCAAAATGCAGCCGGAGGCGGGCTTGACTGAATCAACCCGGCTCCGTTTACTTCTGCATGCCGTTCGCACGCACATTGCGTATACTGAATCATGCGAAACAGGCTTTGCACCTGTGGCGCCGAAGCCGAGGTCGGTCGCAGCACCCGCCGCACGGCCGACGGGCGCGACGAAATCGTCTACCGAATGAGCTGTCCGGTCTGCGGGCAGCTCGGCCCCGCCATTCCGGCGGCTGGCCGGGATGAAGCCAGCGCCATCGCCGAAGCCGTTAACGCATGGAATGAAATGATCGCCCGTATCCGTCCGCTGGAAAGCTGAATTCGATCGCCCTGCGGGCGCGCGCCGGGCGAAATTCCCGGGGCGCCCGCAAATTACACGGTCCTCGAGAAAATCGGACTGTCGGCTTTCTTGTTCAGCAGGTAGCGATCGAACAGCATCGCCACATTGCGCACGAACAGGCGCCCCAGCGGCTCCACCTCCAGCGCCCCGCGGCTGACGCTGACGAAGCCGTTCGCGATCAAGCCGTCGGGCGCGGCCAGCTCCGCCAGCTCGCGCTCGAATACCTGGTCGAACGCAATGCCGAAGCGCTGTTCCACCGCACGCTTGTCCAGATGGAAATTGCACATGAGCTGCGTGATGACGTAGCGGCGCAGCTGGTCGTCCGCGCTCAGCCGGTAGCCCTTCTCGATCGGCAGCGAACCCTTGTCGATCGCGTCGTAGTAGCGCGGCAATTTCTTCTGGTTCTGGGCGTAGGCTCCGGCCACATCGCCGATCGCGGATACCCCGACGCCGATCATGTCCGGCGCGGACTTGACCGTATAGCCCATGAAATTGCGCGACAGCGTGCGCGTCTCGACTGCCCGCGCCAGCTCATCCTCCGGCACGGCGAAATGGTCCATGCCGATCGGGCGGTATCCCCCTTGCAGGAAGGCGTCGCGCGCGAGGCAGAACAGTTCGAGCTTCTGCTCGGCCGAGGGCAGCATCGCAGGATCGAAACCCTTTTGCTGCGTGCGCAGCCACGGCACGTGGGCATAGGAGTAGACGGCGACGCGGTCCGCGCGCAGCTCGATCACGGCCGCCAGCGTCTTGGCGAACGTCTCGGGTTTTTGCAGCGGCAAGCCGTAGATCAGGTCGATATTGATCGAAGTGAAACCTGCGCTGCGGCTGTACGCGAACAGCTCGCGCGTCTGCTGCTCCGTCTGGTTGCGGTTGATGATCGCCTGCACCTCGGGATCGAAATCCTGCACCCCCATCGACAGGCGATTGAAGCCCATCGCGCGCAGGAGATCGATCTGCTCGCGGCTGGTGACGCGGGGATCGACCTCGATCGCGGCTTCCGCGTCGGGCAGGATGTCGAAGCACTCGCCCACGACCTGCTGCAGCGAGCGCATCTCGTCGGGCCTCAGATAGGTCGGCGTGCCTCCGCCCCAGTGGTACTGCACCACCTTGCGCCGCCGCCCTAGCCGCCGCGCCACCTCGCGGATTTCGCGATGCAGGTAAGTCAGGTATTTCTCGGACACCGATCGGTGCTGGGTGATGACCACATTGCAGCCGCAGAAAGTGCAGCGATGCTCGCAGAAAGGCAGGTGCACATAGAGCGAGAGCGGCTCGTCCGGACGCGCGGCCGCCTGCGCGAGCGAATCGAAGTAGGCGCTTGCGTCGTAGGCGCTGCTGAACTCGACTGCGGTCGGGTACGAAGTGTAGCGCGGCCCCGGACGGTCGTACTTGCGCAGCAGCTCCGGCGTGACCCGGATGGAAGGCGGAACGGGATTCGACATCAAGCCTTCTTCGCGCGCGCCGCCGCCATCGCCTCGGTGGCGGCTTTGCGGTCGTCGTTCATTTTCTTGAACGCCGGGCGCTCATTCAGCATTTTCAGATAGGGCTTCACCTGGAGGCAATCCTCGAGCGCATCGCGGCCGTAGACGATTTTGCTCGCCATCGACACCAGCGGCAGATGCACGCCGGCAGCGCAGTCTGCCAGGCTCAGGCTGGCGCCGGCGACGAACGGCGAGAACCTCGCGAGCTGCTTGAACGCGCGCACGCCCTTCGCCAGATCCTTCTCCACCTGCGTCTTCGTCTCGTCGGAGGCGGTGCCGCCGAAGAAGGCCTGCGGATACAGGCGCCGCGCCACCAGCTCCAGGTGCAGTTCCATCACCGTGATGAGTTCGCGCACGCGCGCACGCTCGAGCGCATCTTTCGGGTACAGCGGCGTCTGCGGATACTGGTCTTCGAGGTATTCGCAGATCACCTGCGATTCGCACAGGTGCTGCCCGCCGACACCCAGGTACGGCACCTTGCCCATGGGCGAGCGTTGCAGCATCTCCGACTCCTGCGAAGTCATGCGGAACTCTTCCTCGAACGGCACGCCCTTTTCCAGCAACGCCACTTTGACCTTGTTGTAATAGTTGCTGACTGCAAATCCGCCCAGCTTCAACATGCTTGATTCCCTTTCGCTTGGTTATCGGTCAGGCCGTCTTGGCCGACTTGGGCACGGTCATGTGCTTGGACAGCTCGAGCTTGGCGATCGCGTTGCGGTGCACTTCGTCCGGGCCGTCGGCAAAGCGCAGCGTGCGCGAATGCGCGTACATCATCGCGAGCGGGGTATCGTCCGAGACGCCGGCGCCGCCGTGCGCCTGCATCGCCCAGTCGATCACCTGCAGCGTCATGTTCGGCGCGAGTACCTTGATCATCGCGATCTCGGCCTTCGCCACCTTGTTGCCCACGGTATCCATCATGTAGGCGGCGTTGAGCACCAGCCAGCGCGTCGAGTCGATCATAATGCGCGCCTGCGCGATGCGCTCGCGCGTGACGCCCTGCTCGGCGATGCTGCGACCGAACGCGACGCGCGCGAGCGAACGCTTGCACATGAGCTCGAGCGCGCGCTCGGCCACGCCGATCTGGCGCATGCAGTGGTGGATGCGGCCCGGCCCGAGGCGCCCTTGAGCGATCTCGAAGCCGCGGCCTTCGCCGAGCAGGATGTTCGATGCCGGCACGCGCACGTTCTTGAGCTCGATTTCCATGTGGCCGTGCGGCGCGTCGTCGTAGCCGAATACCGACAGCGCCCGCACCACTTTGACCCCGGGCGCATCGGCGGGCACCAGGATCATCGACTGCTGGCTGTGCCGCGGCGCATCCGGGTTGGTCCGGCCCATGACGATATAGAGCTTGCAGCGCGGGTCGCCGCCGCCGGAGGACCACCACTTGCGCCCGTTGATGACGTATTCGTCGCCCTGCTTTTCGATGCGGCACTGGATGTTGGTGGCGTCGCTCGAGGCGACGGCGGGTTCGGTCATGAGGAAGGCCGAACGCATCTCGCCGCGCAGCAGCGGCTCCAGCCACTGACGCTTGTGCTCCTCGCTGCCGTAGCGCTCTATGGTTTCCATGTTGCCGGTGTCCGGCGCGGAGCAGTTGAACACCTCCGGCGCGAACGACACCCGTCCCATGATCTCGCACAGCGGCGCGTATTCGAGGTTGGACAGGCCCTCGGGCGCACGTTTCGAGTGCGGCAGGAACAGGTTCCACAGCCCGGCCGCGCGCGCCTTGGGTTTGAGCTCCTCGATGATCTTGGTCGGGACCCACGGGTTGCCTTTTTTACGGTTTTCCAGCACTTCCTGGTGGAAGCGGAGCTCGTTCGGATAAATGTACTCGTCCATGAACGCGATGAGCTTGGCCTGCATGGCCTTGACCTTGTCGGAATATGCGAAATCCATGGCTTGCCTTCCCTAAAGAGTGTAACCAAACGAGGGGATATGTCCCCTCGTGCTCCCCTAAATCGGCCCGTTGCAAGGTGGTCTTTGCCACGGGCCATTGGACTTAACGTGTTGCGGGCGCTGCCGGATTATTTTCCGGCGGCGATGACTTTTTGCGCGTACTCCCAGGCCATCTGCGCCAGCGGCAGCACGCGCTGGCCGGCGTCGGCCGCGTGCGCGCTGGCGGCGGTGCCGTCCACCGCGCGCTTCTTGATGCCCTGCAAAATGGCGGCGATGCGGAACATATTGTAGGCGAGGTAGAAATCCCAGTTGTCGATGCGGCTGCGCCCGGTGCGGGCGCAGTAGGCGGCAACGTAGTCGCGCTCCGCCGGGATGCCCAGCGCGGCGAGGTCGAGCCCGCCGATGCCGCGGAACTGCCCCGGCGGGATGCGCCAGCTCATGCAGTGGTAGGAAAAATCCGCCAGCGGATGCCCCAGCGTCGACAGCTCCCAGTCGAGAATCGCGAGTATGCGCGGTTCGGTCGGATGGAAAATCAGATTGTCCATGCGGTAATCGCCGTGCACGATCGCGGTCTCGTCCCCGGGCGGGATATTGTTCGGCAGCCAGGCGATCAGATTGTCCATGGCTTCGATTTTTTCGGTTTCCGAGGCCTGGTACTGCTTGCTCCAGCGCCCGATCTGGCGCGCGAAATAATTGCCGGGCTTGCCGTAATCGGCCAGGCCGATCGCGGCGTAGTCCACGCGGTGCAGGGCGGCGATCACGCGGTTCATTTCGTCGTAGATCGCTGCGCGCTCCGGCTTGCTCAATCCCGGCAGCGCCTGATCCCACAGCACGCGGCCTTCGACGCAATCCATGATGTAGAACGCGCGTCCGATCACGCCTTCGTCCTCGCATAGCGCGTAGGTCTTGGGCACCGGAATGGCGGTCTTGCCCAGGGCGCTGATCACGCGGAATTCGCGGTCCACCGCGTGGGCGGAGGGCAGCAGCTTCGCCGCTGGCCCGGGCTTGGCGCGCATCGCATAGCGTTTTCCGCCGGCAGACAACCGATACGTCGGATTGGACTGCCCGCCCTTGAACTGCTCGACTTCGAGCGTCCCGGAATATCCGTCCACATGCGCGCGCATATAGGCTTCCAGGCGGGCGACGTCGAAGCGCTGCTTCTCCGCCACCGGCTTGG
>JAJZPQ010000023.1 GCA_021811085.1 Pseudomonadota bacterium | reverse complement strand
GCTGGCCCTGGATCCCAACCCCGGAGGAACAAAGAAACTCATCGTCTGAGTCCGAAACGACGCGAATGTAGTGCCACTCGGACAAATCGAGCGACGTAACCCATTGATCGAGCACAATGAGTTTCTATCGACGTTAAAGATGGGCTAGGGTACCCGGCTAGCGCTCTCCACCCGCAAGCAGACCGTGGCCTCCTGCACGCAGTGCTTCGGCGAGCTGATTGCGCTTAGCCTGGGACATTAGCGCCCCCCATTCCGCCTTTACTTTGTGCCCCGACCAGAGCATAAAGTTATGATCACCAGATGCGTGTTTCATACCTTCCAGACACTGTTCGGCAGATAGTCCTTTGAAGAAGAGGTGATAGAAGGTTATATATGCCACTGCAGCATCCGCCCAGGAGGCCGATGCGTTGTTCCCAACTAGGGCCCAGAATGGCTGATCTTTCTCTTGGTGCATTGCCATGCGGCATCCAGCGCTACCAAAACACGATGACATGCATATCAGCAGCCCACCATTCATCGCATTGGTTAACGGCACCAGCGCCTTCTGTAGATCGGACCAAGACAGGAACGTTCCGTCAGTGAGCTGCACTCCCTGATCGTTTCCGTGCATGCTCAAATGAAGGATCGGTGGCAACTGAAGTTTGGCGTATGCCTCCGCCAATCTGGTACCAAGACTTTCGTCGAAGGATCTTCTCGTCGTAGTGAGGCTATACCAGTGCTGTATCTCCGCAAGCCGGAGCGCCTCGCATAGAGCTCGTCCCTCCGTTCTTCCGTCTATTAAATCGATATCGGAGGGCGCTTCGATGACATATACAAACCCAGTAGTCAGATAGTCCTCATCAATTATGCTTGCTAACAGGTTCGAGCGAGATTCCTCATCAAAACCTACCCACACGCCCCACATATCCGCAGGCGCTACAAAAATCGCAGCCGTCCTTCTCGATCACGGCGTAATTGGCGCACTCGGGCGGCGCGCGCCTTTCATCATCGCCGCGTCGCTCCGCGATCCGTCGTTAGGCAGCGCGTTTTGACACGCCGCGAACAGAAAAAAGGGTTTCCGGCGCAATATCTGCTCCGTTCGGCCAACACACCGTTCCGCCCGCGACGAAGAACTTACGGAACTCTGCGCGATTCTTAAGGGGTTCAAATACCGGCCCCTTCAGCCAATGCGAGAAGTCAACGGTCTTTCGAAGGCCGGAATTGAAGAGAAGCTCGATACAGTAACCCGAAACGTACTGAGCTTCGATAACTTGCGGCAGAATTGTCATGGTTTCCTACTCCAACGGCGCGATCTGGCGAAGGGGCTGAAGTGCTCTCAGCTTTTTCCAGTTCGCTCGAAGCTCATGTTCGTGCAGCCTTGCCCATTCTCGAACGAGACGTCTTGCCCTCGCGGAGCGGAGTTCCCCGGCGAGGAGCTTCCCGGAAAAATCGAACGTCGCTAATTGTCCTTGGTACTCAACGTGAAAATGCGGTGGTTCGTGATCGTCGAAGAACATTCGAACGATGATTCCAAAAAACGTTGAGATTACCGGCATCGACGTATGCTACCACCAGCTCCAAGCGCTGCCCAGCGCCCGCGCTAGCCGGCGCGCGCTGATTTTGCGCGCGTCCGAGTCGAGCGCGATAACCGCTGCGCCAGCCATTTGCCGAAGGACGCCTGGCTTTCTCCAGACGGCTTGCCGGCCAGCAGTCCTTCGACGCTTATGTCTTCGTTGAGATCTTCCCAGTGAATACCCAAACCACGGCCGATCAGCCGCCAGCGCTTGCGTTCTATGGGGGTGGCACGCAATAACCGCGGGTACCACGCAAGGGGAACCGAAATGCTGCGGCCATCGCTCAGGTCGACGCAAAGCGTGTCGTCCGAAACGGTCACGTCTTTGGCAAAGGGCACTTCCATCTCAATGGGCGAAGTACTCATCCCATGCTTCTCTAAGTTCATCTGCCGAGCGGAATCCGTATCCAACCCCTACCCGCAAACCCCCACATACCCGCAGGCGCTGCAGAAATCGCAGCCGTCTTTCTTGATCACGGCGTAGTTGCCGCATTCGGGACAGCGCGCGCCTTTCATCTGCGGCGCGGCGCCCTTCTCCGGGGTCTCGAGGATGCCCATGGTCTGCACCGGCATGCCGTCCTCGGTCAGGAGTCCGAGCATGGCGTAGCGGTGGATGATCAGGCGCGCGAGGTAGGACACGGTCGAGGGCCAGTTCTGCTGCTTGCGCGTGCCCGGCGTGAACGCCATGAAATCGCCCAGAGGCTCGGGGTAGTTCAGGAGTTTCCTCAGTTTCATGCCGATCCAGGCCGGGTCGATGATGCGCATATCGAGCGACAGGATCTTGCACAGGCCGTCGAGCGCGCGCGGGTATTCGCCCGAGAGCCACATCGAATAGGGCCGGGTGACGCCGTCGGGCAGGGTGATTTCCTTCAGGCCCAGCACGAAGTCGTCGCGCGTGCCGGGGTTGAGCACGTCCACGGTCCAGGACATGGTGCCGTCGGCGCCGGTCTTGGGTTCTTTCAGGCTGAACATCGCATCGAGCACCGGCCCGTTCTTCAATTCAGGCAGCGCGCCCAGCTGCTCGCAGCGCCAGCGCACGAGTTGCGCCACGGCGGCGGTGACGCTGGGCATGCGCTTGTTTTCGCCATGCGGCGGAAACGCCATGTCGAAGGCATCGTCGCCCAGGGTTCTTGCCAGCGTGTCGAGCTTGAGCCGCAGCCAGGCCGGATCGTCGGCGCGCATGTCCATGGACAGCGTCTTCGCCACCGCACCCAGGCCGCGCGGCTGCTCGCTGCCGTTGACCCAGACTTCGAACGGATGCGGGTGCCCGTTTTCTACGTGGCCCACGAACAGCGCGAAATGCCCGTGCGGATGTTCGATCATGTAAGTCCAGGACGGGTTGCCTTCGGCGAGCTTGGGCCGGCCGGGCCAGCGCAGGCTCGCGAGCACGGGCTCGGGCACCGCCTTGATCTCGATGCGGCGGTTGACGTCGCTCGAGACGAAGTCCTGCGGCAGCTTGGCCTGCGGGCTGTCCACCGACAGCACCGAGCCGAGCACGCTGTTGGGGCGGTAGGTCGCGAGGCCCTTGAGGCCGGATTTCCACGCCGCCATATATAAGCCCTGGAATTCCTCGTAGGGGTAGTTCTCCGGCACATTGACCGTCTTCGATATGCTGGTATCGACAAACGGCGCGACCGCGGCCACCATCGCCTCGTGCGCCGCGGCCGAGATTTCGAGCGCGGTGACGAAATAGTCGGGCAAAGCCTCCGGCCCGCCGGCGTGGGCAGGCAGCGCGCCGTGGGCCACCAAGTGGCGGTACAGGCGCCACGCATAGTCTTCGACCGGGAATTCCTGCAGCGTGCCGTCGCCCATGCGCTTCTTGCGGGTGTAGCTCCAGGAGAACGGCGGCTCGATGCCGTTGGAGGCATTGTCGGCGAACGCGAGGCTGATGGTGCCGGTGGGGGCGATCGACAACAGATGGCTGTTGCGCAGCCCCTGTTTTCTGATCAGCGCCTTGATTTCCGCCGGCAGGCGCGTGGCGAAACTCGTGCCCGACAGGTACATGTCGGCGTTGAACAGCGGGAAGGAGCCCCGTTCGCGCGCGAGATTGCTCGAGGCGCGGTAGGCATAATCGCGCATGACTTCGGAGATCTTGGCCGCGCTCGCGCGCGCGGCCTCGCTGTCGTAGCGCAGGCCGAGCATGATCAGCGCATCGCCCAGGCCGGTGTAGCCCAGGCCGACGCGGCGCTTGTTCATCGCCTCTTCCTGCTGCTGCGGCAGCGGCCAGGCGGTCGCGTCGAGCACGTTGTCGAGCATGCGCACCGAAGTCTCGACCGTCGCGCCGAAGCGTTCGAAATCGAAAGCCGCGTTTTCGCTGAACGGCGCAGTGACGAAATTGGTCAGGTTGATCGAGCCCAGGCAGCAGCAGCCATAAGGCGGCAGCGGCTGCTCGGCGCAGGGATTGGTCGCCTCTATGGTCTCGCAGTAGTTAAGGTTGTTGTCGCGATTCATGCGGTCGAGGAACAGGATCCCCGGTTCGGCATGATCGTAGGTCGAGCGCATGATCTGGTCCCACAGCTCGCGCGCGCGCAGCTTGCGGTATACCCACAGCCCGTCCTCGCGCTGATAGGCGCCGGATTCCATGAGCTCCCGATGCGGGCGCGCGCGGTGCACGAGTTCGCATTCGAGATCGTTTTCCACCGCCTGCATGAAGGTATCGGTGACCCCGACCGAAATGTTGAAATTGGTCAGATCGCCGCGGTCCTTGGCGTGGATGAATTCCTCCACATCGGGATGGTCGCAGCGCAGCACTCCCATCTGCGCGCCGCGGCGCGAACCCGCCGATTCCACGGTCTCGCAGGAGCGGTCGAACACGCGCATATAGGACACCGGTCCGCTCGCGCGCGAATGCGTGCCCTTCACCTCCGAACCTTTCGGGCGGATGGAGGAGAAATCGTAGCCGACGCCGCCGCCGCGGCGCATGGTTTCCGCCGCCTGCTGGAGCGCGGTGTAGATGCCGGGCTTGTTGTCGACGATCTCGGAAATGGAGTCCCCCACCGGCTGTACGAAACAGTTGATCAGCGTCGCCTGCATCTGGATGCCGGCTGCAGACATGATGCGGCCGGCGGGAATGAAGCCGGCTTCTATCGCCTGCAGGAAGCGCTTTTCCCACAGCGCGCGCTTGTCCTCGGCTTCGACCGCAGCGAGCGCATGGGCGATGCGCGTTCGCACATCGCTGATGCTGGCTTCAGTGCCTTTGGCGTATTTCTCCAGCAGTACTTCGCGGCTGATTATTTGATCGGGGAGGGGAGGAACTGTTACGCTTGAAGCCTTGATTTCTTTTTTTGTAATGTCCATTTTATCAATGCCTTATAATGGAATCTTGTGGTGATCTGTGATCAGCATACTACAAATTGGGGGGATTTGCAGCCCTGCAAAAAATATTTTTTTCTGTTATATGCGGGCTCGAATTTTGCATCCGCCTGCGCCTAGCAATCGCCCTGCGTAGAGCCGAACTGGCGCAGTATCTTACTGTTTTTTTTAACGATTTCTATCCTGCCGTCGCGAAACGGCGCGCCCGTCGTGCGGCGGGTATCTATCGAGCGACTACGCTGTTGCAGGGCTTCTTCGGCGAGCAGAGCCCTACCTGATGCCGGCCCGCATGAAAGACTGAACGAACTGGCGCTGGAACAGCACGAAAGCGAGGAGTAGCGGCGCGACCGACATCAGCGTCGCCGCCGTGATGATCGGCCACTGCACCCCGGATTCGGGCGCGCCGAAGATTGCCAGGCCCACGGTCAGCGGTCGCGTCTCGACCGAATTGGTGATGACCAGCGGCCAGAGGAAATTGTTCCAGTGGTAGCTGACCGAGACCAAGCCGTAAGCCAGATACACTGGACGCGCGAGAGGTATGTACACGCGGAACAGAATCTGCAGCATCCCGGCGCCTTCCACGCGCGCGGCCTCCTCGAGTTCCTTCGGCACGGTCTTGAAGGCCTGGCGCAGCAGGAATATGCCGAACGCGCTCGCCATGTACGGCAGCGCGATGCCGGGAATGGTATCGACGAGGTTGAGCGTGCTCATGGTGCGGTAATTCTCGACGATTAGCACCTCCGGCATGATCATCAACTGCACCAGTACGAGCGCAAAAGCGAGTTCGCGGCCGAAAAATTCGAAGCGGGCAAAAGCGTAGCCTGCCAACGTGCACAGCACGAACTGAGCGGTCAGCGTCATGGTGACCAGGACGAAGGTATTCAGGAAATAGCGCGGGAACGGGGCCTGGCTCAGGGCAATGCGAAAGTTGTCCAGCGTCAGCGGAGCGAGCAGGCGGAAATGCGTCGCGTACTCCGGCGGGTGGAACGCGCTCCAGAATGCATACGCAAGCGGCGCAACCCAGATCAGTGCGAGCAGCCAGGCGCCGACGGTTTCCACCCATTCCCCGAAACCTCTTCCGCGGCGTACGCTCATTGGTAGTGAATATGCTTTTCAAGGAGGAAGTACTGGCCTATGGCCAGCACCGCCAGGATGGCGAGAAGCACGACGGTCAGCGTCGCGGCGTAGGATTCGTCGAGGAAGCTGAACGCGACCTGGTAAATATAGTAGAGCAAGAGCGAACTCGCGTTGTCGGGGCCGCCCTTGGTCAGGATAAAAAGCTGATCGACCAGCTTGAACGAATTGATCATTGCGTTGATGAGCACGAACAGCGTCGTCGGCATCAGCAGGGGAAACACGACGCGCCGGAAATAGTGCCAGCGCCCCGCGCCTTCCAGCGTGGCCGCCTCCTCGAACTCCGGCGATATCGCCTGCAGGCCGGCAAGGTAGAAGATCATGAAGAACCCGGCTTCCTTCCAGATGGTCATCACGATGAGGCAGCCCATCACCGTTTCCGGGCGGCCGAGCCAGTTGTGCCCGCGTATGCCGAAGTTGCTGAGCACCTGGTCGATGAGCCCGATATCGGGACTGTAGAAAAACAGCCAGATGTTGGCCACGGCGATCATCGGCAGGATCGTCGGTGTGAAGTAGGCCATGCGCACCAGGCCGCGTCCGGGTATCCGGCCGTTGACCCACAGCGCCATGGTGATGGCGATGACGATGCTCGCCGGGACCGTGCCGACGGCGAACCAGACGTTGTTCTTGAGCACCTTCCAGAACACCGGGTCGGCGGCCATCGTGGCGTAATTGTCGAGTCCAACGAACTGGCTCGGATACAGGGCGCTCTTGGGCGAGAAAAAGCTCTGCGCCAGCGAAGCGATCGCAGGGTAATGGGTGAACGCGATCAGCAGCACCGCGGCGGGCAGCAGCAGCAGCCAGCCATAGACGTGAACCAGGAGCGAGCGGTGCATCGCGATTTTCGTCTGATAGGGGCGGCCGCAGTTGGCCGCCCCTGCTCGTGTGGATTACTTCGCCGAACGGTAGCGGCGCAACAGCGGATCGGCCTGATCCTGTGCCGCCTTCAGCGCCGCTTGCGGCGTGGCCTTGTCGGTGAGCACCGACTGGATCGCATCATCGAGCAGCTTGCGCACGCGCCCGGTCTGGAACGTCGAGAGTTCGGCCGTCGAGAACGGCAGCTGGTCGCGTGCCACGATCGCGTAGGGGAAGCCCGCGACGTAGTCCTTCATGGTCTTGGTTTCGTAGGCAGCGGGCGACGTGGCGAGGTAGCCCGTGCCGATGCTCCATTTCGCCGCCTGCTCCGGCGCAGTGAGGTAGCGGATGAGTTTCATCGCCGCAACGCGTTCTTCGGGTGTGGTTTTCTTGAAGATGTAGAAATTGCCCCCTCCGGTCGGCGATCCGCGCCGCTTCGAGGCGGGCAGCATGCTCACGCCGAAATCGAACTTGGCTCCGTCCTTGACCGCAGTCAGGTTCCCGGTGGTATGCCACATGATGGCAGTCTTGCCATCGAGGAAGTCGGCGCGCAGCGTGCCCCATTCGATCGTGCCCTTGGGCATCACACCATACTTGTGGCTGAGGTCGTACCAGTACTGCAGCGACTGCACCACTGCGGGATTGTCGTAATAGGTCTTGTCGCCGTTGGCGTTCATTAGTACCTGTCCGTTCTGCATCGCGAACGCCTGGAACATCCAGTAGGCGTATCCGGTCGAGGGAACCATCACGCCCCAGCGCTGCACGTTTCCGGCGGCGTCGTGCTTGACCAGCTTCTTGCCCATCTCGGCCAACTCGGTCCAGTTTGACGGCGGCTTATTCGGGTCAAGCCCGGCTTCCTTGAACGCGTCCTTGTTGTAGTACATGACGATGGTCGAGCGCTGGAACGGTATGCCGTAGACCTTGCCTTTAAAGGTGCCGTTGGCCATCAGGCTCGGATAGAAGCTCTTCAGCCACGCCTTCTCCTCAGGCGTCTTGACGATATCGTCGAATGCGACGATGGCGTCCTGTTCGATCAGCTCGTAGATGTCGATCGAGAACAGCACGGAGAGCTGGGCCGGTTTGCCGCTCTTCAGCGCGGCGAGCGCCTTGATGCGCGCGTCATCGTAATTGCCGGCGTAAATGGCATTAACCTTGATGCCCGGATTCTCCTTTTCGAATCCGGCGACCAGCTCATCGACCAACTTGGTCAGCGGTCCGCCGACCGCGATCGGATAGTACATGTTCAACTCGATCGGACCGGCCGCCCCGGCCGGCGCGGCGAACAATAGCCCCAACACTGCGGCCATGGAACTTATGATGCGAGTGACGGCGTGCTTCATGGCAAAGCCCCCCATTTCCAGCGCCGGGAACGGCCGGCGCGACCGATATTCGTTTCAAGCACGAACAGGCGGCGACGCGCCTGCACTGCCACATTTGACGCCCTGTTTATGACAGCTGCAAGCATCACGCCAGGATATGTTGACATTTATCACACGCGGTCATCGGCGAAAGATGCTAGATCTCCGTGGTGACCGCTTCCCGCCCCTCGACGCGGCGGCCCGATCCGGTCTCGAAAACGTGCGCGTCGCGGCTGCGCCAGCCGAGGCACACCGGCTGCTCCGCGGCGACGTGCACGCGCCCGGGCACGCGCACCAGCAAGGATTGCTGCGCGATGCGCGCGGTGACGATGGTATCGGCGCCCAGGTATTCCGCATTGACCAGATACGCCGGCACCCCGGCGGTCTCGGATAGACGGATGTCCTCCGGCCGCACGCCGAGTTTCAGTCCCGTCCCGCCGCCATGCAGAACGGCCCGGCCGTCGCCGCCCGCGATGGCCGCCCCTGCGGGGCCGTCGACGAGCTCGAGCAGGTTCATCGGCGGCGTGCCGATGAAACCGGCGGCAAACGTCGATACCGGCCGCGAGTAGAGATCCTCGGGCTCCCCTTCCTGCTCGATGCGCCCGTCGCGCATGAGGATGATGTGGTCGGCCATGCTCATCGCCTCGACCTGATCGTGCGTGACATAGACGACCGTCATCCCCAGTCGGCGCTGCAGTGAGTGGATTTCGATGCGCATGTCGTGCCGAAGACGCGCATCCAGGTTCGAAAGCGGCTCATCCATCAGGCAGATCGGGTGCTCCGCAATGATGGCGCGCGCCAGGGCGACACGCTGGCGCTGCCCGCCGGAGAGTTGCGCCGGCTTGCGCTCGAGCAGATCGGACAGGCCGACCAGAGTGGCGACGCGGTCCAGACGCTCGCGGCGCGCGCGCGGGTCGACGCGCCGTACCTTGAGGCCGAAGACGATATTCTCCGCGACGCTCAGGTGCGGAAACAGCGCATACGACTGGAACACCATGGAAAGCCGGCGCGATGACGGTGGCAACGACGTAACATCGGTGTTGTGTATAAGTATCCTGCCGGAGGTGACCTCCTCGAGACCGGCGATCAGGCGCAGGGTCGTCGATTTGCCGCAGCCGGACGGGCCGAGCAGGACCACGAAGCGGTTCGGGGGCACTTCGAAACTGATGTCGTCGACGGCGCGCGTGCCGCCCCAGTGTTTGGAGACGCGATCAAGTGCGATCTCGGCAAGCGCCACCTAGATCCCCGCTCCGGGCCGGGACATGCCGGCCGCGACTATGCACGCCCTGCACCAGCCAGGACTGCGGTGGTTCATCCCCTGAAAAAACATCGCGGCCCGTCTCCTGCCAATGCGTGGATATTGTTTTGAGTACGAGCGGATTTTACGCTTTTTGCGACAGGCGAGCCCGATCGCCCGGGTCGGGATTGTTTGACTTTAATCAATCGCGGGCGGGACCGCGGCGGCATCATGGTTACAGCTGGTATTGAGGCCGACTCCACGGGTCGCGACGCGGTCACATGAGCACAAAACAGGGAATCATCGGCTCGCTCGGCGAGAAACAGTTGCTGCTGCCGGGCCTGGTGCAAAGCGGGCTCGCGGCAAACGACCGGGTCAAGTATTTTTTTACCCTGCTGCAGCTGGCCAAAGAGCAGTGCGAGCAGCCGGCGCAGAATCCGCCCGATCTCGCGCGTGAGCGCGAGGCCTGCGGCGTCGCCGATGCCGAATTCGACAGCGTGATCGCGGCCAGCCGCGGCCTGCCGGGCGGGAGATGCCGCATACCCGGCGCCGCCGTCCTGCTTGCGCGCGTGCAGGGATGCCTGAAGGACATGCTCGCGCCGGTCGAACTGGCGCAGGAACTCGGACTGGACAGCGGCGCGGACGAATACCGCAAACGCCTCGCGACGGTGGCCAAGCTTGCGCGCGGCGCGCGCAAGGATCTGCTGCCGGCAGCGCTGATTTCGGCGCTGACTTCGGGTGAGCGCAAGCGCGGCGACACGGCGCACCTGCTGGTGATGGATCTGCACAAGACGCTGAACCGGCTGCAGGGAGAGTTGTCGCGCGAGAGCGTGGACGGCGCGCGCGTCTACGGCCTGCACGCCCAGGAAAAAGACCTGGTGCGTGCATTCATGCGCGGCTTGAATTCAACGCAGGCGCTCAAACTGGACCATCCGGGGCTGGGCACCACGGCCACGCTGAGCGGCAAGCAGCTGGTGCTGCAGAACGATATCGGCATGACCGATGCGCATGTGGTGGTGATGCATGTCGAGGGGCTCGTCGCCACGGTCACCTATTCCGACGTGCACCTGGAGCGGCTGCTGTTCTTCCAGAGCCTGTTCGAGAAATTCGCGGTGCAATGGGAGGAAACCCGCTCGCGCCGCGAAAGCGGGCTCAACGAGGGCGGCATCTATCACCTGTGCATAGGCGGCTACAAGGCGCGCGATCGCGAACAGCTGGCGCAATACCTGGCGTTCCTCGGTTCGCGCCTGGTGTTCCTGATCGATTGGAACCGCGCGCGCAAGCGCCTGCGCCCGTTCGTGCGCAAGCGCGACGGCATCGCCGTGCTCAAGTGGGCCGCCGACAACGGATACGGCCATATGGCTTTCCTCAAGGTCGGCGGCGACGTGCTGATTTACGACGCGATGCAGTTCGCGATCAAGGGCACGCCGCGATTCGGCGAGGACCTGCGCGACATGCTCGGGCGCGAACGCGCGCTGGCGTTCCTGAAATTCGTGGTGCGCACTTGTGCCGAAGGCGTGCTCAGCGCCAAGCCCGATTCGCTGATTCGCGACGAAGTGCGGGCCGAGCTCGCGAATTATTTTCATAGTGCAGAGCGCGACCTGTTCGACCTCGCCTGCGAACATGCGGCGCTGCTGGTCGAGCTCGCTTCGGCGGTACGCGACGGCGTGCTGCAGCTGCAGCTCGCCGGTGCCAACGGCGGGCTTGCGCGCATCGCGGAGCGCGCCAAGGCCTGGGAATCCGCGGCCGACGGCCTGCTCAACCAGGTACGCGCCGCGGTCGATCATTCCGCCGGTGCGGTGTTCTTCAAGCTGTTGCTGGAAGCGGCGGACGACGTCGCCGACAGCCTGGAAGAAGCGGCATTCAATTTCACGCTGTTCACGCCGCGCGCGGCGCCCGATGACGCGCATGGGCGCCTGCGGGCGCTCGCCGACCTGCTGGTCGACGGCGCGCAGGAATATCTGAAGGCGCTGACTACCGCGCGCTATGTGCGCCGCGGCGGGGATCGCGACGACATGCGCGATTTTCTCGAGGCGGTGCACCGCATCACCACGGTCGAGCACGAAAGCGACCAGGCGCAGCGCTCGATCAAATCCGCGCTGCTCGCCTCGGAGGGCGACGCGCGCGGCGTGTTCGTCGTGGCCGAAGTCGCGCGCAATCTGGAAGAGGCGGCCGATGCCCTGATGCACAGCGGCCTGGTGCTGCGCGAGCATGTCATGGGCGCGGTTGCGGCGAGCTAGCCATGGCCAAAGGCAAGAAGAAACGCGCTGGCAAGGGGGTCGAACGCCGCGTGTACCTGATAGGCGCAGGCGCCGCGCTCGCCGCCGGCGCCTCGCCCGAGGAGATGGGTTTCAAGGCTTACAACCTTGCGCGCATGGCCGCCGTCGGCATGCCGGTGCCGGCGGCATTCGTGCTGTCCACCGCGTTCTGCCGCGACTATTACGCCGCCAAGGGCGCGCTGCCGGAGGGCTTCCGCGATCTGCTGCGCGGCAATCTGCGCGAGCTGGAGCGCATGTCGGGACTGTCCTTCGGCGGCGAGCGCCGGCCGCTCCTGGTGTCGGTGCGCTCGGGCGCGGCGGTGTCGATGCCGGGCATGCTCGATACGGTGCTCAACGTCGGGCTGAACGACGCCACCGTGGCGGGTCTGGTGCGCATGACCGGCAATCCGCGCCTGGCCTGGGATTCCTACCGCCGGCTGATTCAGTCGTTGGCCGAGGTGGTGCATGGCGCCAAGCCGGATGCGTTCGACGCGGCGCGCGCGCGCGCGCTCAAGGTCGCGCGCCTCGCCAATTCGAACGAGCTCGACTTCATGGCGCTGCGCGAACTCGCCACCGAGTATCTGGAAATCTACCGCGAACTCACCGGCGAAAGCTTTCCGCAGGCGCCGCTGGACCAGCTCGCCGCCGCCGCGGAGGCGGTGTTCCGCTCCTGGTCGGGCAAGAAAGCGCTCGAATACCGCCGTATCCACCGCCTGCACGGCGTCGCCGGCACCGCGCTATGCGTGCAGACCATGGTGTACGGCAACAGCGGCGGCACTTCCGGTTCGGGCGTCGCCTTCACGCGCGATCCGGCCACGGGCGAGAATGTGCTGTATATGGATTTCCTGTTCAATGCACAGGGCGACGACGTGGTGTCGGGGCGGCATGAGCTCGGGGACCGGGCGCAAATCGGTGCGCTGCTGCCCGAGGTGACGCAGCAGATCGAGGCGCTGCGCAAGCGCCTGGAAGCCGAATTCGGCGACGTGCAGGAGTTCGAGTTTACGGTGCAGAACGCACAGCTGTTCATGCTGCAGACGCGCAACGGCAAGCGCACGCCGCTCGCGGCGCTGCGCATCGCGGTGGACATGGTCGCCGAAGGCCTGCTCGAGCCCGAGGCCGCGCTCAAGCGCCTGGCGGGCTACAAGCTGCGCGCGATTCAGACCGAATCGGTGCGCGCCAAGGACGGACAGGCGCCGCTCGCGCGCGCGATTCCCGCCGGCGTCGGCGTCGCGGTGGGCGAAATCGCGCTCGACTCCGAGACTGCGCGCCGGCGCGCTGCGGCCGGCAAGACCGTGATCCTGGTGCGCGAAGATACTTCCACCGATGATGTCGCCGGTATTGCCAGCGCTGCCGGCATACTCACGCTGCGCGGCGGGCGCACGGCGCATGCGGCGGTGGTTGCGCGGCAGATGGGCAAGGTGTGCCTGGTCGGTTGTCGCGAGCTCGCAATCGATCTCGCCAAGCGCAGCTGCAGCATCGGCGGCAAGCTCCTGCGCGAAGGGCAGGTGATATCGCTCGACGGCGGGGCCGGCGGCGTGTACTCCGGCGCGGTCGACATCGTGCGCGCCAAGCCCGAGCGTGAGCTCGCGCTGGTCGCGTCCTGGCAGGCGCAGTCGCTGCCCAAGCGAACGCGCGCGCGCAGCCGGCGGGCTTAAGTGTCTGAGCCCGCCCGCCCGCCGGCCTGGCATTGCCTGGCGCCGGAGGCGGCTGCGCAAGCGCTGGGCACTGCACTCGGCAGCGGATTGTCCGCCGGGGAGGCCGCGCGCCGGCTCGCGGGCAGCGGCCGCAACCAGCTCAAGGAAGCACCGCCGCGGCCGGCCTGGCGCATGCTGCTCGACCAGTTCCGCGATTTCATGATCCTGATGCTGCTCGCCGCGGCGCTGGTCTCCGGTGCCATCGGCGAGGTCGTGGACAGCGTCGCGATCGTAGCCATCCTGGTGGTCAACGCCTGCATCGGCTTCGTGCAGGAATACCGCGCCGCGCTGGCGATGCAGGCGCTGAAGCGCCTGGCAGCGGGGCACGCACGCGTGCTGCGCGGCGGCGCGCTGGCCGAGATCGACGCGGCCGAGCTGGTAGCCGGTGACGTGGTGCTGCTCGAAGCCGGCGACCTGATCCCCGCCGATCTGAGGCTGGCCGAAATCGCGGCGTTCGAGGTCGACGAGTCGGTGCTCACGGGCGAATCGGTCCCGGTGGAAAAGCGGGTGGAAGCGCTGGACGATCCGGCGCTGGGCGTTGCCGATCGCAGCAACCTGGCGTTCAAGGGTACCGTGGCCACGCGCGGACGTGCGCGCGCACTGGTGGTCGCAACCGGCATGGCGACCGAACTCGGGCGCATCGCCGACTTGCTGCGGCAGGACGAGGGGACGCGCACGCCGCTGCAGCGCCGCTTGTCGGCGCTGGGCACGCGCCTTGCCTATGCCGCGCTTGCGATCTGCGCGCTGGTGTTCCTGTCCGGCCTGCTGCGCGGCGAATCGGCGCTGCTGATGTTCATGACTGCGGTAAGCCTCGCGGTGGCGGCGGTGCCGGAGGCGCTGCCGGCGGTGGTGACGGTGGCGCTGGCGCTGGGGGCGGCGAAAATGGCGCGCAACCAGGCGCTGATCCGGCGCCTGCCCGCAGTCGAGACCCTGGGTTCGGTGTCCTACATTTGTTCGGATAAAACCGGCACGCTGACGCAGAACCGCATGCGCGCGGAGTCGCTGTATCTCGCCGGATCCGCCACGGTGGTACCGCTAGCGGACCCTGCCGGCACGGCGCAGGACGAGTGGCTGCTGCGCGCGGCGGCACTCAACAACGACGCGCGCGTCGATGCGTCGGCAGTGCTGCACGGAGATCCGACCGAAGTCGCACTGCTCGCCGCGGCACAGGCAGCGGGCTACAGCAAAGAGCGGCTGGAACGCGAATATCCGCGCGCAACGGAACTGCCGTTCGACTCGTCGCGCAAGATGATGACTACGGTGCACCGCCTGGGCACCGGCTACATCGCATTGGTGAAGGGTGCGCCGGAACGGGTGCTGGAGCGCTGCGTGCGCATGCATGGCGTGGAGCGCCTTTTCGTTCGCGCAGCGACGCTGCAGGTAGCGGCGGACATGGCGGCCGACGGCCTGAGGGTCATCGCTTTCGCCTGCCGTCATTTGGAGCGCCTGCCTACTGCGCATGCCGGCGCAGCGATCGAGACCGAGCTCGAATTTCTCGGCCTGTTCGGCTTGATCGATCCGCCGCGGCCGGAGGCGGCCGATGCCGTGCGCCTGTGCCAGGACGCGGGTATCGCGGTCGTCATGATCACCGGAGATCATCCGGCGACCGCGGCGCACATCGCGCGAGCGCTCGGCATCGCGCCGGCCGGCGCCAGGGTTATTACCGGCAGCGAGCTTGCGCGCATGAGCGAGGCGGAGGTCGCGGCCTGCGTGCGCGATGCGCGCATTTATGCGCGCGTGGATCCGGAGCAGAAGATACGCATCGTCACGGCGCTGCAGCAGTACGGCGAGTGCGTGGCCATGACCGGCGACGGCGTCAACGACGCGCCGGCGCTGCGCCGCGCCGACATCGGCGTCGCCATGGGGCGCGAGGGCACAGACGTCGCGCGCGAAGCCGCCGACATGGTGCTGCTCGACGACAACTTCGCCACCATCGTGGGCGCGGTGCGCGAGGGCCGGCGCATTTACGACAATATCCGCCGCTTCGTGCTGTTCGTGCTCGCGAGCAACATCGGCGAAATCCTGACGATTGCCGCGGCGCCTTTGTTCGGCCTGCCGATCCCGCTGCTGCCGATCCATTTGCTGTGGATAAACCTGGTGACCGACGGATTGCCCGGACTCGCGCTCGCGGCCGAGCGCGCCGATGCCGACGTGATGCGCGAGGCGCCCAGGCCGCGCGACGAGAGCGTGTTCGCACACGGCCTGTGGCAGCACATCCTGTGGGTGGGCCTGCTCATCGGGGGAATGACGCTGGCCGTGCAGGGCTGGGGCTGGCGCGGGGCCTCGCCGCGCTGGCAGACCATGGCGTTCTGCGTGCTGACGTTCGCTCAGATGGGCCTCGCGCTCGCGGTGCGCTCGGAGCGGCGCTCGCTCCTAAGCCTGGGCCTGTTGTCCAATCTGCCGCTGTTCGGTGCAGTCATGCTGACGGTGCTGCTGCAGTTGCTCGTCGTCTACCTGCCTGCAGCCAACGCGGTGTTCAAGACCGAACCGCTCTCCGCGACGGAAATGCTCCTGTGCGCGGCGGGCGGGCTGACCGTGCTGCTTGCGGTGGAATTGAACAAATGGCGCAGACGCCATGAACCGTAGCTGTGCATTGAAAGCCCCGCCTGCACCTCGGCGGGGCGAAGACCAGCGCTGCCGTCCTCGGAGCTGCAATAGGCCGCTGCGCCGAAAACCGCTCCAGTGCGGGATTTCCAGGCGATTAAGCACGCGTGGCATGTTCTTTGCGTTTCGTCAAATGCCTGTAACACCGAGGCGCTAGCCTTCCAACTCCGCGGCGGCTGTCGCTGTATCGGCGGCATGCACGGCGCTTCGCGGATAAGGGATTTTTACTTCGGAGATGAAAATGAAAAAAGCAATCGCGCTATTGATCTCATCCGTATTTCTTGCGGGCAGCGCGCTGGCGCAGAACCCTCCAAGCGGTTCGGCCGGAGCGGGTGGCGCCGGTGGTGCCGGCGCGGCCGCGGGCGCCGCAGCCGGGGGCATCACAGCCGGTATGGTGGCAGCCGCTGTCGCCGTCGCCGCGGTGGCGGTCGCGGCTGCGACGAGCAACGACAATAATCAGACGACCACAACCGTCACCACGAAGTAAGGCGGCGTTGGCCGGCGCAACTCAGAGGAGTCTGCGCCGGTCGCGGCATTCGTGCGGGGCGCGGCGGTTAGCCCTGATGGCCGCGGGCATGCGCGAGAAACGCGGCCAGTTCCTTGTCCGAGAACAGGATGTGATAGGCGAGCCAGACCTCGGGGAACTTCATCGCCGCCGCTCGTGCCGCCGCGGTGTTCACGTCGAAACTGTCTCGGTAGTCGCGCGCCTGCCGCAGCAGCATCGCGTGTTCCGCAGCGTGCTGCGCTGCCTTGGGGTACGCGTGCTGCGCCATCATCTGCTGCTCCAGCTCGAAGTGCGCCTGCGCATGGCCGATGATGCCGTCGAGCACCTCGGCGCATGCAGCCTTGCCCTCGCCGCCGTCCACCGCATCGCGCAGCCGGTTGAACAGCTGCGCCAGCTTTTTATGCTCGGTATCCATCCGGGCGTGGCCGGTGTCGAGGCTATCGTCCCACGCAATCCAGTCCATGATGCATTGCTCCGATTCATGTGCCCGCTATTTTTCTAGCTTCCCGCTGCCGCGCCGGCTTCGGGGGACTACAATGCGAAATCGCCCTTCGCTCAGGGTATAGGCATGAACCTGATCACCTGGAACATCCAGTCCTGCCGCGGCTGCGACGGCCGCGTGGACGCCAAGCGCATCATCGAAGTGTGCCGCGGCATGGCCGATTTCGATGTGCTCTGCTTTCAGGAAGTGGCGCGCAATTATCCGGATCTGCCCGGGTCCGCGGGCGAGGACCAGTTCGCGCTGCTCGCCGCGCTGTTGCCGCAATTCAGTGGGCATGCGGGCATCGCGGTCGATGTGCTCGGCGCCGACGGCAGGCGCAGCCAGTTCGGCAATCTGATTCTCACGCGTTACCCGGCGCTGCAGGTTTTTGCGCATCTGCTGCCCTGGCCGGCCGAGCCCGCGGTGCCGAGCATGCAGCGCGTCGCGCTCGAAGCGGTGCTCGCGGCGCCGGCAGGACCGCTGCGGGTGACCACCACGCACCTCGAATATTATTCCGAAGTGCAGCGCAGGCAGCAGGTCAACCGTCTGCGCGAACTGCATGCGGAAGCCTGCGAGCACAGCAAGGATCAGAACCATGTGCAGAAGGAAGGCGGGCCGTTCCAGACCCGGCCGCGGCCTGCTGCGGCGATACTTACCGCCGATTTCAATTTCCGCGCCGACGATGCGCTGCATGCGCGCATCACCGCGCCGTACAGTGACGGCACGCCGGCCTATCGCGATGCCTGGCGCGTGCGCCACGGCGAGCGGCCGCACGACCACACCATCGGCGTGTACGACCGCGAGCAGTGGCCCGAAGCCTACACCTGCGACTTCATCTTCATCACCGAGGACCTCGCCGGGCGCGTCGAAGACGTGGCGGTGAACCTGGACACCGACGCATCTGACCATCAGCCGGTGCTGCTGCGGTTGCGCGATTAGATCGGGCCGGCATGAGCGCCTGGGCCTGGACCTGGACCGCGCTCGGCGTGGGCGCGATGCTGGGTCCGATCGCCACGCCGCGCCTGCGCGCACTGTACGAGAGCGCGCAAATGGCGGCGGGAAGCGCTAGGTTTGATTCGGGTCGTTTCTCTGTGCGAGTGGCGCTAGGACGCGTTCTTGGGAGCTTCTCTTGCGGTTGTCACGTTCCGGCTAACGCGCCGCCCGCTTGCGGGCGGTCGCTGTTGAGCCGGCGGTTAAGCGACGACTGCCCGATTGACGACGCCCAAGGCCTTGGGAGACAAGCGAAACGACGAGCGTGTTAAGCGAGACCCCTTCGGCCTCGGCTTGTGCCACAAGCTGAGCGTGCAGCGAACGCGGAACGCGTTGAACGAACCGACCGCTTACCGCAGAAAAAGCTTTCGGCAAACGATCATCAAACTCGTGTGCGACTGCGAGCCATGATTTCAGCGCATCGCGTCCGTTTTCGACCGCCTCTTCGGGAGTGGCGCCGTCGGAGCGGCAGCCAGGAAGATCGGGGAAAACGATGCTGTAGCCACCACCTTCGTCCTTGGACAGAGGGCGGATTTCAAATGGATACTCAATAGGGAACTTTTTCATTCGGCAATACCTTCTTCGATCAAACGCACGAACTTCTTGATGTAGATGGGCTTAATTGGCCGGCGAGCCGGCACACTCAACATCGCGCCATTGGGATGCCGGAATATGACATGACTCCCGCCTGGTTGCCGCTGCACCAGCCCGTACGCCTCGGCCACGGACTTCAGGCTTTCGATCCGCCAATCTAGCGGATTGAGCTTCATCTGTATGAGCGTTTTTGTGGACCGCGTCATCCGTAAATGATACTGCCAGTGACACTACTGCGCAATCCCTGCGGTGCTCTGGACTGTTCGTTGCTCAATGTAGAACCCAGCGGCGCGCGGGCGATGCCCTAAGCATGGGGTTGCGCTCCTTGCGCGTCCGCTGCGCTGCCGGGTTGGGCGTCGTGGAAACACCAATGCCAAGGTTCATATTGATAGCCCAATGGATTGCCGATGGGATATGACAGACGGTAGCCGAATTCCTCGGCTCGTTTCTTGAGCCAGGCATAGGCGGTCGTTTGATCGAACTCTGTTTCAAGTGCTCTGCAACCTTGGGTTGAAACGTCGACTGCGCGGCCGGTGTGGTGCTCGCTGAAGCCAGGCGGCGCACATACGGTGAGCGCATCCTTGACCGGAATTCCGCTGGCGAGCTTTCGGCGAACTATCTCAGCCTGCCGATCAATGCTGCGAAATGCAGAGACGATGAACAATGTAATGCCGTCGGAAATTGCGGCAGATCTGAGTGTGCGCCACGCTTCGGCAGCCGCAGGGACAAGTAGATGCTCTTTGCCGTCGGTTCCGATTTCGGCACATTGGAGTTCCCTCGCCTCTTCGCATTCCCGCAATCCGCGACCCTCCGCGTTGAATCCAGCTCAGGTCACACTACCCGCAAACGCCTGCGACTGCCCGGAAAGCCAGGACTGGCGCGGTTCTCCAGGCATTGCTATTTTCGCCGGCTCAAACATCTTCGACCAGGAGCAGGCGCACGCTGGGCGTAATGGAGCGCGCTTTATGTCCCTGCGACGCTCCCGCCGGGATGAATATGCCCGAGCCTTCGGGATAGCGAACGAATCTGCCGTGGAAGTCGATTTCGAGTTCGCCCTGGACTACGAATCCGTAATGTCCTTTTTCACACCAGTGCGGTTCGACGAATTCGGACGTGAATTCGAGCAGACGCATCTGCTTCGTCCCGTCGCTGTACGCCTTGAAGCGGGCGCCCGGCATCGGGGTTTGCCAGTCCAGGCCGTCAAAGATTACTTTGTACGCCTCCACGGATCAGTTCTTTCCTGTTCCACGCGCCGTTCCGCGGCGGGCGATCAGATTGGCGCAAATGCGGAGTTTCGGCGGGCCGTCCGCAGCAGCACGGCGCTAAGCGGCAACCTCGACGTACTCAACGTGGCTAGACGCTGGCGGGATTGGCGTTCCGTCTTCGCGCATCCCGTCCAAGTGAAACGCAATGGCCTCGCGGATGGACGTTTCCGCTTCTGCGACAGTTGCACCGGTAGCGACGCAACCCGGAAGGTCTGGAACATAAGCCGAGTAGTTGCCTTCTGCCTTCTCGATTACGATTGCGTAACGCATGGTCAATGCCTCACTTTTTCAGTCCAGACTGCTTCAGAATACTGTTCAGCGTGCCAGGAGCCAAGTCATCGCTCGGTTTCCCAGGTGCGGTCACACGTCCAGCTTTGGTCGAATGCTTGAATTGGCGATGGCTGCCGCGCGTGGCGACCAAAAACCAGCCGTCTTCATCGAGCATTCGTAGCACTTCGCCAACCTTCATCTTGGAAGGATACTGCTCAAGGGCCGGGTGGTCAAAGCGGGCCGATGATATCGCCGCTTAATCGTTATAGGTTCGTAAGGCGTTGGGGTATGCGCGCGAAAATATTCTGTCGCTGCCGCCGTCGCGCCTAATTCAGGAACGCCACCAGCGCGTCGAGCACTTCGTCCGGCTTCTCGCCCATCATGTTGTGCCCGCTGCCTTCGATCATGACCGTGCGCGCGCCCTTGACGCTCTGCGCGAAGGCCTGGGCCGAGCGCGCCGGGGTCATCGCATCGCGCCGCGCGATCAGGAACAGCGCAGGGCACTGCACTTTGGCCGCGGCTTCGGCGCCGCCGCCATAGGCGTTGCAGGCGGCGAAGTCCACATGCATCACGCCGGGTGTCTGCCGCTGCATCAGGCGCAGGTTCTCGCCGATGACCCAGAAGCCCGGCCCCGGGTTGTTCGGATATTGCGCGTAGGCGAGGTGCGACCAGATGTTGACCATGTCCTGCGCCACGGGCTCGTCGTTTTTCGTCGCATCGAGCAACTGGTCCGATACTTTCATCGGATAGGCGGTCGCGAGCAGCGCGATTTTCGCCAGGCGTGCGGGGTGGCGCGCGGCGCATTCGAGCGCGATGAGCGAACCCATGCTGTGGCCGACGACGCTCGCCTGTTTGACGCCGGCCGCGTCGAGTACCGCTGGAATCCAGTCGGCCAGGTCCTCGATGCGCGCGAGCGCCGGGCCGGCGGAGCGCCCGTGCCCCGGGAGGTCGAGCGCGAGCACGCCGTAGCCGTGGTGCGCGAGGTAGCGGCTTTGCAGGATCCACACGCTGTGGTCGCACTGCGCGCCGTGGACGAACACCACGGTGGGCAGCGCCGCATCGAAGCTTTTGCCGCCGGTGTAGGCGTAGGCCTTGTTGCCTTTGACTGTGAGTTCCATGGTGGCCGTCCTACTTGGTTTTCTGCGACGCGCGCAGGCCGTTGCCCAGATCCTCGATCAAGTCGTCCGCGTCTTCCAGGCCGATCGACAGGCGCATCGTGCCTTCGGTGATGCCGGCCGCCTTGAGCGCGGCATCGTCCATGCGGAAATGCGTGGTGCTCGCCGGATGGATCACCAGCGATTTCGCGTCGCCGACGTTGGCCAGATGCGAGAAAATCTTCAGCGTTTCGACAAAGCGCTGGCCGGCGGCGCGGCCGCCTTTGACGGAAAAGCTGAACACCGCGCCGCAGCCGCGCGGCAGCAGCCGCTTCGCCAGTTCATAGTCCGGATGCTCCGGCAGCTCGGGGTAGGACACCGACTCGACTGCCGGATGCTTCACCAGGAACTCGACTACCTTGCGCGTGTTCTCGACGTGGCGCGCCATGCGCAGCGGCAGCGTTTCCACGCCTTGCAGGATCTGGAACGCGGTGGCCGGGCTCATGCAGGCGCCGAAATCGCGCAGGCCTTCGCGCCGCGCGCGCAGCGAGAACGCTGCGACGGTGGATTCCTCCGCGAAATTCATGCCGTGAAAGCCTTCGTACTCGCTGGTGAGTTCGGGAAACTTGCCCGAGGCGACCCAGTCGAAATTGCCGCCGTCTACGAGCACGCCGCCGATGGCGACGCCGTGTCCGCCGAGGAACTTGGTGGCCGAGTGATACAGCAGGTTGGCGCCGTGATCGAACGGCTTCAGCAGATACGGCGTAGTGAACGTCGAATCGACCATCAGCGGCAGGCCGTGCTCGTGCGCGATCTCGGCCACCTTCGGAATGTCGAGCACGTCGAGCCCCGGGTTGCCCAGCGTCTCGGCGAACAGCGCGCGGGTATTGGGCCGGATCGCGGCGCGCCAGGCATCGAGGTCGCGCGGACGCACGAACGTGGTCTCGACGCCGAAGCGCGGCAGCGTGTAGTGCAGCAGGTTGTGCGAACCGCCGTAGAGCGCCCCCGAGGAGACGATGTGCGCGCCCGCGCCGGCGATCGTCGCCAGTCCCAGATGCAGCGCCGCCTGGCCGCTCGCGGTGGCGATGCCCGCGACCCCGCCCTCGAGCGCCGCGATTCTTTCTTCGAGCACCGCGTTGGTCGGGTTGGATATGCGCGAATACACGTGGCCGGCGCGCTCCATGTTGAACAGCGCCGCGGCGTGGTCCGAGTCGCGAAACACGAAGGAGGTGGTGAAGTAGATCGGCGTCGCGCGCGCGCCGGTGTGCGGGTCGGGCGCTTGCCCGGCGTGCAGGCTAAGAGTGTCGAAGCCTAGATACTTGGGTTGGGCCATGAATCCTCCGCTGTAATGAGCCGCATTTTATCAGGATGTCCGCACCACCCTGATCGCGTATGATCGGGCAGTCCCATGACAGCGCAAGACAACATCTCGCCGCCGCGCGCATTGCTGCTGAAGGTATTTCTGCCTTTCGCCGGCGGCTATTTTCTTTCCTACCTGTACCGCACCGCCAACGCGATCATCTCGCCCGACCTGGTGCGCGAGTTCGACCTGGGGCCGGGCGATCTCGGCCTGCTGACGAGCTCCTATTTCCTCACGTTCGCCCTGTTCCAGCTGCCGCTGGGCATTTTGCTCGATCGCTACGGTCCGCGCCGCGTCAATGCCGGCCTGCTGATGCTGGCCGGAGCCGGCGCGGCCTTGTTCGGGCTCGCGCAAAGCCTGCCCGCGCTGATCTTCGCGCGCGCGCTGATCGGTCTGGGCGTCTCCGGCTGCCTCATGTCCAGCATGAAGGTATTCACGCTGTGGTTTCCGCTCAATCGGCTGGCCACGCTCAACGGCTGGCTGCTTTCGTTCGGCGGCCTGGGCGCGCTGTCGGCCTCCAAGCCGGCGGAGGAATTGCTGCGCGTTGCGAACTGGCACAGCGTGTTCCTGCTGCTTGCGCTGCTGACCTTCGTCGCGGCCGGCGCCATCTTCCTGGCGGTGCCCGAACGCGCAGCGCAGCGCGCGCCGCAGAGCCTGCGCGATTCCTGGCGCAGCCTGCCGCTGATTCTGCGCAACGCCAATTTCTGGAAGCTGGGCTTGATCGTGATCGCGGGCCAGGGCGTGTTCATGTCGCTGCAAAGCCTGTGGATTGCGCCTTGGCTCAAGGACGTCGCCGGCCTCGCGCGCGCGGAGATCGGCACGCATCTGCTCATGGCGGCGCTGGGCATGACCGCGGGAGCCGCGCTCTGGGGCAGCGTCGCCGACTGGCTGGCGCGCCGCGGCGTGGACACGGTCAAAGTCGTGCTCGGCGGTGTCGGCGCCAATCTGCTGATCCTCGCGCTGCTTGCGGCGGGCGTGACCCGCGGCACGCTCGCGATGATGTTCGCGCTGACCCTGTTCGGCCAGGTGCAGCCGCTGGTCTACGCCATTTTGTCCAAGGAGTTTCCGCTGGAGCTTTCCGGCCGCGTCATCAGCACGCTCAATTTTCTCGTGTTTCTGAGCGCGTTCGCGGTGCAATGGGGCACGGGCCTGATCATCAATCTGTGGCCGGTGCAGGCGGGCAGATACGCCCAGGCCGGCTACGCCACGGCATTCGGCGCCTGTGTCGCGCTGCTGCTCGTGCCGTATGCGCTGCTGTTGCTGTCGCGCCGGCCCAACCCGGCCGCAGACTAGCGCTCTTCTATTTGCCGGCTTTCGCCGCCTGTTCCTGCGCGAGCTGCTCCTGGCGCGCTTTCTTGAGCACGTCGGCGGCCGGACCGTGCCCCATTTTCAGTGCCAGCTCCACCGCGCTCTCGCCGTCCCTGGACAGCATGGTTACGTTGGCGCCGTTGCGTATGAGCAGTTCGGCCATCTGCGCATTGCCGCGCATGGCCGCATACTGCAGCGGCGTGTAGCCGTTGTCGCTGAGCAGGTTCGGATCGAAATTCATCGACAGGACTTTTTGCGCGTACACCAGGTTGTCCTTCTCGATCGCGTAGAACAGCGCCTTGACGCCCTCAGGGCTCTTTTCCCGCGGTTTCGGCTCCAGGCCCGTGGGCAGGATGCTGACGACGTAGTTGATGAGCGAGATGCCGACCATCGCGATCAAGGCGATGATCAAAGGCAGCTTGGAAATCCCGAGCGTGTCGGACCAGGTGTCGGTGACATTGGCCCCGATCACGAGCACGGCCACCATGATGAAGAACGCGAATTTCAGGTACAGGAACAGCGCGATTACCAGCAGAATGCCGAGGATCGCCGCGATATAGCCGCGATCGATGCTGTACTGCTCGGTGAGTTCGGGCGGCAGCAGGGCCACGAGGGTGGCGAGACCGACCAGACCGACCAGCGCCCATTCTTTGTATTTTCTTGCTTGCAGAAAGTCCATGACTTCCTCCGCTTAGCGATGGTTCCCGGCGTATTGTGCGCAAGCGCGCTGCGATTGGCAAGAGCGTATTGCCCGCGCTAGTATAATCCAGCAGTGGAATCAGCTGTTTATGGCAGGAGCGGCGTTGAGCAAAGCATTTACCAGGGAACTGGACGAACCGGAAGAGGACGAAGCGGCGCCGGAGGCGGAGCAGCCGCGCGGGGTGAAGAATTACATCACGCCGGCGGGCTACGCGCGCATGCAGGCGGAGCTGAAGCAGCTGCTCGATGTGGAGCGGCCGGAGACGGTGCGCGTGGTGCAATGGGCCGCCTCCAACGGCGATCGGTCAGAAAACGGCGACTACATCTACGGCAAGAAGCGCCTGCGCGAGATCGACCGGCGCATACGTTTTCTGATCAAACGCCTGGACATCGCCGAGGTGGTGGATTCGCGCGGCCAGGAGCAGGACTGCGTGTTCTTCGGCGCCACCGTGCGCGTGCGCGACGGCGCCGGGCGCGAGCGCAGCGTGAGCATCGTCGGCATGGACGAGGTCGATCCGGCGCGCGGGCGCGTGAGCTGGATCTCGCCCATCGCGCGCGCGCTGCTGAAGGCGCGCGAGGGCGACACGGTGAGCCTGCGTACACCCGCGGGCGTGGACGACCTGGAAATCGAGGAAATTCGCTACGACGAGTTGCCCTAAACGGGAAATTCCGCGAGCAATTTCCTTGGCGCCTTGAATCGCACTCCGCCGCCGCTGTCCGGTTGTGATGTTGCGCGGACTAAAGGCCGTCCGCGCGGATCGTCGCTTGCGCACGGATGAAGAAGCCATCCGCGCGCAAGCGGCGATCTTGAATAGGAACTCGACGCGGTTCCGGTGTTAACCGTAACCGCGATTTCTGTACGGATGCTTCTTATCCGCGCAGAAATCGCGGTTGGCGCGCGCCCCCCAGGAGGACTTGCTTCGCGGCGCAGCGCGCAAGGCTGCCGGTGGCTGCGGCAGCAGCCAGGGCGCCGCGGATGGATACGCGCTAATTCTTCTTGTCCATACCGCCGCTGCCGCGGCCGGCGTGGCGGGTAAAATCGCCGGCCTTGACGATCGAGAGCTTCGCCGGGTCCAGGTACTTGTTCAGCGCATCCTGAATCGCGCGCGGCGTGAGCGCGGCAATCTTGGCGTCGAAGTCGGCGTCCCAGGCGAGACTGCGCCCGAGATAGAGGTTGCTGGCAAGCCGCGCGACGAGCGCGCCGTCCTGGGTGCGGCTGAGTTTGCGCAAGGCGAGATAGCCTTTTTTCGCTTCGGCCACTTCGGCCTCGCTGAAACCCTCGCGCAGCGCCTGCTGCAGCACGTCCAGGATTTCGGATTCGATGCGCGCGCGGTTCTGCGGCGCGTAAATGGCGCTGATGCCGAATTCGCCCACTGCGTCGAGCGATCCGGCGTTGAGCCAGGAGCGCACGCTGTAGGAGAGCCCCTCTTTTTCGCGTATGCGCCGCCACAGCAGCGAATCGGCTGAGCCGCCCAGCAGATAGTTGCCCAGTGCCAGCGCCGGATAGTCGGGCGCGTCGTCGCGCAGCGGCAGGTTCAGCGCGGCCTGAAATACGGCATTGGCCTTGTCCGGAGTCTCCAGATTGCGGTTGATCGGCGGTATATCGTGATAGCTCTCGGCGATGCGCTTGAACGGCCGCGGGCTCTTCCAGTTGCCGAACAGCTCCTGCGCAAGGCGGGTGATTTGCGGCGCGTCGAAATCGCCGACCACCGCGAGCTGGCTGTCGCTCGCACCGTAGAAATCGTCGTGGCAGCGCCGCAGGTCCTCCAGGCGCGCCGATTGCAGGCGCTGCACGCGCTCCTCCAGCGTGGGCGTGTACAGCCAGTGCTCGGGCGGATAGGGATTGAGATGGCGCGCGAGCGCAAGTTCCGCAAGCGCATCGGGATCGCTTTTCATGCCTTCCACGCCGGTCAGCATGGCGCGCCTGAGCTGCTCGAATTCGCTCGCGGGAAATGTGGGCTCGCGCAGGACTTCGGCCACCAGGCGCAGCACCGCGGGCAGATTGGGACGCAGGGTTTCTATGGTGGCGCCGTTGCCGCCGACGTGGACGCTGGCCTTCAGGCGGTCGAACTCGTTGCGCAGCTGCTCGCGCGTATGCTCTTTGGTGCCGCGCATGAGCATGGTCGAGGCGAGGCTGCAGGCGATGCTGCGGCCCATCTTGCTCTGCTCGTCGCCCCAGCGCAGAACCAGCTGCGCCACTACGGTGCCGCCGCGCGTCTTCTTCGGCAGCAGCGCGAGCTTCATGCCGCCCGGCAGCTGTTCGACGATGGTGCGCGCATCGATATTGGCCGCGGTGGGCTCGAACGCCTCGCCCGCCGCCACCGGCGCCGTGCCCTTGTAGTCCTTGACCAGCGCGGCGACATCGGGCACGGGCGGAATTTCGGCGCGGTCCGGCTGCGGCGTCGGCACGAATTCCCCGAGCGTGCGGTTGGAACTCTTGAGATATTGCAGCGCGACCCGCTGCACGTCCTCGCGTTTCACGTTGCGCAGCCCGTCGCGATAGATGAAGAACAGACGCCAGTCGCCCATGCCGATGAAATCGGACAGCGCAATGCCGAGCTCGCGCGGATTGTTCAGCGCCATGTCGATGTCGTTCAACAGCTGCGTGCGCGCGCGCTCCACCTCGTCGTCGGTGATCGGATCGGCGGCGATGCCCTCGAGCGTCTCGATCAGCGCAGCGCGCGCCGCCGCCAGCGGCAGGTCCTTGGACAGGCTCGCGCCGAAATAGGCGTAACCGGCTTCGCGCTGCTGTTGATCGCCGCCGAAGATGCTGCTCGCTTTGCCGCTCTGGACCAGCGCGCGATGCAGGCGGCCGCCGGGAACTTTGGTGAGCGCGGTCACGAGGATGTCGATCGCGGGAAAATCGGGATGCGAGCCCGGCGGCAGGTGGTACAGCGCGCCGACGAGCTGCACCTCGCCCGCGCGGCGCAGGGTCACGCTGCGCTCGCCGTCCTGGGTCGGCTCGACCGTATAGGTGGGAATGAGTTGGCGCGCCGGCCGCGGCAGCGCGCCGAAATAGCGCGCGACCAGCGCGAGCGTTGCGGCTGCGTCGAATCTGCCGCTGACGAGCAGCACTGCATTGTCGGGCTGGTAATACTTGTGATAGAAGGCCTGCAGGCGCTCGATCGGCACGTTCTCGATGTCGGAGCGGGCGCCGATGATGGCGTGCCCATAGTTGTGCCACAGGTAAGCGGTGGACGCCATGCGCTCGGCGAGTACATTGGAGGGGCTGTTCTCGCCCGCCTCGAATTCGTTGCGCACCACGGTCATCTCGCTGTCCAGATCCTGCTTGGACACCTTGGAATTGAGCATGCGGTCCGCTTCCATCTCCAGCGCCCAGTCGAGATTGCTGTCGTTGGCCGCCAGCGTTTCGTAATAATTGGTGCGATCGTACGAAGTCGAAGCGTTGAAGCGCGCGCCATGGCGCTGAAATTCGTTCTTGAGGTCGGGATGGCGCGGCGTGCCTTTGAACTGCATGTGCTCGAGCAGGTGCGCCATGCCGTATTCGCCGTAGCCCTCGTAGCGCGAACCGACCAGGTAGGTCATGCTGACGGTGATCGTGTCCTGCGAGGCGTCGGGGAACAGCAGCAGCTTGAGGCCGTTCGGCAGCCGGTACTCGGTGATGCCCTCGACCGAGGTGATTTTCTCGATCGGCGCCGCGGTCGGGGCGTGCGCCGGCTGCGCCTGCGCCGGGGCGAGCAGGAACGCAGGCAAAAGCAAGGCGAAAAACAGTGGGACTAGGCGGCGCGGCATCGGGAGCTCTTTCGTTTTGTCAGCCTGTACAAAGACAGGATTTTTCCGGTTAGGTTCAGGATCACCCCGGCAGATACCCAAACAGGTGCAGCGCGGGCATGCCCGCGGCGACCATGGCCACGCCGCTGATGGCGCCGAACGTCGCTACCCCGGGCAGGACCGGCAGGCAGGCTTTGACCGACGCAAGAAATTGGGGATGCAGCTGCAACGGGATTGGGCGGATACGGAAACGGCGCAGGCGCTATTCTACCGCGGCGGCGCGGCGGCACCCCGGGGTCTTGAAATTCCCGCCGGCCGCCCGCATTTAGGCAAACAATCACAACTATATCCGGAGAATCCATGTCCGCCACCACCGCCAAGGAAACCCTGGGCTTCCAGGCCGAAGTCAAGCAGCTGCTGCACCTGATGATCCACTCCTTGTACAGCAACAAGGAGATTTTTCTGCGCGAACTGATTTCGAACGCGTCCGACGCCGCAGACAAGCTGCGCTTCGAGGCGCTGTCCGATGCCTCGCTTTACGGCACGGATGCGGACCTCAGGATACGCATCAGCGTCGACAAGGCTGCGCGCACCCTGACCGTGTCCGATAACGGCATCGGCATGTCGCGCGACGAAGTCGTCGCCAACATCGGCACCATCGCGAAATCGGGTACGCGCGAATTCTTCCAGGCGCTCACCGGCGACCAGGCCAAGGACGCCCATCTGATCGGCCAGTTCGGCGTGGGCTTTTACTCCTCCTTCATCGTCGCCGACCGCGTGACGCTGGTGACGCGGCGCGCCGGCCTGGCTGCGCATGAGGCGGTGCGCTGGGAATCCGACGGCGGCGGCGAATACAGCATCGAAGCGGTCGAAAAAGAGACGCGCGGCACCGAGGTGACCCTGCACCTGCGCGAGGGCGAGGATGAGCTGCTCGACGATTTCCGCCTGCGCGCGCTGATCCGCAAGTATTCCGACCATATCGCGATCCCGATCCGCATGGAAAAGAGCGTATGGGACGAGGACAAGAAGGAACACAAGCCGACCGGCGAGGACGAGACCGTCAACCAGGCGAACGCGCTGTGGGCGCGCCCCAAGGCCGATATCAGGGAGGAGCAGTACCAGGAATTCTACAAGCACGTCGCGCACGATTTCGACACGCCGCTCGCCTGGACCCACAACCGCGTCGAGGGCCGGCACGAGTACACGCAGCTGCTGTACCTGCCCGCGCATGCGCCTTTCGATCTGTGGGACCGCACCCATCGCCACGGCGTCAAGTTGTATGTGCGCCGCGTATTCATCATGGACGACGCCGAGCAGCTGCTGCCGGCCTATTTGCGTTTCGTGCGCGGCGTGGTCGATTCGAGCGACCTGCCGCTCAACGTGTCGCGCGAGATCCTGCAGCAGAGCAAGGACATCGAGGCGATCCGCTCCGGCTGCACCAAGCGCGTGCTCGCGCTGCTGGAAGACCTCGCGCAGAATCAGAAGGACAAGTACGCCGGCTTCTGGAAGGAATTCGGCCTGGTGCTGAAGGAAGGCGTGGGCGAGGACCATGCCAACCGCGAGAAAATCGCCGCGCTGCTGCGCTTTGCCAGCACCCACAGCGACAGCGAGGAGCAGGGCGTTTCCTTCGCCGACTACCTCGCGCGCATGAAGCCGGGCCAGGAGAAAATCTATTACGTCACTGCCGACTCCTTCCTCGCCGCCAAGAACAGCCCGCATCTGGAAGTGTTCCGCAAGAAAGGCATAGAGGTGCTGCTGCTATCGGAGCGCGTGGACGAATGGCTGGTATCGAATCTGACCGAATTCGAAGGCAAGCAACTCGCCTCGGTCGCGCGCGGCGATCTGGACCTGGGCAAGCTCGAGGACGAGGCGGAGAAGAAGGAACAGGAAAAACAGGCCGGCGAGTACAAAGACCTCACCGACAAGATCAAAGGCGCGCTGGGCGAGCAGGTGAAGGAAGTGCGCGTGACACTGCGCCTGACGTCTTCGCCCGCCTGCCTGGTGTCGGATCAGTACGACATGGGCGGCAATCTCGCGCGCATCCTCAAGGCGGCGGGGCAGAAAGTGCCCGAGTCCAAGCCGATCATGGAGATCAATCCGGGCCATCCGCTGGTGCAGCGGCTCAAGTACGAGGAAACGCATTTCGCCGACTGGAGTCAGGTGCTGTTCGACCAGGCCCTGCTCGCCGAAGGCGGGCAACTGGAGGATCCGGCCGGCTTCGTCAAGCGCCTGAACGAACTGATGCTCGCGCTGGCCGGCGGCGCTTCCAAGATCTGGACGCCGGGGAGTTAAAAACAAGGCCGGCTTAGGAGAGTTTTTATACAAGATCGCCGATTGTGCGCGGATATGTTTTTCATCCGTGCACAATCGGCGATCCGCGCGGACGGGGCGCCGTCCGCGCAAGTCCAAACATCACACTTTGACCTGGCTTCCTGCTTTCACCGATGTTGGCGCGCAGCCATTGCGCGCGCCGCGCGCCAACCGTGTTTTTGGTACGGATAAGAAGCGCATCCGTACAGAAAACGCGGTTATTGGTAAACCCAAAAAAGCGGTATGAGGTTGTTTTTCTTGCGAAGGCGAGCGCTGGGGCTCGCTGGCTGAACTTACATCTGCTTCAGCATGGTCTCGGCGTCGGAGACTTCGAACTTGCCCGGGCCTTCGACGTTGAGCTGTTTGACCACGCCGTCCTGCACCAGCATCGAATAGCGGTTCGAGCGCACGCCCATGTTGCGCGCCGTGAGATCGAATTCCAGGCCGAGCGCCTTGGTCCAGAAGCCGCTGCCGTCGGCCAGCATGCGCACCTTGTCGCCGGCCTTCTGCGTGCGGCCCCAGGCACCCATCACGAACGCATCATTGGTGGCTACGCACCAGATTTCGTCCACGCCTTTGGCCTTCAGTTTGTCGTAGTTGGCGACGTAGCTCGGCACGTGCTTGGCCGAGCAGGTGGGGGTGTAGGCGCCGGGCAGCGCGAAAATCGCGATTTTCTTGCCCTTGGTCGCTTCGGTGACGCTGATGTCGTGGGGGTTCAACGGACATCCGGCGGCTTCGTTGAATTCGGTGGCTTCGCTCAGCTTGCCCTCGGGCAGGCGGTCTCCAACTTTGATCATTGCGTGCTCCTGTTAATGAAAGCTGCGCGCACGAGCGCGGCGCGGCAGGGGAGGCGAATCCTAACACAATCGGCAGTGCAAATACCCGCAAGCAGCGCAGGTGTAATTTGAACCGGCTGCGCAATGCCGCTATAGTGCGTCCCATGCAACCTGCCGCCGAAGTCGTCGCCGATCGCAAACTGACCCTGGCCGAGGTATTGAGCGACCTGGTCGAAGGCGGCATCGTCGCCCGCGCCGCGGCCGACAAGCTGATCGCGGACCGGCGCATGCAGCGCGCCGATCACCACCCGCTGACGGTGATCGCCGACCAGAAATGGAAATCGCTGCAGCCGCCGCACAAGCTGCTGCACCTCGAACTGCTCACCGAGTGGCTCGCGGCCAAGGTCGGCCTGGGGTATTTCCACATCGACCCGCTGAAAATCAATTTCGCCGCGGTCACCGATATCATGTCCAACGCCTACGCGCAGCGCTTCAAAATACTGCCGGTGGAGGTGAATTCGAAGGAGGCGGTGGTCGCCACTTGCGAGCCCTACATCAAGGAATGGGAGCGCGAACTCAAGCCTATCCTGCGTCTGGACATCCGCCGCGTGATTGCCAATCCGCTGGATATCGCGCGCTACCAGGTCGAGTTCTACAACCTGGCGAAATCGATCAAGGGCGCGGCCGAGAAGGGCGATCAGCGCAGCGGCATCGGCAATTTCGAGCAGCTGGTGGACCTGGGCAACGCGAACCGCCAGTACGACGCCAACGACCAGCATATCGTGCATGTGGTCGACTGGCTGTGGCAATACGCATTCGACCAGCGCGCGAGCGACATTCATATGGAGCCGCGGCGCGACGTCGGCGTCGTGCGCTTTCGCATCGACGGCGTGCTGCATCCGGTATACCAGATCCCGGCGGCAGTGATGTCGGCCATGACCAGCCGCATCAAGATCCTGGGCCGCATGGACGTGGTGGAAAAGCGCCGGCCGCAGGACGGGCGCATCAAGACGCGCACCGTGGACGGGCAGGAGATCGAGCTGCGTCTCTCCACGCTGCCGACGGCCTTCGGCGAGAAGCTGGTGATGCGGGTGTTCGACCCGGAGGTGCTGGTCAAGGATTTCACCGAACTCGGATTCTCCGACGATGACAAGGAGCGCTGGAGCCAGATGACGGCGGCACCGCACGGCATCATCCTCGTCACCGGGCCCACCGGCTCCGGCAAGACCACCACGCTTTATTCGACGCTCAAGACGCTGGCGACGGAGGACGTCAACGTCTGCACCATCGAAGATCCGATCGAAATGGTCGAGCCGGCGTTCAACCAGATGCAGGTGACCCACGGCATCGACCTCGGCTTTGCCGAGGGTGTGCGCGCGCTGATGCGCCAGGATCCGGACATCATCATGGTGGGCGAGATCCGTGACCTCGAGACCGCGGATATGGCGATTCAGGCCGCGCTTACCGGCCACCTGGTGCTCTCCACCCTGCACACCAACGATTCGGTCGCCGCGATCACGCGGCTGTTGGACCTCGGCGTGCCGTCTTACTTGCTCAATTCCACCATCCTCGGCGTCATGGCGCAGCGCCTGGTGCGCACGCTGTGCCCGCACTGCAAGCAGAAAGTGCCGTACGACGATTCCCGCGCCGACGACCTCACCTGGGAGGAGTTCGTCGCGCCGTGGAAGGCGAAGCGACCGGCGCACATCTTCCGCCCGGTGGGCTGCCTCGAATGCCGCAACACCGGCTATATCGGCCGCATCGGCATTTACGAAATCCTGCTGATGTCGCCGGCGATGAAGCGTCTGGTGGACGCCAAGGCCGATCTTGCGCGCATGCGCGAACTGGCCTACAAGGAAGGCATGAAGCCGCTGCGTATCAGTGCCGCGATGAAAGTCGCGGCGGGCCTCACGACCATCGAGGAAGCGATCAAGGTGGCGCCGCCGCCGCGGCAGGAGAAGGACTGAAGCGACGCAGTACAGCATGAGGGGATATCCCCCGAGGGGACTTCCTTCGGGCGTCTCCCCCTCATGCTCCCCTAAGTCGGGGCCGTTTCGGTAAATCTGAAACGGCTTGCGAACTACTTGCTCAGGTAGCGCATTGCGCGCTCGAGGCCCTCGATCGTGATCGGGTACATGCGCGCTTCCATGATCTCGCGGATCACGGCGATCGACTGGCGGTAGGGCCAGAGTTGCTCGGGTTCCGGATTGAGCCAGATCGCCTTGGGGTAGACGTCGAGCATGCGCCGCAGCCACACCGCGCCGGCCTCTTCGTTGGCGTATTCGATCGAGCCGCCGGGCTGCAGGATTTCGTAGGGGCTCATGGTGGCGTCGCCGACGAAAATCAATTTGTAGTCATGCCCGTACTTGTGCATGATGTCCGTGGTCGGCGTGCGCTCGGAGTGGCGGCGGCGGTTGTCCTTCCACACATAGTCGTAGAGGCAGTTGTGGAAGTAGAAATACTCCATGTGCTTGAATTCGGTCTTGGCCGCCGAGAACATTTCCTCGCACAGCTTGATGTGGTCGTCCATCGAGCCGCCGATGTCGAAGAACAGCAGCACCTTGACCTTGTTGTGGCGCTCCGGCCGCATCAGGATGTCGAGCATCCCGGCTTTTCTCGCGGTGGAGGCGATGGTGTTGTCCAGATCGAGTTCCTCCGGCGCGCCGTCGCGGGCGAAGCGGCGCAGGCGCCTTAGCGCGATCTTGATGTTGCGCGTGCCGAGTTCCACCTGATCGTCGAGGTTCTGGTATTCGCGCTGATCCCACACTTTCACCGCGGAGCGGTTGCGCGAGCCGTCCTGGCCGATGCGTATGCCCTCGGGGTTGTAGCCGTAGGCGCCGTAGGGCGAAGTGCCGCCGGTGCCGATCCATTTGCTGCCGCCCTGGTGCCGGCCTTTTTGCTCTTCCAGGCGTTTTTTCAGCGTTTCCATGAGCTTTTCCCAGCCGCCCATGGCCTCGATCTTGGCTTTTTCCTCCGGGCTCAGGTTGAGCTCGGCCTGCTTGCGCAGCCACTCGAGCGGGATGTCGGCTTCCACGCCCATGATGGCCTCGACGCCCTTGAAATACTCGCCGAACGCGCGGTCGAACTTGTCGAAATTCGCCTCGTCCTTGACCAGGCAGGTGCGCGAGAAATAGTAGAAATCGTCGATCGAGGAGCCGACCACGCCTTTTTGCATGCCTTCGACCAGCATGAGGTATTCCTTGGTCGTGACCGGGACCTTGGCCTGCCTCAGCTTGAGGAAGAAATCGATCAACATGATCGCGCGCTCGAGCCGCGTTGCGTGCGCTAGCGGTTGTGCCGGGACATGAATATCAGCCGCTCGAACAGATGCACGTCCTGCTCGTTCTTGAGCAGTGCGCCGTGCAGGGGCGGGATGATGGTCTTCTTGTCCTTGCTGCGCAGCGCCTCGGGCGGAATGTCGTCGGCCAAGAGGAGCTTCAACCAGTCGAGCAGCTCGGAGGTGGAGGGCTTTTTCTTCAGCCCCGGTACTTCGCGCACCTCGAAGAACACTTCCAGCGCCTCGCGCAGCAAATGCTTCTTGATGCCGGGGAAGTGCACGTCGACGATTTTCTCCATCGTTTCCTTGTCGGGGAAGCGGATGTAATGGAAAAAGCAGCGTCGCAGGAAGGCGTCCGGCAGTTCCTTTTCGTTGTTCGAGGTGATGAACACGATCGGGCGGTGCTTGGCCTTGACCAGTTCGCGCGTCTCGTACACGTAGAATTCCATGCGGTCGAGTTCGCGCAGCAGGTCGTTGGGGAATTCGATGTCGGCCTTGTCCACTTCATCGATCAGCAGCACCACGGGTTCGTCCGCGTTGAATGCCTGCCACAGCGTACCCTTGACGATGTAGTTGTTGATGTCGTGCACGCGCGGGTCGCCCAGCTGCGAATCGCGCAGCCGCGATACGGCGTCGTATTCGTACAGGCCCTGCTGCGCCTTGGTGGTGGATTTGATGTGCCATTCGTAAAGGGGCAGGCCCAGCGCCTTGGCCACTTCCTCGGCCAGCATGGTTTTGCCGGTTCCGGGTTCGCCCTTGATCAGGAGCGGCCGCTGCAGCGTGACGGCGGCGTTGACCGCCAGGGTCAGGTCGTCGGTAGAGATATAGTTGTCGGAACCTTGGAAACGCATGGCAATACCCTGAAATGAAAGGCGCATTATACGACGGGGGGCAGCGCGGCGGCTCGGCCGCCTCCTTGGGTTGAGGCCTTGCCGCAGGATCGCGGGTTCTCTCGCGGCATGGCGGAAAACCAGTCTTTACTCGCCTCTGGCCTATCGGATAGAATCCACGGCCTTTTTGAAAATACTGGCGGCAAGCGGCAACGGGCGCCGCTCTTGAAACCGCCATTTACGAGTGAAAACGATGAAAACAATTCTGGGTTTTATGCTGCTTTTCCTCGCGCTTCCGGCGCTGGCGCAGGCGCCGGTGGGCAACGCCGAGGCAGGCAAGGGCAAGACCTCCATGTGCGAGGGTTGCCACGGCATTCCCGATTACAAGACGGCCTATCCGCACGTCTATCACGTGCCGATGATCGAAGGGCAGCAGCCGGTGTATATCGTCAATGCGCTGCAGGCCTACAAGTCGGGGGCGCGCAGCCATCCCACGATGCGCGCCATCGCGCAGGGCCTGTCCGAGCAGGACATGGCCGACCTCGCCGCCTATTACTCCAGCCTGCACCAATAAGGGAGCGACCATGAAAGCCACACTACTTATCGCTCTGCTTGCGCTGGCCAGCCCGTTCGCGCACGCCGGCGGCGATGCCGCGGCAGGAGCGCAGAAAACCAAGGTCTGCACGGCCTGCCACGGCGCCGACTTCAACACGCCGATCTCGGCCGACATTCCGCGTCTGGCCGGACAGCACGAGGACTACCTCGCGCGCGCGCTCACCGACTACAAGTCGGGTGCACGCAAAAATGCGGTGATGGACGGCCAGGCGGCCGCGCTGTCGGCGCAGGACATCGAGGATGCGGCGGCCTACATCAGCGGCCTCAGCGGCAAGCTGAAAATCATGCCGTTGCAGCGGCTGGTGCGCTAGCGCCGTTTCAGGCATTCCAGGTAAGCCGGCGCGTCCGGCGCGATGCCGTCGCGCTGCGCGCGCCACACGGTTTCCGCAAGACATTCCATGATTTCATGACAGGCCGCGTGCCGGTCGCCCAATTTGGCCGCGATGCGCGCAAGTTCCGCCTTGATGCCCGGCGGCTGATCGATGGACAGCTGTTCCTCGATTGCGAGGTGCATGCTCATATGCAGGAACGGGTTGGGGTCGCCCGCCTCGGGCCGGTACTCGCGCTCCTGGTAGCGCTCCGGATCATCGAGCACCGCGTGATATTCGGGATGCAGCAGGATCACGGACAGCGCGAGCTGCTCCAGCCCGACCAGCGCTTCGTGTTCGCGGTACTTGCGCCAGGCATCGAAGAAGAACTGCCTGACCTGCTCGCGCGTGGGATTGAACATATCCGTGCTCGGTCTCAGTCCGTGCGGGTCTTGGCTTTGAATTCGCACAGATCGGCGATCGCGCACCGCGGGCAATCGGGCTTTCGCGCCTTGCACACATAGCGTCCATGCAGGATCAGCCAGTGGTGGGCGTGCTGGCGGAACTCGGGCGGGACGAATTTCAGCAGCTTGTGTTCGACCTCGAGCGGATTCGCCCCCGGCGCGATGCCGCTGCGGTTGGCGACGCGAAAGATATGTGTGTCCACCGCGATGGTCGGTTCGCCGAATGCGATGTTCAGCACGACGTTGGCGGTCTTGCGTCCGACTCCGGGCAGCTGCTCCAGCGCTCCGCGCTCGCGCGGCACCTTGCCGCCATGCTGCGCGAGCAGCAATTTGCAGGTGGCGAGTATGTTCTTCGCCTTGGTGCGGTACAGGCCGATGCGCTTGATGTGCGCGATCAGACCGTCCATCCCCAGCGCGAGCATCTTGTCCGGGGTATGCGCCACTTGATACAGGCTGCGCGTGGCCAGGTTCACGCTCTTGTCGGTCGCCTGCGCCGACAGGATCACGGCGATCAGCAGCTCGAACGGCGTGCGGTATTCGAGCTCGCCGCGCGGCTCGGGATTCGCCGCCTGGAAGCGCTCGAAAATTTCGCGGCGTTTCGCGGGATTCACGGCTTTTTCGCCGCTCTGGGGCGCGTATCGATCGCAGCGATTTGCGCCTGAGCCTGTGCTGACAGACCATCGGTGTTCCTGGGCGCAACGGCGGCTTTTCTCGCCTTGGCACGCTCCAGCGCAGCGAGGATCACCGCCTTCTTCGCGTCGGGCAGCGGCTGCGCGAGCTTTTCCTCGGCCTTGCGCGCGAGGCGCTCGGCGCGTTCCTCCTGCTCGCGCGCGAGGCGCAAGCTGCGGAACTCGAAACGTGCGCGTGCCGCATCGGCTAAGTCCTGCGTCCACGCGGCCTCGGCCTGCGGCAGCGGCAGCATCGCGATGCAATCCACCGGGCAAGGCGGCAGGCACAGCTCGCAGCCGGTGCACAGCCCGGCGATCACGGTATGCATGAGCTTGGCCGCGCCGATGATCGCATCCACCGGGCAGGCCTGGATGCACAGGGTGCAGCCGATGCAGCGTGCCTCGTCGATCTGCGCGCGCGCGCGCAGCCGCTCGCTGCCGTTGGCGGGATTGAGCGCTTTCGCCTCGCGCCCAAGCAGGGCGGCGAGCTTGGCAATGCCGGCGGCGCCGCCAGGCGGACACTGGTTGAAGTCGGCCGTGCCTGCGGCGATCGCGCGCGCATAGGGGAGGCAGCCGCTGTAGCCGCATTTGGTGCACTGGGTCTGCGGCAGCAGTGCGTCGATTTCTTGCGCGAGCGCGCTGCCGCTCATGGCGCGGCGGGCGGCAGGCCGCGCAGGATTTCGCCTATCAATTGCGGACCGCGGTAAATGAAGCCGGTGTAAATCTGCACCAGGCTGGCGCCGGCGGCGAGTTTGGCGCGCGCATCGGCCGCGTCCATCACGCCGCCGACGCCGATGATGGGGATACGGCCATCGAGCAGGCGCGCAAGCTTGCGGATCAGCGCGGTCGACGCATCGCGCAGCGGCGCACCCGACAGCCCGCCCGCTTCGCCTGCATGGGGCAGGCCGCTTACGCCTGCACGCGCAACCGTGGTATTGGTCGCGATGACGCCGTCCAGCCGGTGCTTGAGCAGGCACTTGGCGATGGCGTCGAGCTCGGCGTCGTCCAGATCGGGTGCGATCTTGAGCAGCAGCGGCACGTAGCGCCCGTGCTCGTCCGCCAGGCGCAGCTGCTCGGTCTTCAGTTTGCCGGCGAGCGCGCCCAGTTCATCCGCGCCCTGCAGCTGGCGCAGGTTCCTGGTATTGGGCGAAGACACGTTGACCGTCACATAGCTCGCGTGCGCATACACCTTGGCCAGGCACAGTTCGTAATCGTCGGCGGCGCGTTCGATCGGCGTATCGAAATTCTTGCCGATATTGATGCCGAGCACGCCGCGATAGCGCGCGCGCCGCACGTTCGCGATCAGGCGCTCGACGCCGTGGTTGTTGAAGCCCATGCGGTTGATCAGCGCCCGCGCCTCGGGCAGGCGGAACAGGCGCGGCTTCGGATTGCCTGGCTGCGGCCGCGGCGTGACGGTGCCGATTTCGATGAAGCCGAAGCCCAGCGCGGCGAGCGCGTCGATGTATTCGCCGTTCTTGTCCAGGCCGGCGGCGAGGCCCAGCGCGTTCGGAAATTCCAGGCCCATGAGTTTGACGCGCTGCGCCGGCGCGGCGCCCGCGAGCAGCGGGGCCATGCCGCCGCGTTCGATCAGCTTGAGCGAGGCCAGCGCAAGCTCGTGCGCGGCCTCGGCGTCCATGCGAAAGAGTAGGGGACGTGCCAGCGAATACAGCATGGCGTGATTTTACCGTGAGTAGTAGCTGGAGTCCGCAGCAAAATTCAATTTGCCGCGGACTGGTTCAGGCGGGCGACACCCGCAGGCTGCGGCTATTCGAGGTCTGCGTCGTCGAGAAGGCGCCACTCGCCGTCGATGAGGCCCTCGATCGGACGGAACTTGGCCTTGTAAGCCATTTTGCGGCTGTTCTTGATCCAATAACCGAGATACAGGTAGGGCAGGCCTAGGCTGCGGCATTGTTCGATTTGCCACAGGATGTTGTAGGTGCCGAAGCTGGCCGCGGCGACGCCCGGCTCGAAGAAGGTGTACACCGAAGACACGCCGTCGCCGAGGACGTCGACGATGGACACCATCACCAGCTTGGTGTTCTCGCGGAAGTCGATCAGGCGCGTGTTGACGCGGCTTTGCAGCAGGAAGTGCGAATACTGGTCGCGGCTGTCCTGGTCCATGCCGCCGCCGGAATGGCGGTAGGCCTGGTAGCGCAGGTAGAGCGCATAGTGTTCGTTGCGAAAACGCAGGCTTTGCGAAGACGTGTCGAGCGCGGCGTGGCGCTTGCCTGCACGGCGCTGCGCGCGCGTCGCCTCGAACTGCGCCACCGGGATGCGCACCGGTATGCAGGCGCGGCAGGCGTCGCAGTAGGGGCGGTAGGTAAAAATGCCGCTGCGGCGAAAACCGGCCCGCACCAGCTCGCCGTACACCTCGTTCGAAATCAGATGGCTGGGCGTGGCGACCTGCGAGCGCGCGAGCTTCTCCGGCAGATAGCTGCAGGGATAGGGTGCAGTGACGTAAAACTGCAGTACGGCATGCGGCAGATCGTTAAGCAGCGACATCGCTATCGGTTTCGGGCGAATCCCATTTGGCCGGTGTTGCAGCATAGTCTACCAATTCCTGCAGCCGCCGTGAAAATTCCCGGCGCGGGATGGCGCGCGCACCCAGGCTCGCGAGATGCGCGGTGTGCATCTGGCAATCGATCATGCCGTAGCCGTGGCGTTGCAGCCGACGCACCAGGTGCACCATCGCCATCTTGGAGGCGTCGCGCACGCGCGTGAACATCGATTCGCCGTAGAACATGCGGCCGATGGCCACGCCGTACAGGCCGCCCGCCAGTTCGCCGTCGATCCAGGTTTCCGCACAGTGCGCGTAGCCGAGTTGGTGCAGGCGCAGATAGGCGGCGCGCATGTCGTCGGTGATCCAGGTGCCGCTTGCCGCCGCGTCCGGCTCGGCCGCGGCGGCGCCGCGGCTGGCGCAGCCCTGCAGCACGGCGCCGAACGCGCTGTCGAAGCGAATCTCATGCTCGCGGTTGCGCAGGGTTTTCGCCAGCGAGCGCGAAATTTTCAGTTCGGACGGAATCAGCACCATGCGCGGATCGGGGCTCCACCACAGGATCGGTTCGCCCGCGGAATACCACGGGAATATGCCTTGACGGTAGGCCGAGAGCAGGCGCTGCGGCGACAGGTCCGCTCCCGCGGCGAGCAGGCCGTTGGGATGCTTCAGCGCGCTGTCGAGCGGTGGAAACGGATCATCGCGTCCGAGCCAGGGAATCATCGCAGAAGCCCAGTGCTCATCTGGTGTGCAAGCGGTGGTGCATTGGCACCATTTGGGTGCATGATTTGTCGGTGGCGCACCATTTGCGGGCATAGCGGAGCTGGACGTGCACTGTTTTATGCCATGAAATCAAGGATAGCCGGTACCACAACAATTGGGTACGGAAATTGCCTCTGCATTATAAATTTTCTAGGGGAGGATTTACTGTGGAAGGTGTGAAATCTGGCGGGGACGTGTTATTCATCCTGCTCGGCGGGATCATGGTGCTCGCCATGCACTCGGGCTTCGCGTTTCTCGAGCTCGGGACGGTGCGCTGGAAGAACCAGGTCAATGCGCTGGTCAAGATCCTGAGCGATTTTTGCGTGTCCACGGTCGCCTATTTTTTCATCGGCTACGGCATCGCCTACGGCGTGCACTTTTTCAACGGCGCCGAATTTCTGGCGCAGAAGAACGGCTACGAACTGGTGAAATTCTTTTTCCTGCTGACCTTCGCCGGTGCGGTTCCGGCGATCGTTTCGGGCGGCATTGCCGAGCGCGCGCGTTTCTATCCGCAGCTCGCGGCCACTTTTCTGCTGGTGGGTTTCGTCTACCCGTTTTTCGAAGGCATCGCGTGGAACCAGCACTTCGGCATTCAGGCCTGGATCAAGGGCGCGTTCGGCGCGGAGTTCCATGATTTCGCCGGCTCGGTGGTGGTGCATGCGGTGGGCGGCTGGATCGGGCTGGTTGCGGTGCTGCTGCTCGGCGCGCGCAGCGGCCGCTACAGCAAGGACGGCAAAGGCATGACGGCGCATCCGCCCTCGAGCATTCCGTTTCTCGCATTGGGAGCCTGGATCCTGTCGGTCGGCTGGTTCGGTTTCAACGTCATGTCGGCGCAGACCCTGGACAAGGTGAGCGGCTTGGTCGCGCTCAACTCGCTTATGGCGATGGCCGGAGGCACGCTGGCGGCGCTGGCGGCCGGCCGCAACGACCCGGGCTTCGTGCACAACGGCCCGCTCGCCGGGCTGGTCGCGGTGTGCGCCGGATCCGACGTGATGCACCCGATCGGCGCGCTCATTGTGGGGGTCGTGGCGGGCTTCATTTTCGTCAACATGTTCACCCTGACGCAGAACCGCTGGAAGATCGACGACGTGCTCGGCGTCTGGCCGCTGCACGGCTTGTGCGGTGCCTGGGGCGGTATTGCCGCGGGCATTTTCGGCGCGAAGGCGCTGGGCGGCATGGGCGGCGTCAGTTTCATGGCGCAACTGATCGGAACGACGATGGGCATCGCGGTCGCGCTGATAGGCGGCGGCCTGGTCTATGGCGCACTCAAGGCTGCAGTCGGTCTGCGCCTCGGTGCGGAGGAAGAATTCAACGGCGCCGATCTTTCGATACACAAGATCAACGCGACGCCGGAGATTTGACTCGGCGACTTCGCGTCCGCCTATTTCAGGGGCAATACGGCGCCCGAGTGGCAGCCATAGCGCCCCTGTTTGCGGTCCTCGAAATAATGCCTGAGCGTGGTCGAGATGGTGCGAAAAGCGATTTCTTTCCATGGAATCTGCGCCTCGTCGAATAGCGCCACCTCCAGGCTTTCCACACCGGGCGCAAACTCCAGATCGAGTAGCCGCGCGCGGTAGAAGATATGCACCTGGTTGACCTGGGGCACCGACAGCATGGTGAACAGGTCGCCGATCTCGACGCGTGCCTTGGCTTCCTCCAGCGTTTCGCGCAGCGCCGCCTCGGCCGTAGTCTCGCCGTCTTCCATGAAGCCGGCCGGCGGTGTCCAGTAGCCGCGACGCGGTTCGATCGCGCGCTTGCACAGCAGAATCCTGTCCTCCCATTCGGGGATGCAGCCGATCACCATTTTCGGGTTGGAGTAATGGATCGTGCCGCAGGCGTCGCATACGTGGCGCGGAAAGCTGTCGCCCGCGGGTAGCTTAAGCGTGACGCTGGCGCCGCAGTCGGGGCAGAATTTCATCGAGGTGGTCGCCGGAAAACCGGGAGGCTGAAGGATGCGCACTATGATACCAGCCGCCGCTCGCAGCCGACAGTTCGCGCTGGGCCGCCGAACGGATGAATCTCCGTCTGCAGGGCATAGTCCAGCCTCGCGCTGACCGGGGCGGACTCAGTTACTTACCTTGCGGACTGGTTCGAAATCAGCAGTGCTGGAAGTCCCTCAGTAGGGTTATGCCGTTTGGATCAGGCGCGCATATGTGCCGATGCTGTTGCATCTGCTTGCGCCGGCGCGGAGGCAAGCATTCGACACTGGATTCGAACCGATTCCTCATCTGTAAAACTTTGTGAAATGAATGCCGCATGGTCTTGTAACTACTGGGGATTAATGTAGATTGGAAACCTCAGGACGTGGGCTGACCGGAGACCGTAATTGATCGCTTGTTTATGAGTATAAGAAACAGGGCTGCGCCCCAGTCGCGTAGCGCCTGCATCCGTCTCCCTCACATGAACACCCGCGAATATTGTCAAATTTGATGAATAGGGTATCCAGCCGCGAGTTGCAGCAGCCTGCTTTCACGCCGATACAGGGCGAACCGGCGCAGCCGGATATCGTGCGTTATTTGCGCACGCTCAACCGGTACAAGTGGGGCATTCTCATGGTGGTCATCGCCGTCGGTATGCTGGCTGCGATGTATGCCTCGACTCTGCGGCCGATCTATCGCTCGACCGCGACCCTGATGCTCGAAATGGGCAAGCCCAAGGTCATCTCGACGCAGGATCTGTACGAGGCCTACAACGGCACGACCCGCGATTATTTCCTGACGCAATTCGAAATCATCAAGTCGCGCGACCTCGCCGAAAGGCTGGTGCGCACGATGCAGCTGACCAAGAACCCGGAATACGATCCGCGCCAGCAGTCCAAACCCTGGTATGCGGACTGGGTCCCGGCGCAATTCCTCCCTGCGGCCCCGGGCAAGGCGCTCAGCGACGAGGCGATCGAGGAAAGCGTGGTAGCGCAGGTGATGGCGCATATCAGCCTGCAGCCGGTGAAGAACACGCAGCTGGTCAAGCTGAATTTCGATTCGCACGATCCGGTACTGGCCGAGCGCGTGCCGAACACCCTGGCGATGATTTACATCGTGTCGGATCTGGAGTCGCGTGGCGACGCGACGCGGCGATCGATGATGTTTCTGAAAGACCAGGCGCAGGAATTGAAGCGCAAGCTGGACGAGTCCGAGCGCGCGCTGCAGGATTTCCGCGAGAAGGAAAAAATCGTCGTCGCGAAAGGCGTCTCGGTTTCCGGGGCGATCCGGCAGCTCGAAGAACTGGAGTCGGCGCTGGATGCTGCGCGCAAGAAGCGCCTCGATGCCGAGGCACTCTACAACCAGGTCAACCTTGCGCGCCAGGGGACGTCGACCGTGGCGCTGGAATCCCTGCCTGTGGTGCAGAATAACCCGGTCATGGCGCGATTCAAGGAGGCCGAGGCCGAGGCCGAGAGACGGGTGAGCGAAGCGTCCAAGCGTTACGGGCCCGAGCACCCGAAAATGGTCGCTGCGCAATCGGACCTCAAGGCGGTGCAGGAGAACGTGCGGCGCCAGGTCGCCACCGTAGTCGACACCGTCGTCAAGGATTATGAAGTCTCCAAGGCGAATGAAGCTTCGCTCGATCGCGCGCTGGCGCGGGCGAAGGTGGAAAGCCAGGAATACAATCGCAAGGAATTCACGCTGGCCAATCTCGAGCGCGATGTGGCCTCCAACCGCCAGCTGTATGATCTGTTCACGCAGCGCGCCAAGGAAACCAACACCGGCGACGTGCCCTCGGCGATTGCGCGCGTGATCGATCCGGCGCTCAAGCCCGCGGGCCCGTACGGCCCCGACAAGCGCAAGATCGTCGGCATTGCCATGCTCGTGGCGCTCGCGATCGCGGTGTCCATCGCGCTGCTGCTGGAGCAACTCGACATCACGGTGAAGACCAGCCACGAGGTGGAGTCCAAGCTCGAGGTCAAGGCGGTCGGCATCCTGCCGCGCATGCGGCCGAAGCTGGGCGTGCCGATCGAGCGATTGTTCATGGACGAGAATCGCGGGCCGTTTGCGGAGGGCATACGCAGCATTCGCAGTGACTTGCTGCTCTCGGGCATAGATTCGCCGCAAAAGGTCGTGCTTCTGACTTCTTCTCTGCCGGAGGAGGGCAAGACCACGGTCGCCTGCAATCTGGCGTTCGCGTTCTCGCAGATCAAGAAGACGCTGCTCGTGGAAGGCGATCTGCGGCGGCCGAAGATCGCGCGCGTGCTCGGCGGGGACGAGCACCGGACCGGGTTGTCGGAACTCGTCGCAGGCAGCGCGCCGCTGGATGAGTGCGTCTATGCCGCGGACCGGTCGAATCTGTGGGTGCTGCAGTCGGGCCGCGTCCCGCTCAATCCGCTCGAATTGATTTCCTCGCACCGCTTCGACGAGGTGATGGAGACGCTGAAGCAGGCGTTCGACGTGATCATCATCGACAGCCCGCCGCTGCAGCTGGTCAGCGACGCGCTGGTGCTGTCTCAATACGCGTCATCGGTCTTGTATGTGGTGAAAGCCGACAGCACGCCGTATCCGCTGGCGCGCCATGGCCTGACCCAAATGAAACGCGTGACCGAACCGGCGCTGGTCGGCCTGGGCGTAGTGCTGAACCAACTCGACGTCGACAGAGCAAACAAGTATTACGGCGAATACCGGGGTTATGGCGGCCGCTACTATCACCGCTACGGCTATACGAACGAGGTCCCCGGCGGCATGCACGCGCCGGCAACGGTCGACAACAAGGCGGCCTGAAGCAGCGCACAATATACGCATGAGTCCCGCGATGCCGATGGCGGGCGCGGGCGGCGGCGCGCTCCGGAGCCGATCAGGCGTCGGCCTGATATTCAGGCCGCCGGCCTCGAGCAGAAGGACGATCAGACCGCGGGGCCGGGACCCAGGCCCGCAACCGAAATCGCTACGCCGCCGGCGGAAAAACAAAGTATTCTGAAACCCCGGGAAGGCAGGGACGCAGCCCGGAACGGCCGGCCGCAGCTCTGAACGGTCGCGCGGCTGCGCGCAGACTTCCTGATTTTCCGAACTCTGGGATTCATTTTGCTTCCACGCATTCCTGCGCGCATCAGCCTCGTCCTAGCAGGCTTGATGTTTCTGCTGCCCTTTCTCAATCCCTACCATTTCTATCCGCTGACCAATTTCTATACGGAGTGGCTGGCGCTTGCGCTCGGCCTGGCCGCGATGGCGCCGATGTCGGTGAAGCGCTTCTGGGACGAGGTGGAAATCCCGGCGCTCGCCTTGTGGCTGCTCGGGTTTGCCGCGCTGCTGCTGCTGCAACTGATCTGGGTGGACATCGCCTATCCGGAATTTTCGATACTGGGCGCGCTCTACGTGATCTGGGCGGCATGGTTGATCTGGCTGGGGCGGGTGCTGGCCAAATCCTGCGGCATGGAGCAGCTGGCGCTGTGGCTCGCGGCGATGCTGGTGCTGGGCGGCTTGTTCAATGCGGCCGCGGCAGCGCTGCAGTTCTACGACATCGATACGCCGCTTAGATTCATGGTCGCGAGCCTGGGCGCCGTACAGCGCGGCGCCTACGGTAATTTCGGACAGAACAACCATTTCGCCGATTACCTCACGCTGGCGCTGGTCTCCGCGGTCTATCTGCACATCAAGGGGCGGCTGAGCCAGTCCACGACGGCGGCCTGCGCCGGCATTTTCCTGTATGCGCTGTCGCTATCGGGTTCGAAATCCACCTGGCTTTATCTGTTCGCCTTGCTTGCGTTGAGTTTCTGGTTTCGCGCCAAAGCGGACACACCGCGCCTGCGGCGCGCGGTCCTGGCGCTGGCCTTATTGCTGCCGCTATTCGCGCTGGTGCAATTCGCGATGTCGCGCTACGGTCTGGCGATCCGGCCGGCGCTGCCGGGCGCGGCCTACGCGGCAGTCACGCCGCTTGACCGCTTCACCGAGGACATGGCGCACGGCCTACTGCCGCAGGCGGGCGGCTCCGCTCTGGGCATACGCGTTTACATGTGGCACCAGGCCCTGCTCATGTGGTCGCGCGCGCCCCTGCTCGGCGTGGGCTTTGGCCAGTACGCCGGCGTGTTTTTCGAGCAGGCTGCCGAGCTGTCCTACTACCACATTTCGCACTACGATCGAAACGCGCACAACGCGCTGATGCAATTGCTCGCCGAAACCGGGCTCGCCGGCGCGGCGCTGGTATGCGCAGGGCTCGGCGGCTGGCTATGGGCCCTGCGCCGGCGATTTGTCGCGACTGCGGAGCTGTGGTGGCTGCTGTGCCTGTTGGCGGTGCTGTTCCTGCACAGCATGCTCGAGTATCCCTTATGGCACGCCAATTTTTTGGGCGTCGCCGCAATCCTGCTCGGCATGGGCAGCGAGCGCTGCCTGCGCCTGCGCCTGTCGGCCTTGTCGCGCTTTGCTTTCCCGCTGATGGTGGCGGCCGGCGGATTCGCGCTGGGCAGCGTGCTGCATGCCTATCGCGACCTGGAATCGCTGATGTATCCGCGCGTACTGCCGAAGAATCGCGCGGAGCTCGTCGCGCGCAACGAGGGCTTGCTGCAACTGCATCGCGACACGCTGCTCGCGCCCTACGTCGAAATGACCTACGCCGGCATCATCGTTGCAGACCGCATCAATCTCGAGGACAAGCTCGCTTTGAACACGCGCGTGCTGCGCCTGATGCCGGTGCCGGAACTGGCCTACCGTCAGGTGCTGCTGCTTGCTTTGAACGGCGAGCGCGACGCCGCGCTGCTGCAGCTCGATCGGGCCGCTGCGGTGTTCCCGGATCGGCTGGAGAATTTCGTGACGGAAGCGGAGCAAGCGGCGCAGCGGGAGCCGGCGGCGCTCAAGGAAATCGCGAACAAGGCCCTGGCGAAGCTAAAGCAGGTTGACATAAACGGGGGGTAAGTTCAGGATTTGTCTATAAAAGGCCGATTGAAGACAGCACCGAGTTCGCGCTGAGCCCCATTCTTACGTGACTGCCACCCTTTTTGCACCGAAGACTTTGTTTCCGGCTGGTCCGGAATAGGATAGACACATGGCTAGGCCGGAGAAAATCCGCATCGGCAATCTGCTGGTTCAGGAAAAGCTGATTTCGCAGGAACAACTGGGCCTCGCACTGGAGCAGCAAAAGCGCAGCGGGCGCAAGCTCGGCCGCGTGCTCGTTGAGAACGGCTTTGCCACGGAAGAGGCCATCTCCGAAGCGCTGGCGAAGCAGCTCAAGATCCCCTACCTCAACCTCAAGTATTACAACATCAACCTGGCGGTGGCGCGCACGCTGCCGGAGATGCAGGCGCGGCGTTTCCGCGCGCTGCTGCTGGAGGACAAGGGCAGCAGCTACCTGCTGGCGATGGCGGATCCGACCGACCTGTTCGCCTACGATGAAATCTCGCGCCTGCTCAAGCGCGATATCGAATTGGTCCTGGTGAACGAGAACCAGGTGCTCGAGACCATGGACCGCATTTACCGGCGCACGGAACAGATGTCCGACCTCGCGCGCGAACTGGGTGCGGACCTGGGCGAGGCCGTCGATTTCGGCGCACTCAAGGTCGAACCGGGCGGCGAAGACGCGCCGGTGGTCAAGCTGCTGCAGTCGATGTTCGAGGACGCGACCCAGGTGAACGCATCCGACGTCCACATCGAGCCGCAGGAGAGCCTGCTGCAAATCCGCTTTCGTATCGACGGCATGCTGCAACTGCAGGCCGAGTCCGACATCAAGATCGCCCCGGCCGTGGTGCAAAGGCTCAAGCTCATGTCGGGACTGGATATCTCGGAAAAGCGCCTGCCGCAGGACGGTCGCTTCAATGTGCGCATACGCGAGGCGCGCGTCGACGTGCGCATCTCGACCATGCCCACGCAATACGGTGAATCGGTGGCGATGCGCCTGCTCAACCGCAGCACCGGCGTGCAGGGGCTGGAGGGCCTGGGCATGCCGCCGCAATTGCTTGCGCGCCTGCAGCAGATCATCCGGCGCACGACCGGCATGGTGCTCGTGACCGGGCCCACCGGCAGCGGCAAAACGACCACGCTGTACGCCGCGCTCAACGAAGTGAACACGATCGACAAGAAGATCATCACGGTGGAGGATCCGATCGAATACCGCCTGGCCGGTCTGAACCAGGTGCAGGTCAGCGAAAAAATCGACCTCACATTCGCGCGCGTGCTGCGTTCGGCGTTGCGCCAGGACCCGGACATCATCCTGGTGGGCGAAATGCGCGATCCGGAGACGGCGCAGATCGGACTGCGCGCGGCGCTCACCGGCCACATGGTGTTCTCGACGCTGCACACGCGCGATGCCGCCAGCACGCCGATCCGCCTGATCGACATGGGCGCGCCGCGTTACATGGTCGCTTCGTCGTTGCAGGCGGTGATTGCGCAGCGGCTGGTGCGGGTGAACTGCCCCAGCTGCGCCGAATCCTATCAGCCATCGGAACAGGAACTGCAATGGCTGCGCGGCAGCGAACGCGATGACGGCAAACCGGCGCAGATGATGCGCGGGCGCGGCTGCCAGTTTTGCCACCTTACCGGCTACGCCGGACGCACCGGCATATACGAAATGCTCGAAATGGATGCGGCGCTCACCGCGGCGATCAACCGCGAGGACACGACCGAGTTCGCCCAACTCGCGTTCAAGCATATGGCGGGCAGGAGCATGCGCCACCACGCGGCGCAGCTCGCATTCGCCGGCAAGACGACGCTGGCCGAGGCGATACGGGTCAGCTCCGAACTCGAGGACTGATGGCGTATTTCGCGTACAAGGGGAGAAATGCCAGGGGCGAGCTGGTGACCGGAGTGATCGAGGACAACGACTCGGGCGCCGTCGCCGACCAATTGTTCAAGACCGGCATTGCGCCGGTGGAAATCGCGCTGACTGCGGCGCCGAGTTCGGCGCGGCGCGACAGCTGGCTGGCGCGCCTCACCGCGCCGCGCATCACGCTCGACGACAGGCTGCTGTTCAGCCGCCAGATGTACACGCTGCTCAAGTCCGGCGTCCCGATCATGCGCGCGCTGTCCGGGCTGCAGGAATCGGCCAAGAGCGTCACCATGGCCAAGGTGATCCAGGACCTGCGCGCGAGCCTCGACAGCGGCCGCGATCTGAATTCCTCCATGCGCCGCCATCCGGAGGTGTTCTCGCAGTTCTTCGTCAGCATGGTGCGCGTGGGAGAGATGTCGGGCAGTTTGGAGGAGATATTCCTCAGGCTGTTCAATCATCTCGAATTCGAGAAGGAAATGCGCGAGCGCGTGCAGCAGGCGTTGCGCTACCCGGTTTTCGTGCTGGTGGCGATGGCGGTGGCCCTGGTGATCATCAACCTGTTCGTGATCCCGGCATTCTCCAAGCTGTTTGCGGGGCTCAAAGCTGAATTACCGCCGATCACGCAGATGCTGATCGGGTTTTCCAATTTCACGGTGCATTACTGGCCGCTGCTGCTGGGGCTGACGGTGGCTGCGGTGATGGGCTTTCGCGTCTACGTCGCGACCCCGGGCGGCCGCTATAGCTGGGACAAACTCAAATTGCGGCTGCCGCTGGCCGGCAGCATCATCGAAAAAGTCACGCTGGCGCGGTTTGCGCGCAGCTTCTCCATTTCCCTGAAAAGCGGCATGTCGATGGTGCAGACGCTCGCCGTGCTGTCGCAGGTGGTCGACAATGCCTACATCGCGCAGCGCATAGAGCAGATGCGCGACGGCGTCGAGCGCGGCGAGAGCGTGCTGCGCACGGCGCGGACCACGGGCGTGTTCACGCCGGTGGTGCTGCAGATGATGGCGGTGGGCGAGGAGACGGGCGAACTAGACGACCTGATGCGCGAGGTCGCAGACATGTACCAGCGCGAGATCGACTACGAGCTCAAGGGGCTTTCGGCCAACATCGAGCCGATCATGATTACCTTTCTCGGCGTGCTGGTGCTGATCCTCGCCCTCGGCGTATTCCTGCCGATATGGGATCTTGGCCGCGCGGCGTTCGGCCGCCAGGGTGGATGAGGTGCGCCGCGCATCGACGCCGCGCGTCGGTGGGGGCCCCGCAGGCCGGCAGCGCGGCTTCACACTGTTCGAATTGATCGTCGTCATTTGCGTCGTGGCCGTCATGGCGGGCATTCTGCTCAATCGTCTGCAGGTGTACCAGGAGGCGGCCGAGAAAGCAGCGATGCAGCAAACAGCGGCGGCGGTGAAGAGCGCACTGCAGATGCGCGTCGCCGCTTATATGATTGCTGGGCGCGACAACGAAATCGAACAGCTGCGCGCCCAGAATCCGGTCGGCTGGCTGCAGGAGAAACCGCAGAATTACGCCGGCGAGTTCTATGCCGACGCCTATGCGCGTGTGCCACCGGGAAGTTGGTATTTCGACATCAGCCGGCGGGAACTCATTTATGTGCTCAATCTCGGCGCCAATTTCAAACCCGGATTGGATGGCAGGAAATGGGTGCGTTTTCGCGTGCATATCGAATACGAACAGATGCCCCAACGGCAGGGGCCGCAGCGCAAAGTGCTGACTGCGGTCGGTTTCGTCCCGGTCCAGCCCTATGCATGGTTCTGATGCAGGAGCGGCGGACGCGCATCCGCGGCTCCGGCGCGGGCGTTAAACCTGGGCGCCGGGGGCCCAGGGGCAGCAAAACTGCGCTTTGCCAAACATGGAAAGCTGAGGTGGATTTATATTGCGGGACAAGGGGATAAGGTTTATTCTTCAAGTTATTGTCGGGCAAAAAGGGGAGCGTAAAATGTTCAAAAGGCAATCGGGTTTCACGTTGATCGAGTTGATCGTGGTGATAGTGATTCTGGGCATTTTGGCCGCAACCGCCTTACCCAAGTTCATGGGGATACAGAGCGGCGCCAGAATATCGATTCTTCAAGGTGCACGTGGCGCCGTGGCCTCGGCCATGAATATCGCTACCGCAACTCAGCAATCTCAGGGGCTGGCTTCCAACGTGAGCGTGACCCTCGACGGTGTGGGTATCAGCATGGTCTACGGTTATCCGATTGCGACTGGCACGGCGTCGGGCATTTTCGGCGCAGCCGGATTGTCCACCGACTATACGACTACCGGCGGGGGCACGGCCGGCGGCGATAACCTGGTCATTCAGGTTGCCAATGCGCCGACGCCGAGTACCTGCGCGTTCTCCTATACGGCGTCTACTATGACCGGTGGCGTGCACCTGCCGCCGGTCATCGGGGCGGTCGTCACCGGCGGCTGCTGATACGGTAAAGGCTGCAGCAGGTGGTCGGATCACCCCGTGCGCGATTGATTCCGCACGGCCATGCTGCGTATCCGGAGCCGGCATAAGCAACTGACTGGCAGGCGCGGGCTGGACGAAGGGCAGGGTCGGTGCGTCCGACCCTGCCCTTCTCGTTTTTGGGCCGGCTCGCAGCGCCGTGCGCCATGGGAAGACAGAGGGAGAAGCGCTTGCGCAACCTTGGATTCACGCTGGTCGAACTGATCGTCGTCATGCTCGTCCTTGGGATTCTGGCAGCGGTTTTTATTCCGCGCAGCAATAACCCGGCGATCATTCTGTCCACCCAGGCCGAACAATTTGCGGCCGATATGCGCTACGTACAGTCGCTGGCGATGAGCGAGGGATGGAGCGGGGTTGCGCCGACGGCGCGGCGCTACCGCATCAATTTCACTGCGACGGGCTACGATCTCAGCGACGTCAGCGGCGTTGCAGTGGCGTCTGCCGGCGGTACTAGCGGCCCCATCGCCTTCGCCGGCGGCGTGAACATTTCGCCGTTTCCGCCACCGGCGCTGCCCAACAGCGTCGTCGCCTTCGATGGCCTCGGCCGACCCTATGCGGATGCGACGGCGACCACTTTGCTTGCCTCTACCGCCACGATCACGCTCACGAGTGGCGGTTCGACCCGCACGATCCAGATTTTTCCGGAGACGGGCATGGTGCGCGTGCCATGATTGCCGTATGCGTGAGGAGGACGGCAACGCAGCACGGAGTAAGTCTGATCGAGCTCATCGCTTTCATCGTGATCATGGGAATTTCGGTGGTCGCGCTGCTCTCCATGTATCGTGCTGTCCTGCCGCACGGTGTCACGCCGGCGCAGATCACGCTTGCGACCCAGCTGGCGCAGGAGCGCATGGAACTGCTGCTCGGCCAGCGCGACGCGAGCGGCTACTCGACTGCGGTGCTGACCGATCCCTGCGCCGGCGGTGCACCGCCCGCGATATGCACCGATCAGTACACCCCATCCGGTGGGCTGTATTCCATCGTCGTGACGGGGGTGAATCCGCCGCTGCAATGGTCCGGACTCAGCACGAATAGCCACCGCATGCTCGGGGTCCAGGTTCTGGGGCCAGATGGCAATCAACTCGCCAATTTGTCCGCCGTGATAGCCAACTATTGAATCCGATGATCTACGAGAACGCACACAACTCGATTCTGCGCCAGCTCGGTTTCACGCTGGTGGAGCTGATCGTGGTCATCGTGGTGCTCGGTATAGTCGGGAGTATGGGCGCGGTCGTGGTGCGCGACGGCATGCTCGGCTACCTGCGTGGCCGTGAAATGACCAGTGCCGACTGGCAGGGACGACTCGCGCTCGAGCGCATCGCGCGCGAGCTGCGCGACATCGCCCCGTCCTCCGGCGGCGTCGACAACATCGCCGCCGCGTCCTGCGGCAGCGCGAGCTTTGTATTCTCCGACATCAACGCGGCGCCGATCAGTTACACGCAGAGCGCGAACACACTGCTGCGCAACGGACAACCGCTCGCCGACAATGTCAGCGGTCTGCGCTTCTACTGCCTGCAAAGCGATGGCCAGACATACACGACCACGCCTGCCGCAGTGTATTACGTCACCGTCTCGATGGTCATCGCAACGACGAACACCAGCGCGACCTATCGCACCACCGTCAAGCCGGGGAGTTTCTGATGCGACGGCCTCCGAACATCAAGCGTGCGCGCGGCTTCTTGCTGATCGTGGCGGTATTGGTGCTGGTGGTCGTCGCTATCGCGGTTGTCGCGCTGGGCAACATGACTTCGTCCGATATCCGCGCCAGCGTGGGACACGCGCAGTCGGAGCAGGGCTATTTCGTCGCGTACTCTGGACTGGAGCGCGCGACGCGTACCCTGCTCGAGCCCACTATTGCGAATCGAGTTCCCTGCGCCAGCCTGAGCGGCGACGCGTCGGTCACCAATATTGCGGCGGGACCGGGCAAGTTCACGGTCACCGCGCCCGGCGCCGCGGCCGTGTATCCGGCCACACCAGCGACTTTGAACGGCAACCTGACGGCGACGGCGGGCGTAATTCCGGTGAACAGCGTCGCCGGCTACGGCGCGCGCGGCCGCATCATGATCGATACGGAATCGATCGATTACACCGGGACCTCCAACTCGGCCGCGATCTGCGGCAGCGCGCCCTGCTTTGTCGGTGCGCAACGCGGCAGGGCCGGGACCAGTGCGAGCGCTCACGCGACGGGAACGCGCGTGGGGCAGTTCCAGTGCGATATCCAGTCGGCCGGTGGGGTGCCGGACTTGGTCAGTCCGCATGCTGAAAGAGTCTTGACCCAGGGCACGCAGCTACAGGAAGCCTGGGCAGTGGGTGCAGCCGGCGGCTTCGGCAGCGGCCAGCGGCCTTGGTTCGTGCGCTTTCGGGAAAACACCTGGGCAGACCTGACCGACCCCTCGTTCACCGTCAATGCGCAGCTCAACAAGGTGTCCATGCTTTCCTATGCGGATGGCTGGGCGGTGGGCAACCAGTCCGGCGGCGAAATGATTTATCACTGGACCGTCACGCCCGCGCCAGGATGGACGCGCATGGCGCTATCGGCGGCGATTCCCAACGTCAATCTGCAGGGCGTGCATTGCGTCGACGCCAACAGCTGCTGGGCGGTGGGTGCAGCGGCGAATGTCGGCGGCGGTGGAAACAATGCGACAATCATTCGATGGACAGGTGGGCCCGCATGGACCTATCCCGCGGCGTCGAACCAAGCCCCTTTGCTGACTCCGGTAGTCAATGCGCAACTCAACAGCGTCTGGTGCAACAGCGCCAGCGACTGCTGGGCGGTGGGCAATCAGTCGGGCGGAGAATTCATCGTGCGCTGGACCGGGGGGCCGCGATGGACGCGCATGGCGGTATCCGGGTCGATTCCGAACGTGAATCTGTGGAGCGTCAGATGCGTCGCGGCCAATGACTGCTGGGCGGTCGGCGCGGCGAGCGGGGGCAACGTCGTGATCATACGCTGGACCGGCGGGCCCGCGTGGTCCTACGCCGCCGGCATTTTGCCGAGTCCGGCGGTCAACGCCCAACTCAACAGCGTGAGCTGTGTCAGCGCCAATGACTGCTGGGCGGTGGGCAACGCCATCGCCTCCGGTGAAGCCATCTTGCGCTGGACTGGCGGACCGCGCTGGGTTCGGTTCGGGCCGAGCGGTGCCGTTCCCAATGCCACACTCACTTCGGTCAGCTGTGTCAATGGCAACGATTGTTGGGCGGTTGGCAATGTTTTTGGAGGATACGAGACGATGCTGCACTGGGACGGCAGCGCATGGACGAGGTTGGCCGTTAGCGCTTCGGTTGCCAACCGCAATCTGACCTCAGTCGACGTCGTCGGCGCAGCGCAGCGCGCGCCGGCCATGCGCCGGGAAATCTATCCATGAGATCGTCGCCGCGCCGACCCGGAATAGGGCTCGCTGACGCCATAAATCATGCTGCCGGCGCAGCATGACGGTGGCGGCTAGGTTCTGGAAAAACCATTGACAACAACGATTTATTGATATAACTTCAAGTAACTCGTCCGCCGAGTACCCTCGATGGCATGGTTTTCCAAGAAAAAGACACAGCCGGGCTGGATGGCCATCAGTACCGACCCTGACGCCA
>JAJZPQ010000097.1 GCA_021811085.1 Pseudomonadota bacterium | reverse complement strand
TGAAATCCTCGCGCTCTATCCACAATTCGCGCGAGAACGGCAGCACGCGCTTGCCCAGTTCCGGCTGCTGCGGATGGTTGGGTGCGAGGCACTCTTCGGTCGCGCCCTCGGGGTAGTTGTCGATCACGAGCTTGAGCGGATCGAGCACGGCGATGCGCCGCGGCGCGACTGCATTCAGATGCTCGCGCATGCATTCCTCGAGCACGCCGTAGTCGATCCAGGAGTCGGACTTGGACACGCCGATGCGCTCGGCGAACAGGCGGAATCCCTCCGGCGTGTAGCCGCGCCGGCGCGCCGCCACGAGCGTCGGCAGGCGCGGATCGTCCCAGCCGTCGACACGCCTTTCGTCCACGAGCTGGATCAGCTTGCGTTTGGACAGCACGACGTAGCTGAGATTGAGTCGCGCGAATTCGATTTGCTGCGGCAGCGGCCGCGCGAGCAGCCCGCCCTCGGCCAGGCGCGCGAGCAGCCAGTCGTAGAACGGGCGCTGGTCTTCGAATTCGAGCGTGCAGATGGAGTGAGTGATTCTCTCCAGCGCGTCCTCGATCGGGTGGGCATAGGTGTACATCGGATAGATGCACCACTTGTCGCCGGTGCGGTGATGCGTCGCGCGCTTGATGCGGTAGATCGCCGGGTCGCGCAGATTGATGTTGGGCGAGCTCATGTCGATTCGCGCGCGCAGCACCATGCTGCCGTCGGCATGCCTGCCGTCGCGCATTTCGCGCAGGCGCGCGAGCGACTCCGCGGCGGGGCGGTCGCGCCAGGGGCTGTTCTGGCCGTGCTCGGTCAGCGTGCCGCGCGTGGCGCGCAGTTCCTCGGCGCTTTGCTCGTCGACGTAGGCGTGGCCCGAGATAACCAGGTATTCGGCCGCCTGGTACATGGCGTCGAAGTAATCGCTCGCGTGGTACAGGTGCTCGGTGCCGTTCGCGTTCCAGCCGAAGCCGAGCCAGCGCACCGCGTCGAGTATGGAGTCGACGTACTCCTGCTCTTCCTTTTCCGGGTTGGTGTCGTCGAAGCGCATGTGGCACACGCCGCCGTAATCGCGCGCGAGGCCGAAGTTGAGGCAGATCGACTTGGCATGGCCGAAATGCAGGTAGCCGTTGGGCTCGGGCGGAAAGCGCGTGCGTATTTTTGCCGGATCGGGCGGCGCGCCCGCATGCGCCGCCGCGAGGCCGGGTTTCCCGCCCCAGCTGCGCGAGGCGTACTTGCACGCGGCCAGGTCCGCGTCGATCGCGTTGCGGATGAAGTTGGTGAGGTGCGCAGCGGCCGCGGCGGCTGGCTTATTCATGGTGGTGAAAACGCTTGGCGGTATGCATGCGCGATTTTACCCCAGCCGCGGATAGTGACGCAGGCATGCGCATCGGCCGGGGTGTCTGTCGGGGATTGCCGTAATATTGTATGATCGTGCCGGTCCGCCTTTCCCTCCTCCATTCACGGAATCCACATGAAAAAAAACGCCGAGCCCAATTGGCCTGACGAGGTGCACGCGCTGCTGCGCGCCGCCGAGGTGCGCCAGGTGGCGATCGTCCCCGACGCGGGGCATGCGCGCCTGATCAAGCTGTGCGAAAAAGACAAGAACATGCGCGTGGTCAGGCTCACCACCGAGGAGGAGGGCGTGGCCCTGCTCGCCGGCGCCTGGCTCGGCGGCGACAAGGGCGTGCTGCTGATGCAAAGCAGCGGCGTGGGCAACTGCATCAACATGCTCACGCTGCCGCTCGCCTGCCAGTTTCCGCTGCTGATGCTCGTCACCATGCGCGGCGACCACGGCGAATTCAATCCGGCGCAGATTCCCATGGGCAATGCGACGCAGGCCGTATTGGAGGCGATGGGCGTGATCGTCAAGCGCGCCGATGCGTCCGACGACGTGCCGGAGATGGTATCGAGCGCGCTGCGTCTCGCATTCAACACCTATCGCCCGGTCGCGTTGCTGATCGGCCAGCGCGTGTTCGGAGCCAAGGACTTCCGCAAACTTACCCAGAGCGTGCCCCAATGAGCAAACAAATAGGTGAACGACCAGGCAAACGACTGCACCGTCGCGAAGTCGTAAAGGAATTGCTCGCCGGGCGCGGCGATCTGCTGGTGGTCGGCGGGCTGGGTGCGCCGTCCTGGGATATCACCAATGCGGGCGATCATGAACTGAACTTTCCGCTGTGGGGAGCGATGGGCGGAGCCGCGATGATCGGCCTCGGCCTCGCGCTGGCGCAGCCGAAGAAGAAAGTGCTGGTCGTCACCGGCGACGGCGAGATGCTGATGGGCGTAGGCGCGCTCGCCACCATCGCCATCCTCAAGCCGAAAAACCTGTCCATCGTCGTGCTCGACAACGAGCGCTATGGCGAGACCGGTCAGCAGGAAACGCATACGGGTCACGGCGTGAATCTCGCCGGGATGGCCAAGGCCGCCGGCATTGCGCAGACGTTCGCAGTGCGCACCCAGGCGGAGGTGGCGCGGCTGAAGAAACGCATTCATGCAGGCGCAGGGGCGTTGTTCGCGCAGATCAAGATCGATCCGGAGAAGCTGCCGCTGGTGCTGCCGCCGCGCGACGCTACGCTGCTCAAGAACCGCTTCCGCGCCGCATTGCTGGGGCCGGACGCGGCACACCAATAGAGACCGACAATACTCGAAACGATCATTCAACCCTCGAAGGAGCAGGACCATGGACAAGAAAACCTACGACGAAGGCCTCGCAGTCAGAAGGGCCGTGCTCGGCGCCGAATACGTGGACAAGTCGGTGAAGGCACCCGACGAGTTCAGCAAACCGATGCAGGACCTGGTGACCGAATACTGCTGGGGCACGGTCTGGACCAGGCCGGAACTGGACCGCAAGACGCGCAGCTTCCTCAACCTCGCCATGCTGACCGCGCTCAACCGCCCGCACGAAATCAAACTGCACGTGCTGGGCGCGCTCAATAACGGCCTCACCCGTACCGAAATCCGCGAGGTGTTCCTGCAGGCGGCGATCTACTGCGGCGTGCCCGCAGCGCTCGATGCGATGCGCGTGGCGAAGGAAGTGTTCGCCGAGGTCGATAGCAAGAAATGAGCGCAGCCGAAGCGAAATACGCGGTCGGTTTCGTCGGCATCGGCAAGATGGGCCTGCCGATGGCGACGCGCATCGCCGTGCACGGCTATCCGCTGCATGCCTACGACGCTTCCGCAGCCGCGCTCAAGGCCATCGGCGCGGTGAGCGGCGTCAAGCTCGCGGCCAGCCTGGCCGACATCGCGCGCGCGTGCCAGGTGGTGATCCTGATGCTGCCCGACAGCAAAGTGGTGCAGAAAGTGCTGTACGGCGAGGGCGACGCCCTGGCCGCGCAACTGCAGCCGGGCGCCATCGTCATCGACATGAGTTCCTCGAATCCTTCGGTGACGCGCGAACTCGGGCCGCGCCTGAAGCAGGCCGGCGTGGACCTGATCGATGCGCCGGTGTCGGGCGGCGTCAAGCGCGCTGTGGACGGATCGCTCGCAATCATGGCCGGCGGCGATGCCGCGGTCATCGCCAAGGTGAAGCCGCTGTTCCTGACCATGGGCAGGTCGATCATCGAAACCGGCATGCTCGGGTCCGGACATGCGATGAAGGCGCTCAACAACTATGTGTCGGCGGCGGGCCTGCTCGCTGCCTGCGAGGCGCTCAAGGTCGGCGCGGATTTCGGCATTGCGCCGGACAAGATCGTCGCCGTGCTCAATGCCTCCACCGGCAAGAACAACAGCACCGAGAACAAGCTGATGCAGTTTATCGTGTCGGGACAGTTCAATTCGGGCTTCAGCCTGGGTCTGATGAAGAAGGACATCAACATCGCCACCGACCTCGCGCACAGCCTCGGTTCGGGAACGCTGTTGGGCGAGGTCCTGCTCAAATCCTGGGCCGATGCAGAGGCCAAGCTCAGCGGCGCGGCGGATCACACCGAGATCTACCGCATGCTCGAACACGGCGCCGGCAGCGGGCGAAAGTAGAACCGCAAATCGCGAACCGCGTCGGGACGCGCTTCAGGGCGTGACCGGCGTCGGTTTCGGCAGCGGCAGTTTTTTCTCGGTCAGCACGTCGCGCAGAACGTCGGGCCGGTCGGTGATCAGGCCGTCCACGCCCCAGTCGATGAGACGGGCCATGTCCTCAGTCTTGTCCACGGTCCAGGGTATTACCTGCAGGCCCAGTTGGTGTGCTTCGTTCACCAGTTCGACACTCAGCTCGGGGTAATAGGGCGACCAGATCGCGCCGCCGGCAGCTTTCACCATTTTGGGAAGCGAGCCCTGAGCGCTGAATTGCACGCCCGCGGTCCAGGCCGAGCCCCCCGGCTCGCCCGCGGCGATATTGTCCATAAAGCGCTGCTGCGCACTCAAATAGCTGGTCGGAATCGACGGCGCTAGCGCCTGCACCGCTTTCAGCGCGCGCCAGTCGAAGGATTGGACGATCACGCGCGCGCTCATGCCCTCGCGCTCGATCAGCGCCAGCAGCGCTTTGGCAAAATCCTCGGGCGCGAGCGTGTCCTCCGGCCGTTTGGGCGAGGTCTTGATCTCGATGTTGAAGCGCACTTCGCTGTTGCCGGTGCTGCGCGCAAGCGCGAACACCTGGGCCAGCGTCGGCATGTACACGCCGTCCATGCGCTTCTGGTCGGGAAAGCCGTAGCTGTAATTGCTTCCGGGCCGGATGCGGCCGACGTCGTAGTGCTTGAGTTCCTCCAGCGTCAGTTCGCGCACCGGGCGGGTGGGTGCATTGAGCCAGCGCCCGTCGGCACCGCGGGTGATGTCCGGATTGAGGCGCGCGTCGTGGCTGACCACCACCACCCCGTCCTTGGTGATCGCCGTGTCCAGCTCCAGCGTGCTCACGCCGACCGACAGCGCCGCGGCGAATGCGGGCAGCGTGTTCTCCGGCGCGAGGCCCCGCGCGCCGCGATGGCCTTCGAGGTCGAACGCGCAGGCGAAGAGTGGTGTCAGTGACAGGGCGGCGGCAGCGAGGAGGCGAGCGGCGCGGCGTAAGAACAACTCGCCGCGATGGCCTTCGAGGTCGAATGCGCAGGCGAAGAGCGGTGTCAGTGACAGGGCGGCGGCAGCGAGGAGGCGAGCGGCGCGGCGGACCGCAACGGGCGCGCGCTTGTGGCAGCGCATACGCTGCGCGCGATCTGGACTCAAGGCGGGCGCGACGGTATCGATCATGATCCCCGGTGAAAGCTTGATATTGCGCAAATAAGGCGGTAAGCCTTCAGCGTATATGATAACCGTAGAGCACTGAACGCAGTGCGCGATTACAGGGTTTGCGGCAATGCGTAGGGAGACTTGGGAGCCCGTGAATGCAGCTTGACTTGCGTACCTTGTTCACCGTCTTGGTGATTCTGTACGCCTGCCTCGGATTTGTCTGTCTGTTCCTGCCCTACCGCATGCCGGGGTCCCATGCGGTGACCCAGTGGGGCTATGGTTTGCTGGCGCTCGCCGCGGGGCTAGGCGGGCTCGCGCTGCACGGCGCCGTCCCCGATTTCATCAGCGTGATTGTGGCCAATGCGCTGATCCTCGTGACGTTCCTGTTCGTTCTCGGCAGCGTGCGGCAAGGACGGGGAGCGGGGTCGAGCGGATTCGGCTGGAGCGTAGTCGGCGTGTCGGTGCTGTTGCTCGCGTATTTCACCTATATGCATCCGGACACGCGCATACGCATCGTGATTGCCTCCGTTGCGATGGCGCTGCTGGTCGTGCGCCCGGTCATCGCCTTGATCGCAGCGGTCCCCGGGGTGAGCAGACGGGCGCGGATATTCACCGCAGTATGCCTGGCCGGGGTCGGTCTGGTGATGCTGGTGCGCGCATTGCTGACCACCAAGTGGGGCGCGAACGTGGATCTGCTTGCACCGAATTTCGTCCAGTTCGCAAGCAATCTGCTGTTCGGCGCATTCACGGTGCTGGCAACGCTGGGCGTGGTGTGGATAGAGATCGAGCAGTTGCGTGCCGACCTGGCCCGGCTGGCGATGATCGATCCCTTGACGGCCATTCTCAATCGGCGCGCCTTCATGCTCGAGTACGAGCGCGAAATCTCGCGCTGCACACGCGAGAAAATCGGCATCGCGCTGGCGATCTTCGACATCGACCATTTCAAGCGCGTAAACGACACTTACGGCCACCTGGTGGGCGACCAGGTATTGCGCCGAGTGGCCGATACGCTGCGCGCGAGCCTGCGCGGGCACGACGTGCTCGGTCGCTACGGCGGCGAGGAATTCGCGCTGCTGATGCCGGGTGCCGACACCGCCGCCGCGCTCGCGGGCACGGAACGCGCGCGCCTCGCCGTGGGCGAGCGGCCGATCCGGTCGGGCGAGCTTTCGATTCCGGTGACGCTCAGCGCCGGCGTCGCGGTCTATGGCGCGAACGGCACGGACTGGGAGTCCTTGCTGCGCAGCGCCGACGCCGCGCTATACGAGGCCAAACGCGCCGGCAGGAATCGGGTAGTCGCCGCGCACGGCGCTCCGCTGTGACGCGCGACAGCGGGCGCTGAAGAGATGGCGGTGGCGCCGGAGCAAGCGCGATCGGTGCGCAAACGGTAGCATTCGCCACTTGGAGGCCGGAATGTTCAACACGGCCAGCAACCGCAGCGGAGGAGAGCCCGCATGGCGCCCATCGATCAGGTGCAGCTTAATTTCAACCCGGCGACGCTCGGCCTGCTCAACGCCGTGCTCGGTCTGGTGATGTTCGGCGTCGCCCTCGAGCTCAAGGTCGATGACTTCAGGAACGCGCTGAAAACACCCAAGGGCACGCGCCTGGGCGAGACGGACTGGTGGGGCAAGGCGCCCTATTGGCGCCATCCGTCGCAGCAGAAAATGATCCAGGTCGATGCGGACGCAGAGATGCTCGGCATGAACAAGCCCGCCGATCTTGCGATTCTCGGCGACGCCAAATTGTTCCTGGCCGCCCTTGCCCTGCGGCTGGAGGCGAGAAAGGGCGAGATCCGCAGCGAAGCGCGGCAAAAGAACATCGCGCGCTATAACGAGACCAAGCGGCGCGACCGCGAAGACTGGGACCGCGCGCTTGCCGATCGCTCCGCGCCGATGAACCCCGCGCACGTCGCCAGCGTCTGCCGCGATTTCTTCGCCGACGATGCGATCGTCGTGGCCGACGGCGGCAACACCACGATCTGGGCGAGTTTCTATCACCGGGTGCGCGTGCCGAATACGCTGCTGTCGACGTTCAAATTCGGCATGCTCGGCGCGGGCGTGGCGCAGGCGCTGGGAGCCGCGGTGGCGTTCCCCGAACGTCAGGTGGTGTGCATCATCGGCGACGGCGCGATGGGCTTCCATCCGCAGGAAATCGAGACTGCGGTGAGAAACAAGCTCAAGGTCATCTACCTCGTGCTGTGCGACCGGGCTTGGGGCATGGTGAAGATCAACCAGTCCTTCACCCTGCGCCCGATCAAGACGATGCTGAAAAAACACCTCGATGCGGACGAGAACATCGGCACCGACCTGGGCGAAATCGAGTTCGACAAGCTCGCGGTTTCGATGGGCGCGCATGGCGAGCGCGTGTCCGACCCGAAGGAACTCAAGCCGGCGCTGGAGCGCTGCCGCGCGAGCGGCCGCTGCGCCGTGATCCACGTGGATGTGAATCCGGTGAAACATATGTGGGCACCGGGTCTGATCCACTTCAAGGACATGCATCGGGAGCCGAAAGGAAAGTAGTGGGCGCACCGCGCGTACTGGTGACGGGCGCAGCCGGCTACCTCGGCAGCCAGCTGGTCGTGGCGCTGGCGGCGGACCCGGCGCGCAGGCCTGCCGCGCTGGTGGCGCTGGACGTGCGCGAAGTGCCGCCCGAACGGCGCCTGCCGGGCGTGGCTTACGAGGCTGCGGACATCCGCGCGCCTGGTCTGGAGGCGATGCTCGCGCGCCATGCGATCGACACCGTGGTGCATCTGGCGTCGATCGTCACGCCGGGCAAGGACAGCAAGCGCGAATTTGAATATTCGGTGGACGTGCTTGGAACCGAGAACCTGCTCCAAGCCTGCGTTGCCGCCGGCGTGGGCAAGATCATCGTGTCCTCCAGCGGCGCCGCCTACGGCTATCACGCCGACAATCCGGCCTGGATCGGCGAGGATGCGCCGGTGCGCGGCAATCAGGAATTCGCCTATTCCTGGCACAAGCGCCTGGTCGAGGAAATGCTCGCGGACTACCGCGTGCGCGAGCCGCAGCTGCGCCAGGTCGTGTTTCGCATCGGCACCATTCTGGGCGAGACGGTACGCAATCAGATCACCGACCTGTTCGACAAGCCGCGGCTGATCGCGATCCGCGGCTGCGAAAGCCCGTTCGTGTTCATCTGGGACCAGGACGTGGTCGGCTGCATGAGCCAGGCCGTGTATTCGGATAAGTGCGGCATTTACAACGTCGCCGGCGACGGCGCCATGCGCATACACGAGATCGCGGCGCGGCTGGACAAGCGCTGCGTGGTGCTGCCCGCGTGGCTGCTCGCCGCCGCGCTGGCGCTGCTCAAACCGCTGGGACTGACGCAGTATGGGCCGGAGCAGGTGAACTTCCTGCGCTACCGCCCGGTGCTCGCCAATCGCAGGCTGAAGCAAGAGTTCGGCTATGTGCCGAAAAAGACTTCGGTCGAGGTGTTCGAGTTCTACCTCGAAGCGCGCGAGCGGCGGAAGAATCCGTGACGCAGCGCGATTTTGCCGGCAAGGTGGTGGTGATCACCGGCGCCGCAGGCGGTCTGGGCCGGGCACTGGCGCGCAGTTTTGCCGCAGCCGGCGCGCACATCGCGGCGCTGGACTGCGATGCGCCCGGGGCCGAAGCGCTCGCCGCGGAACTGCGCAATGCAGGGCGGCAGGCGCTGGGCCTCGACTGCGACGTCAGCGACGTCGCCGCGTGCCTGTACCTGTTCCGCGACCGGGGATACGCGCTGCTCGCCTAGGAGAGGGCGGGCGCCCGTTCCTTCGTATCGTATAATTGCGTTCGCGATGCGGCAACTTTTACTAATTGTGTTCTTGGCACTTTCACGCCCAGCCTTCGGCGCCAGTCTGGTGCTTGGGGAGCCCGCACCTGAGGTCGAGGCGACGCTGCTTGATGGCGCGACGCAGTTACGGGTATCCGCCAATCGCGGTAAGGTCACGATCATCAATTTCTGGGCGACATGGTGTGCCCCGTGCCGGGAGGAAATGCCGGCGATCGATGCTTACTACAAGAAATACAAGGCCAGTGGCCTCGAGGTTCTCGCAATCAGTATGGACGATGCCGGTGACGCGGCTGAGGTGCGCAAGCTCGCGCAGAACTATTCGTTTCCCATGGCATTAAAATCCGATGCCAATTTCAAAGGACTCGGTCGGATCTGGCGCATCCCGTCGACCTTCGTGATCGACAAGCGCGGAATCTTGCGCAAGAACGGCTTGGTCGGCGACCCGAAAGTGGATCTCCAGGCTCTTGACGCATTGGTCACCCCTTTGCTGGAATTGCCATAGCACCCGCTCGGCGTTAGAACGTGATTCTTGCCCCCACCGATAGGATGTATTTTGGCGCCAATTGGATGCCGTTCACATGTTGATAGATGGGAAGCTGAACGTTCGCGTAGCCGGAGGATTTGTCGGTTATCGGGACCATGACTCCCGGGGTCAGATAGACAAGCGTTCCGCCGGTTGCATAGGTATCGGCCGCATCCCCCGAGTCCGGCTTCGCATATCGAGCATTGATCTGCAAGGTCGGAATGAAAGCCTCGAAACGCTGATAGCGAACGCCGAAATTCAGATTCACGCTGCTTCCTGGCTTGTATGACCCGGCCGCGATCGTGGATCTCCTCACCGCGGTCTGAAGACTTGCTTGCGTGAAATAGTCCCAGTTGGCCGAGAGACTATCAAAACGATATGCGCCGATGATCAAATCGGTAGTGCCGGTGCCGAGCTGAAGGCCCGGGTCGACGGGCGTGGGATTGCCGGAACTCGATACCTGATTCTTTTGACCGGTAGGCAGCTTGACGCCAAATTGAACGCCGAAATTCTTTTGCTCCGAGAAACCAAAATACCGGCCAAGCACCCTGACATCGCCCAGTCCGGAGGCTGAGGAGCCGTAGGCGCCGTTGGCAGGGTCGAACGTGGACCCGTCGCTTCCGCTGCCCAGCGTACTGTGCGACCGGCTGATATAGGGAAGAACGACACTTACTCCCCATGACTTGGCGTTGTTGTAGTCAACCGTAGCGGTAAGATAATTGTTCTTCGTGTATTGCTCGACTTCTGCCGGCGCGTTCGTCTGCGTGTTTGTCGCGTTCGCGGCCGACGCGGCGGAAATCGTTCTGGTTCCCGACCGTAACTGATTCTGGTTCAGATAGTCATAGCGCAAGTCGGCGCTCCACCCTCCCGTTGCTGCCAGTCCCTGAACGCTCCAGTCCGAGTTGAGGCTGCATCCGCAGCTGGCGCATGCGAGCGCGGCGCCAGAGGGAATAGCCGCAAGTATTGTTATTAACAGCCGCTGATTGTATTTTCTCATTTGAATTCCTCCTTGGTAGGACGACCCGGAACTGATCGAATCGAAGTCGATTCAAGACACTATTAATGATGATGCTCATTGCCCATCGCGCCCGAGAGCGCACGGGCAACCGCTTTCACTTCGAGGGTTTCGCGCTTCCCGTTCTTGCTCTCGACAATCAAGGTCAGCAGAACGGTGTCGCCCTCCTTAACCTGGCCCTTCAGGTCCATTAGCATGACGTGGTAGCCACCGGGCTTGAGTTCGACCGCCTTGCCGGCTGGTAGGTCGAGACCAGGGATGGCGCGCATCTTCATGACGTTGTTGACTATAGCCATTTCGTGAATCTCGACCACGCCCGCCACGGGCGAGTGCACGTCCACCAGCCGCGCGCCCGTGGCGGCCTCAAGCCGCATGAATGCACCCGTCGCGGTCTGTGCCGGAACCGTGGCGCGGACCCAGGGATGCTTCACCACGACTTGGGCGAAGGCGGTGGAGACAGCGGCGAAGGACAAGAGCGAGACAAGTATCAGGCGTTTCATGGCATTTCCTTTCTAGGTTAACGAAGCGGATTTCATGAGCATCCGAAGATCGGACACGTACCGCTCGGCGGTTTGGTCGTGGCGTAACATCAGGCGCGGCCGGCATAAAGCCTCCTGAATCGAAACGAGGAAAACAATAGGCGCCTTCGCGTCAACGCGAAGACACCGCTACTCGACAGGTATCAGGAGAGGACCGGAGGGGCGCGGGGAAGCGCCCGGGAAAAGCGGGACTGCGAAACGACGGGCGCCGATTCACTCGGCGCGATGACGGCGACGGCGATCGACACCTGGATCGGTGCGATTGCAGGCGAAGATGGGAGCGGCGCACGGTCCGCGCCGAGCGAACAGAATTCACAATGCGGCGCGAGGCGCTTCTGCGCGGGTTGTTGCTCGCCGCCGTCGGCAGCGATCCATTTCATCCCTGTCGATGTGCAGACTTCGACTAACGACCCGCCGCCCGCGCGTGCGAGCAGTGGCCATAGCGTATTGAGCGCCATGGCGAGTATAGCCAGCCAAAAACCGAATCGGCGGGATGATTGTTGTTTGCGCAGCATCGGACGCCTTGTATCACAAGAAACACGGGCGGCGCAAGCCGAGCTCTGGTGCGCTTGCGCCGGTCCGCGCACACGCCATTCAGCCGGGCTGGGTCTGGCTCAGCAGCATGCGAATATCTTCTGTCGTCTTTTCCGAAGGCTGGTCGTGCTTCACCGCCAGACGCAGGCGCCCCAGTTCATCGTAGACGTAGGTATAGGCGGTGTGATCGATGGTATAGGAGTTGCCGGTCGGCACTTTCTGGTAGAACACGCGGAAATCCTTTGCCGCCTTTTCGGTGCCCGCTTGATCCGAGTAAAGTCCGATGAAGCTCGGGTCGAACGCGGTGGTGTAGCCCTTGATGACCTCGGGCGTATCGCGTTCGGGATCCAGGGTGATGAAAATCACTTGAATCTTCTCCCCATCCTTGCCCAGTGCGCGGCGAACTTCCACCGCGCGTATCAGCGCCGTCGGACAGACCACCGGGCACTGCACGAAACCGAAGAAAATCATCACCAGCTTGCCGCGGAAGTCGGCTAAGGTGCGCACTCGGCCTTCGGTATCGGTCAGCCGGAAGTCCTTGCCGAAGTCCGCGCCGGTGACGTCCATCGAATGAAACGATGGCCTATCGCTGCAACCCCACAAGGCGAGGGGCGCCGCAAGTAGTCCTGTGAGTGCACGCCTGCGATTCATAGTCCTACCTCGCCAAAGAAATTGCGACCACGCTGTCCTGTGGATAATCGGCGGCTTCGATTAGAGCATGAGCTTTCGTCCGCCGGTATCCGCTTCCGCGGCACTGGCCCAAGATGGACGCTAATGCTTGTTGAGTCCGGTGACTTCCCCCTTGATCTGGGTCGACTTGCCGCGAAACAGCGCCACCAGCTCGCGCTTCTGGTTTTCCACGCGGATGTCGTACACGCCGTTGCGCCCTTCCAGGCCCTGCT
>JAJZPQ010000022.1 GCA_021811085.1 Pseudomonadota bacterium | reverse complement strand
CGATCGAGCGTGCAGATCGGGATCGACCATCTCAGGTTGCTATTCTGTCGAGCGGTGATCGGACGGCCGCCTGGGATGTGGACCAGGATGCGCCGGCTATCGCCGACGAGTTCGATGGTGTGCTTGACGCTCACTGCCTCGGGCAGGTGTCCCCGCAGGACTTGAGCGATGCCTTGCAGGCGTCGAGCACGTTCGACACCTGAACCCCCAGGGCATTCGCCGCGTGGCCCGCGCAGGTGGAGTACACGGCCAGGCATCCGCGTGCGCACGCAGGCTGTGCATGCGACAGGTCAACGTCGTCCAGCTTCTCTCCGGCCGGGCTCGCGCATCCGGCCAACACCCCCACCATCAAAGCAGCAATCACTCGCATAGACATCCTCCAAGGTGAGGCGCTATTAAAGCCCACCTGGGCAATGCTTGGCAAGGGTCACACCCGTTTGCCGGTCAGAATGCGCGCGAGCATAACCGCCTGCGTCTGCTCCAGCGTGAGGGTGTTGCACTGGTTCTCCTTCCATGCGTGCCATACATCGGACAGAACGAATTGCAGGATGGTCTTGTTTTCCCGCCTGAACGTATCGGCTATCGGGGCAAAGTGCGCGACGGGCTGGTATCCACCGTCCTTGGGGACGCCAACGAGGACGTGCGCCGGCACCGGGTCATACCTGTGGATCGGCTCGCTCAATGTCCACAGTTCAGGGTCAGGCATTAAGGCATTCACGGTGAGAGCACCATCCCCAACAATTCGGCGCCGCAAATCTCTCGCACCTCATCGGGTGTAAGCGGCACGCTCACCAGGCCGCGTTTTTTCCACTCAGCAAACAGTTTGCAGATCGCCGCGTCAGACAGGCGCCTCGGTGCAGGCGCAGGAAGCCACGCGATCACCGCGGCAACCGTTCGCACGCCCTTCTGGCCGCAGTAGGCGTACACGGCCTGTCCACCGGGCTCATGGCTTCCGTTCGCCGAGAGGTCCAGCTCCATGAAATCGAGGACCATCGGTAGATTGAGGGGCGCTTTGGTCATGCTGCGCGCAGCACCTTTTCAAGGACGAGCGGGTCCACGATCGCATCGACCTCTTCGTCGGTCAGCTCGCGTTGCTCGGTCATCGCCTTGGCAATGAGTGGCGTGATCGCGCGGTCATCGAAGCGCCCGCTCTTGAACTTGCACACAAGGAACGTGGGTAGGTCTTCGTCCGAGACGTGATCGTCCACGCTGTAGTAGAGCCGGCTCGGCTGGCCCTTGTCATCGCGCCAGAACTCGTGCCGGATCGTGACGACGCCCTGGCCGCTCTGCCTGGTGGCATGTGCGGTCATGCGCGGTGCTCCAGCCGCGGCAGATCGCCAGTCTTCCCAGCCCAATACTCAAGGTCGCTGCCTTTGTCGCGATAGAGTTCGATGAAATCTATCGCGAGCTGCGGGGATGCCTCGAAGTATTCTCCCTGTACGTGCCTTCCGAGGAACTTGAATTGACGGTGAACTATCGCCTCGAACTGATCCGCCTCTTCGACGTAGGTTGAATATTCAACCATTGGCGTTGCGCGAAGCTGCCGACCGATCTCACTCACGCGCCGGGCGCCAGAGCGGCGCGTGATCCCGACCTTGATAATGCCGGGCAATTCTTTGAAGCCTAAAACATAGATGGTGGCGCCATTAATTTTATAGAGCTTCATGTTTTACCGTTTATTTTCAACATGAATCGCTTGGTTTGTGATTCCGGTTGTCGTGGGTTCGAGTCCCATCAGCCACCCCATCTCCCGTTGGCGAGTGAGAATCCTTCGCGGCTTCCACGAATCGGTCGCCCGTCGCCGGCGCGTTAATTTGAACTTCCGTTCAGATTCAGACCGTAATCCAAAAATGGTTTATTGGAACGGCGCTTGATCGCGTGTATGATTTTTGCGAACGAACGCCACCCGCTGCAGCACGTTGGGCCAGGCTTGGCGTCTAGGGGAAATCCAGATGACGATCTCCACAACGGAGAATATGCTCGCCCAGAAGGACGGTCCGATCGGCTGGATCACGTTCAACAATCCGGCGCGGCGCAACGCGGTCTCCATGGCCATGTGGGAGGCGCTGGGTGAGATCGTGCGCGATTACGCGAGCGACGGCACTATCCGCGTGATCGTCCTGAAAGGGGCCGGCGACCAAGCCTTCGTCTCCGGCGCGGACATTTCAGAATTCGAGGAAAAGCGCTCTTCGCCCGAGACGACCAGAATCTACAATCACGCATCGGGCAGGGCGAACGATGAACTGATGCACCTAGGCAAGCCCACCATCGCCATGATCCGCGGTTATTGCATCGGCGGCGGCGTCTCGGTGGCCTTGTCCTGCGACATGCGCATCGCTGCGGAGGGCGCTAAATTCGGTGTGCCGGCGGCCAAGCTGGGCTTGGGCTACGAGGCCAAGGGGGTGCGCAAGCTGATGGATGTGGTGGGGCCCTCGTTCGCCAAGGAAATCTTTTTCACCGCGCGCCAGTTCACGGCGGCGGAGGCGCTGGCCATGGGATTAATTAATCGCGCGGTGCCGGATGAACAATTGGAGGCGTACGTGCGGGACTATGCCGGCACGATTGCCGCCAACGCGCCGCTCACCGTGGCGTCGATCAAGACCATCGTCGGTGAGCTGGCCAAGGACGAGTTGGTGCGCGACATGGCGCTGTGCCAGCAGGTGGTCGACCGCTGTTTCGCGAGCGAGGATTACGTCGAAGGTCGCACCGCTTTCATGGCCAAGCGCAAACCGGTGTTCAAGGGCCGCTGAGCGCCGGCCTTCGCGTATGGGCAAGCCGGCAAGTGCAATTGCAGGTATAGTAAATAAAAAAACATAACAGACGCAGTATCCACAAGAGGAGGTTCAATGAGACACAATGCGATCCGCTGTTTTCTGGCGCTGCTGGGTGCCGTCCTGACCATCGCCGCCGCACCCGCGCGCGCGGAGATGCCCGCGTGGGAGCAGCAGTTGTACGACGCGGCGAAGAAGGAGAAGCAATTCACCGTCTATACCGCCCACTACGACACCGAAACCATCGCCGATCTGTGCATGGCGTTCGACAAACGCTATCCCGGCGTGAAGTGCAATTTCGTGCGCACCACGGCGCAGGTTGCCTACCAGCGCTTCCAGCAGGACCTGCAGGCCAAGCTGGCCGTCGCCTCGGTCTTCAGCAGTACCGACGTGAGCCACTATCCCGACCTGAAGAAGCGCGGGCTCCTGATGCAATACCAGCCGCACAACCTAGCGAAAATGGTGGATTCGCTCAAGCAGTACAACGACAAGGATAATTACTATTGGGTCACCGCGTCTGCACTGGTGGTGATCGCCTACAACAACAGCCTGGTTTCCGAGAAGGATGCGCCGAAGAAATGGACCGATCTGCTCGACCCGAAATGGAAGGACAAGGTTTCGATCGGGCATCCCGCTTTCAGCGGCTATGTCGGAACCTGGGTGGTGCTGATGCGCAAACTGTACGGCTGGGACTATTTCGAGAAGCTGGAAAAGAACAAGCCCCAGATCGGGCGCTCGATCAATGACACGGTGACCATGCTGAACGCGAAGGAGCGCTGGGTCGCCGCAGGTCCCGAGGCGACCACCTTGCTCTCCCGCGACAAGGGCAATCCGCTCAGCGTCATCTATCCTTCCGATGGCACCCTGCTGATGGTTTCGCCCACCGGCATTCCGAAGAACGCGCCGGCTCCGAACGCCGCGAAGCTGTTTGTCGAGTTTATGCTCGACAAGGAGGCGGCCGAAGTCCAGGTCAAGAATCACCAGCTTTCGGTGATCAAGGGCATCAAGCCCGCACCGGGCGCCAAGCCGCTGGAGGAAATCAAGGTCATGCGGCCGACGGAGGAGGAAATCACCAAAGGTATACCTGAGGTCAAGGAGAAATTCCGCGACACCTTCGGCATTTAGATCGTGGGCGAGGGCATTGCAGGACGCGCGGCCGCGGGTACGCCTGTTGCACCCGCGGCCGCGCCGTCGGCCTTCGGTCAACGCTGGCGGCACCTGGACAAATCGTCCTGGGTGTGGCTGCTGGCGATTGCGGTGCTGTTGTTCCTGGTTGTGAACCCCCTGTTTCGCCTGCTGCTGGCGAGCGTCCAGGAACAGGACACCGGCGCGTTTACGCTGGCGAACTACGCAGCGGCTTACAGCCGCTCGCGCTATGTGGACGCGCTGGTGCATTCGCTCGTGCTGGGCACGTCCTCGGCGCTACTGTGCCTCGCGTTCGGTCTGCCGCTCGCCTGGGCGGTGTCGCGTACAGACATGCCCGGCAAGGGCCTGATCTGGATCTCCATCCTCGGCACCTTCGTCATTCCGCCTTATCTCGGTGCAGTCGGCTGGATGCTGCTGGCCGGCCCCAATGCGGGATGGCTCAACCGGTTTGCGATCGAGTTGACCGGCATGCAAAAGGGGCCGTTCAACATCTATTCCATGCCCGGCCTGGTGCTGGTCACCGCCTGCTATAGCTTTCCCTATGTGTTCGTGTTTACCAAATCGGCGCTCGATCTGGTCTCGTCTGAAATGGAGGACGCGGCGAACATCCTCGGCTGCGGCAATTTCAAGGCGACCTTGTCGATCACGCTGCCGCTCGTGCTGCCGGCGATTCTGGCCGCCCTGATCCTGGTGTTTCTGGAGGCCATTGCGCTGTTCGGGTCTCCCGCGCTGCTGGCTTTGCCGGGACGCTTTCACGTGGTCACCACCCAGTTGTGGCAGTTCTTCGAGTTTCCGCCCAAGGTGGGCGTGGCCGCGGCCTACGCCATGCCGCTGCTCGCCATCACGGTGTTCCTGTTCTGGCTGCAGCGTCGCATCACGCACCGCAAAGGCTACGTCGCGCTTACCGGCAAGGGTGGAGAACGCCGGCCGATCAAGCTTGGCGGCTGGAAGTGGCCGCTGCTCGGCTACTGCCTCGCGGTGTGCACGCTGTCATTCTTCATGCCGATGGTGGTGATCTGCCAGGCCGCCTTGGCCAAGGCCTGGGGGCGCGGCTTCAGGCTGGATAACCTGACGTTCGACAACCTCTATTTCACACTGTTCGAGAACACGCTGACGCGCAACGCCACGATCAACACGTTCGTCTACGCGGGCTCCGCCGCGCTCATCGCGATCGCGCTGGCCCTATGTATAGCCTACATCGTGAACCGGCAGCTGGTAGGCAAGAAGCTCGGCAACGTGCTGTCGTTTCTCACCATGGCGCCGTTCGTGATTCCGGGCATCGTGCTGGCCATCGGTTTCTACGCGGCCTACACGCGACCGCCGCTGCTGCTGTACGGATCCGCCTGGATCCTGATCCTCGCCTTCGCCACGCGTTTCCTGCCGATCGCTTACGCTAACAGCAACGCCGCAATTCGCTCGATCAACCCTGAGTTGGAGGATGCGGTGCGCATCCTCGGTGGCACGCGTTTCACCGCGATCCGGCGGGTGGTGGCGCCTTTGCTCAAACGCAGCCTGGCCGGAGCGTTCATCCTGGTATTCATCCCGGGCACGCGCGAGCTGAGCTCTGCGATTTTCCTGTCTTCCATCAACACGCAGGTGCTCTCCGTGCTTCTGTTCGATAAGAGCGACGAGGGCAACTTCGAAATGCTCGCAGCGATCGGAGTGATCTTGGTGCTGATAACAGTGGTCTTTATTCTGATCGGTTTTCGCCTAATGGGTCGTGATTTCATGCTGAGGAGGACGGCCGCATGAGCCTAGGAGCAGGGGCCCCGCGCAGCGGGGATGCGACCCCGGGCGAATGCGGACAGACGCCGACAGCGCGGTCCATGCACCGAGTTGTTCGTGAGGAGGCGGCGCAAATGAGCCTAGGAGCAGGGGCCCCGGCCTTGGCCGGGGATGCGACCAGGGCGAAGGCGGCAGGCCGCAGACAGTGTGGTCTAGGCACTGCGTTTCTGACGTGGAGGCGGCGGGCATGAGCAAATTGGTGTTGCGCAACGTATCGCGCGTGTTCGGCGAATTCACCGCCGTCGAGAATTTCAATCTCGCCCTCGAGGAAGGCGAACTGGTGTCGCTGCTGGGACCGTCTGGCTGCGGCAAGACGACCACGCTGCGCATGATTGCGGGATTCATGACGCCCACCGCAGGCACCATCGAGCTCGACGGGCAGGTGATTTCTTCGGCGAACTCCAGCCTGCCGCCGGAAAAACGGCAGATGTCGATGATTTTCCAGAGCTACGCCATCTGGCCCAATATGACCGTGGCGGAGAATGTCGGATTCGGCCTGAAGATTCGCAAGGTGAAGCCGGAGGAGATCCGCCGCCGTGTCGCAGAGATCCTCGATGTGGTGCAACTCGGCGCGCTGAGTGAGCGCTATCCGGCCGAGCTTTCCGGCGGGCAGCAGCAGCGCGTTGCCCTGGCGCGCTCCATCGTGGTCAAGCCCGCCGTGCTCCTATTGGACGAACCGCTGTCCAACCTGGATGCGAACCTGCGCGAGGAAATGCGCTTCGAAATCCGCCGTCTGCACGATGAGTTCAAGATCACTACGGTATACGTGACCCACGATCAAGCCGAGGCGATGGTGACCTCGGACCGGATCGCCGTGATGAACAAGGGCCGCATCGAGCAGATCGATGCACCCTATGCCCTGTACGGCCGGCCCAAGACCAAGTTCGTGGCCGGCTTCATTGGACGCACCAATTTCGTCGAGGGAAAAGCGAACGGCGAGGCCGTGCATTTCGGCGGCTTCTCGGTGCCCGCGCAGACCCTGCAGGCCGAGGGCAAACTGTCGCCGGACGTGCTGGTCTCCATCCGCCCGCAAAGCATCCATCTGCACAAACAGAATCCAGGCGGCGGCAATGGCCGCTGCTGCGTGCAGGGCAGTGTGCTGCGCCGCGCCTACCTCGGCGAGTATTGGGACTACCACGTGACGCTGCCGGGGAGCGCGCAGCTGCTGCGCGTCACCGCGCGGCCGCAGGAAGTGTTCGACGAAGGCCAGCCGGTGTGGATCGAAATCGACACGGCGCAGCTGACCGTGATCAGCTGATCGCGCACGAAATCGTCGCCGCCCGTCTTCAGATAAGCAAAGGAGCAATTGACATGGCGCTGCCGTTAGAAGGCGTGAACGTGCTCGACCTCACCAACGTCATGGCCGGGCCCTATTGCAGCATGGTGCTCGGCGATATGGGCGCGGAGGTGGTCAAGATCGAGGACTTTCCTGAAGGTGACACCTCGCGCCGCTTCGATCCAAAGATCAACGACGAATCCTATTGCTTCGCCGTGCTCAACCGCAACAAGAAAAGCCTTGCCCTGGACCTGAAAGATTCGCGCGGCAAGGAGATTTTCGCCAAGCTCGCCGCGCGCGCCGACATCATTACCGAAAATTTCCGCCCGGGCGTGGTCAAGAAACTCGGCATCGACTACGACGCGGTCAGGCAATTCAATCCCGGCGTCGTCTATGCGTCGATGTCGGGCTTCGGCCAGACCGGGCCTTACGGCAAGAAAGGCGGTTTCGACATCATCGCCCAGGGCATGTCGGGCATCATGATGATGACCGGCTATCCGGGCGGGCGTCCGGCCAAGGTCGGCATTGCGATGAACGATATTGCGAGCGGGGTGACCGCGCTCTACGGCATTCTCGCCGCGTATATCGGCAAGCTGCGTAGCGGCCAAGGGCAGTATCTGGAGACCTCGCTGCTCGAAGCGGGGCTTGCCTGGACACCGTGGGAATTCGGCGCCTATTTCGGCGCGGGCGAATTGCCGACGGCGACCGGCACCCGCCACCGGCGCTCGGCGCCTTATCAGGCCTACAAGACGCAGGACGCTTATGTGACGGTCGGCGCGAGCAACGAGAAACTGTGGAACAATTTCTGCAATAGGGTGTGCGCCAAGCCCGAATGGCTCAGCGACCCGCGCTTCGCCACGGCGGCTTCCCGGCTGAAGAACATCGACGCGCTCGAGCGGGAAATCGAGGCCGTGCTGACGACGCGGCCTACGGCCCATTGGGTGGAGAAGCTCGATGCGGCCGCCGTGCCTGGCGGACCGGTGTTCGGCTACGAGGAGGTCATGCGCGACCCCCACATCAAGGCGCGCAACATGGTGGTGGACATGGACCATCCGATCATCGGCCCTATGAAAACGATCGGTATGCCGATCAAGTCGAGCGGCGAGCTCACCGCGATCCGCAAGCCTGCGCCGTGGCTGGGCCAGCACTCGGCCGAGGTACTGCGCAGCATCGGCTACGCCGCCGCCGACATAGCCGCACTGTTCGCGGACGGCGTGGTCTACGACAAGTACCGCGAAAAAGGGCCCGCCTCGCCGTGAAACCAGGCACGATCCGCGCTACGGCCGCATTGCGCCGGGATGCGCAGTAGTTTTCAGCCCGCCTTGGCTGCAACTCGCGGTGCAGGCTCGACCGTGGCCCGGCGCCGCTGCAGCCACATGATCAGTGCGAGCACGAGCAGCGCGGGGACGTACATCCATTCCTGTGCGGGCCGGGGCAGTGCAGTTTCTATGCCCGTGATCATGAATCCTTGTTCGAAGCCGGCTTTATCGGCCGGGCTGTGCAGGGATACGGCGGCGATCTGCATCCCGGTCGGCACGTTCATGATGGTCACGCCGGCCTTGGATATCCGCTGCGCAGCGGTGCCCGTGCCGCCAAGCGGCAAGAGCACCGTCTTTTTCAATTCCTTGCCTTCGATGGTCATGCCCTCGATGCGCAGCCGCAGGCCGCTGCCCGGCGGCGCTGCGCTCGCCAGTTCCAGCAGCTTTTGCGGCGGCGTCAGCTGATATTTCGGATAGATGTAATCGAGGAAGAAATCCGGACGCAGCAAGGTGAATGTCACCAGCAGCATCGCCAGCGATTCGTACCAGCGGCTGCGGGTGAGGAACCAGCCTTGGGTCGCCGCCGCGAACACCAGCATTGCGGCGATGGCGGTGGCTATGATCAGCAGCAAATGAGCAATGGAGTGCACCCCGATCAGCAGCAGTTCGGTGTTGAAAATGAACATGAACGGCAGGATGCCGGTGCGGATGCTGTACCAGAATGCGGTGATGCCGGTCTTTAGAAAATCGCCGCGCGAAATGGCGGCCGCTGCGAACGATGCGAGCCCGACCGGCGGGGTCACGTCCGCCATCAGGCCGAAATAGAACACGAACATGTGCACCGCGACCAGCGGCACGACCAGGCCGGACTGCGCCCCGAGTTCGACCACGACCGGCGCCATCAGCGTCGAGACCACGATGTAGCTGGCCGTGGTGGGCATGCCCATGCCCAGAATCAGGCAGATCACGGCCACCAGCATCAGCATCACGATCAGGTTGCCCGAGGAAATCGATTCGACCAGGTCGGTCATGACCAAGCCGAAGCCGGTAAGCGACACGGTGCCGACCACGATGCCGGCGGCGGCGGTGGCAATAGCGATCCCGATCATGTTGCGCGCGCCACCGCCGAGGCCGTCGACGAGATCGATCCAGCCTTCGCGCAGGCGGGAAAGCGGCGCTGGATGCTTGCGGAACAGGGCGATCAGCGGCTTCTGCGTGAGCACGATCGCGATCAGCAGCGCAGTGGCGTAGAACGCCGACAGGCCGGGCGAGAGTTGCTCGACCATCAGCACCCAGATCAAGAGCACCACCGGCAGCAGGTAGTGCAGACCGGCGAGCAGCGTTTCCTTCAGCGCCGGCAGCTCGATCACGTCGGCGTCCGGATCGTCGATGACCAGGTCGGGCTCGGCCGCGACGATGCGCAGCAGGGCCACGTAGACGACGGCTATCAAGCCGAGCACGATCCAGATCGCGCCGGCGCCGGCGATGCCCTTGATCCAGCCCAGGCCGTAGTAGACGACATTGGCCAGGATCACCATGGCGCACAGCGTCATCAGTATTCCGGCCAGGCGTCCCAGCGTCGAGGTGCCGGGCCGCCGCGGCAGGCCGTGGATGCCGGCCTTGCATGCTTCGAGATGCACGATATAGAACAGCGCAATGTAGGAAATTACCGCCGGCAGCGCGGCATTCTTGCAGATCTCGGCGTAGGAAACGCCGACATATTCGGCCATCAGGAACGCCGCCGCCCCCATGACCGGAGGCATGATCTGGCCGTCGACGCCGGCTGCCACTTCGATTGCACCGGCTTTTTCCGCGGTATACCCGACCCGCTTCATCAGCGGAATGGTAAAGGTGCCGCAGGTGACCACATTGGCCACCGACGAGCCGGAGATCATGCCCATCATTCCGGAGGAGACGACTGCGGCCTTCGCCGGTCCGCCGCGCATATGGCCCAGGAACGCGAACGCGACCTTGATGAAGTAGTTCCCGGCGCCGGCTTTTTCGAGCAGCGAGCCGAACAGCACGAACAGAAAAATATAGCTCGCCGATACGCCGATGGCGACGCCGTAGACGCCTTCGGTCGACAGCCAGTAATGCGACACCGCCTTCGACAGCGACACGCCTTTGTGCGCGACGACATCGGGCATCCAGGGGCCGGCAAAGGCATAACCCAACATCAGCACAGCAATGATCGCGAGCGGCGGGCCGACTACGCGCCGCGTCGCCTCGATCAGCAGCAGCATGCCGATGACCGCGGTGACGAAATCGAGCGGCGTCGGTTCGCCCGGGCGCGTCGCGAGTTCCCGGCTGAACAGGAACAGGTAGGCGGCGCAGAACGCCGCCGCCAGCGCGAATATCCAGTCATAGGCCGGGATGCGGTCGCGCGCGGAATGCTTGCCGAAAGGATAGGCGAGATAGGCGGCAAACAGTGCCAGCGCCAAATGCAGCGCGCGCATTTCCGTGTCGTTGAGGACGAACACACCGAACGTGAACGGAAACGGCGATGCATACCACAGCTGCAGCAGCGACCAGACGATGCAGGTCGACGCCAGAACCAGGTGCGCCGCCCCGGCGGGCTTGCGCCCGCCGAGGTCGGCTTCCGCGACCAGTTCGCGGACGTCGACGCTTTGGGTCACTTGATCCAGCCCTTCTCACGGTAGTAGCGCGCCGCGCCTTCGTGCAGCGGCGCCGACAGACCGTCGTGTACCATGTTCTTCGGGTCCAGGTGCGCGAAGGCCGGGTGCAATTTCTTGAATTCGTCGAAATTGTCGAACACCGCCTTGGTGATGAGGTACACGGTGTCGGCCGGCACCTTGGCCGAAGTCACGATGGTCGCGAGCACGCCGTAGGTCTTCGTCGGCTCGGGGTTGTTCGCGTACAGGCCGCCCGGGATCGTGGCATACGCATAGTAGGGGCTCTTCTGCACCAATGCATCGATCGCCGGACCGGTCAGCGGGACCAGCTTGGCGCCGCAGGTCGTGGTCGGATCCTGAATATTGGCCGAAGGATGGCCGACGCCGTAAAAGAAGCCGTCGATCTTGTTGTCGCACAAGGCCGGTCCGTGCTCGTCGGCTTTGAGTTCCGACGCGAGCGAAAAGTCAGACAGTTTCATGTGCATTGCGGTCAGCAGTTCTTCCATGGCCGAGCGCGTGCCCGAGCCGGGATTACCGACGTTCATGCGCTTACCCTTGAAGTCGGCGAAGGTCTTAATGTTGGCCTCCTTGCGCGCCACTACGGTGAACGGTTCGGGGTGGACCGACATCACCGCGCGCAGGTCGCCGTACGGCTCCTTGAACGGGCCGGTGCCCTTATAGGCCTGGTACTGCACGTCGGACTGGGCCAGGCCGAAATCGAGCTCGCCGGCCTTGATCGTGTTGACGTTGTACACCGAGCCACCGGTGGATTCGACCGAGCAGCGGTAGCCGGTCTTGGCGCGGTCCTTGTTGACCAGGCGGCAGATCGCACCGCCCACCGCGTAATACACGCCGGTAATGCCGCCGGTGCCGATGGTGATGAATTTCTGCTGCGCCATCGCGGCGGAGGGCAGCATCAGCGCGCCAGCGAATGCGGCGCTCGCGGCGAGCGCGAGCGCCGAGCCGGTCTTGCTACGACTAAAGCTTTTTGTCATGGTGAGTCTCCTTCGTTGATGATTCAACAAATCCTCCGGCCAAATGCTTATGGCCACCCTTACACAAACAGCCCGCAACGCCGGCGGACTGTTTACGCAACTGGTGCGCGCTGCGCGCGCAGCGCCGAAATCGATGCGTCGACCGCGGCGGCGAGGCGCTCGACGATCAGGTCCAGTTCGCCATCGGTCACGATAAACGCCGGCGCAAGCAGCACGTGGTCTCCCGCGCGGCCGTCGATGGTGCCGCCCATGGGGTAGACCATCAAGCCGCGCGCCATCGCTTCCGCCTTGATGCGCGCGTACAGACGCAGTGCGGGATCGAAAGGACGTTTCGTCGCCCTGTCTTCAACCAGTTCGATCGCCTGAAACAGGCCGCGGCCGCGGATGTCGCCTACGTGCGCATGCCGCCCGAATGCGGCGCCCAATCGCGCGCCTAGCCCGGCGCCCTGACGCTGCACCGCCGCGAGCAAACCGTCGCGTTCGATCACCTTTTGCACAGCCAATGCGGCGGCGCAGGCGACGGGATGTCCGAGATAGGTGTGCCCGTGCTGAAAAAAACCGCTGCCGGCGGACAGCGCTTCGATGATGCGCTGCTGCACCAGTACGGCGCCAATCGGCTGGTAGCCGCCGCCGAGCCCCTTGGCGATCGCCATCAGGTCCGGCGCGACGCCTTCCTGCTCGACCGCATGCAGCGTGCCAGTGCGGCCCATGCCGCACATCACTTCGTCGGCTATCAGCAGGATGCCGTAGCGGTCGCAGATTTCGCGTATGCGGCGGAGATAGCCCGGGACCGGCGGCAACGCACCGGAGGTCGCGCCGCCGACGGTCTCGGCGCAGAAGCCGATCACGTTCGCGGGGCCGATTTTTTGGATCGCCTGCTCGAGTTCGAGCGTCAGGCGTTCGCCATATTGCTCCGCCGACTCGGTGTCGAGCCGGTCGCGGTATTCGTAGCACGGCGATACGTGCGTCACGTCGATGAGCAGCGGCGCGAATTGCTTGCGCCGCCAGGCGTTGCCGCCCACCGCCAGCGCACCCAGCGTGTTGCCGTGATAGCTCTGGCGCCGCGCGATGAAATGCTTGCGCTGCGGCTGTCCGATTTCAACGAAATACTGACGCGCCAGCTTCAGCGACGCCTCAATCGCCTCCGATCCGCCGGAAACCAGATACACATGCGACATGCCGGCAGGCGCGCGAGCGATTAGGTGGTCGGCCAGCTCTTCGGCGACCGCGGTGGAGAAAAAGCTGGTGTGGGCATAGGCAAGTCTGTCGATTTGCTCGTGCATCGCGCGCAGCACGTCGGGGTGGCCGTGCCCGAGACAGGACACTGCGGCGCCGCCCGAGGCGTCGATGTATTCCTTGCCCTGGGCGTCGGTGATGCGGGTGCCGTGGCCGCTGACTGCGAGCGGCAGCGTGCCGCGCAACTGACGATGCAGGATGTGGGTCATGCCGTAGTCTTTCGCGAAATATTGCGCCAATAGGCGCGTTGACTGGTCAGGCGCTGTTCGACCTGCGCCAGCCGCTCGAGCACCGCCTTGCCACCTCGAGCAGCAAGTCTCGCCAGCAGCAGTTCGGCCAGCGCGAGCGGCGCGATCATGGATGGAAAAAAAGACACCGAGTCGGCGCGAAAGCGCAGCGTATGCGCCGCTGCGCGGGAGAGAGGCGACAGGGCGCTGTCGGTGAGCGCGATGACCTTGACGCCGCGCGCGGACGCGGCTTGTACGGCTTCGACGGTGGGCGCCGAATACGGCGACTGGCTGATGGCGATGAGGACATCGTGCTTGTCCAGCACGTCTACCTGGTCGTGCACGTTGCCGCCGAGACCGTCGAACAGCACGCCGTTGCGCGCGATCAGGTTATAGGCGTAACAAAACTGGAAGGCGATGCCGAAGCTCGCGCGCACGCCGAGGAAACCGACGCGGCTGGCAGCGGCAATCGCACGCACCACGGCTTCGATCTGCGCCGGGCTATTCAGCGCCTGCACCGATTGCACGTCTTCAAGTTGCGAACTCGCAAGTTCCTGCGCCAGGCGCCCGATGCCAGCGCCCCCAGGCGTGGTTTGCAGGGCGGATGCCCGGGTCCCGTATTCAAGCGAGCGCCCGGCCATAGCGCTCTGAAACGGGCGGCGCAGCGAAGCGTAATCGGCAAAACCCAGGGCGCGCGCCAGCCGTACCATGGTCGGCGCCGATACCCCGGCACTTATGGCCTGCTGGCGCATCGACAGCAGGCCGGTTTCGCTTGGATGGTCGGCAATCCAGTGCGCGGCGCGCTGCAGTTCGGGCGTCAGCGTGTCGATTTGTTTGCGGATGCGTTTGAAAACATCTGCAGCGGCTATCGATGACGGTGGCAGGGCGGTCGGCATTTAACAAATGTTACAGAGACCACGCGCAGAATACAAGTGTTGCAAACAGCCGGTGCAATGCGGACGCCGATGGCCAAAAGCGGGTGGGCCGGCGCGCCTGGGGTGGCCGGCGGCGGCTCCGGTTACTGGGGAAACTTGTAATAGGTCACATTCAGGTAAGCGACCAAGTCCTCGATTTCCTGCGGCGCCATTTTCGGGTTGAGGTAGTCGTTGCGCCGCATTACGTGATCGCGCAAGGCCGGCAGCGATTTGATGCTGCCCTTGAAGCGTGCGGGTTCAGCAGGGGGGGGATCCGATAGCCCGCTCGCCCGGAGTGCCGAGTCGATAAAGCTGGCGGCGGCGTAAGTCACTGGCGCCACATAGCGCTCGACGCCGTGGCAGGAAAAGCATGCACGATGCAGCGCGGCGCCTCTGACCGGATCGCCAATCAGGGGACGGACCGGCGCGGCCGCCGCGGCCGCTATGACGTACTCGGCGCGTAGGCTCGCTTTCTCTTCCGCCGTTGCCGCGGCTGCCATGCGCCGTCTGTAGGCGTCGCGCTCGGCGCTGCTCATCCGGTCCGCACCCGGAATGAGTTCGCGCTCGGCTGCCGCAGTTGCCGGCTTGGCGCCGCCGATCACGCCTTCGGACGTTTGCGCGGCCTGCGCGTCTGGCATACCCGGATTCAGCGCAAAAAGCAGCAGAGTGCTGGTTAAGACAGCAGAACCCGATTTGAACAAGATCATGGCGTGCTCCCCCGGTTGCTGAAGGAGCCTTAATTTCTACGCCTTCCAGGCGGGGTATATATGACGCCTATCAACGACGGCGCACCCGGTCTGCGCCAACTGAGCGCTGCAGGCCCTCACGGACCTGCAGCGGGGGTTAAACAGCAGCGTTCTAATCGGCGCGAATATTGTTGTCGCGCACGACTTTGCCCCAGCGATCGATCTCGCCGATCAGGAATTTCTGCAGTTCTTCGGGCGTGCTCACCACCAGGTCCATGCCCAGTTGTTCCGTCAGCGTTTTGCGCAGATCGGGCTGATTCAAGGCCTTGACCAATTCCGCGTGGAACTTGTCGAGGATAGGCTTGGGCGTGCCCGCCGGCGCGAATATGCCCCACCAGGCAAGCGCGGAAAAGCCGGGAAATCCTTGCTCCGCAAGCGCAGGCACGTCGGGCATGGAGTGCGAGCGTTTGTCGCCGGTCACCGCAACGGCGCGCAGCTTGCCGCTTCTGACCTGCGGCGAGAGCACGGCCACCGAGCCGACAGCCAGGTCGATTTGCCCGCCCAGGGCATCCTGGGTCATCGGGCCGCCACCTTTGTAGGGCACATGGATCAAAGTAAAGCCGCCCGCGTGCTGCAGCAGCGTCATGGTCAGATGGCCCAAGCTGCCATTGCCGATCGAGCCAAAAGTCACGGAGTTCGGCTTGGCTTTCGCGGCCGCGATGACATCAGCGAATGTCTTGTACGGTTTGGACGGATTCGTCGCGATTGCCATCGGCGCGGTGCCGATCAACATCACCGGAGCCAGATCCTTCACCGTGTCAAACGTCATCGGCAGCAGCGTCGGATTGACTGCGTGTGTATCGAACACGAATACGAAGGTATAGCCATCGGGTGCCGATTTAGCGACGTACGCGGTGCCGATGGAGCCGGATGCGCCGGGTTTGTTTTCGACGATGAACTGTTGTCCCATCGACGCGCTCAGCCTGACTGAGAGCAGGCGCGCCAGCGGATCGACCGAGCCGCCGGGCGGGAAGGGCACCACTAATTTGACCGGTTTGCTGGGCCAGCCGGTGCTTTGTGCCGGTGCTGACAGCGGCAGGACGGCGGCGCAAAACGCAAGCCCCGCCAGGGCGAGGCGCCCGAGTAATCGTTTAATCATGTTCTTCTCCCTGAAATATCGCGTATTTGAAACGGACTCCAAAATGCGGGAGTCCTCAGTTGCACGTCTCCCCGAGGGGCTGAAGCGACGATGCAGAAACAGCCGGTTCCGGCGCTTACTCAGAGCGCGCGCATCACCTTTTGCAGCTTTTCGCGCACTTCGGTGCCGATCGGACCGACGCTGGGATTGTCGGTCATCTGACCCATCATCCCGGGGTCGAGAAATTCCACCTGCACCGTGCCGGCGGTATCCTGGCGCACGACCACATTACAAGGCAGGAGCAGCCCTATGCTGGGCTCGGCCGTGAGTGCGCGCTTGGCGAAACCGGGATTGCAGGCGCCAAGAATGCGGTAGGGCGGCATATTGTGATCCAGCTTTTTCTTCATCGTGGCGGCGACATCGATCTCCGTCAGCACACCGAAGCCTTCCTTCTGCAATTCGGCGGTGACCTTGGCCAGTGCTTCATCGAAACTCAAAGCCACCGACTTGCCAAATCCGTAACGGTTCTCCATGGCCTAGCGTCCCGGAGCCTGTTTGCCCTGGGCCGGCAGAAACACGTAGCCCCGGTCTTTCGCGTTGGCCAGGCATGCCTCGTAATTCGCGTACCCTTTGGACGATTCTGCGACGATGGATTGGCCTGCGCCTATCTGTTGCCAGTTCCATCGGTTGCCGCTATCCATATAAAAGCGCCAGATAACATTCATTTGTCGGTTCCTCTTCGATTGGGCGGATCGGTGCAAGCGCTTGATGTCGGGTGCATTTTCCGCGAGTCAGAGGAGGCTCTGATTCCGTCTTGGACTCAATCGGAGTTTCCTCAGCAAGCTCTCCATGCTCGCCCGGAGCGGGGCGGGTAAGCTTGGATAACTCCATTGAATTATAACAACAAAAATGCCTGAGCCGAAGGCTTTCCTCAGAGCTGGCGCCGGCGTCGGGAGCCTAGCGCGTTGAACCTGGGGAAGTCCTGGTGGCGCCATTAACTTGTCCTGTAAGCTGCGCTTACTGCCTGAAACGAGCATGCAGGGGAATTCCGATGAATACGAACGCGGCGCGGGTTCAACGCCGGCTGGCGCGGGTGGTCGCGCTGCGACCGGGGGAGGAGCGGGCGCTGGCCTGGTCGTTTGCGTATTTTTTCTGTCTGCTCGCTGGCTACTACGTCCTGCGGCCGCTGCGCGATGAAATGGGCATCGCCGGCGGAGTGCGCAATCTGCAATGGTTGTTTACGGCGAGCTTTGTCGCAATGCTTGCGGCAGTGCCTGTATACGGCGCCATGGTCGCGCGCTTGCCGCGCCGGCGATTCATTCCGTTGGTCTATCATTTCTTCGTCGCGAACATCGGAATTTTCTGGGTGTTGCTGACTTTCGATGTCGCCCAAGTGCAGGTTGCGCGGGTGTTCTTCGTTTGGATCAGCGTGTTCAATCTGTTTGCTGTTTCCGTATTCTGGTCCTATATGGCAGACCTGTTTACGAGCGAGCAGGGGAAGCGCCTGTTCGGTTTCATTGCCGCCGGCGGCTCCGCGGGTGCCTTGCTCGGTCCGGTGCTGACCATGGGCTTGGCACTGCCGCTGGGTCCGGTCAATCTGCTCCTGGTCTCGGCGCTGTTGCTGGAACTCGCCGTGTTGTGCGTACGGCGCCTGGAGCAGGCGCCAGTGTCCTTCCCCTCGGCCGCGCGCACGAGCGCCGCGCCGCGAGTACATACATGAAAGTTGCCCTGATCGGTCCAGGGTTGCTTTGGCGACTAACAGTCTGGCGCCTGAATATCTTATGAACCACCAGCAGAGGATCTGTCATGGAATCCATATCCAGCATTTCAACCGTTTCTCACGTCATCCAGCTCGCGGTCGCCCCGGTGTTTTTGCTGTCCGGCGTCGGCGCGATACTTGCCGTGCTGATCAACCGCTTGGGGCGTATCGTCGATCGCTATCGTGTGCTCGAGCACAACAACTCCGGCGCCGCAGCAGGCGAGGAGAGCCTGAGGCGGCTTGAAATGGCGATCCTGGCGCGGCGGGCACGGTTGATCCATTGGGCCATCAGCTTGTGCACGGTGGGCGCCTTGTTCATTTGCATCGTCGTCGCGGCCCTGTTCATCGGTTCCATGCTGCACGTGAGCGTATCGCAGCTGATCGCGTTGATGTTCATCGCCGCGATGCTCTCCTTGATCGCCGGTTTGCTGAGTTTTCTGCGCGAAATCACCCTGGCGACTGGTAACATCCATGTACGCAAGAACTGAAGGCCCCGCGTAGGAGTCGACGATGAATACGAGCAGGACGGCGCGCATGCCGGTCATCTTCTTCGGCCATGGCAGCCCGATGAATACGCTCGCGCGCAACCAGTACACCGAAGCCTGGCGCAGACTCGGCGCCAGTGTTCCCAAACCGAAGGCGATCCTCGCGATTTCGGCGCATTGGTACACGCGCGGCACGGCGGTGACCGCCATGGCCAAGCCGCAGACAATTCACGATTTCGGCGGATTCCCGCAGGCTTTGTTCGATATTCAGTATCCGGCGCCGGGCGATCCTGCGCTCGCTGAGCGCGTGCGCGGGCTGCTTATGCCGCTGGTCGTGCACTTGGATCAGAGCTGGGGCCTGGACCATGGCACCTGGTCGGTACTGGCGCATGCTTTCCCGGATGCCGCTACCCCTGTGGTGCAGCTGAGCATGGACGGCACCAAGCCGGCCCGCTTCCATTACGATCTCGGCAGACAACTCGCACCCTTGCGCGACGAAGGCGTGCTTATCGTCGGCAGCGGCAACGTCGTGCACAACCTGACGCAGATGCGGCGCGGCGAAGATGTGGCCGCTTTCGACTGGGCCAGGCGCTTCAACGAGCAGGTGCGCGCCGCGCTTGCCTCGCGTCAGCATCAGACTCTGGTCGATTTCGAACGCCTGGGCGAGGACGCACGCCTGTCGGTGCCGTCGCCCGAGCATTTTCTGCCTTTGCTCTACATTGCCGGGCTGCAAGCTGAGGATGAAGCCATGGTTTTCGCCGTGGACGGATACGAGGCCGGTTCACTCGGCATGTTGAGCGTGGCTGCGGGAATGACTGCGGGCTGGGTGGGCGCCGGAGTTTAGCGCCGGCATCGGATCAGGGCATGGAACGAGGACACTATGGGTAAGCGGCGCGGCATGCAGCGGTTAGCAGCGATCGGCATCGTCCTGGCCTTCGCAGCGGGTCCGGCGCTGGCCGGCAACTTCGAAGACGGCGTCAAATTTTATCTGGACCACGATTACGCGAGGGCGATGGTTGCGTGGCAGAAGGCGGCAGCACAAGGCAATACCTCAGCGCAAACCACCTTGGGCATCATGTATGAGAAAGGGCAGGGCACTGCAGTGGATTACCGGCAGGCAATGTCCTGGTACAGGCAGGCGGCGGAACGGGGCAATGCGGCCGCGCAAAACAATCTGGGATCCCTGTACGAGAAGGGGCAGGGCGCCGCGGCGGACAATCAGCAGGCTGCGTACTGGTATCGCAAAGCCGCGGAGCAGGGAAACGCGATCGCGCAGTTCAACCTCGGCCGCATGTACCAGACCGGGCAGGGCGTGGGGCAGGACTACAAGCTGGCCGCATCCTGGTTCGCCAAGGCGGGCGAACAGGGGCACATCTGGGCGCAATCCACGCTGGGGCTGATGTACGAAACGGGGCAAGGCGTCGCGCGCGATTACAAGCAGGCCGTGTACTGGTACCGGAGGGCGGCGGAAAAAGGCGATTCGATGGCGCAGTTCGACCTCGGCCGGATATACGAAGCCGGTGAGGAAGGCATCGACGCGGATTATGTCGAAGCATACAAATGGTGGACCATAGCGGCGTCAAACGGCGAAGAAAGGGCCAACGGGAGCCGCAGAGCGGTGGCGCGCCAGATGACGCCGGAGCAGATCACCGAGGCCCAGCGCCGCGCAAGCGAGTGGCTGCAGGCGCAGCAGAAGAAATAGCGCGCAGGCGGAGCCGCGCTAGGTGCGCTTGCTCTTGACGCCCTCGACGAAGCGCGCCAGCGTCGGCGACATTGCGCCGCGCGCCACCATCGCTTCTATCAGCTGAAAGCGTCCGCGCCGGCGCTGTGCCGCGCCCAATGCCCGGACCAGCTCGCCCCGGGTATGCACGCGCACGCCTTCGCCGCCCAGGGCCGCGGCTGCCTCGGCGAAGTGCCAGTCGTCGAGATCGTTGAATTTCGATTCGGGCTGAAATGCGCGCAGCATTTCCCAACTCGCATTGTTGATGAGCAGCACGATGGGATCCCAGCCATAGCGGCGGCAGTTTCCCAGCTCCCAGCCGGTCATCTGAAATGCGCCGTCGCCGACGATGATCAGCGGCCGCTCGCCGGTCGCCGCCTGCAGCCCGAGGCCGGCCGGCACGCCGAACCCCATGCTGGCGTAGTAGCCCGGCGCCACCAGTGCGGTGTGTTCGACGTCCATCGCAAGGAACATGCAGTCGCCGATGTCGGTTGCAATCGGCATCTTGCCCCGCGCGTCCATCAGATCGTTGATCGCGGTGGCGATGTCCAGCGGCCGGATCGGTGCGTCATCTGCGGGCAGGCCGCGCGGGTAAGCCGCAGGTTCATGCCGCGGCGCAGCAGGCCGCTGCGCCGGAAGGCGCGCGAGCAGGGCCTCGACCAGCGGGCCGAGCGGGATCTCGGGGTAGACGTGATGGCCGATAGTCACTCGCCGGTTCAGCGCCTGGATCGACATGCGCAGATCGATATGCACCGCCGACACGCCCAGATTGGTGTCGGAAACGATCACGCCGAGCAGGAACAGCGCGTCGGAATTCTCCACCAGTTCGGTTATAGCGGGGAGCCCGGCGACGCCGATGTAGGTGCCGAGCAGCGGCGCATCGGTTTGCGCGAGCAAGCCGCGGCCGAGCAAACTGGTGACTACAGGCAGCCCCAGCCGGCGCGCGAGTTCGGCGACTTTTTCCTCCAGACCGAAGCGGCGCACTTCGACCCCTATCATCAATACCGGCGAGCGCGCACGGTGCAAGCGCGCGAGGATTTCATCGGCGCAGGCGGCCAGCGCCTCGGGATCGTAAGCGGGTTCGGCCACGGCCTGGACCGGCTCGCAGGGCGCGTTCACCATGTCGCGCGGCAATTCGAGATAGACCGGCTGCGAACAGCTGAGACAGGCGCGCAACACGCGCGCGATCTCGGCCGGCGCGCTGCGCGCATCGTCGAGGCAGGCCTGCGCACAGGTGATCTCCTCGTAGATGCGGTATTGCGAATCGAGCGACTTGGCCTGATGATGCAGCAGCAGGCCGCGCTGCGCCTCGCCCTTGCCCGGGGCGCCGGAAACCACCACCACGGGTGACTTCTCGGCAAATGCGGCGGCGATCGGATTCACCATATTGAGCGCGCCGGCGCCGTAGGTGACCACCGCTACGCCGGGTCCGGCATGGATGCGCGCGGCCGCGTCTGCCGCGAAGCCAACCGCAGGCTCGTGGCTCAGCGTGTACAGCGGCAGAATGCCGGACTCTTCGATTACCTTGAAGAACGGCAGGGCATAATCGCCGGGAATGCCGAATATCTCGCGCGCGCCATGCGCCTTGAGCGCGTCCAACAATGCGGCAGACAGATTCATGCTCTTCTCCTTGCAGGTTTTTCGATGCGACTCGCGGCGGGAAATTTTACCCACAGATTCTGTGGATAAGCCTGTGGATTCTTGTGCGAACAAATTTCGCGTGCTTCGGAAAAATCCAAAATACAATAGGGGCGATTATAATTTGGGCAGCGCTACCTATCCCGGCCAGCTTCATCCGATCGACCTAGATCATTCGGACCAGATGCCTGCTTGCGCTTGAACCGGAAGCCGGCCGGGGAGCGCTTGCCTTCTTATACAGGAGCAATATCGATGACGCAGCAACGCAGCGGCCGGACCGAGCCGCACTCGCTTGAAACTGCGCTGGTGCGCTGGGAGGCGCGCTTCAGCGTGGGCGAATACCTGTTCGGCGAGCGTCCGAACGCTTATCTCGCATCCAAGGGCGGCTTGCTCGCCAAAGGCAGCCGGGCGCTGTCGCTCGCCGACGGCGAAGGCCGCAACAGCGTGTGGCTGGCCGAGCAGGGACTGCGCGTCGATGCCTTTGATTTTTCGCCGACTGCCGTGGCCAAGGCGGAGCGGCTTGCGCTGAGCCGCGGGGTGCGCGTCGGCTTCAATGTGTGCGAGACCTTTGCCTGGAACTGGGCGCCTTCCGCCTATGACCTGGTCGCCGCCATTTTCATTCAATTTGCGTCTCCGGCGGTGCGCGAGCGGCTGTTTCCCCTGATCAAACAAACGCTCAAGCCGGGCGGGCTGCTGATACTTCAGGGTTACCGCACCGAGCAGCTGCAATACGGTACCGGCGGTCCACCGGAGCGCGATCATCTCTATACCGAAGCGCTGATACGCGAGTTGCTGCAGGACATGGACATCCTCGAGCTGCGCTGTTACGACGAACCGGTCGACGAAGGCAAGGGACACTCCGGCATGTCGGCGCTCATGGGCGTGGTGGCGCGCAAGCGCTAGGGCTAAGCGCGCACCGCGCCGGTGGTTGCGCTGCGGTGCATCATCTTACGATCAGTACCGGTATCGTCGTGTGGGTCAGCACCTTCTGCGTCTCGCTGCCCAGGAGAAAGCCGGAAATGCCGCCCCGGCCGTGCGAGGCCATGACGATCAGATCGCAGTGCTGCTCGCGGGCGATGCGGATGATGGCTTCGTAAGGCGAGTAGCCGGCGATGAAGGCCGTTTCCGCCTTCATGCCGTCCGCCGCTGCGATCTCCAATGCGGCGTCGAGCAATTTGCGCTCTTCGTCCTCGATCTCCAGCATCACCGCTTTCTTGCCCAGATTGCTGAGCGCACCGCCTTCGACATGGTGCGGCGTTTCGAGCGGAGACCTGACGTGCAGCAGCAGCAATTTCGCGCCTAATGATTGCGCCAGACGCGCCGCCGTCGCCACTGCCTTGTTGGAAAAGGCAGAACCGTCGGTCGATACCAGGACTTTCTTGAACATGTGTGCTTATTTGCCGGCGCAGGAATGGGAAAGCACAGGGTACCCAGACGCGGCGGCCTTGTCTACGGCGCGGCGCCGCAAGTTCGGCTTAGACCACAGGCGGAAAGCCGACGTTGGGCGGAACGGCCCTGCGCCCACCGCTCTGCAAGCAGGCCTCGATCGTCTGCAGCAGCTGCTCGCGCGTGATCGGTTTGGCCAAAAAATCCGCGGCGCCCAGCTCCACCGCCCTGGCCATGGTGCTGGCATCGCTGCGGCCGGAAATGAAGACCACCGGGATCATTGCCGAGTTCGCGTCGGTTTGCATCAGCGACATGAATTCCAATCCGCTCAAGTAGGGCATGCCGATGTCGCACAGCACCAGCGCCGGTGGTCGCGCCAGCAGCGCCTTGCCGCCTTCGATCGCATCCTCTGCGACTTCGGTCGCATAACCGGCTGCCGCAAGATGCATGCGCAGCACGCCGGCGTATTCGACGTCGTCGTCTATGATCAGAATACGGATTGAACTCCGGTCCGGCATGAGCGTGTTGCTTTCCTGAATGAGACGGCGGGTACGCCAAAAATGTAATCTTGCGGCGCAGCAAAGTCAATGTTGTGCCTGCTTGTTCGCGCTGCGCACAAGAACGCGTCGTTCACTCCCACAACCAGGCCGCTCCGCGCACTCCGGAAGCGTCGCCATGGCGACTTTTCAATAAACGCGTGACAACCTGATCGGAGAACACATGCTTCGACCAGAGTCGCGGCACATTGGCATACAGGCGATCCAGGTTAGACAGTCCGCCGCCGAGCACGATCGCGTCCGGGTCGAGGATGTTGATCACTTGCGCCAGCGCGCGGGCGAGTCTGGCTTCGTAGCGTTGCAGTGTGGCTTCGCAGGCTGCGTCGCCGGCGGCGGCGCGTGCGGCGATTTCGACTGGTTCCAGGTTTGCGCCGCCCGCACGCGCGTGATCGCTGCGCAGTCCGGGGCCGCTGAGAAAGGTTTCGACGCAACCGTCGCGCGCGCAATAGCAGCGCGGCCATTCGCTTTCGTCGCCGGGCAGGCGGTTGTGACCCCATTCACCTGCGATTGCGTTCGCGCCGACGAGCACCTTGCCGCGCACGACTATCCCTCCGCCGACGCCCGTGCCGAGTATCACTCCGAATACCACTTCGGCGCCTGCCGCTGCGCCATCGGTCGCTTCGGACAACGCAAAACAGTTGGCGTCGTTGGCGAGTCGCACCTCGCGTTGCAATAGCGCCCGCAGATCCTGCCTTAGCGGGCGGCCGATGAGCCAGGTCGAGTTCGCGTTCTTGATCAGGCCGGAGACGCGCGACTCCGCCCCCGGGATGCCGACACCGACCGATCCGCGTTGACCCAACTCGTGCTCGGCGTGCTGCACCAGCGCGGCGACTGCCGCCAGCGTGCCCGGATAGTCGCCGCGCGGCGTAGGCACGCGGCGTCGCAGTAGTTCCGCGTCTCCCGCACCCAGGGCGACGATTTCGATCTTGCTGCCGCCCAAATCGATGCCGAGACGCAAGCTAGTTCCCGCTCCGTATGAACGGTGCAGGTGCGAGCTCGGTCGCATTCAACGGCTGGATCATTTGCGGTTCGGCGTAGGGGAGGCAGCAGTCTAGTCCAGGCGCCGCCGGGTTGGCAATTATGGCGCGGTTAGTGGGCGCCGGCGCCGCAAGCAGAGCCGGGCGGCGTTTAATGGTAAATTGCGCGTAGTTCGGTCCGGTCGACCCAGTCAGATCTGGGGAGAACGCTCGTCAATTCGCATCGGAATCGCAACCTCCTGCCATGCGCGCGATCAGGATACTGAGAACGCTGGTCTGCGTGCTTGGCGCGTGCGCCGCGCCTGACTGCCGCGCCGATGTGTTCACGCGCCCGGACATCATTACCGATCCCGATCCGGCGCGCTTCACTGTTTGCTACGACGGCGGTTGTGCGAGTCTCGCGCAGTTGAAATTGAGCGAGAAGCAATGGCAGCGCATACGTGCGCTGTTCGCGCCGCCCGCGGCCAACGCGGCGGAAGAACGCGAGCAGATCAGGACTGCGATCGCGTTGTTCGAGACCATTGTCGGCAGCATGACCGGCACTTCCGGCGACAAAGGTGGCACATTTTCGGGGCTGGGCGAAACCGGACAAATGGATTGCATCGACGAGTCGACCAATACCACGATTTATTTGCTCATGCTGCAAAAATTTGGACTACTGCGCTGGCACAATGTCGCCGACCGCGCCACGCGCTGGTCGCTGTTCAGTTGGCCGCATACGACCGCGGTGATTGAGGAGCGCGCCAGCGGACAGGCGTGGGCGGTCGATTCCTGGTTTCTCGACAACGGCCAGCCGCCGTTCGTGCTGCCGCTGGAAACCTGGAGAAGCGGCTGGAAGCCGCCGCAAGTACCGGCCGCGGGAGCCGCAAGCCCCAAGGCCGCCGATCATTGAGTGCGCTGACGGGGAAGCCGTCTGGCGCAGTGAAGGGGAGTTCAACAGCATTATGCAAACCACAGGCCCATTCGACTACGTCATCGTCGGCGGCGGTACCGCGGGTTGTCTGCTTGCCAACCGCCTGTCCGCCGATCCGAACAATAAAGTGCTGTTGCTGGAGGCCGGCGGCAAGGACGACTGGATCTGGATCCACATCCCGGTCGGCTACCTCTACTGCATCGGCAACCCCCGCACCGACTGGTGCTACAAGACCGAGCCCGATCCTGGACTCAACGGCCGTTCGATACTCTATGCGCGCGGGCGCGTGCTCGGCGGCAGCTCGTCCATCAACGCAATGCTTTATTTGCGCGGCCAGGAGCGCGACTACGACGAATGGGCGCGGCAGACCGGCGAGCCGGGCTGGGCCTGGCAGGGCGTATTGCCGATTTTCAAGAAATCCGAGGATCACTGGCGCGGCGCCGATGAATTCCACGGCGCGCGCACAGGACAGGACGGCGCCGGACATGAATGGCGCGTGGAGCGCCAGCGCCTGTCCTGGGAAATTCTCGACGCGTTTCGCGACGCCGCGCTCGAGACCGGCATCGCCAAAATCGAGGATTTCAACTGCGGCGACAACGCGGGCAGTTCCAGGTTCGAAGTGAACCAGCGCCGCGGCGTGCGCGTGAACAGCTCGAAGGCGTTCTTGCGTCCGGCGATGAACCGGCCGAACCTCAGCGTGATTACCGGTGCCCAGGTGAAAAAGCTGCGCCTGGAGGGCAGGCGCGCGCTGGGCGTGGAGTTTATGCGCGGCGGCGAAGAACTATTCGCCGCCGCCAGGCGCGAGACCCTGCTCGCGGCGGGCGCGATCGGCAGCCCGCAGCTCCTGCAGCTCTCCGGCATCGGACCCGGTGCCCTGCTGCAGCGGCAGGGCATAGCCGTAGCGCACGACCTGGCTGTGGGCGAGAATCTGCAGGATCACCTGCAGCTGCGCATGGCATTCAGGGTGCAGAACGTGCTCACGCTCAACACCATGGCGAATTCCTGGTGGGGCAAGGCGAAAATGGCGCTGGAGTATGCGCTGCGCCGCACCGGGCCCCTGACCATGGCGCCGTCCCAGTTGGGCGCGTTCCTGAAAAGCGACCCCGCGCAACCCACGCCCAACCTGGAGTTCCACGTCCAGCCTTTGTCGCTGGACAAATTCGGCGATCCCTTGCATCCGTTCCCCGCGTTTACCGCGAGCGTGTGCAACCTGCGCCCGGCTTCGCGCGGCCATGTGCGGATCCAGTCGCCGGACCCGCGTGCCCATCCGGCGATCATGCTGAATTACCTGTCTGCGCCCGAGGATCAGGCAATAGCGGTGCAGTCGCTGCGGCTGGCCCGCCGCATCGTGCTGGGCACGCAAACCATGCAGAAATACGCGCCGCAAGAGTTTCTGCCGGGACCGTCTTTTGCCACGGACGAGCAGCTGGTGACGGCCGCGGGCAATATCGGCACGACCATTTTCCACCCAGTGGGGACCTGCAAAATGGGGCGCGCGGACGATGCGAGCGCGGTGGTCGACCCGCAACTGCGCGTGCGCGGGATCGAGCGGCTGCGCGTGATCGACGCCTCGATCATGCCGACGATCACTTCAGGCAATACCAACTCGCCGACGCTGATGATCGCCGAACGCGGCGCGATGCTGGTGCAGGGCAGCCGCGATTAGGGAGCCGCAGCCAGCGCCGGCTGGCGGCGGCCTTCGTTCTGCCGATTCCGGAATCGAATCGCGCGCAAACTGGTAAAATACTGCGGTTGTCGCTGCTGCGTCATCGAGTCCACTTACCTCATAGGGAAATCCAAAAATGTTTATCAAGCCCGCGATTCTGCTGGCCGGCGCCGTCTCTTTGCTGACCCTGGTCGCCTGCAGTTCCAAGGACACAGTACCGGCCGCCGGCACGGACAAGGAAGCCGTCGCCGCCACGGTCAACGGGACGCCCATCAACGAGCGTCTGGTCAGCATGATGCTCAAGCAACGCGCTGGACTGGGGCGCGAAGCGGGCGCAGAGGCACGCAACGCATTCATCAACCGCCTGGCCATGCAACTCCTCATCTCGCAGGAGGCAGTCAAGAAAGGCCTGGACAAGACGCCCGAAGTCGCGGATCAGATTGAGCTGATCAAGCAATCGGTTCTGGTCGATGCATTCGTGCAGGATTATCTCAAGAACAATCCGGTGAGCGACGACGCGGTCAAGGCCGAGTACGAAAAAATAAAAGCGCAGTCGGCCGGGATGGAATACAAGGCGCGCCATATCCTGGTCGATAAGGAGGCGGACGCGAAGGACATTATCGCCAAGCTGGACAAGAATCCGAAGGCGTTCGAAGCCTTGGCCAAGGAAAAATCCAAGGATCCGGGTTCGAAGGCCAACGGCGGCGATCTGGGTTGGTTCGATCCGCGTGGCATGGTTCCGGAGTTCGGCGCAGCGGTGGCCAAGCTGGGGAAAGGTAAGTTTACCGAGCAGCCGGTGAAATCGCAGTTCGGTTACCACGTCATCCTGCTGGAAGACTCGCGTCAGAAGCCGGCGCCACCGCTGGAACAAGTCAAGGCCACGCTGACGCAGCAACTGCAGGAGCAGAACCTGCAAAAAATGTTCGACGAGATGAAGGCCAAGGCGAAGATCGAGATTGTGCAAGCCTCCCCCGCAGCGCCGGCGGACGCTGCCAAACCGGCGGAAGGCGCGAAACCCGCCGCAGACGCGAAGAAATAAGCCAGACCTAAGCGCGCGCGGGGCGGTATTTGCGCCCGGCGCGTGCCGGTGTGCGGTATTCACGGGAAAAGTCCTGGCGCAGCGCGCATAATTTGTCTTGCGTAACACCGCATTTCCGAACCAAGCGCAGCATGATTTAGCCATTCCCGATGAAAGCGATTCCCCCGCGCCTAACCTGGCTCGGCCGAAAACGGCTCCGATGCCGCGCAGGAACTCGAAGATCTGGCTTTGGACGTGGGGGGCATCGGCAGGTTGGCGCGCTCGCTGCAGGAAATGTCTGCCTTCGTCGACCTGCGCTTTAAGGAATTGTATGCGCTGCTGCAGCTCACGCATGAAATCAACATGGGCCTTCTGCTCGACGAAGTCCTGGAAAAGGCGTATGTCACGCTGCAGACCGTGCTTCCCTACAACCGCCTCAGCGTCGTCTTCATAGAAAGCGATGGCCGCCTGGCGCGTGCGCGCTGGCTGCGCTCCGACGCGCCGGAAATGACGGTGCTGCGCGTCGGATATTCCGGGCTGCTACGGGAAAGCAGTCTTCAGTCCATCATTACATCGGGCGAGCCGCGGATCATCAACGATTTGGCTGCGTATCTGCGCGCCCATCCGCGCTCGGAATCCACGCAGATGCTGCTCGCCGAAGGAATACGTTCGAGCCTGACTTGCCCGCTATTTTCGACGGGGAAACCGATCGGGTTCATGTTCTTTTCCAGCCGCGAGGTCAATGCGTACCGGGACGTGCACGTCGAAATCTTCAAACTCATTGCCGGGCATTTGTCGGTCGTGGTGGAGAAGAGCAACTTGTACCAGCAGGTGCTGCAGGAAAAGCATACGGCGGACGGACTGCTGCTGAACGTAATGCCGCCCAGGATCGCCCCGCATCTGCGTGCCGGCAAACAGGCGCCGGCGGAGAACCTGCCCGAGGTGAATATCCTTATTGCCGACATAGTCGAGTTCACCGGATTTGCCAGCCGTTACATGCCGGAACGCGTACTTGAACTGCTGCAGAACATTTTTGTGCCGCTCGACCGGCTGTGCGACGTGTACGGCGTCGAAAAAATCAAGACTATCGGCGATGAATACATGGCCATGACTGGCGCGGCGAGCGGAACCCTGCATGGACTCGCCGAGTTTGCGCTGGAGGCACTCAGGATCGTCGAGGGCATGCGTTACCCGGACGGAAATCCGGTCAGGATGCGCATCGGCGTGCACACCGGCCCGGCCGTTGCGGGCGTGATCGGCCAGAAGAAGTTTGCCTATGACATTTGGGGCGACGCGGTCAACATCGCCAGCCGCATGGAATCGTCGGCGGAAACCGGGCGCATCCATGTGACCGAGGAAGTGCGCTCGCGCTTGGGCAATGAGTTCGCATTTGTGGAACGCGGCGGCATCGAGATCAAAGGGAAAGGGCTGATGCGGACCTATTATCTGACGGCGAAAAAGCAGCAACCGGCGCCGCCGGATCCGTAAAAAGCAGAGCGTTTGGCGGGCCTGCTGGCCTGGCTGCTGCTGCAGATCGCGCCGATGCCTTGACGTTCTGCGCTGCTCGCGCGCAGCGCTTGTCAACGCGAGCGTATTGAGCCACCATGCAGGGCCGTCGCATTTATCGCCTGATGGATATGCCGTGCCCCGAACTGACGCCCGCCCTTTGAACAAGCAGGATTTCGAAACGCTTGCCGATTTTCGCTATCAAGTCCGGAAATTCGTCCGTTTCAGTGAACAACTCGCCCGGCAGCACGGGATTCAGCCGCTGCAATATCTGTTGCTGCTGCAAATCAAGGGCTACCCCGGCCGCGACTGGGCGACAATCGGAGAACTCGCGGAGCGCTTGCAGGCCCAGCACCACGGCGTGGTCGCCTTGGTTTCGCGCTGCGAAAAACAAGGTCTGGTCGAGCGCCGCAGGTCGTCCGAGGACCGTCGGCGCATCGAAATCCGCGTGCGGGAAAAAGGCGAGAAGGTGCTCAACAAACTGGCCCGCCTGCACCGCGGCGAATTGCTGTCCTTGCAAGGCGAGTTCGTCGTGCCCGATATGCGCACTCTCGACCACCCCTAGGCGCGTTCGGAACTTAACCGGCCGCGAGGATCTGGAGCAGGGGATCGAATTTGCGCGCAGCGCCGCTTACAGCGTCTGCAGCCGATCCCCGCACTTGATCATGACGGTAAAGCCCTTCGCCCGCGTCTCGGCGACGATCCTGGCGATTCCGCCGCGTTTCCAGGCGTCGGGCCGGTCGGGGCTGAGGTAGAGCACCAGGTCGTCACCCTGGTTCGTTACGCCCATGACGACGCGCGATTTGTCGGGCCGCAGCTCCAGGGCGAGCGGCTTGGCTCCGCGCTGGGTTTGCAGCCAGATGCACTCGTACACGCGGCAGGATTCGGGCCGGGTGTCGTAAATGCCGCAACCCTCCCCGATCGTGCAGTGCTGGCACCAAGTGTCCGCCGGCTTGTTCAGCTCCTGGATTTTCATGGTTTTGCAGCAGGCGGTGCATCCGTCACAGCTATTCATATTCATGCGCTCTTGGCAGTTTCCGTTATTGTAGTGTGCGACAGCCATGGGTGTTGGAACATCTCGAACTGCAATGGGACAAGTGCTGGACGTCGCAGATTATTGATAAAACTCAAACCGGCGTCGTGTGCTACGGGTACGTTGTTGTGGACAGCCGGACTTTGGCGAAGTGGCACGCAGATAAGGCGCGGTGGCGCTTAGGTTCGGTTTACCCCGCCGGCGAAATTGCCAGATCCTGGCCGTAAGTCGGCGTTTTTAGATGACCGCCGGTTGGTCTATTGACTTTTTGCTCCGTCAATGCGCCTAATTAATGGCAATAGGCAAAGCAGCTGAAGCCCCGGTGCGCGAATTTGGGCGGGCTGCAATTTGCCAAGGGAGATGGACAATGACGAGAAAAGCTCTGGTCTGCGTTTGCGCTCTGGCATTTTCCCTGATGGCCGCATTCGCCGGCATCTGTTGGGCTCAAGACGAACATTTCAATATCGTCCGATTCCAGATTGAAGGCAATACCCTATTACCTGAAGCCGACGTGCAGGCCGCGGTAGCCCCTCTTGTAGGTCCGCGGCGGGTGTATGGCGATATCCAGAAGGCGCTCGAAGCGCTCGAGAACGTCTATCGCCGGGCCGGTTTCAGCACGGTGCAGGTGTATGTGCCGGAACAGGAGCTCACTAGTGGCGTAGTGCGTCTGCAGGTCACCGAAGGCGTCATCGGCAAGGTCGTCATCAGCGGTAACAAGTATTTCGACGATGCCAACATCCGGGCGAGTCTGCCGCAACTGAAGGAAGGTCGCGCGCCCAATCTGCGCCAGATGTCGGAGGCGATTCAACTAGCCAACGAGAGCCCGGCGAAGCAAGTGGGGGTGACCCTCGGCGTGAGCGAGGAAGAAGGCAAGGTCGACGCAAAAGTCTCGGTCACAGAAGAAAACTCGCAGCGGATCTTCGTCACTGCGGATTCCACGGGTACCGAGGCCACGGGCGTCTCGCGCGTAGGCGTGGCCTACCAGAACGCCAATCTCTTTAACCGCGACCAGACGCTGACCCTGGCTTACACCGGATCGGCAGACGCACCGGCGGGCGTGCGGGTCGATATATTCAGCTTGGGCTATCGTGTTCCCTTTTACGGAATCGGCGACAGTCTCGACTTGATCTACGGCAAGTCGAGCGTGAACACTCCCAGCACCTCGCCTACTCTGGGCGGGGCGCTAGGCATCGTGGGCAAGGGCGATGTATTCGGCGTGCGCTGGAACCATTACTTTCCGCGCCGCGGCGAATACAGCTCGAAGCTCATTTTGGGATTTGATTACAAGTTCATCGATTCGACCTGCACCACGGCGGGTACGCCGGCAAGCATCGATCCACCGACGCCGCCTATCGCGAGTTGTGTGCCTTACACCACGCGCCCGGTGAGCCTCACCTATACCGGCCAGCGGCAGGGCGCGAGCCATCTGTTCGAATATAGCATCGGCATTGCGCATAACTTGGCGCTGGGCTCGCAATACACCAATCTCGATGGCGCCACCGACCACTACTCCTATCTAACTTCGGGCAACCGGCCGACGCGCGACGATTTCAGCATCGTACGCCTGGGCGGGAGCTACCTCAGGGCGTTCCCATCCGATTGGCAGCTTCGTCTGGCTGCGAACGGCCAATACGCGGGTAATCCCGTGGTCGCGGCCGAGCAACTGGGGCTCGCGGGCTCTACTGCCGTGCGCGGGTTCAACGAGCGCGCGGCCTCGGCCGACAGCGGTTATGTGGTAAACGCCGAGATCTACACCCCCGAGCTGGTGAAGGCGACCGGCTTGCGCGGCAGCTTGCGCGCACTGATGTTTTTTGACGTCGCGCACGGCTACAACCATAACGCACCTACAGGATCGCTCACGCCGACTAATATCGGCATAGCCAGCGCAGGTGCGGGCCTGCGCTATGCCTTGGGTAAAGACGTCAGTCTGCGCTTCGACTTGGCGCAAGTGCTCGATGGCGGCCCGCCTGGAACCAAGGAGCAGGGCGACTGGCGCGGCCATTTCAATCTGATGATTGCGTTCTAGACCATGTGCATTGCCGGCGCGCCGGCATTTGCCATGCCGAGCGTCGGGAGGGGTCTGCGATTCTGCAGGGCAGCAATCGCAAGCCGCAAAACATAGGGGGTACACCATGCCCAATAAAGCGTCGACCCGATTCCACGCGCGCAAGCGCCTGATCGCTGCCGCGATTTCCGCCTGCTTCGCCTCTGCGCCGGCCTGGGCGAATCCCACCGCGCCGCAGGTGGTGAGCGGCAGCGCGAGCTTCAATCAAGCAGGTACGCTGTTGACGGTTACCAACAGCAACGGCGCCATCATCAATTGGAACACCTTTTCCATAGGCGCCGGAGAGACGACACGCTTTAATCAGTTATCCGCGAGCAGCAGCGTACTCAATCGAGTCCTCGCCAACGATCCCTCTGTGCTGCTCGGCACGCTCAGCTCGAACGGGCGTGTCTGGCTGGTGAACCCTGCGGGAATCATGGTGGGCCAGGGTGCGCGCGTCGACGTCGCCGGATTCGTTGCGAGCACGCTCAACGTCAGGAACGAAGACTTCCTTGCCGCGCGCCTGAACTTCCAGTCGACGCCCAATGCCGGCAAGGTCGAGAACTACGGCCAAATTACTACCCCGAGCGGAGGCAGCGTCTATCTCGTTGCGCCTGCGGTGACGAACAACGGCATTATCGACGCGCCGAATGGAGAAGTGCTGCTTGCTGCGGGGCAGAAAGTCGATCTGATCGATACTGGTACGCCCGGGGTCAAGGTGGAAATCACCGGTGCCGAGGGCACGGCCACCAACCTCGGGCAGATCGTGTCCGAAGCCGGTCGCATCGGCATGGCAGGGGTGCTGGTGAAGAACAGCGGCAGCCTCAATGCCAGCAGCGTGGTTAGAGAAGGCGGGCGCGTATTCCTCAAGGCGAGCCAAGACGCAAGCGCCGGCGGGACGATCTCAGCTACGAGTGACGCTGCTCAGGGCGGCCGCATAGAGATTGCCGGCCCTGCAGTCGCAGTTCCTGATGGTGCCGCCCTGGACGCATCCGGAAAGACACAAGGGGGTACGATTCTCGTGGGTGGCGGGTACCAGGGCAAGGATGCCAGCATTGCGAACGCCGATGCCACGACGATCGCATCGTCGGCCATCCTGAAGGCGAATGCGACCGGGACGGGTGATGGCGGCCTGATCGTCGCCTGGTCCGATGGGCATACCAGCGCGCATGGCGATTTTTCGGCGCAAGGCGGAGACGGCGGGCGCGGTGGCTTGGTCGAAACCTCGGGCAAGGCTTCGCTCGATGTGGCGGGAGCGCAGGTCGATACGCGCGCTGCCGACGGCAGTGCGGGTACCTGGCTGCTCGATCCCGCAGATATAACGATTATCCACGCGAGCGCGACGGGCAGCCCTGTTTATGCCCCCAGCGGCTCGACTTCCAATATCGCCGATGGTGACATCAACGCATCTCTGGTAACGACGAACGTCTCCGTTACCACCAGTTCGGGCAGCGGTGGTAGCGGAAACATTACGGTTAACGGATCCGCGGATACTAGTGGTGGAGGCAGCGTTAATATTTATACGAGCGGAAGCGGGGCGCGCACGCTGACGCTCAATGCGGACGGCAATATCGCCATACATGGCGGCGCCTATATCTCCGGTTCGACGAGCGCACCACTCAACCTGAATCTCTATGCCGGCGGCGGCATCACCCACGCCGGTTCGATATATACCTATGGCAACGCCAATTTGCTGTCCAAGGGAGCGATTGGCTTCGGCGATACCAGCGGTTACAGCGGCAACCTGTACTCCTATGGCGCGTCCGTGAATCTTCTTGCGAACTGGGACGGTGCGTCGACTACGACGCCCGCCATTGCCACAAGTGGCCAGTGCGGGGGCAGTTTCTGCGGTATCAGCGGAAGCGGCTATATCGAAAGTTATCCCTACTACACTTCCAGCGTCAATGCGGGCGCGATAAGCCTGAAAGCGCCTGGCGACGTCAACTTATCAAACATCAGCATCTACGCCTTAGGCAACAGCGGATCCAACTATGGCAGCAGCGGCGGTGGCGGAGGAACAGTAAGCCTTAGCTCGACTCAAGGCAATCTGACGACGAGCTACATCAATGCCAACGGCGGTAGCGGCATCTCGGGGATGTATGGCACCAGCGGCGCTGTGAACGGCGGAACGGGCGGCGCTGGCGGGGCAGGCGGTACGGTGACCCTCAGCGCAGTAGGAACGCTCACCCTGGGCGGAACAATCAACCTAGCCGGTGCTGCCGGCGGCACTGGTGGTTCCGCGTATCAGACGTACGACAGCACCACCTCCTCCTATGTCTATAACGGAACCGGTGGCAATGGCGGTGCGGGTGGCAACGCGGGAACGCTGAGCGTGAGCGGCGCATCCCTGGTGCTGTCGGGCTCGTCTTTGTCCGCGAACGGTGGCGCGGGCGGGTCGGGCGGATCAGGTACGACTGCAGGAAGCGTGGGGGCCGTCGGCAGCGCTAGTTCAATTACGCTTGCGACTGCCGGCGACATCGTCTTGAGCGGCTACTCGAACTACGTCAACGCGAGCCAGTTGAATCTTTTTGCCGGAAAGAGCATTACCTTCGGCACGACGGGGACCAGTACTACCTACGGCTACCTGTATTCCGAATACGGCGCTCCCATGTCGCTGATCGCGAACTGGAACGGTTCGGCCACGGCTCCAGACATCGCCACGAGCGCGCAGTGCAGCGGCAGCACGTTCTGCGGCATCAGCGGAAGCGGCTCGATCAATAGTAATTACTACTACAGCGCTCTGGGCAATGTCGGTGCGGTCACTGTGAAAGCGCCCGGCGACATCGACCTGACAAATATCGGCATTTATGCCAACGGCAACAGCGGCTACAGCTATGGCAGCAACGGCGGTGCCGGCGGAGCAGTGAGCATTACCTCGACTCAGGGCAATCTGACGGCGAGTTCCATCAACGCCAGCGGCGGCAGTGGCAGCTCCGGAATGTATGGCACGAGCAGCGCCGTGAATGGCGGAACAGGCGGAGCGGGCGGCGTGGGCGGTACGGTGAGCCTCAGCGCGGCGGGCACGCTCACTCTGGGCGGATGGATCAACGTAGGCGGTGGTTCGGGCGGCTATGGGGGCTCTGCGTACCAGACGTACGACAGCACGACTTCCTCCTATGTCTATAACGGAACTGGTGGCAATGGCGGCGCAGGCGGCAACGCGGGGACGCTGAGTGTGAACGGGGCTTCGCTGGTGCTGTCGGGGGCGAACCTGAATGCGGTTGGCGGCTCAGGCGGATCGGGCGGACAGGGTACGGCTGCAGGAAGCTTGGGAGCGATCGGCACCGCTAGTCCAATCACGCTTGCAACTGCCGGCGACATTCTCTTGACCGGCTATTCGAACTACGTCAACGCGAGCCAGTTGAATCTTTTTGCCGGAAAGAGTATTACGTTCGGCACGACGGGAACCAGTACTACGTACGGATACCTGTATTCCGATTACGGCACTCCGATAAGTCTGATTGCGAACTGGAACGGCTCGACTACGGCTCCAGACATCGCCGCGAGCGGGCAGTGCAGCGGCAGTACTTACTGCGGCATCAGCGGAAGCGGATCGATCAATACCAATTGGAGCTACTACTACAATTCTCTCGCCATCGCGGGGGCGGTCACGTTAAATGCCCCTGGCAACATCGATCTAACGAACATCGGGATTTATGCCAATGGCGGTTACGGATATAACTCGGGCAGTGTAGGCGGAGCTGGCGGAGCGGTTGGCATCACTTCTACCAACGGTAACCTGACCATCGGCTCAATTGATGTCAGTGGTGGGAGCGGCGGCTATGGCGTGTCTGGCAACAGCAGCGCGTCGAACGGCGGAGCGGGCGGCGCTGGCGGTGCAGGTGGCACGATCAATCTGAGTGCGGCAGGCACACTCAATCTAGTCGGGTCGACCAGCGCGAACGGTGGATACGGCGGTTCTGGTGGTTCTGGGAGTTCCACGTACGATAGCACCACTTACACCTACAACTTCAGTGGAACGGGTGGTAATGGTGGGGTGGGCGGTAACGCCGGAACAATCAATGCGAGTGGTACGTCGTTGGTGCTATCTGGGGCGTCGTTGAGCGCTAATGGCGGCTCAGGTGGAACGGGTGGGCAGGGGACGACACTAGGATCATCAGGAGTTGGGGGAACGGGCGGTAACATAACGCTTACCGCCACCACGGGCGACCTCACCACCGGTTACAACATTAATGCCATTGGTGGTAGTGGCGGCTATGGCGTCGGCGGTACGAGCAGCGTAGTGAATGGAGGAACAGGCGGAGCAGGAGGAGCCGGTGGCACAATCGGCCTGAACGCGGCGGGTACGCTTACGCTAAGTGGAATGACCAATGTGTCCGGGGGATATGGTGGCTCCGGTGCTAATGGGTACTATCCGTATAACAGCAGCACACAAACCTATGCTTATAGTGGAACTGGTGGCAACGGTGGCGCAGGCGGCAACGCCGGGACGCTGAGTGTGAACGGTGCTTCGCTGGTGCTGTCGGCGGCGAACCTGAATGCGGTTGGCGGCACAGGCGGACCGGGCGGCTCGGGCACGACCGCAGGGACTGCGGGAGCGAACGGCGGCGCTAGTGCAATCACCCTTTCGACGGCGGGTGAAATCACTGTGACTGGCTCTGACTGGGTCAACGCAAGCCAATTGAATCTTTTTGCGGGTAAGAGCATCACCTTTGGCACTGCGGCGACGAGTACGGCGAGTGCTACGAGCGGGTACTTGTCTTCCGGCTATTACGGTTATTACGGCGCTGCCGCAAGCACGCCCATAAGCTTGCTTGCGAACTGGGATGGTGTTTCAACCATGAATCCGACCATTGCCACTACGGGCCAGTGCGCCGGCAGCACCTTCTGCGGCATCAGCGGCAGCGGGGCTATCGATACCAATTACTACTACAACAACAACGGCAACGCGAGCGCTATCACGTTGAAGGCGGCCGGCGACATCGATCTGACGAACATTGGCATTTCTGCCAATGGCAGCTACTACTATTACACCAACGCTTCACTTGCTGGCGGTGCGGGTGGGGCGGTGAGCATCACCTCAACCCAAGGCAACGTCACAACCAGTTCCATCGATGCTGGCGGTGGCGGTGGTGGTCCGGGCACCACAGGCACGAGCAGTGCGGTCGATGGCGGGCCGGGCGGCGCTGGCGGTGCGGGCGGCACGGTGAGCCTGAATGCCGCGGGCACGCTCACCCTTGGAGGATGGACCAACGTGGCTGGTGGATACGGGGGCCAGGGTGGTGTCGGCTATTACGACTCCAGCCTGAGCAGCCCGGCCTACACTAGCGCGGGTGGTGCAGGCGGTGCGGGCGGCAATGCTGGAACACTGAGTGTGAGAGGCGCGTCGGTAGTCGCGTCGGGGGCGAACCTGAATGCGTATGGCGGCGGAGGCGGATCGAGCGGGCAGGGGACGACGCTCGGATCGTCAGGCGTCGGGGGAGCGGGCGGCAACATAACACTCACGGCCACCACGGGCGACCTCGCCACTGGTCAGATCGTTGCTACTGGGGGTTCAGGGGGCTACGGCGCATCCGGCATTAGCAGTGCGGTGACCGGAGCGAAAGGCGCCGCTGGTGGATCGGGCGGTGTGGTGAGCTTGAACGCAGCTGGCGGTTTGCTTTTGAGTGGCTACATCGATGCCTCCGGAGGCCATGGCGGTTCGGGCGGCAACGGCTATTACGACTACAGTCTGGCGACACCTGCCTACAGCAGTGCGGGTGGCGCAGGCGGTGCAGGCGGCAACGCCGGCGCGATCGCGCTCAGTGGCGCATCCATCACGCTGGATAACGCCAATATTCGTGTCCTTGGCGGCTATCCGGGCATGGACAATACAAACAACACCAATGGTATGGCAGCTGGCGCAGCAGGGACGTTCGGTGCGGACAACACCCTGCAACTTGCTGCGACAGGCGACATTACGGTGCTGGGCTACAACAATCTTGCAGCGAGCAAGGTTGCGCTGCTTGCGGGCAAGGCCATTACGCTGGGCAGCGGCGCGAGCGGCATCAACGGAGATATCAACAGTACCGGTACCGACACCTTGCTGGTCGCCAACTGGAACGGCTCAGCCGGCACGCCGGATGTTGCGAGCGCTGCGCAATGCGGGGCGGCTTTTTGCGGCATCAGCGGTATCGGCAGCATCAGCAATGGCTACGATTATTACAACGAATATTATTACACGGGCAATTTGCAAAATCAGAACGGCGGCACCATTACCCTGAAGGCGGCGGGGCCGATCGATCTTAGTGCGATCAGCATCAATTCAATTGGTGGCGGAGGCAATAGCTACTATTACTTGGGGACGCAAGAAGCAGGCAACGGCGGGGTGGTTACGATAATTTCTACGCAAGGCGATGTCACCCTAGGGGATGTGAACGTTGTTGGCGGCTATGGCAGGTACAGCACAAGCGGTACTGCAACCGATCCAAACGGCGGTGCGGGAGGCGCGGGCGGTGCCGGCGGCAGCATAAATGCCAGCGCATCAGGGAGTTTGATTTTGAGCGGGCACGTCGACGCGTCCGGCGGAGGGGGCGGCTCTGGCGGCGATGGCTATTACGACTATAGCCTGGCAATTCCAGCCTACACCGGTGCCGGCGGTATGGGCGGAGCAGGCGGCAACGCCGGAACGATGAACCTGAGCGGCGCTTCGATTGTCTTGTCGGGTGCATCGCTGAGCGCGACCGGCGGGCCAGGTGGAGCGGGCGGATACGGCGATACGCCAGGCCAGGCAGGCAGCGCCGGTACGGGCGGCAATCTCGCGCTCAGCGCCACCGGCAATGTCAACTTGGATAGCGCCAGCTACATCTTTACCGGCGGCAATCTTATGCTGAAAAGCGCCGGTTCGCTTAGCATTTCGGACACAATTGATGCCGACGGCAGCGTCGCGCTGGTTGCCGGCGGCGACCTCACGCTAGGCAGCGGCGCCGCAATCACCGCCTCTGCGACGGGCGGCGCGCTGGTGCTGGCAGCCAGCGGCAACTTTATCAATAACGCCGGGACGTCGGCATTATTTACGCCGAACGGCAATTGGCTGGTCTATTCCACCAACCCGACGCTCGATACCAAGGGTGGGCTGGCCGCCGATTTCAAGCAGTACGGCATGAGCTACACCGGTGTGCCTTATGCGGGACCCGGAACGGGCAACGGCTTCATTTACAGCGTCGCGCCGGCGATTACCGCCAGCCTGACCGGCAGCACGAACAAAGTCTACGACGGGACCACGGCGGCGTCGTTGACCCCAGCCAATTACACGCTCACAGGCGGGCTGGACGGCGACACGATCGTTCTCGACAATCCGGCGACTGGCGCTTACGCCGACAAGAACGTCGGAACCGGCAAAAATGTTTCCACGAACGTCACCTTGATCGGCGCTACCAACGGCACGGCCAATGTGTACGGCTACACGCTTGCCAGTCCTACGGCAAGCGGTGCGATCGGGTCCATCACGCAGCGGCCGCTGTCGAAGTGGAACGGCACCAGCGGCGGCCTGTGGAGCGATCCCAACAACTGGGACGCAATTCCCGATGGAGCCAACGTTCTCGCCGTCTCCATACCGTCTGTCGCAACGGGCGGGGGCTTCCAGGTCACCTACGACACCAGCGCCGGCAGTACCAGCCTTCAGACCTTGACTAGCGCGCAAACGCTAGCGCTGACGGGCGGCAGCTTGACGATCAGCGGCAAACTGGATACCGCCGGCTTCACGCAGAGCGGCGGGACCCTGGGCGGTACCGGAAACCTGTCCGTGAACAACAATTTCAGCCAGACCGGCGGCACTATTACTCTAACGGGCAGCGCGAGTGCCGCGATCACCCAGGCCATGGGCGATCTGGTCATTCAAAACTTGACCGCGCCGACGGTCGCGCTCACCGCGCTCGCGGGCGGCGTGTCCCAGAGCGGACCAATCGTCGCGCCAGTGTTGATTACCAAGTCGGTCACCGGAACCAACCTCACCGACACCGGCAATCAAATAGGAAGCTTTAGTGCCACGAACAGTGGCGCCGGCGCTATCGTGCTGACGAGCCAGGGGGCGCTCAGCCTCGCGGGCATCGACAACAAGGGCGGGAGCGTTACCCTCAGCGCCGACAGCGTAGTGACGGCGAGTTCCCAGGTCTCCGCGACCAGCGACGTTAACGCCGAGGTCACAGGCGACATAAAGCTGAATGACGGCTCGAGCTTCGTCGCGGGTAACGACATTCGGCTGACGCTGAAGGGCGCAAGTTCGACGCTCTACCTCAACGAGCAGTCAGGATCGGTGCCTTCCTATCTGTGGGCAAAAGCACCCAGCACTATCTATCTTGATTACACGGCGCGCACCAGCGGCGGCCTGGTTGTCGATGGCGCCGCAATGGATGTGAATACGTTCAAGACCTCCGCTAACTCGAGCGGGCTGTTTTACGGCCAGTCGATGACTCCGGCTGCGTTGGACGCAGGGCTAGGGGTGACCGGCATAGCCAGGCCTCCGGCGGTGTCGCAGGCAGTCGAGCAGACCATCGCGACTGTCACGAGCACGATCACCAGCTCGACCACGGCGGCAACCACTACGGCGACCGCGACTACCGACACTACTGCGGTCGTCGCCCCGCCGCCACCGGCCCCGGCCACGACTTCGGGGACATTGCTGCTTGGCGACACTAACCAGACGGTAGGCGGCACGGCAGGCACGTTCGGCGGCAGCCCGACGCCGGCGGATACGAGCTCCGGCGCTCCGGCTGCCTCCACGTCTGGCGCTCAGGGCGACAAGCCGGCCGACGACAAGGCTGCGAGCGCGAAGAAAGACGACAAAAAAGAAGACGACAAGAAGAAGGAAGAGGAAGCCCAGCCGAAGAAAGCGGACAAGCCGGCCGCGAAGAAGCTCGCGACGTGTGGTTGAACGGAGAAACGACGATGCGCAAATCTGCAACTATTCTGGCGGGAATACTGCTATTGGCGGCGGTAGGTCTTAGCGCTGCCGCGAATGCGGCGAACGTCGTCGGGCAGGTCACACATCTTTCAGGCACGCTCATCGCCAAACATCTGGACGGCACTACCAAGGTCTTTTCCGTGAAATCGGAAGTCCAGGAGGGCGATACGCTCAGCACCGAGCGAGACACCTATGCGCGGATTAAATTCCTGGACGGCGGTGAAGTGGTAATGCGGCCGGAATCCCAGCTCAAGGTGGCCGCATACTCTTTTAACCAGGCCAAGCCGGAATCGGACAGCGTCCTCATGGACATGCTCAAAGGCGGTTTGCGGGCGGTGACCGGCCTGGTCGGCAAGCGCAATCACGATGCCGTGAATTTTCGGGCTACCACTGCGACCATCGGCATTCGCGGCACCCACTTCGGCGCTCTCATCTGCCAGAACGACTGCGGCGGCGTTCCCACCGTCACCGGCAAGCCGCCCGAGAACGGGCTACACGTCGACGTAGCCGATGGAGCCATTGTCGTAAGAAATGCCGCCGGCCAGCAGGTGATCAGCGCCGGCCAGTTCGGGTTCGTGCGCAGCGCCACCACGCCACCGATCATCGTGCCGCCGCAACAAGGCGTCCCGGTGACCATGCCTTCGAGCATCGCGCAGAACAGTTCCTCCGGCCGCGGCGTGGGCAAGGCCAAAGATAATGAGTGCGCCGTGCAATAGGCGAGATTGCGCATAACGGCTTCGCAATCGCTATCGCGCCCGGCGCGATAAATGAACCTAGATCGGGCTCAACGCGCGCGCCGTAGCACGCTTCTGCGGCAGCTTTTCGCTCCAGCGCGAGTTATTTTGCGCAAGCCACTGGAAATGCGCTCGAACAATACTGGTTCGAATTCACTTTTGATCGTCTTGATATTGTGCATTGCATCATATACTTAGACAAAGTATAAGACTAGCCAATCAAGTCGATCCGAACAAGCGATTGGATTGTTCGGGGCAGAGGCCGTATCTTCCTTTCATTGAGCTATTTATTTATGCGTGCTCAAATATATGTGAAAGGAACTTCAATGCGATTCTACATTCCGATTTACCCCGGCGACAGCGTACAGGAACCCGGAATCGTTCCTGGTGGCGATGCCATCAATAGCTGGAAGATGCCGTTTTTTTGGCCGGCTATGGTGCGACGCACGATGCGAGCGGGAAACAATTCTGCGGCCGCGGTCAGCGCCAGCCGACCAGGGCAGGGGATGCAGGCCAAACAGGGCGCCTGGGTCGGCAGCAAGCTGAAATCCTACTACGAGGCCCTGGTGCGCAAGTTCGAGAGCGCCGGACAGGCCGAGCTGGAGAATTACCTGGCCGCATCGCAGAACCTCGCCGACCTGGAAGAACGCATCCGCCGTTACGAACGCATGCAATCGAGGTACTGATGAAAAGCACTCGTCGGTTCCGGTCTAAGGCTTGGTTTGCGCGATAACCTGCGTCTCCCCAACCCGCGGGTCGTCATGGCGCGGCCCGAGCGTAAGGATTTCGCGGGCAGTCCGGCGCAACCTAGCCCTAGCGGATCCGGGATTCAACGCTGCTTTTGATAGGTACCGACTAGTTCCGCCTGGCCTAGAACATGCCCCTTCATGGCTTTCTCCAGCATCGGCTTGGTCGGTCGCCTCAGATCCTGCAGCTCAGTGTCCAAGGCGTATAGCTTGAAGAAATACCGGTGGCGTCCGACCGGCGGGCAGGGTCCGCCGTACTTGGTGTTATGCCAGTCGTTCAGCCCGTGTAGGGTCCCCGAGGGCAGGACGGATACGCCTTCGGGCAAGCCGTTAATAGCCGGCGGCAGGTTGTAAAGCATCCAATGGACCCAAGTCATTTTCGGCGCCGCGGGGTCCGGGGCATCCGGATCGTCTACGATCAGTGCTACGCTCTTTGTGCCTTGCGGCAAGTCGCTCCAGGTTAGCGGCGGGGACAGGTCGGCGCCTTCGCAAGTGTACTTTGTCGGAATTGCGTTGCGATGCGTGAAAGCGGCAGAGGTCAAGGTCAGGCTCATGCTGCCTCCTTGTACAGGGGTCGCTGCGGTCAAGGCCGCAGCAAGGAGAGGGAAAAAAAGTCTATACGCGGGTGACATTCGTGTTCAGCTCATAGCGGCGGCGCAAGCTTGGCCATTGCGCGTCGACAAGTAATGCCTCGGGACCAGTATAGAAGAAATGCGCACTGGTGATCATCGTGCGTGCTATTGACGGGGTAATCCTCTTAGCGCTGTGGCCGTAGCCAGGGTGGTGAGCGCAAGCCGGATAGTGTGGAGTGGCTCCCCGACCAGGGCTCGAACCTGGGACCTGCGGATTAACAGTCCGGTAGAATTATACCTAAATTTCAGCGCGTTGCGAAGAAAAAAGCACCACAAAATATGAGCAGGTCGTGTCTATGACGGCATCGCGTTTTGCGGAACTACTTTATTGGCGGCTGGGGTAGTGGCGCCCAATGAGTGAATTGATTATCACCGCCTCCACTGCTATGGCCGCCAGGAACGCCAACCTTCCAATAATCCAAAAAATATCCTATGGCCACCATTTTTTTTTGGCGGATGTCCGAACTGCACCCAGAAAGGGAATCGTGTGCGTGGAGCAATAACACGACAGAGCCGTCCTTCGGCACAGTTTTGATCGGTTGCCATTCGTTCATTTTACCGGCCTCACCTTATCGCCCATCCGCGCGCGGATGTAGTGCTCGGTCATGGTGATTGACCCATGAGCCAGCAGCCTTTGTGCAGATTGCATGTCCTCCGAATCGCTCGCCGCCTTCGCCCGCAGATCGCGGAATTGGAAGCCCTTGAGCGATGCCGCCAGCCCGGTCTGCCCAGCCTCGCGCGCGGCGTTGATAGCTGCGCCACGCGCCTTCCAAAACCGCTGCGTCATGGCCGAATAGGTCAACGGCTGCTCGTCCTCGTTGCGAATCAACCAGGACGAGGCCACCTTGCCCACAGGAAGGCGCACAAGGCGCTCGATCAATTCCCCTAGCCTACCCTCTAGCGCGATCCTGATGCGCGCCTGTGTCTTGTTCTGGCGAACCCATAGGCAGCCGTCGCGTACATCGCCGGTCGTCATTTTCAGCACATCGGCGGGGCGCTGGCCGGTCAGATAAGCCAAGTCCATTGCGTTGCGCACCGGGACACAGGCTTGGGCATAGACGGCCCTAAATTCAGATTCCTCGACGTACTTGTCCCGTCCCGGCTCAGAAAAGCCCTTGATGCCGGAGCAGGGGTTCGGGGCATCGGTGTATCCCCATTCTCGCGCCTTATTGAAGATATGGGAGAGCAGCGCTTTTTCCCGGTTCGCCCGCGCCTTGGCTGATTTCCCGCGCTCGTCCAGATAGCCGCGAACGTGCATCGGCTTGATGCCGCCCAGGGGCGCATCCTTGAACACCTTGAGTAGCCGCGCGAGTTCTGTTTCGTTGTCTTGCTGCGTCCGTGGCGCCTTCGTCGGGAATACCTCGGTTTTGTAGCGGGTCGCCGCCGTGCTGAAAGTCGGGGCGGTATTGGCCGGCAGCAGGTTCCCGCCCTCCAACTCGGCCCATTTGACCAGCGCAGCACCGTAGTCCTTGCCGAGCGGTATTTCACGCCGCGGCTTGGCCTGCGTGTCGTAATAATAGAGCCCCTTCCTGATCCGCATATGCGGCGGAAGGTGCAGATTCGTTTCCCGTTTCCGCCCCATCCTGTCCATTATGCATTAATTTTGGAAAAATCGGGAGTCCAGCCGGTCTGGGGCGGGGAAGCGCCTGGGGCGGTGATTTCCGACACCGGGATGATTGGCTTACCTGCCGCGTTCACCCAATGCCGGACGCGGTGCGCCTCAAGCCATTGGATTTGCGCGGCGTGTTCCGTCGCCGGAAGGCCGGTCAAGCGCCTCACTTGTTTGTCGGTCAGGAACATGCCAGTGTCAACAGTGGCTCGGTCATTTCAGCCGATCGAGTTCGGCGCGGATTGCCTCGGTACACCCATAATCTGCCTTTGGGTTTGTCCCTTCGTCGGCAAGGCGCTCACAAATCTCCGCCGCCCGTTCCAGTCCGGGGATGAGGTCCGGCGAGAAATTTTCTGCTGTAGCCCGGCTGACTATTGCTCCTACGTTGCGGATTATTTCACCTGCGCAAGCAGAATTGTCGTGTAGAAGCACCACATCGAGCGCTGCAAGAACGCCCAGATAGAAGTCGCGCTGCTCTATGGATTCAGTCATGGCTTTCTCCACGTTGCGTCCCACTCTTTTCTTGCCTGCGCGAGCCACGGTTTAGGATGGCAAATGCTCCACACGATCACAAACAGAATAGCTATCAATCCAAACGCTACGTCCTTGATAAACGACTTCACGGTGTCTCTCCTTTCTGCGCGAGGGAGCGGATCAATTTAGCGCCGTTTGTTAATGTGTTGTGCGCGCCATCTACGCGTTCGTCAGAGTAGTAATCCCATCCTGCGCCAACCTTGTTGTGCAAATCGTCAAGAACCTGCGCGCACCGTTCAATAGTCTCCTTCTCAATCTCGGCCAGCTTGGATTCACATTTAATCCAGTCCGCCTCAACTGCGTCATAGGTAGCAACGAGTGTTCTGTAACGTGTTTCTAAGTCGGCCAGCATGCGCTCGGCGGCTTCAGCGCGTTGCTCGGAATCATGGAACCGCTTATTTGAAAATGCCCATTCGTCGGTAGTGGTCCCTATCGCAATGCATAATTCGCGTTGGCCCCGTTCCGCCTCTTCCCGCGCCTTGCGCTCGTCCTCTAACATCCCCCTTACCATGTCAATTTCATTTCGCATCCAAGAAACAGCCATCACTAATTCGTGACAACTGTCTTTCGCGTCTTTATGTAATTGTTCTTTAATTTCCTCGATTAACTGATCTGAATCAATGCAGGCTTTGAGTTTTGCCTCAAGCTCGGCAAGGGCAGCATCAACAGCTTCGATTACGCCGCATTTCTCTATTCCGAGTCCAGCACACAGGCGCTCCCATTGCTCAACGAATAGGGCATTGTTAAGGCGCATCATCTTGTCGGCCTCAATCTCGGCCTGCAAGGATCGGAGGGTGAAGGTAAGCAATCTCACATCACCCAAGTCTATTTCCTCGCGTGGGTAGTTAGACTCAAGAGCGTCGCCAACCCTCTTCAGCAGGTCTTCGTGTGCCATCATTCCCCCTTCCCCTTCCGCACCCTGACCGCCCTAACGGCATGGCAGCGGTCGCATACCCGGTGCGCCTTCGGATCGAACGGAACCCGCTCGGCAGGAATGTAGGAGGTTTCGCCTTTGCGCAGACGGCGCCAAGCGTGGCGGCGCAACAAGGCGCAGACGACTTTACCAAGTAGTTTCATGCGGCTTTCCTCTCGTTGTTTTCGACGAAGGCCATTGCTTTTAAGGGAGTTTAATGAGAGACATGGCGCCTGCTTTTTGCAGGTCGTCAAGTTCTCGCACGATTGATAAAATGCGCTCCCCGTTCTTGATAGCTGTCGTGTACTCGCTTGAGGAAAGGCGCGCAATGTGCCGGCCAACTTCCGTCAGCCCTTGGCTAAGCTCGTTGCTTAGTACGAGGTAATGCCTAACCGAACCCTCAAACGAGGTGAGGGTATTGTTAATGTCTGTTGCGCTTTCTGATACTAATTTTGCAAACTGAGAGTGCGCGGAACGCAACGCTTCCATTGTAGTCTCTACGTCTTTAACGATTGCTGCGGCTTTTTCTGGTGTGACAGATATTGATTTCATTACGCGGTTCTCCTGATGTTGGTAATTATTTAATCTCCAATCGTTTCGTGCGTTCCATGTGCGCGCCGTCTACCGTTTTGCCTTCCTTGATGGCGGCGGCGATGGCCTTTTTATCCGGTTCCGGCATCGGCGGCGGGGGCGGATCGGGCCAGCGCATGTATTCAATCGGCAGCGCGTCCTGGTTGTCGATCACCACGGCGGGCGGATTGTCGCGGACGGCCAACTTGAAAAACGGGCATTCGATTTTGCTGATCTGCGCGAATTCCATATTCGACAGCAGATAGGCGCGCACATTCGCGGCCCGAGTCTCGAATGACTTGCGGCGCTTCGCCATCTGCGCTTCTGCATCCTTGATTGCGGCGGCGCTGGCTTCGAGGTTCCGCACGAACATTGCGACATTCGTCGCCTTTACTTCCAACTCGCCGGCCAGCCCTTCGAGCGTGTCCGCGATGGTCTGCTCGTCAAGGTCAAGGTCTGCCAGTTTGCGCGCTGCGGCCTGGTACTCGTCGGCCAGAACGTAAAGTGCTGTCGTCATGCTTTCCCCGGTAGTTTTTTGGACAGATAGGAATGGCAGAACGTGTAGCGCTCCGCCGGCATTTCCTCAAGCGCGGGGATCTTCACCGCCTCGCAAAATTCCTTTTCAGACGCCTCCAGCGCGGCCAGCAGATCGCGCAGGATGCTCACCTGTGCGTCGGTAATGTGCGCGCCCGCTGGCTTCGCCTTGGCGGGTTCCGCGGCCTTTGGCGGCGGGTCGTCGTCTTGTTGCGGGTTCAGGTCGTCGCCTTTGTGCCACAAATCAAGGGCGGCGCCGAATCGCATTGCGGCGTTGCGCAGAGCGTCGCCTATGCATTCCTTGACGGCGTTCGGGCCTAGCTTGCCCTGCGCGTCACCGTAGCCGAGGCGGGTCACGCCGCAGACGGTTAACTTGATCCACATTCCGCCCTGCGCGTCCATGTGCGGCGAACCGTCCGCGTTGACGGCGACCGGCTCCCAAACCCAAAGCGGGTCAGCGTCTAGCAGGCGATTCGTCAGGGCGGCATGGCCGACGTAATCAAGGTGCATCACCATGCTCGTCGCGTGATAGCCGCCGCAGATGCCGCATTTCGCCTTCGGTAACTTGTCCATTTCCTCGCGCCGCTTCATTGGCTGTGGGAGTTTGCTGATCTGATTCGGCGGGAACGGGTCGCGCATCTTGGCGAGGCCAACGAGGTTGTCCTGGTTCTGTGTCATGTCAATTTGTCCTCAAGCCATTCGGTACATGTGAAGGGTTCGCCAGTCTCTACCCAAAAAACAGCATCGCATTTTGAAGCGGTCGCCAGGTTTAATGCCCGCAACCTTAGTTGCTGCCTCAGCGGCGAGGCGGTTGAGTAGGGCGGTCATGGTTTCCTCGGAGCATGAAATGTGCAGCCGACGCCATCGTCAGGTTCCATATCGCCACACGAGGTAGGCCATTCAAGGTTTCCAAGCCCATAAGAATGGCGAGCGGTGATCCTGATGCTGGCGGGCATTGCCGGCGGCGGAGGAACCGGAACGGCGCATCTATAAGAATTGTTTCGCCTCGGAACAATCTTGCCATCCCGGCGCGGCGGAACTTCAAGCCATTTACAGGTTCGGCAAGTCATGTTCCCGCCCTCAATGGCCGTGAGAAAATATCCAGATCGCCCTCCTGCGTTGTCACCGCCATGTTGCAGGCGGTCTCGCTCGGCTTGTCGTCATAGTGGCCGCGTAACCCTTCCTCATGCCGCAGGCGTTCGGCTTCCATGTCGGCTTGTAGTTGGGATGGGGTGCGGGCGGTCATTGCCGCGTCATCGGCATCAGCAGGCCGATAATGTTGCCGCTGCGTATCCATGCTGGCTTAAAGCCGTTCGGCGCAATTTTCCACCCCTGAATCATGGACAGATAGCCCTGATCGAAAAACGCGTCAGCGACAGCAACGCCGATGCGTTTTCTCATCATGCCGGTATGGCCGCACCATTCGCAATCTATAGAATCATCGTCCGGGCCTTCGCCCTCAATGACTCCGGTTCCGTCGCACTCATCGCACTTAACATCCGGCGGCATCGTGGCGGGAGGAACGGGCATCCAATATGACGGCGGTTCTATTTTTGCGATCATCCCGGCGGCGTCCGGCGCCCGCTCGTTTTCGGGTACATCACCCAATCGCGCGACGCGCAGCAAAATATGCCCGTTGGTGGCGTAGGTATATTTGCCACGACTCCACGGCTGCCGCATTCCTTCGCGTATATCGTCAGGCGCAGCGCAGAACTTTTGCAGATCGGCGGCGTTCACGATTTCCCCTTCCCATAAAAGCACGCCAGCGACGAATAGCCGGGACGTGAAAGGCTGACTTGTTCGTGCGCCGAGAACTGGAACGGCATCCCATCCAGGCTATCCGGACACCCTCGCGCCTTATAAGCCGCCACCTGTTCCCGCGCCTCCACGGCCTGATCCTGCACCTGCACGAGGGCATAGACGCAGAGTAGGGAAAACGTCGCCAGGAAGCCCATGAACCAGTTTCGGGCGTTCTGCCATAGCAGGCTGTTGTCGAGAAAATGGAGTTCTTCGTTCACATTGCCCCCCTCGATATATAAAGATTGCGCGCCGCCGAAAAGCAGGTAAGCGCCGTCGCGGTCGCGGTGACGGCTGGCCGGTTGATCCACTTCAGCAGGTAGTAGCCCGCAACGCTCAAGCCGATAACAGGGACCACCGTTCCGGCAACGTGGCCGAACGCCTTAATCGTCAAGGCGCGGGTGAGCGGATTCCCCTCGACCATTCCGCCAACGGAGAGGCCTATAGTCGTCGTCACAACATCGGCGGCGGCGCACTTGGCGAAGTTATCGGGCGTTCCGATCTGCTCGACCGATGGCAGACCAGCGCAGCCGGAGAGTGCCAGAAGTAGGATTAGGGCGGCTTTCATAGCCGCACCTCGCGCGCCGCATCGGCAAGGATTCCGTATTCACGTACCGTGTCGGTCAATTGGCCCTTGCTGCGCGTGCGCACAAAATAGCCCATTTCGCAGTAGTCCTTATGATCACGAGTCAACCCGGCAAGAGCAATTGATTGGCACGCGGAGAATTCCTTGCCGTCCGGCCCGCGATAAATGCGCCGCCAGCGCCAATCGGAAAACTGCGGCCACAGGTCGAATTCTGCATCGTTGATTGCCGCCATCACGGCGCGCACGATGGGGCCACTCATGGTGCCGCCTTGGCGATTTCGGCATCAATCGCCGCGTCGAGTTCTTCCGACTCCGCGCCGTCCAGATCCCAATCGTCAATAAGTTCCGGCGCCTCGCCATCTTTCACGCGAATCCACCGATACCGCTCTGCGTCCCGGCGCAGCGCGGCCAGTTCGTCGGCGTCGATTGGGATGGCTTGGGTACTCATGCCGACACCTGTTCGGCATAGTCGGGGTGACGGTCGAACGCGCCCGGAAATACAGAGTTCGCCTCGTCGGCTGAGTAGAACGCATGAAAACGCCCGCGCAAATCCTGAACGCGGTATATGTCTTTCAGTCCACGCGGCGCCGGGACAAAAAGCGCCTCGGAGAAATTGCACCCGCCTTCCAAGCTGCGGACGATTTGCCTGATCTGCGAATTGCGTTTGCTATTGCCTAGAACGAAACTCATCGTCTTCCCTCCATTCGTTATGCCGCCATGAGCGGTTGAATGGAACGATACACAAGGTATTGTGCCTTGTCAATACCTATCGTATCGCCTGCGGTCGCAGGTTAGCGAAATCGAGGACTGCGGGGTTATTTCCTACTTGGAGGGGCTACGCTTGCGGCACTGCGCGCGCTCGGCGCGATCCTTGATCTTCGCATCGGGCGCGGATTGCCATTGCATATTGCTCGGGTGATCCGCGCCGCCAGCGCATAGCGGCTTGATGTGATCGACTACATAGCCAAGGCAGCGCCCGCGCGTGCGGCCTGTAGCGGGGCAGGGGTGCGCGTTCTTGAAGTGGTTAACTTGAGCCTTACTGCGCGCATTGGCGGCGCCAGGGAGGAACAGCGCTACGACAATTAACGCGGCTGCGATCTTCACTTCGTTTTTGCTAGCAGCGCCCTTATCTCTGTGAGCAGCGCGTTTGTTTTCTGCGTCTCAGCAAGCATCTTGTCCAACTTCGGCTGCGTACCGAATATGGCGAATGGGAGAAAGAACCACAGCACCACAAGCACGAACAGTAAAAGTATGCCAACGATATACAGCGCGCCGCCAGCTTCCATCACGCCCCCTTGCGCTTGAAATGCGAGCGCACAGAAATTTTTTGATATCCGGGAACCATACCAGGGTTTGAGTCTAGCGCATTTTTCGCCAACTCTCCAATCTGGCGTTTGGTCTCTGCGTTCATCGGCGGCCCCTCGAATAAAACAAGGGATGGATGAACGCGGGCAGCTTTGCACATCCGCATTAAATCGGTCAGGTTAATTTCGCGCGTGCCGTTGGTCCAATGGCGCAGCGTCGATTCAGCCAAGCCCATCTTTTCGGCTATAGTCGCAAGCGTCTCGCCGTTTTCCTTGGCGAGCTTCTTAAAGCGCGGCCCCCAGCCCTTCCACGAGTCATTTTCCATTTGCCAATGGTACGGGGCGGATTCCCGTGTGTCTGATACGACAGGTATTGACATTTGCAAACGTCCTGCGATACCATAGGTATCACTATGAAGAAAACCCACCCTCTCCGCTCTTATCGCGCCCTGCATGGCCTCTCCTGTGCTGATTTGGCGAAAACGTTAGGCATCGCTGAATCCACTCTGCGCAGCTATGAAAATGGGAACCGGATCATCAGTGCCGAAACCGCTGTAGATTTTGAAAAGCGGCTCGGCGCAAAAGTGGCGCGCAGAGAACTCTGCCCGCACATCTTCGGTTCGGAGCTATCGGAGCGCGCAGCGTGAGCGAGCCACTTAAAAGCACGCACGTTCGCCTGTCTACCGAGGCGCATCGCGTGCTCACCGCCATCGCGCAAATGGAAGAACAAGACAACGCGGAAGTCGCGCGCCGCATCCTCGAAGAATCTCTGTTGGGCCGAATCCATACCCTCATGCTAGCGGCGGAAAAAGTTCGTTGCTTGGGATTCAGCGGGATCAGCCGGGATTTAGGGGGAGCGCTTGGGAATAGTGTGGGAAAAGGGAAATGAGGCTCCTCCGCCTCATCGTCGCCCTGCTAGGCGCAGCCGTTTGGGTTTTACGCTACGTCGCCATGTTCGCCATTCTCTGCCTCGCCTTCGCGCTGATACTAGGCGTCGCGTTGTTTCGGATGCCGATGATTATCCTGAACGCGAGCAGGGGGACGAAGTGAAGGAGCGCCCAATCCTTTTCTCTGCGCCGATGGTCCGCGCGATCCTCGAGGGCCGCAAGACGCAGACGCGGCGGGTTGTGAAGCCGCAGCCGGATGATGACGCAAAAATTATGCTTGGCGAAACCGCGCAGACGAGTGGGGTCGCCTACATCGGAAATCATCGCAGCGGCGGCATTGTTACCCGCGTTCCATGCCCTTATGGCAGACCCGGCGACCGGCTTTGGGTGCGCGAGACAATGCAGCTGCACAATCATTTCGGTATGCCGCACGCCTATGGTGAATCGCAAGTTACAGACGCGGGGGAGCGCATTTGGAGTTACGCCGCCGATAGCCTCGGGGCGGATAGCGCCACGCGGAAATGGCCCGCAATCTTCATGCCCCGCTTGGCCTCGCGCATTGCGCTGGAAATAACCGGCGTGCGCGTCGAGCGGCTACAGGAGATCAGCGAGGACGATGTGGACGCCGAGGGAACAGGAACCGTTGGCGTATTCCTGACTGCCAATGAGCGTATAGGGCGCTATTACACCCTTTGGGACTCAATCAACGGCAAGCGCGCGCCCTGGGCGTCGAATCCTTGGGTTTGGGTGGTCGAGTTCAAGCGGATTACACAAACCGAAGGGCGGGCCGCATGAGCATCGCCTATCGCTTCCCCGAGGTATTCCGCGCCGCTGGCGACGCCTGCCGCGCGCACTACGCCAAGGTCGATGCTGGCCTGATTGCAGAAACCGACGCACCGGCCAATCCCTACCCGGTCCCGCCGATCGGCAGCGAAACCGAGTGGCACGCCTACAACGCCGGGTGGAATCAGGCGGTGCCGACATGAACGACCAAATCCTAGCCCACCTCTACGGCGGGGAATTAGGCCCAGGAATGGTCAGGCGGGTGCATGCGGGCGCGTTCCGCGAAGTGGTGCGTAGGCAGGAAGGCGACCCGCGCCATCGTAGCCTAGCCCCGATCAGGGCCTTCCTAAAGGCGAATGAATGGAGTTCGCTGACCCGGATCGCCGCCGCGCTAAACAGGCCCACGAACGAAATCAGCAGCGTCCTGACCATATACGCGCGCGCCGGGGGTATTGAACGCCGTGGGCGCCGGAAATTCTACGAGTATCGGATTAAGGGGTAGGGCGTGTACGCAAAAATATTCGACTCAATGTACGAGGGCACGCTTTATGGCCATTGGGAAGCGATAGTCACCCTTCAGCAAATGCTTGTGCTGTGCGATTCGGCGGGCGTTATCGACATGACACCACAAGCTATTTCCGGCAAAACGTCGATCCCGCTGGACATTTTGACCAAGGGCATCGAGGTTCTTTCGTCGCCGGACCCATACAGCCGAACGCCGGGCGAGGATGGTAAGCGAATCGCCACAATTGACGAGCATCGGCCCTGGGGCTGGTACATCATCAACCACGCCAAATATCAAAAACTCAAGAGCGCCGAGGAAAAGCGCGAGGCCGACCGGCTACGCATGGAGGAAAAGAGAAAGGCTAATAAAAACAGTAGTGTAGCTGAGTGTCGCAAACCGTCGCAGCATGTCGCGGAAGTCGCTCACTCAGACGCAGACGCAGACGTAAACAAAAACAAAGAAAAGGCGGTCGCATTCGCTCCCCCTGATTGGGTTTCCCCTGAAAGCTGGAAAGGCTTTGAGGAAATGCGCAACAAGCACGCGAAAACCCGACTGACCGACCGGGCGCGAGCCTTGATCGTCAAGGAACTTGAAACCCTGCGCGACCTTGGCAATGACCCGAACGCGGTGCTGGATCAATCGACGCGCAATTCCTGGGCTGACGTTTGGCCGCTGAAGGGTAAGGCCGCGACAGCCTCGGCGCCAGCAACGGCAGACGGTTCCTGGCTATTTTCCGATAAGGCGACGCAGGAACGGGGTCGCTCGCTCGGAATAGACCCGCGTGTAGGCGAGAGCATGGACGCCTACCGCGACCGCTTGAGGACCGCCCGATGAGAACCACATCCCCATTTCTGCAGCGCGGCCAGACGCCCTATGCCGCCGAGTGCATGGAGAAAATCCGCGAAATGATGGCGCACCCTCGCGCTCCCGGTAACTGGTGGGCCAAGGAAATCATGAGCAAGGTCGCCGCCGGAAAACCCGTAAGCCTGCTGGCCTACGACGTGGCGAAAAAGGCACTAGGGCCGGTCGAGGTTCGGGAACCCGGAAGCGACGACGAGGAACTGGCCGCATGAACCGCGAATACTACACCGACGAGCGCGGCATCAAGTACGAGCTTATCAATCCCGTTTTAGTTCCCGCTGTCGGCCCGCTTTACCGCCCCGAGGATCTGGAAAAGGGTAGGCAATTCTCGCCGGGAAAAATCACCGTTTGCACGATGAGGAGGGAGAAATGAGCCAAGCGATTCAAATCCGAGACCACATCAAGCGGCACGGCTTCATTACGCCGATTGTCGCCTTCGCTGAATACGGATGCCTAGCCCTGCATTCTCGCGCCGCTGAACTGCGCGACATGGGAGAGGACATTGTTTGCACGATCAGGACTAGCGGGCGCAAGCGTTGGGGCGAGTACGCATACCGCCAAGCCGAGCTATCTCTATGACCCTCGAACTCAGCGCACAGTTTTTTATGCTCGCGCTATTCCTCGGCCTGCTCGCTTTGCTGTGGTTTGTGACGAAGTGAGTAGGCCCGCCTTCAAGACCAGAACGATCCGCCTTGTTGGCGAGCAGCAGGCGGAAGTCGCATATGCGGCACTCAGACACGCGCCGATAGACCCGGAGCGGCCGCTGGAAATGATCTTGCGCGAGGAAAAGAAAACGCGCAGGCCGGACGCCAACGCCGCCATGTGGGCCGGCCCGCTGCGGGATATTGCAGAACAAGCCTGGGTGAAGGGTCGCCGCTATTCCGCCGAGACCTGGCACGAGTTTTACAAGCGCGAATACCTGCCTGACGTTGATGATCCTGAAATCGATCTGCTGGTGCGCGACGGATACCGGAAATGGGACACAGACCCCGGAGGCGAGCGCGTGCTTATCGGCAGCACGACGCAGCTAACCGTGCGCGGCATGGCGATCTACATGCAACAGGTAGAGGCGCATGGCGCAAATCTAGGCGTGCAGTTTCACGTTGCGCCGGGAAAGTATGAGGGGCGTGAATGAGCGAATCAACAAACATCGCGTGGTGCGATAGCACCTGGAATCCTTGGATTGGCTGCACGATGCGGTATCGCACCAGTGCGTCGAATTGGGCGCAGCCGATTGCATGGAACAGGAAAGTGGCAATCAGCGGTAAGCGGTGGCGCGTGTTTTGCAATCCGCTCTGTGACTTTTTCGACAACGAAATTCCGGATGAATGGCGCAGAGACTTGTGGGATTTAATCGAGTTGACGCCACATCTTGACTGGCTGTTGCTTACTAAGCGAATTGGAAATGCTGCACGTATGCTGCGCACGCATGATTGGGCGGCATCGCCCCGATGGAGCGTCCGCATTCTGATCCCGGTTCGCAATCAAGTGGAAGCTGAACGCGACATTCCTAAGCTGCTGGCGCTGCCGTGCAAAAACGGGATCATCTACGAGCCGGATCTTGGTCCGGTAGATTTTCATGGGATGTGGTCGAAACAAGTTGAGAGAGCCTAC
>JAJZPQ010000021.1 GCA_021811085.1 Pseudomonadota bacterium | reverse complement strand
GTACCTCGACTCTGCCCGCGAGCGATTCGCTCGATTGGCGCAACAGCGCGGGCGAAGCACTGCCCAGCAGCAGGAATTTGGCCGGAGAGCGCTCGCGATCGAGCAAAACGCGCAGGGTCTTGAACAACTCCGGCGCCCGCTGCACTTCGTCGATCACGACCAGGCCGCGCCGGTTCTCGAGGGCCGTCAGCGGCGCGGCGAACTGGGCTTCTACGCGTGCATCCTCCAGGTCGAAGTAGTTGGGCGAGCCGGCCGGCACCAGGTCGCGGGCGAGCGTGGTCTTGCCGACCTGCCGCGGGCCGACGAGCACCACTCCCCGGCTGCGCCTTAGGGCAGAGGCGACAACTTGCCGGAGGTGGGAGCGAGCGATCTTCACGCGTCGATTGTACCTTGATTATCCCGCTCCTAATAGGGGATATTCAAGGTATTGGAAATTTCCGCGCAATCCGGACCCGGTTGCGGTGCCGCTGGCCGCTCTAAGCCAGGTTCGGCGTCATTACCCTTCGCAAAATCTAAAGCTGCTCCCCACTTGCTTGGTGCCGTACATGGCGGCATCGGCCGCCTTGACCAGCGCGTCCGCATCCCGCGCGTCGGCCGGATAGAGCGCGATGCCGATGCTGGTCCCGATGTCGACGCTCTGCTTCGGGCTGCCGAGTTGGAACGGGACGGCAAGTGCGGCAATGATTTTTCTGGCCACGGCTTCAGCCTCCTCGCGCCGCGCGATGTCGGGCAGGATCACGGTGAATTCATCGCCGCCGACGCGGGCGACAGTGTCGGATTCGCGTACCTGGCGGCGGATTCTCGCGGCAACCGCCTGCAACAGCTCGTCGCCGGCGGTGTGCCCCAGGCTGTCGTTCACCGGCTTGAAGCGGTCCAGGTCGAGGTACAGCAGCGCGAACTGGCGCGAGCCGCGTTTGGCCAGGCTAATCGCCTGATTCAGCCGGTCGTTGAACAGCAAGCGGTTCGGCAGGCCGGTGAGGCTGTCGTGATGCGCGACACGCTGGATGCGCTCCTCCGCCAGCTTGTGTTCGGTAATGTCGGTGGTCACCGCATAACAGCCCAAGACCTTTCCGTGGTCGGAGATATGTGGCAGCAGCTTGACCTCGAGGTAGCGACGCTCGCCGTTTGTAAGCTTGTGTGCCCGCTGGTAAGTGACCGGATGTCCCCGCAGCACTTGCGCAAAATGGCCTTCGACCTCCCGGTATGCCTCCTCCCCGACCACCTCTCGCAGGTGCTTGCCGAGAATGTTCTCCACGTTAAAACCGAAAAACTCGGCGAACGCCTTGTTGGCGAAGCGGCAACGCAGGTTCTCGTCATAGGAGACGGTCATGGCAGGAACGTTGTCGGCGAACAGGCGCAGCTTCTCTGCGCTATCGCGCAAGGCTTGTTCCGCGCGCCTGCGCTCGGTGGCATCGCGGATGATTCCGGTAAAGCGTCTCGTCCCCCCGACTCGGATCTCGGCGATGCTGAGTTCAATCGGGAACTCGGTCCCGTCCCGGCGCAGCGCCGAGAGTTCCCGGGTTCGCCCGATGGCCCGGGCTTGCCCGGTACAGATGTAGCGCGCCAGATAATCATCGTGCTCGGCGGCATGCGGTTCAGGCATCAGCATTCTTAGGTTCTTTCCGATGACCTCCCTGGCTTCGTAAGCGAACATGCGCTCCGCGGCGCGGTTTAGCGACTCGATGATACCGTGCTCATCGATAGTAATGATGCCTTCGGCGGCGGTGTCGGTTATCGCTTTGGCCTGGGCGGCCTCGCTTCGCAAGGCGAATTCGAGCGGCCGAACGAACAGCCGCCACATGAATACGGAAGTAATTGCGGTGAGCAGACCCGCATCGATGCTGGTGCTCACCCAGAGCGGGGTGCCTTTCGGCAAAAGAGCGTCCAGCGCAAACATCAACGCCCCCTCGATGCAAAAGATCAGCACGAGCAGCGTGAGGAAGAGTCGGGCCGGCGAATATTGTTCCGGCATGGCTGCGTTGGCCGTCATCTCGGTGACTGGGGTGGCGACTTATTCTCGTAAGCGGTCGTCATTCGTCACCCGGTCGCAGGCGGGGCCAGGAATTTTGCTTCGAAGATCTCGCTCGGCACCGGTTTGCTGAATAAAAAGCCCTGCATTTCGTCGCAGGCGAGCAGCCGCAGCAGGCGCGATTGTTCCTCGGTTTCAACGCCCTCCGCTACCACCTTGAGTTTCAGCGAATGCGCCAGACTGATGATGGTGGACACCAGTGCCAATCCCTCTTGAGCGACCGTCATCTCGATCACGAACGAGCGGTCGATCTTGAGCGTGTCCACCGGTAGCTTGGCGAGGTAGCTGAGCGAGGAGAAGCCGGTGCCGAAATCGTCGATGGCGATGCTCACGCCCAGGTCACGGATCGCCCGCAGGCTGGCAATACTGTGTTTGACGTCCTCCATGATCAGGCTTTCGGTGATCTCCAGTTCCAGCCCGGCGGTCGCCTGCGCGTCGGTGCCGATGGCCTGCCTGATCTCATCGATGAAGCCGCGATTGCGCAGTTGCAGCGGCGACACGTTTACCGCAATGCGCACCGCAGGCAGGCCCGCAGCGCACCAGCGCAGGTAGTCTGCGATGGCTTTCTTCAGCGCCCAGCGGCCGACGTCGTAAATCATTCCGGTTTCTTCCAGTATGGGGATGAAGCGGCCCGGCGGCACCAGGCCTGTGCGCGGATCGTTCCAGCGGATCAGCGCCTCGGCGCCGGTGAGCTTGCCGCTCGCGAGGTTCACCTTGGGTTGGTAATGCAGCACGAATTCCTCGTTGTCCAGCGCCTGGCGAAGCTGATTTTCCAGGGTGAGCTTGGCGGCCACCGATGCGGTCATGCTCTGCGTGTAAAACAGGTAGCGTGCGCCGCTCGCCTTGGCCTTCTTGAGTGCCGCCTCGGCGTTCCTAAATAGCGTCTCGGCATCGGCGCCGTCGTCAGGGAACACCGCCACGCCGACCTTGGCAGAGATCCGGAACACGGCGTCGTTCAGGCGGAACGGATGGTCCAGAAACGCGGCCGTCGTTTTCTCGAGCAGCCGCGTGACGTCGCCGGCCTGCCTTACTTGCGGCAGCACCAGGGCAAAATGGTCCGCCCCCGTCCGCGCGAGCAGATTGGCGTCCCCCGCGTTGCGCGTCAGCCACTCTGCTACCTGGCGCAGCAGCGCATCGCCGGCCGGCTGGCCGAGGCTGTCGTTGATGTTCTTGAACCGCTCCAGATCGATCAGGAACACGGCCAGTTCATGCCCGCCGCCGGCGGCGCTGCGCATGTACTGCGCCACCCGATCGAGAAACAGGCTGCGGTTCGCGAGGCCGGTGAGCTCGTCGTAGTAGGCGAGGTAATCGAGCCGCGCCTGCTTGTCGATGTGATCGATCGCGAACGAAATGTTGCGGGCGAGCTCGGTGAGCACCTTCATCTCCTCCGTATCGAAGAAATCCTTCTCCGATGCGTAGAGCGCGACGACGCCCAACACCTTATCGGCGAATTGCAGCGGGAACACGACCACCGACCGATAACCGCGCCGCAGCGCCTCCTCGCGCCAGCGCGCTATCTGCGGATCGGTATCGATATCGTTGCAGACCACGGCCGTCTTTTCCCGCAACGCGCGCGCCAACACCTCGCAGCGGTCGGGCGCGTCCTCTCTGGCCGTCAGCTGGATATTGCCAAGGTAGCCTTCGTCGACGCCCGCCCTGGCCACGGGCGTGATGTCCATCCCATTGGCGTCGAGCAGTCCGATCCAGGCCAGCCGGAACTCGCCCTGTTCCACCGTGATTCGGCACGCCTCCTCGAACAGTTCCTGCCGATCCCGGGTGCGCACGATGAGCGTGTTGATGCCGCTCAGCATTGCGTATACGCGGTTGAGTCGCGTGATACGTCTTTCGTGCTCCTTTTGCAGCGTGATGTCGCGCGCAATGGTGGACAGGTACTCGACCGATCCGTCGGACCCCTTGTGTGCAATGAGCACCTGAGAAATGGGAATTTCGCGCCCGTCAGGCCGGAGAAGTGCCGTTTCCCCGCTCCAGGTTCCATGCTCGATGGCGTGGGGAATCCCCGTCTCCGCCACCAGCTTCGCCGCCCAATCCGAAAGGGTTTCAAGATAGCGTACCGTAGACAGATCCAGCCCCGGCTCAAGCCCAAGCATCCGCAGTCCCGCCCGATTGAGGTAGAGCAAATCGCCCTTCAGGTCACACATGCCTACCAAATCGGGGGTCGCCTCGATGATCGCCACCAGGCGCGCCAGTGCTTGTTCCGTGCGTTTTCGCTCAGTTATGTCTTCGCCGATGCTCGCCGTTCCGATCACCTCGCCGGCGCCCGAGCGCAGCAACGAATTGTTCCAGCGAATGAGCCGACGCTCGCCCGAACGCGTGAGGATCTTGTTCTCGCGATGCCGTGCGTCGGGCAGGTTGGCAAGCATCGCCGCGAAAGCATCTTTCCTCGCATCGGCAATTTCGGGTGGTGTGAAAACGTCGACCCAGTTCCGTCCGATAACTTCCTCGAGACGCCAGCCGGTCAGGCGGAGCAGGTACTCGTTGCAATACGTAATCCGCCCTTCGCGGTCAAGCATCACTGTAGCCAGCTCCGCATTTCGCAGCATGTCGCTGAAGCGCCGCTCGCTTTCGCGCAATTGCTGCGCGGCCTGTTTGCGCTCGGTGACGTCCGTGCCGACCCCGCGGTAGCCCTGGAATACGCCTGAGGCATCGAACACCGGATCGCCGCTGATCGAAATATGCCGTTCTGCGCCGTCGGTTCCGAGCCGCGAGAGCTCGAAATCGCGGAACGGAAGATGCGCGTCGAGCACGGCCCGATGCGCCTGCCAGCCAGCTTCGTCGGGCGAAAGATGCGGAATCTCCCAGCGGCGCTCGCCGATCTGCGCGCCGCGCTGGAATACCGAAACCGAGCTGACTTTCCTGTTCGCCGAGTCGCGCGCCGTGAGCCGGTGCTCGGCGTCGCTCTCCCAGTAGAAGTCGGAAGACATCGCGGTCAGGATGCGAAAGCGCGTCTCGCTCTCGCGCAGGGCTTCCTCGCCACGCTTGCGCTGCGTGATGTCCAAGTGCATGACAATGGCGCCAGCTAAACGGTCATCAGCCAGCGGAGTCACAGTCAACAGGAACCAGCGCTGTTCCGCCGGCGAATGGCAGGGATATTCCATCGAAAAGCTCGTTGCCGAACCATCCAGAACCGAACGAATGCCTGCGGCCGCTTGGTGTGCCTCAGTGGCATCATCTCCGCATGCGCCGTCGCAAATCTCGATGTAATTGATACCGATCCCATACCCGGGTCGCTGGATTGCAGTCGCGCCGGCAAATCGCCGCCACGCCTCGTTCACCGAGATGATGCGCCCTTGGGCATCGAGCAAAGCGATATGCGCGGGCAGCGCGTTGAGGATGGCGGTTTGCTTGGCGGCCTCGCTGTGACGCAACTGGTCCTGGGCGCGCCGCAACAATAGCGTCCGGCCGCGGCGGTCCGCCACCGCATCCACCTTGCCCGCGGTCAGATCCTCCAGGCGTTGATCGGTCTCGACCAGCGCTTCGATCAACGCGGAAATTTCCTCGTCCGCGTCCCCCGGAGGGCGTGGTTTTTCCGGGTTCATGGAGCGAAGCTTTCCAGGCCCAAAGCCTGCAACACGGGCTGCGTCTGGCTCAGTGTGCCGACGATTCTTCGGACCGGGGACGGCGCGAGCTTGTCCAGAGTCGGCGTCATGAAAATGCCGTTTTCCAGCGCACGCTGCGGTTCCCGAAACACATCCACCACTTCGATTTCGTGCCGATCCTGCAGGTGGGTCCGGCAAAGTGCGGTGAGATTGGCAAGCGCCTGCGCCGAGTTTAGCGCGTCGCCCGCGACATAAAGCCGGAACTTGAACAGGGCGCGTCGGCTCATGGCGATTTCACGTCCGCCCCGGGGATCGCCGCATCGGCCCCGCGCAACTCCTCCATCCGGGTGCGGCCTCGCGACAACTCGCCCGCGTCGCTCTGCGTGGTACGGACCAACAAGGCCTTCTCCACCTGCTTAGCCACGAGCTCCGTTTGCAGCGACTTCAAGCGCACCTCGAGCTCGGCCTCCTCGGCATCGAGCCTGACGCGCTTGAGCTTTCCGGCCACTTCGCTGACCTCGGTTGCGACACGGTCGGCGCGTTCCTTTTCCCAGCGCAGCGCGCCCATCAACACCTCGCCGCCCGCGGTGTAGGCGTCAGCCAGCGTCACTCCCGCATCGCTCAGGATCAGCTCGCGCACCTGGTTCGAATGCGCCGTGCCGCGCGACTTGACGATGGACAAGCCCCGGTTGCGCTCCCCCGCCTGCACCAGGTAGTTGAGGTGGATCCAGGTGTCCGCGATCTTCGAGATCTGCAGCGACGAGCCGCCCTCCGACTGGCTGGACATTTCGTCCAGCAGGCTGGTACAGACCAGGGTGGTGTCGTTGGCCTTGGACCAGTCGATCAATCGTTCCGCCACGCTGCGCGCGGTCAACTCATTACCGGATTTGGACCATGCGGACACCGGATCGATCGCCACGCATCGGGCGCCATGCTCGCGCGCCAGCGTCTTGATGCGCACCAGGAAGGTCTCCGCGCTGCCGGCGATGGTGCGAGCCGAGATCATGCGCAGACAGCCGTTTTTCACGTAACGATCCAGCCGGATGCCTACCGAGGCCAGGTTGCGGATCACCTCGGCGCCATCCGAATCGAAGCTGACGAACAGGGTGCGCTCGCCGCGCCGGCAGGCCGCCTCGGCGAAGGCGCCGCTCAGGGTCGTCTTGGCCGTGCCCGAGAAGCCGGTAATGAGCACGCTGGCGCCGCGGTAATAGCCGCCGCCGAGCATGGTATCGAGCCGCTCCACGCCGCTGGAAACGCGTTCGTTGCTCACCTTCGCATCCACGCGGCCCGGCGTGCGCGCGACGGCGACCTCGAATCCGCTCTCGCCGATCAGGAACGGCGATTCATTTTCATCGAAGCTGGAGCCGCGATACTTCTGCACGCGCAGACTGCGTTGCGACACGCCCAGCACCACGCTGTGGTTCAAAATCACCGCGCAGTCCACCATGAATTGCATGAAGCCGAACGGCTGCTGGCTGATCGAACTGGTCTCATCGGCCCCGGACTTCAGAGTGATGATGCCGGTCAGTTCTCGCGCCAAGAGCCATTCATGCAGCCGGTAGATCTCGCGCCTTTCCGCCGCCAGGTCGGGCAACAGCGCCAATACGACATCCAGGGCATCGAACACGATGCGCCGCGCCCCTATTTCCCGGGCCTTGACCCCCAGCGCCGCCAGCATCCCGCTGAGATCGAAATCCCCGGACTGGACCAGGTCCGGCGCTGGCTGGGCGTCCATGAAAAACAGTTTTTTCCGCCGCAACTCCGGCAGTTTCCAGCCGAAGCTCTCGGCATTGGCGACGATGCGCTTCGATGTTTCCTCGAAAGCGACGAAGATGCCCGGTTCCTTGCACGCGCGCGCGCCATGCGCCAGGAACTGCAGCGCGAGCACGGTCTTGCCCGAGCCCGGTCCGCCCACCAGCAGCGTCGTGCGGCCGCGCGGCAAACCGCCGCCGGTGATGTCGTCGAAGCCGGTGATGCCGGTCGGGGCTTTGCCTGGCGAATTCACGTGTGGAGATCGGAACGATTGCATGTTACCTCCTGGCGAAACATGGAACGGTCTTGGAGGCCGATCACGCGGCATCATTCGCGGGAGGAGCGAGAAAGACTGCCTTGGTCAGGGAACTGGCTATGGTTCGCCTGCTTCTGGCAGTGTCCGCTGTCTTAGCGCGATTGTATGTGCGGCAGCGTACCTAACGCTCGAATCGGCGATCTCACAGTGACCGCATGAACCCTTGTCAATTCAAGGGCGCGGTACCCGATTCCGCGCTGCGGTTCCTGCCATTGAGGAACCAGGTGCGCATCTCGCCTTTGCCCTTGACGTCGATGGTGCCGCGCTCTTCAAACAGGAACCGTTCGCTCAGGCGCTGCCGCGCCGCGTCTGTGACCTGGATGCGTCCGGGCACGCCGTGGGATTCCATGCGGCTGGCCGTATTGACGACGTCTCCCCACAAGTCGTAGAGAAATTTGCGCTTGCCGATGACGCCGGCCACGACCGCGCCGGTGTCGATGCCGATGCGCACTCTCAGCGTGTGGCCGCTATGCGCGTTGTAGCGGTCGATCGCCTCCATCATGTCCAAGGCCATGTTCGCCACCCGGTCGGCATGATCGGACACGGGTACGGGAAGTCCGGCGGCTACCATGTAGGCATCGCCGATGGTCTTGATCTTCTCCAGGCCATATTCGTCGGCGATTCTGTCAAAGCGGGTGAAGATATCGTTGAGTACGTCCACCACGACTTCGGCGCTGACGCTCTCTGAAAACTTGGTGAATTGGACGATGTCTGCAAACAGCACCGTGGCCTCGGCGAAGCTGTCGGCAATGACTTCGGAAAAACCTTCGGCCGTGACTTCGGGACGCCCCTTCAGGCGCTCGGCGATGGACTGCGGCAGCACGTTGAGCAGCAGCCGCTCCGACAGCTTCTGCTCTGCTACGACCCGATCGTAGAGTTTTTTCGTTTCCAGATGCAGCAGGCGGACTTCGAGCATGTTGTACACCCGGATCAATACTTCCGCGAGATCGAACGGTTTGCTGACGAAATCCTTGGCCCCGGCTTTGAGGGCGCGCAGCTTGTGATCCGGTTGGGCGGTGATCACGAGGACCGGAAGGTAGCCGCCGGTTTCTATTTCCTTCAGGCCTTGCATCACCTGAAATCCGTCCATTCCGGGCATTTGCAGGTCGAGCAGGATCAGGTCGTAGCGGTTCTTGCGATGAAGCTCGCAGACCTCAAGCGGATCGGTCGTAGTCTCGATGGACACATAGCCGGCACCGAGCAGCATTCGTTCGAGCAGCAGGACATTGGCTTCCAGATCGTCGACGATAAGGATCTTGCCGTGAAGAATGTCAGATGAACTGATCATGAGAATCGCAGCGCCCTATTTGCTCTCGGCAGATGTGCTTCCCCCAAATTCCAGCGCCACACCCGGCGCCTGCATGAACTCATGGAGTGTACCCGCTTGAAACAAGAACGAACCATCAAAGTCTATGCCGTGTATGTGTCGAAAATATCGCAGAACGATTGGTGGTGTTTCTGGAAAGCCGCGAGAATCACCGGGTCGAAATGCTCCGGCAGGGTGCGGCCATCGCCGCGCATAATGATGTCCACGGTCTTCGGATGGTCGAATGCGGGCTTGTAGGGCCGCTTGCTGCGAAGGGCGTCGTAGATGTCGCAGATATTCATGATGCGCGCCGGCAGTGGAATCGCGTCTCCGCGTTTGCCATTCGGATAACCCCCGCCGTCCCAGCGCTCGTGATGATTGAGCGCGATCTCGGCGCCCATCCTGAGATAGGGGGACTTGCTGTTGCCGAGGATCTCCGCGCCCATCGAGGCGTGCCCCTTCATGACCTCCCACTCATCCGGCGTCAAGCCGCCCGGCTTCAGCAGGACATGGTCGGGGATGCCTATCTTGCCGATGTCGTGCATCGGGCTCGCGAAAAAGATCTGGTCGACGAACGCTTCATCCAGGCCGAGCATCCGGGCCAGCGCGCGGCTGTAATAGCTGATGCGTTGCACGTGCGCGCCGGTGTCTTCATCCTTGTGTTCGGCCGCGCGCGTCATGGTGAAAATGGTTTCCAGATAATTTTCCTGAAGATCGGCGGTCCTTTCGCGCACGCGTTGTTCCAGCACGTCGTTGTAATGGTGCAGTTCCTTGTGCAACAGGCGCACTTCCAGCATGTTGTGAACGCGCGCCAGCACCTCGGTCAGATCGAACGGCTTGCTGATGAAATCCTTCGCCCCGGCTCGGAACGCGCGCAGCTTGTGATCCGGCTGGGCGGTAATCACGAGCACAGGAAGATAGCCGTCGGTTTCGATTTCCTTGAGCCCCTCCATCACTTGAAATCCGTCCATGCCGGGCATTTGCAGATCGAGCAGGATCAGGTCGTAGCGGTTGTTGCGGTGAAGCGCACAGACTTGTACGGGATTTGCCGTCGATTCGATGGACGCATAGCCGGCGCCGCGCAGCATCCGTTCGAGCAGCAGGACATTGGCTTCCATATCGTCGACGATCAGGATTTTGCCTTGAAGAATGTCAGATGCGCTTATCATGAGAGTTCCAGTGCCCTATTTGCTCCTGGCGGATTGGCTTGCCGCAAACTCCAGCGCCGCATCCAGCGTCTGCATGAATTCATCGACCCTGATCGGCTTGGTCATATAGCGGAAGAATCCTGCCTCCAGGCCGCTTTCGACATTAAGTGGCATGGCATTGACGCTGAGGGCAATGGCCGGGATATGCGCTGTGGCCGGTTCCGAGCGCAGGATCTCCAGGGCCTTGAAGCCGCTGATGTCGGGCAGATTGATGTCCATCAGGAGCACGTCCGGCCGGGATGCGCGCGCAAGTTCGATGCCGCTATTCCCGTTCACTGCGGTCAGCAGGCGCAACTCGGGGCGGCGCGCAACGATGGTCTCGACCAGTTTCCGGTCCGCCGGGTTGTCGTCTACATAGAGCAGGGTGCGTGGCGACGCTGCGCGAGGCACTTGCGCCTGGTCCTTGTTCATTTACGCTCCCCGGCCTTTTGTCGCGCAAAATCCAGCGCCACATTCAGCGCCTGCATGAACTCATCGACCTTGATCGGCTTGGTGATGTAGCGGAAGAATCCCGCCTTCACGCCCCTTTCGATGTCAAGCTGCATGGCATTGGCACTGACGGCGATGACGGGGATGTGCGCCGTGGCCGGTTCTGCGCGCAGGATCTTCAGTGCGTCGAAGCCGGTGATGTCGGGCAGATTGATATCCATCAGGATCACGTCCGGCTGCTGGTCGCGCGCAATCTGGATGCCGCTATGCCCGTTCACCGCGGTCAGCAGGCTGATATCGGGCTGGCGCGCGATGATTTGCTCGACCAGTTTCATGTTCGCCGGGTTGTCCTCTACATAGAGCAAGGAGCTGTGTGGCCGCGATGCGCGAGGCACAGGCGCCTGGGCCATGGTCGCTGCTTCGCTTTCATCCATGACAAGGAGCGGATCAGCAGCCGAGATGAGTTCGAACCAGAACAAGCTGCCCACTCCGACGCTGCTTTCCGCGCCGATGCTGCCCCCCATCAGTTCGACCAGCCGCTTGGCCACCACCAGGCCAATGCCGGTGCCTTCCTCGCCGCCGGCCTCCTGTCCGAGACGATTGAACGCCTGGAATAGCTGAGCCAACTGTTCCGGAGACAGGCCCGCGCCGCTGTCCCTGACGCTGATGCGAATGCGTTCCGGGGCGCTCTTGGCGCAGTCCACGACGACCGTTCCCTGCTCGCGGTTGTATTTGATCGCATTGGAAAGCAGATTGATCAGAATCTGCTTCAACCGCGTCCGATCCGCCTGGACAAAATAGGGGATGTCGAACCGGGGGAAGTTCAGTTTGATGCCACGCTGCTGCGCTTGCGGTTCGATCATGCCTTGGCATTCGAGCATGACTTCGGCCAGCGACACCGGTTCCTGCGACAGCGGCACCTGCCCGGACTCGACCTTCGCCAGATCGAGGATCTCGTTGATCAACTTCAGCAGATGCCATCCCGCCTGAAGAATCTGGGCGATGCTCTCCTTTTGGGCGGGCGTTGGCGGCGGAGAATCGGACTCCATCAACTGGCCGAAGCCGAGGATGGCATTGAGCGGGCTGCGCAGCTCATGGCTCATGCTGGAGAGAAATTCCGATTTGGCGAGGTTGGCCTTTTCCGCCACCGACCTGGCGCGCTCCAGTTCGACATCCAGGCGTTTGCGTTCGGTAACATCGCGCGCGGCGGCGAACACGCCCTGCAGTTTCCTGTCCCGATCGTAGAAGGTGGTCGCGTTGTAGGACACCACCGTTTCCTTGCCATCCCGGGCGCGCGCGGTGAGCTCGTAGTTGGTGACCTTCTTTTCGGCGAGCACCTGCTTGATACTCGCCTCGGCCCGCTCCGGATCGGTGAAGTAATTCTTGAACGGCGCGCCGATCAGCTCGTCGCGCGTGCAGCCGGTGAGCGCCTCCATCTGCTTGTTGACGTCGCTAATGATGCCGGACGGATCGGTAGTCATCAGGGCGTCGATGTTGGCTTCGAACAAGGAGCGGGTGTAGAACTGATAGTCGCGCAAACGCTGGTCGAGCTGCTTGCGCTCTTCCTCGATCTGTTTGCGCGCGGTGTTGTCGGTGCCGATCAGCAGGTAACCGATGATGGCGTCCTGCGCATCGCGCAGCGCCGTGACCGACACCACCGCCGGAAAGCGGCTGCCGTCCTTGCGGATGTAGGTCAGCTCGTAGATGTCCTCGATGCCGCGCGAGGCCTTGAACACCAGCGCTTCGAACCCCGGCGCAATCGGGGTGCCGAGCTCGGCGCTCAACGCTTTCGCGCGCGCGATCACCTCCTGCGGATCGGAAATATCCGCCGGCGTGATCTTGTTCATCACATCGGCGGCCGCGTAGCCGAGCATGCGCTCCGCGCCGACGTTGAAGATCTGGATCACGCCCTTCGCGTCGGTCGCGATACTCGAGAAATTGGCGCTGTTGAAAATCGCGCTCTGCAGGGCGCCGGCCTTGACGAGCGCCTCTTCCGCCTGCTTGCGCGCGGTGTTGTCGGTGCCGATCAAGAGGTAGCCGATGATGGCGTCCTGCGCGTCGCGCAGCGCCGTGACCGATACGATCGCCGGAAAGCGGCTGCCGTCCTTGCGGATGTAGGTCAATTCGTAGATGTCCTCGATGCCGCGCGAGGCCTTGAACACCAGGGCCTCGAAACCCGGCGTAATCGGCGTATCGAGCTCGACGCTCAACGCCTTGGCGCGCGCGATGACTTCCTGCGGATCGGAAATGTCGGCCGGTGTGATTTTGTTCAGGACGTCGGCAGCCGTATAGCCCAGCATGCGCTCGGCGCCGACGTTGAATATTTGAATCACGCCGTTCGCGTCGGTGGCGATACTCGAGAAATTGGCGCTGTTGAAAATCGCGCTCTGCAGGGCGCCGGCCTTGACGAGCGCCTCTTCCGCGTGTTTGCGCGCGGTGTTGTCGGTGCCGATCAAGAGGTAGCCGATGATGGCGTCCTGCGCGTCGCGCAGCGCCGTGACCGATACGATCGCCGGAAAGCGGCTGCCGTCCTTGCGGATGTAGGTCAATTCGTAGATGTCCTCGATGCCGCGCGAGGCCTTGAACACCAGGGCCTCGAAACCCGGCGTAATCGGCGTATCGAGCTCGACGCTCAACGCCTTGGCGCGCGCGATGACTTCCTGCGGATCGGAAATGTCGGCCGGTGTGATTTTGTTCAGGACGTCGGCAGCCGTATAGCCCAGCATGCGCTCGGCGCCGACGTTGAATATTTGAATCACGCCGTTCGCGTCGGTGGCGATGCTGGAAAAGTTGGCGCTGTTGAATATCGCATCCTGCAACGCGCCCGTCTTGAGCAGGGTTTCCTGGCGCTGGAATTCGGTGCCACTGTCCAGTACGCCCTGCTTTTCGCCCGCGCCGCCGCCGGAACCGGCGTTCATCACAGCATCTTTGGTGAGGACCGTCATCGGAATACCTTTATTTGACGAGGTTTGACCGGGGCGCGTTCGCTGCTTGGGACCTTCACGCAGGGCCGTTTGGGGGATGGATGCAATCTCTTCTGGCGATACACGAAGTCGTCTTGACGGCACTGCGCGCGGCAGCAAGCCGCGCGGAAACGTGAACTACCCCGTTGGTTCAATGCTATGGGCATGGTCTGCCGCTTACCGCCAGTATCCGCGCATTTGCCGCGGCGGTATGTTCGCTAGCACACACAGCGCCGCGCCGGAAAATTCCCCCGCTGAGTCCCCTGAGCCGGGCGCGATTGCACCAGATCCAAATTGACCTCTAAGTGTGCCAGCGCACGGAATCCAGCGAACGTGAGCGGCACAATCAAGCATCGAAATCGCGGCGCCAGGCCTTGCCTGGTCGGATCTCGAAACTTTGGGGAGAGTGAAAATGAATTCGCGAGTGAACAAGCTACTGCAAGTGCCGCTGCTGCTCGGCAGCATCGCGGCGACCGTCGTCGGCGGCATTGCCATTGCCTCTCTGGCGATCCTGGCGCAGGGAGCCAACGATGCGCCCGCGCCGGAGGAGGCGCCCGCAGCGCTGGTGGCGCCGGCCACTGCGGAACCAAGCATTCGCAACTACCGTTGCGCCGACTGCGGGATCATCGAGTCGATGCGGGAAATCGACGCGCCGGGCCGGATCGACACCGAAAGCCGCGGCGGGATCGAGGCCAGGCCGCTGCGAAACTATGAGATCACGATCCGCCTGCAGGATGGATCGATGCGCGTGATCAGGGATCCCAAACCGGCAAGATGGAGGCACGGCGAGTCGGTAACCGTTATCGCCGGCGCCGGCTGATGAGTCCGACATCCGGCGCAGCAGGTCAGGCGGTCGCACCCGATCCGGCTGTCCCCGACACGGAATCCGTCGCGCTGGGAGACCGCCGGCGCAGCAGCAGCATGAACCTGGCGCTGGCCGTTCTGGCGGTAATCGCGCTGGTCGCCGCGCTGTACCTGGCGCGCGCGTTCTTCGTACCCTTGCTGATCGGCATACTGGCAAGCTATGCGCTGCGCCCGATTGTGGATTGGCTGGAGGGGCACTACATCCCGCGTCCCGCAGGCGCCGCGCTGGCGCTGGTCCTGTTGGTCGGCGGCTTGTCCTGGGTGGGCTATGCCTTGAGCAACGACGCCGCAGCGATGATCGAAAAGCTGCCGGAGGCCGCTCGAAAATTGCGACAGACCATGACCGCCGCGCGTGCCGGCGGCAAGACGCCGCTGCAAAACGTGCAGGAGGCCGCCAACGAGATCCAGGGAGCGGCGGCCGAAGCCGCGCTGAAGCCGGGGGCGCGGGCGACCGCGGCGCGTGCGCCCGAGCCTGCCGTCTGGTTGCGCGACTACGCCATCGTGCAGTCCGGCCTGTTGATTACGGTCGCTGCGCAGGCACCGATCGTGCTGCTGCTTGCTTACTTCCTGCTGGCCTCGGGGGTGCATTTCCGGCGCAAGCTGGTGCAGCTCGTCGGCCCTTCGCTGTCGCGCAAGAAGGACGCCGTGCGGATTCTGGAAGAGATCGACGCGCAGATACAGCGCTACCTGCTGGTGATGCTGGTTTCCAACACGCTGGTCGGAATCGGCACCTGGCTTGCATTCGAGATGCTCGGCATGGAGCATGCGGGCGTCTGGGGTGTCGCTGCAGGCGTGCTGCACTTCATTCCCTACCTCGGCCCGGCGCTGATCGTGCTCGGAAGCGGAGTGGCCGCTTTCATTCAGTTTGGATCGATGCTTCAAGCCCTGGCCGTCGCCGGCGCGGGCTTGCTGGTCGCAGGCGCGGTCGGACTCGTGTTCATGACCTGGCTGCAGAGCCGGGCCGCGCGCCTGAACGCGGCGGTGCTGTTCATCGCCTTGCTGTTTTTTGCCTGGCTCTGGGGCGTCTGGGGTCTGCTGCTCGGTGCGCCGCTGGTCGCGATCGTCAAGGTGGTGTGCGACCGCATCGACGCGCTGAAGCCGGTGGGCGAACTGCTTGGGCGCTAGTTCCTTGACTGTGTGCGTTGGCAGACAGACCGCGCCAAGCATACCGCCTAAGCTTAGCAGGTTCCTCCTAGTTAACCAGAAGTTCGATATAGAGGCGGCAAAATGAAAACGATACGGAAATATTCAGTCAGCGCAATTGCGGCAGCACTTTTGATCGGCCTGGGCGGTTGTGCCGGGATGTCGCGGCAAGACCAGGGTACGGCCACGGGTGCAGTCGTAGGCGGCGTCGCCGGCAATGTGCTTGGCGGCGGCGTGCTGGGAACGGCGGCCGGAGCGGCGGTCGGCGGTGTTATCGGTCACGAGGTCACCAAGCCGAGGTAGCAGCCTGTTGCCGGATGCGGTCGGTCATAGGGGATGGATGCCGTTGCGGCTCCGGACCCATGCCGGTCGAGGTCGGGACCGGCCGCGGCAAGTCAATAAAGCGTCTCGAATTGCTTGCGCCGGGGCGCGGTCGCGCGCCCCGGTCCCTGCTTTTTCTCAGCTGAGGAAGCGAAATGCAGAAGCTGGTCGCGCGTTACCCGCTGCTGCTGGCGCTGGCGCTTGCTGCGCCGGCGCTGCCTGCGCAGGAGCTTGCGCCGGACGCGCTGTTGCGGGCGGTAACGGTCAAGGTAATCGACATACTCAAGCAGGACCAGGAAACCCGGACGGCCGGCTCGATGAAAGTGGCGGCTCTGGTCGAGAGCGACATCGCGCCGCTGTTCGATTTCGGCCGCATGACCCAGCTCGCGATGGCGCGCAACTGGCGCCTGGCTACGCCGGAACAGCAAACGGTGCTAACGCGGGAGTTCAGGGCGCTGTTGCTGCGCACCTATTCCACTGCGCTCGGGAATTATCGCGGCGAAGTGTTCGAATTCAAACGGCTGCGCGGGCCGCCTCTGGCCACCGAGGTGACGGTTAGATCCGAAGTGGAGCAGCCGGGGAAGGAACGGGTGGCGCTGGACTACGAGATGGAGCAGACGCCGGCCGGATGGAAGATCTACGATGTCAAGGTTGCAGGCGTGCGCCTGGTCACCACTTATCGCGATATCTTTGCCGAGAAGGTGCGCGACGGCGGCGTGAGCGGCCTGATTAAATTCCTTGCGGACGGAAACCATGAAGGCGGCGCGAGATTCAATTCCGTCAAACGCGCTTTCTGGGAAAAATCCCGGCTCATGTACGCGATCTTTCTGAATATGTTTGGCGGCGGCCGGCCATAGAGGCAGGGATGGGTTGCCTCCGGCCGAAGGCGGTCAACCTGGCCATAGTCCTGCGCGTTGGGTAATCGAATGAGGAAACGCCATGCATAAAACGAAAATGAATTTGGTGCTGTCGCTGGCCCTGGGGCTCGCGGCGCCGCTGTTGCCCGCGCTGGAGCTCGAGCCAAACGCGATGCTGCAGGCGACGACGCTGGAGGTGATCACGGCGATGAAGCAGGAGCGCGGTCAGCACGGTGGCGAGCAGAAGCAGATCGCCAGCCTGATTGAAACGAAAGTTGTGCCGCTGTTCGATTTTTCGCGCATGACCCGGCTTGCAGTCGCGCGCAACTGGCGCACGGCCACGCCCGCGCAGCAGGCGGCTCTCACTGCCGCGTTCAAGGCGCTGCTGGTGCGCACCTATTCATCGGCCTTGTCGAGCTATCGCGACCAGGTGATCGAATTCAGGAGCCTGCGTTCGGCTCCGGGCGCTACCGAGGTCACGGTCAAATCCGTGGTGAAGCAATCCGGGACCGAGCCCATCGCCATGGACTACGACATGGAGAAGACGCCGGCAGGATGGAAGGTGTACGACATCACGGTTGCAGGAATCAGCCTGGTCACGAGCTACCGCGACTCATTTTCCGAGATGGTCCGTGACGGCGGGGTGGACGGCCTGATCAAGGCGCTCGAGGAGAAGAACCGCCAGGACGAATCGCGCTCTGCGGCGCCCAAGGGCTGAGTGCTCACGCGCCGCCGCGAAACGGCGGCGAAAAAAAGACAGGCTAGCCTGTCTTTTTTTTGCAGCTGAACCGCAGATTACTTGGTGGCGGCGGCTTTCTCGTCGGCCTTGCCTTCGGCTTTGACGGCAGCGGTTTCCGCTTTGGCAGCGGCTTTGTCGTTCTTGGCCTTCGCTTTCACTTTGTCGTGCTTGACTTCGGCGGCGGCCGTCGTCTTGGCGGCCTTGGCGTCAGCTGCGGCTTTGGTCTTGGCCGCTTTGGCTTCGGCCTTGGCGGCTTTCCTGTCGGCATAGGCCTTGGCCTTGGCGGCTTTGGCTTCAGCAGCGGCTTCGGTCTTGGCGGCTTTGGCGTCAGCCGCGGCAACCTTGGCGTCGGCCTTGGCATCCACTTTGGCTTCGGATTTGCCGGCTTTTACATCGGCCTTCTCGGCTTTGGCTTCGGCTTTCACCGCAGCGGGCGTTGCAGGCGCGGCAGCTTGGGCGAATACGGAGGTGGCAAACAGGCCTGCAACGAGTGCAGCGATCAACTTGTTCATGGGGTCTCTTTCAGAAGGGAGGAATTGCGGAGTACTGCTGACGCAGACGTTTTTGTGGTCTGTGCTGCGATTAACGCCGCAGTTCCCAATCGGTTGACCCCTGCTGGTGAATATCGCACGCGGCGCCGATGACGTCGCAAAAGTAAATGCCTGTCGCTTGACAGGCACTGATCAACGGCCATGTCGACAACCAGGCGCAGGCAAATCGCGCGACCGACATCGCCCGCGGCGTCACGGGCGCGCACAAGAGGGCCGGCCGCGCTTAAGCGGCGTCGTGCAGGTGCTTGACGATGGCGTAGCACGAGCAACAGGCCGCTTCCAGGCTGTTGCGGTCGAGAATCCTGATGTTGCCGCGGCTGTAGCGGATCAGCTCGTTCTGCTGCAGCATACGCGCCGCCTTGGTCACGCCGACGCGGCGCACGCCCAGCATTTGCGACAGGAAATCCTGGGTGAGCCGGAACGAATCCGTCTGCATGCGATCCTGGGTCATCAGCAGCCAGCGCGCGAGGCGCGCTTCCACCACGTGAAAGCGGTTGCAGGCAGCCGTCTGGGTGATCTGTGTCATCAGACTGTAGGTGTAGCGGTGCAGTGCTCGCTGCAAGGCCGGGCTTTGCCGGAGTTCTTTGACGAAGGGCGCGGCCTTCATGCGCATCGCTGTGCCGCTTCCCTGGACCAGCGCGCGCACTGGAGAAGTTCCGATCTCGAGCGCGAGAGGAATGCCGACCATGCCTTCGCGGCCGACCAGGCCGACTTCCAGCGCTTGGTGCTGGTCCACCAGCGTCAGCAGGGAAACGATGGAGTCGTTGGGGAAGTAGACGTGCCTTATCGGTTCGCCGGGCGCATACAGCACCTCGCCGTAAGTCAGCGCGATCTGCTCCAGATTGCCGAGCAGTCGCAGATACTCATGGCGCGGCAAGTCCGCGAGCAGGCTGTTCGCGGGCGTCGATTGCCTGGAAACAGCCGCCCGCTTCTTCGCTGGTGCGGTGTTCCAGCGGGCAGCTGCAGAGACGTTCGGCTGCGCGAGCAGCGGCGGGCAAGCTGGGGTGTAAACGTCCATGTCCGATGTCAAAAATCAGCACCAAGCATCCATGCACGCAACCCGGTCGCGCGCGGCAGCATGATACGAAGGCTACGTTAGCTGCGAAGGCTACGCTATGAAATCCTGGTTGTATGTACGCCAACGCACAGAGAACGCCGGCCGCAACGCAGAGAATTGGCGCAGCCTCCGCATGACTCGCCCCGATTTTGAGCTGCGGCGGAAACACGCTTGCAGGCCGACATGCGGCGCACTGCCGCTGCGGCTGCAGCCTTAGGCCGGGATGTCTCAACCGGTTCACAAAAGGATAGTTCTCATGCTCTATACCATCGCCGTCGTTCTGATCATTTTATGGCTTCTCGGATTGGTGACTTCCTACACCATGGGCGGCTTCATCCACGTGCTGCTGGTTATCGCCATCGTGGTCATCCTGCTCAGGGTTATCAGCGGGCGCAGTCCGCTCTGAGCGCGGTGCAATCGGCTGCGGCGTTTGCTCCCGGCACGTACGCTCTGCCCTACCCGGATAAGACCATCCATGCCCGCGTCGCGTCTGGCTCTGCTCACCATCGCGCTGCTGCTCGCGCTCGCCGGGCCCGCTTGGGCGCAGGATGATCCGGCTGCGCGGCCGGATCCCGGCGCTGTTTCCAGCGGGTTTGACCAGATGGTCTACAAAGGATTGGTCGGCAATGTCCTCGATGCCGTGCCGATGGATCCGGTGGAGCGCCTGGGCCTGCAGCGCACCAATGCGGTAGTCAGCAGCACCTTATTTGGCCGGTCGCTCGCGCTATTGGCCGGATTGAGCAATCCGGTGTTGCTGCTGGGTGGGTTGGCCTGGGGCCTGTGGTCCGCAGCCAACATCAATCCGATAGAGGCAGGAATTAAACTCACCGCCAATCACGGCCGATCCGGCAGCGGCGTCGCTGCGCAGGCGCGCGCGGACGCGCTCCCGTATGGTTCCTACGCCATGGACGAAGCGCCGGTGAACGCTGCGCCCGAGCCGGTGTTGGTGGTGTCGAATTCTGCGGTGAGCGCGGTGCCGCACGTTCCTGCACGTCCCCATGTAATCAAAATATGGCTGCCGCAGCGTTCGTCTGCAATGCCGCAATGAACTGAACTGCGCTGTTGCGGCCGGCGCCGGGAGGGCAAGTTTCGCCTCGCTGTGCGAAAATGGCATCCCTGCAGTGGCCGCGCGCCGTTCGGCGCCGGCTGAGCCTGTAGCCGAATCGAGCCGCAATTCTTAGAAGCCGTAACAGCAGTCATTTTGTTGCGGCCTGATATAGGGGAGCACGAGGGGAGATATCCCCTCGTTTCGTTACCGACTCTTATCCCGGTCCAATATGGCACATGGACGCCGATCCTTTACTTCATCCGTAGACGCCGCAGCGCCCGCTTCCGCCGCGCGGCGCAACGAATGGCGCGCGGTCGGCATGCTGTTGCCCTACCTCGCGGAATACAAGTGGCGGGTGCTGGTCGCGCTGACGTTCCTCGCGACGGCCAAGTTCGCCAATGTCGGCGTGCCGCTGCTGCTCAAGCGCATCGTGGATGCGCTCTCGCCGCAGCAGCAGGTGCTTGCGCTGCCGCTGGCGCTGCTCCTCGCCTACGGCGTGCTGCGACTGTCCACGGTGCTGTTCGCCGAACTGCGCGACGTGGTGTTCGTGCGCGTGACGCAGCGCGCCATCCGCCGCGTCGCGCTCACCGTGTTCCGCCATCTGCACAGTCTGAGCCTGCGCTTTCACCTCGATCGCCAGACCGGCGGCGTGACGCGCGACATCGAGCGCGGCACGCGCGGCATTTCCACGCTGCTCTCGTTCATGCTGTTTTCCGTCATTCCGGTGATCCTGGAATTCAGCCTGGTGGCGGTGGTGCTGCTGACCAAGTTCGACTGGCGCTTCGCCGCCGTCACCTTCGCCGCGGTCGCGGTGTACATCTTCTTCACCGTCAGCGTCACCGAGTGGCGCATGGACATCCGCCGCCAGGCGAACGAGCTCGATTCGAAGGCCAACACCCGCGCCATCGACAGCCTGCTCAATTACGAGACGGTGAAGTACTTCAACAACGAGGAGTACGAGGCGCGGCGCTACGACGACAACCTGCGCAAGTACGAAACGGCGGCGGTCAGAAACGAAATGTCGCTCGGGCTGCTCAACGTCGGCCAGAGCTTCGTCATCGCGATCGCCGTGACCCTGCTCATGATCCTCGCCGCCGAAGGCGTGGTGGCGAAGACGCTGACGCTGGGCGACCTGGTGCTGATCAACGGCCTGCTGATCCAGCTCTATATCCCGCTCAACTTCCTCGGCATGGTGTACCGCGAGATCAAGCAGGCGCTGATCGACACCGACCGGATGTTCCGTCTGCTGGAGCAGAACCGCGAAATCCAGGACAGCCCCGGCGCGCTGCCGCTCGCGCCGGGCAGCGCCTCGATCCGCTTCGAGCACGTGGATTTTTCCTACGACCCGAAGCGCCAGATCCTGTTCGACCTGAGTTTCGACGTGCCCGCGGGCAGCAAGGTCGCGGTGGTCGGGCACTCCGGAGCCGGCAAGTCCACGCTGGCGCGCCTGCTGTACCGCTTCTACGACGTCGGCGGAGGCGCGATCCGCATCAACGGCAGTGACATCCGCGCGCTGCAGCAGGGGAGCCTGCGCGCTGCGATCGGCATCGTGCCGCAGGACACGGTGCTGTTCAACGACAGCATTTACTACAACATCCAGTACGGCCGCCCGGAGGCGACGCGTGCGGAAGTGATCGAAGCAGCGCGTGCGGCGCATATCCACGAGTTCATCGAAAGCCTGCCCGACAAATACGAGGCGCAGGTGGGCGAGCGCGGGCTGAAGCTCTCCGGCGGCGAAAAGCAGCGCGTCGCGATCGCGCGCGCAATCCTCAAGAATCCCGCCATCCTGATTTTCGACGAAGCCACCTCGGCGCTGGATTCGGAAACCGAGAAATCGATCCAGGGGGAACTCGCACGCATCGCGCAGGGCCATACTACGCTCGTGATCGCGCACCGCCTGTCCACGGTGATGGATGCGGACCAGATCCTGGTCATGGATGCGGGGCGCATTATCGAGCGCGGCGCTCACCGCGAATTGCTGGAGCGCAACGGCGCCTACGCGCAAATGTGGGCGCTGCAGCAGCAGGAGGAGTCGCAACTCATGCGATCGCAGAGCTTGGGTTCGCTGAAGGCGCCGGAAGCTCTTCAAATTTCGCATTAGGTAAAACCCGTATCCTATTATTTTTGCTTGCCAAACTTCGGTTTGGTCGCTAGACTGCGGCAAACGCCTAGCTCGCTGCGGGAGGAGAATCTTGCTGTCCGTACGCCAAATATTGTCTTGTCTCGGCTTGAGTTTGAGCCTGGCCTGCATCGCCTACCCGGGCCAGGCGCAAGCGCATAGACACGCGCTCAAGTACGCACACGCGCCGGCACAGCCGCAGCGCCTGGCGCTGCGCTCCGCCTCCGCAATCGTGCAGGACGCGGAAACCGGGGAGGTTCTGTACGGCAAGAATGCAAGCGCGGTAACCCCGATCGCTTCGATCACCAAACTCATGACCGCGATGGTGGTGCTGGACGCAGGCGTGGATCTCAATCAAGCGGTCACCATCTCGACTGCGGACATGGATTACCTGCGCGGCACGCGCTCGCGCCTGAAACCGGGCGCAAGCCTCTCCCGCGATGAATTGCTGCGCCTCGCGCTGATGTCCTCGGAGAACCGCGCGGCAGCGGCCCTGGCGCGCACCACCTTTCCCGGCGGCATGGATGAGTTCAGGCGCGCCATGAATCACAAGGCGCAGATGCTGGGCATGAGCGGCACGCACTTCGATGATGCGACCGGCCTCTCCAGCGCCAACGTGGCGAGCGCCGAGGATCTGGTCAAAATGGTGCGCGCCGCGCACCGCTACGAACTCATCCGCGAATACACCACGACCGCCGGTCACGAGGTGCAGGTTGCCGGCAGGCCGCTGGCCTACCGCAACACCGACCGGCTGGTGTCGAACGAAAGATGGCATATCGGCCTGTCCAAGACCGGCTTCACCAACGACGCCGGCCACTGCCTGGTGCTGCAGGCGAAGCTGGCCGAGCGCCAGGTGATCATCGTGCTACTGGATTCCTGGGGCAAACTCTCGCGTATCGGTGACGCCAACCGCGTCAAGGCCTGGCTCGAAGCGAATGCGAGGCCGAACACCGGTGTGCGCCGGGCGGCGCAGGAAGGCAACAGACAAGCGCCTGGCTGAAGCGCGGGCGCGCCGGTCCAACCGGTGTTGGAGGGTGGAATGGCACAGCCGCAGCAGCGCCCCGCGCAAGGGGTGGTGCGCTTCTACAATTTCCTGCCCGAAGGCAGGTCCTTTCTGGACGAGGTGCTGACGGGCCTGGCCCGGCCGCACAAGGCGCTGCCGCCGAAGTACTTCTACGACGCGCGCGGCTGCGACTTGTTCGAGCAGATCTGCGAATCGCCCGAGTACTATCCCACCCGCACCGAACTCGCGATCATGAGCGAGCATGCCGCCGCGATGGCGAGCTTTCTCGGCCCGGACTGCCAGTTGATCGAGTTCGGCAGCGGCTCGAGCCGGAAAACGCGCCTGCTGCTCGAGCAATTGCAGCCGCCGCTGTATGTGCCCATCGATATCGCCGGCGAGGCCCTGCACGCAGCCGCAGCCGGATTGGCGCAGCTGTTCCCCTGGCTCAACATCAACGGCGTGTGCGCCGACTACACCAAGCCGCTGACGCTGCCGGTATTCGTGGGTGTGCCGATCCGCAAGAAAGCGGTGTATTTCCCCGGATCGACCATCGGCAATTTCACCCCGCAGGAGGCGATCGAGTTCTTGCAACTCGCCCGGCGCATGGTCGGCGCGGGCGGCGCGCTGCTGATCGGCGTCGACCTGAAGAAGGACAAGTCGCTGCTCGACGCCGCCTACGACGACGCCGCGGGCGTGACCGCCGCATTCAACCTCAATCTGCTCGCGCGCATCAACCGCGAGCTTGGCGGCGATTTCCAGCTGCGGCGCTTCCGCCACCATGCGTTCTACGACGAGAACAAGGGCTGGATCGAGATGCACCTCGAAAGCCTGGCGTCCCAGTTCGTGCACGTCGGCGGCGAGCGTTTCCACTTCCGCCAGGGCGAAACCATACTCACCGAGATTTCCTGCAAGTACAGCGTCGACGAATTCCGCGCCGTGGCGCAGCGCGGCGGCTTCGCGCCGGGCGAGACCTGGACCGATGCCGCCAACCTGTTCAGCGTGCACGGGATGATCGCGACCTAGGCGCCTTCGCGCGCCGACGCTTGCGCGAACGCAAGCGTGGCCTCTCTGGCTTTCCTCAAATCGGGCCGTGGCAAAGCGACTTTTGCGACGGGTCTTGATTTTTGTCGTGGCGCTATAATTCCGGCAAGTCCAAACTCAAATGTCTTCGGGGCGCCGCTTGGCGCCTTGCCCAGAACAGAGGCAGATCATGCAACCCGGCACCGTATTCAACCTCGAGGTCAATCCGAAAATCCCGCAGCGGCTGCAGCGGCTGGAGGAACTCGCCAACAACCTGTGGTACAGCTGGGACATCATGCCTACGCGCGCGCTGTTTTCGCGCCTGGATCCGACCTTGTGGAACATCGTCGGGCACAGTCCCAAGGCTTTGCTCAAGCGCATCGACCAGCAGCGTCTGATCGACGCGGCCGAGGACAAGGTATTCATCGACAACTACAACCGCGTGCTCTCGGCCTACGACAGCTATCACGGCGAGCAGACGCGGCGCGACGCGGCGGAAGCGCCGCTGGCGGAATCCGAGCTGATTGCCTACTTCTGCGCCGAATTCGGCTTCCACGAAAGCCTGCCGATCTACTCGGGCGGCCTCGGCATACTGGCGGGGGATCACTGCAAGGCCGCGAGCGACATGCGCCTGCCTTTCGTCGGCGTCGGCCTGCTCTACCGCCAGGGCTATTTCTTCCAGACCATAGACAGCTCCGGCAATCAGCGCGCCACCTACGTGGATTCGGATTTCGAGGATCTGCCGATTGCGCCGGTGCATCGCGTCGACGGCTCGGAGTTGAAAATCGGCGTCGATTTCCCCGGCCGCGTGGTGATGGCGAAAGTCTGGCATGTGCGCGTCGGCTGCGTGAACCTGTACCTGCTCGACACGGACATCGACGAGAACACCGCGCACGACCGCAACATCGCGCACCAGCTCTACGGCGGCGACCGCACCACGCGCATCGAACAGGAAATCGTGCTCGGCGTCGGCGGGGTGCGCGCGCTGGCCGCGCTCGGCTTGAAGCCCACGGTCTGGCATATCAATGAAGGGCACGCGGCATTCCTGATCCTGGAACGCTTGCGCACGCTGGTGCAGCAGGGGCTGGATTTCGCCACCGCGCTCGAGGCGGTCGCGGTGAACACGGTGTTCACCACGCATACCCCGGTGCCCGCGGGCCACGATCATTTCACCACGCAGATGCTGCTGCATTACTTTCAGGGCTGCTGCGACGAACTGCGCGTCCCGAGCGAGCGGCTGCTGTCGCTGGGACTGAGCCCGGGTGCGGCCGAATTCAACATGACCACGCTCGCCGTGCGCGGCTCGCGCTTCCACAACGGCGTCTCCAAGATTCACGGCGGCGTGTCCTCGCACATCCTCGGAAACCTGTGGCCGCAAATTCCGCCGGAAGAAAATCCGATCACCTCGATCACCAACGGCGTGCATGTGCCGACGTTCCTGTCGCCGGAATGGGCCGATGCGTTCGACCACTTCCTCGGCTACGGCTGGAGCCAGCGCCTGGGCGACCAGGACTGCTGGGACCAGATCAGCGAAGTGCCCGACCATGTTTTCTGGAGTACGCGCCAGCACCTGAAGTCGCAGCTGCTGCACTTGGTGCGCTACCGCCTGCGCGAACAGAACGCGCGCAATCAGGGCAGCGAAGCGCACCTGGACCGGCTGCTCAGCCTGTGCAACCCGGACAATCCGACCGTGCTCATCATCGGCTTCGGCCGCCGCTTCGCCACCTACAAGCGCGCGACGCTGCTGTTCGAGAATCTGGACTGGCTGCGCCAGCTGCTGGGCGACCCGCTGCGCCCGGTGCTGTTCCTGTTCGCAGGCAAGGCGCATCCGGCCGACGTGCCCGGGCAGGATCTGATCCGGCGCGTGATGCAGGTGGCGCAGATGCCGGAATTCGAAGGCAAGATCCTGCTGGTCGAAGGCTACGATCTGCGCCTGGGCCGGCGCATGGTTTCCGGCGTCGACGTCTGGCTCAACAATCCGGTCTATCCGCTCGAGGCCTCGGGCACCTCGGGCATGAAGGCGGCGCTCAACGGCGTGGTCAATCTGTCCGTGCTCGACGGCTGGTGGGGCGAAGGCTACGACGGCACCAACGGCTGGGCGATCAAGCCGGCGGCCGCCGGGCTGGACGATGCGAACCGCAATCGCGAGGAAGCGCGCACGCTTTACGAAATACTGCAGGATCATGTCATTCCGCTTTACTACAAGCGCGAGGCCTGCGGCTATTCGCCCGAATGGGTCAAGCTCGCGAAGCGCTCCATCTCCAGCCTGCTGCCGCGCTTCAATTCCGCGCGCATGCTGGGCGAATACGTCAGCAATTGCTATCAGCCCGCCGCGCAGCAGGGCCGCCGCTACGCCGAGAACCAGTTCGAGCTCGCGCGTTCGATTGCGGCATGGAAAGCGCGTGTGCGCGAAGCCTGGCCCGGGGTGGCGTTGCGGCGGCTGGATGAGCCGAAGCGGCGCATTCAGTTCGGCGACGCCTTGCACCTCGAAGCGGCGCTAAAGCTGAACCAGTTGAAGCCCGAAGACGTGGCGGTGGAGTTGCTGATCACACGCACCGGAATGCAGGGCAAGGAACAAACGACGAGCTACCGCTTTAGCGCGCAAGGTGCCGGCGCCGATGGCGAACACCACTATGTGCTGGAACTTGCGCCGGAGTTCTGCGGCAGGTTGGATATGCGCATCCGCGCCTATCCCTGGCATGAGTTCCTCACCCATCCGTTCGAACTGGGGCTGATGATCTGGGCTTGAACCAACGCAGGATGGAGCGATGCGCGCATCCGGTCCGGACTTGAACCGCACCTTATCGATTGTTTGTCAGCCGCGCGTAAATTTCGACGTAGCGGCGTGCACTCGCGTCCCAGCTGAAATCCCTGGCCATGCCGTTGTGCTGCAGCGCGCGCCAGGTCGCGCGCTCGCGCCAGACGCTCGCCGCGCGCTCGAGCGTGACCAGCAGCGCTGCCGCGCTCTGCTCGTGAAACACGAAGCCGCTGGCGCTGCCTGCGGCGAGCGCAGCCGGCGTGCAATCGACCACCGTGTCGGCGAGGCCTCCGGTGGCGCGCACGATCGGCGGCGTGCCGTAGCGCTGGCTGTACATCTGGTTCATGCCGCAGGGCTCGAAGCGCGAGGGCATGAGAAAGGCATCGGCGCCGGCCTCGATCAGATGCGCCAGCGTTTCGTCAAAGCCTATGGTCGCGCTCACTGCCTGCGGATGGCTCTGTGCCAGCGCGGCAAAGCCGCGCTCGAGCTCGGGTTCGCCGCTGCCGAGCAGCACCAGCTGCGCCGGCAGCGCGAGCAGCTGCGGCGCGATTTCGAGCAGCCAGTCGAGGCCTTTCTGCTCGGTGAGCCGGCTGATCACGGCGAACAGCGGCACATCGGCGGCGCTCGCCAGACCGAGACGGGCGCGCAGCGCGCTCTTGTTGACCGCTTTCGCTGCGAGCGTATCGGCGCTGTAGCGGCTGGCAATCAGCGGATCGGTAGCCGGATTCCACAGGCTGGTATCGATGCCATTGAGTATGCCGTGGAGGCAATCCTTGCGCGCCGCGAGCAGCCCTTGCAGGCCGAAGCCGAACGGCTCGCTCTGAATCTCCAGCGCATAGCCCGGGCTGACCGTGCTGATCGCATCAGCGAACTGCAGGCCGGCCTTCAGAAACGAAAGCTTGCCGTAATATTCGACGCCGTCCGGGTGGAAGCTGTCGGGCGGAAGGCCGAGCGCGGCGACCAATTCCGCTCCGAATATGCCCTGAAACGCGAGATTGTGTACGGTCAGCAGCGTCGCCGCGCGCGCACCCGAGGCATGGTGCAGATAGGCGGGGGCGAGGCCGGTCTGCCATTCGTTGCAGTGGAGCACTTGCGGGTGCCAGTCGAGCGGACTGTCGGCGCTGGCGAGCAGGGCTGCGACGTGCGACAACAGGCCGAAGCGCAGCGCGTTGTCGCTCCAGTCGCTGCCGCTTTCATCCTGATAGGGCCCGCCGGGGCGGTCAAAGAATTCGGGGCAGTCGAGCAGGTACAGCGGGATGCCCGAGGCCGTTCTTCCCTGGAGCAGACTCGACGCCGGCAGCCCCGCGCTCGGCGCGAGCTGCGCAAGCTTGCGGCAGGCAGGCAATTGCGCGAGTACGCTGGGGTATGCCGGCAGCAGCATGCGCGCATCGACTCCGAGCCGCGCGAGCGCGACCGGCAAGGCGGCGCTGACATCGCCGAGGCCGCCGGTCTTTACCAGCGGGGCGCATTCCGACGTGGCGAACAGAACGCGCAACGGCTCGGATTGGGTGGAGGTGGAGGTAGCGGGAGGCATGAATTGAGATCGCCGCGCCTGAGGCAGGCACTGCTGATGCGCTCAATGTTAGCAGGGCTGCGCAATTCCGGCCAAGCTCTCGCCGCACAGGGGCCAAGGTGATCCTTGCCGGCGACATCGGCGGAACCAAAACGCTGCTGCTGTTGGCGCGCTTGCGCCAGGGGCGGCCGGAACCGCTGCTGGAGCGGCGCTACGCCGCCGCGGACTTTGCCGATTTTTCCGCAATGCTCGCGCGCTTTCTCGACGAATGCCGCCAGCATTGCGCGCGCGCGCCGCGTCTCGCCAGCGCCTGTTTCGGCGCAGCCGGGCCGGCGGCGGACAATCGCATCCAGATGACCAATCTGCCCTGGCGCCTGGACGCCGCAGCGCTGGCTGCGCAGTTCGGCATCGCGCGGGTGCAGCTGGTCAACGATTTCGAAGCCGCGGCCGCGGGCGTCGAAGCGCTCGCGCCCGGCGACGTCGTAAGCCTGCAGCACGGCGAGCCCTTGCCTCAGGCGCCGCGCGTCGTGATCGGCGCCGGCACCGGTCTGGGCGTGGCTTATGCACTGCCGCAGGGCAGGCGCTACCGCGTCATTGCCGGAGAGGGCGGCCACGCGGGTTTCGCCCCGGCGGATGCGGCGCAGCTGCGTCTGGCACAGGCGCTGCAGGCGCAGTTCGGCCGCGTCAGCGCGGAGCTGGTCGTTTCCGGGCCGGGCCTCGTGCGCATTTATGAATTCCTGTGCGCGGACCTCGCCCAAGCACCAGGCCTGCGCGAACGCGTACGCGAGGAAGGCGCCGCCGCCGTCAGCAGGCTCGCGCTGGAACGGGGTGACGCGCTTGCCGGCCGGGCGCTGGATCTGTTCATCGCCTGCTACGGCGCGGTGGCGGGCGATCACGCGCTCGCGCTGAACGCGCGCGGCGGCGTCTATATCGCCGGCGGCATTGCGCGAAAAATTCTCAGCCGGCTCGCGGCCGGCGGATTCATTGCGGCGTTCAACGCCAAGGGTGCGCACGCGCAGCGGAATCTCAAAGTCCCGGTCCATGTCGTTACAACCGAGCGCCTGGGACTGCTCGGTGCGGCGCTGCTCGCGACGCGACGCTGAGCACGCCTCTTGGTTTGATAATTGTCAACGTCGGCGCAGCGGCGGCCGCTATTCTGTGCTCATGGATATGGGTCCATGAAAGGAGGCGGGCCATGTCAGTTACATCAACACGTGTGCACAAAGGCAAGGCGGCGTCCAAGCCTGGCAGCCCTGTCGCGGTCTCTGCGAAAAGCCCGGCCAAGAGTGCGCCTGAGCTGCGCAAGGCCGGCGCTCCGAGCATCAGCGCGGAAGAGCGCGAAAGGCTGATTGCGCGGGTTGCGTATTTCCGTGCGGAAAAGCGCGGTTTTGCCCCGGGTAACGAACTGCAGGACTGGGTCGAGGCCGAGGCCGAAGTGCTGCGCCTGATCGGCAACGCTTAGCGGTGGACAGAGCGGGGCACTGATGCTCGCGCAGTTCAGCAATTCAGCACGCGCTGCGGGAGCCTGAGCCCGATGGTGGCGGTCGAAGTCGGCATCAGGGCGCATATGAACGGCTTCGACCAGGGCGGCGAGGCTGCTGCGCGCCCGCGCAAGGAACAGCCGCAGCTGATCGAGCTCAGGGACTTGGCGCATGACACGCTCGCGATCATCCTCGCCGGCGGCCGCGGCTCGCGCCTGGCCGAGCTGACCGACTGGCGCGCCAAGCCGGCGGTGCCTTTCGGCGGTAAATTCCGCATTATCGATTTCGCGCTGTCCAACTGCGTCAATTCCGGCATACGGCGCATCGGCATCTGCACGCAATACAAGGCACAAAGCCTGATCCGGCACGTGCAGCGCGGTTGGAGCTTCCTCGATGGCCGCCTCGACGAGTTCGTCGAACTGCTGCCGGCGCAGCAGCGCATCACGGCCGATTGGTACCGCGGCACGGCCGACGCGGTGTACCAGAACATAGACATTCTGCGGCGGCACCGAAGGAAATACGTGCTGATCCTGGCCGGGGATCATGTCTATAAAATGAATTACGCGCGCATGCTCGCCGACCATGTGGCCAGCGGCGCGGTGATGACTGTAGCCTGCGTCGAAACGCCGCTCGCCGACGCGCACCAGTTCGGCGTCATGACCGTGGATGCGAACGGGCGCATCAGCGCCTTCGACGAAAAGCCGCAACATCCTGCAGCGATGCCGGGCCATGCGGACCGCGCGCTCGCGAGCATGGGCATCTATGTATTCGACGAGGCGTTCCTGTACGAGCAATTGATCCGCGATGCCGAAGACTGCGATTCCAGCCACGACTTCGGCAAGAATCTCATACCTTGGCTGATCAAGTCGGGATTCCACGTGCATGCGCACCGCTTCCGCGACAGCTGCGTCAACATGAGCAAGGGCGGACCCTACTGGCGCGACGTGGGCACGCTCGATGCGTACTGGGAAGCGAACATGGAGCTCACGCGCGTCGTGCCGGATCTCAATCTGTACGACGTCGACTGGCCGATCTGGAGCTATCAGGCGCAGATGCCGCCGGCGAAATTCGTGTTCGACGACGACGGCCGGCGCGGCATGGCGGTGGATTCGCTCATATCCGGCGGCTGCATCATCAGCGGCTCGGTGGTGCGGCGCTCGGTGCTGTTTACCAACGTGCACGTGCAGGATTACTGCGACATCCAGGATAGCGTGATCCTGCCGAACGTCGAAATCGGCAATAACGTGACGCTGCGCCGGGTGGTGGTGGACAAGCACTGCCGCCTGCCCGACGGCCTCACGGCGGGTGTGGACGCTGAGGCGGACCGCAAGCGCTTCCATGTCACCGAGCGCGGGGTGACCGTGATCGTCCCGGAAAGCCTGGGCCAGCGCGTGCACCACCTGCGCTAAGATGCGCAGGCGATGAACCCCAACCGCTCCCTCGATCTCGTGCTGGTATGGCATTTGCACCAGCCGGATTACCGCGACCATGCCAGCGGCGAGTTCGCGCTGCCCTGGGTGTACCTGCACGCGATCAAGGATTACACCGACATGGCCTGGCATCTGGAGCGCCACCCGGGCATGCGCGCGGTGATCAACTGGGTGCCGGTGCTGCTCGATCAGATCGAAGATTACGCGGCCCAGTTCGAGAGCGGCAAGCTGCGCGACCCGCTGCTGCGGCTGCTCGCGCGCGACGCGGCCGAGCCTTTAAGCGGCGCGGAGCGTACGCTGGTCGCGCAGCGCTGCCTGCATCCCGGCAATCTCGTGATGATTCGGCACTATCCGCCCTACAAGCGTTTGTACGAGCTGTTGCGCGTTTTCGAGACACAGGGGCAGGCCGCGCTGGCCTATCTGTCGGACCAGTTCTTCTATGACGCGCTGACCTGGTTCCATCTCGCCTGGACCGGGGAGACGGTGCGGCGCGAGCGCGAGCTGGTGACCCGCATGATGGCCATCGGCGAGCATTTCGGGCAGCAGCATCGCGCCGAGCTGTTTCAGCTGATCGGCGAGCTGGTGCGCGGCGTGGTCGGCCGCTATGCGCGTCTGGCAAGCCGTGGTCAGATCGAGCTTTCGACCACGCCGCATTGCCATCCGCTGGCGCCGCTGCTGCTGGATTTTCAGTCGGCGCGCGAGGCCGAGCCGAAGGCGCAGCTGCCCGAGGCCGCCGACTATCCCGGCGGCCGCGCGCGCGTGACGGCGCAGCTGCACTCGGCGCTGGCAAGCCATGCGCGCCGTTTCGGCGCTCCGCCGCGCGGCCTGTGGCCGGCCGAAGGTTCGGTATCCGAGGTCTTGCTGCGCGTGCTCGGCGGCAACGGCCTGGACTGGGTTGCGAGCGGCGAGCGGGTACTCCTCAACAGCCTGCGCGCGGCCGGACGGGGCGCCGAACCCCGCGCGCATCTGCTCTACCGCCCTTACCGCCTCGATGCCGCGCCGGATCTGCTGCTGTTTTTTCGCGACGACAATTTATCGGACCGGATCGGCTTCGAGTACCAGAAATGGCACGGCAGCGATGCCGCGGCCAATTTCGTGGGCGAGCTGGAACACATCGCGGCGCAAGCGCCGCAGGACGAGCGGCCGCTGGTGAGCGTGATCCTCGACGGCGAAAACGCCTGGGAACATTATCCGTACAACGGCTATTATTTTCTGCATGCGCTGTATCAGACGCTGGAAGCGCATGCGTACATACGACCGACCACTTACGCCGCATTTCTGCGCGAGACTGCAGGTACGGCAGCTGGCGGCACGCCGCCGGCGGCTACGCACCGGCTCGAGCGCCTGGTCGCCGGGAGCTGGGTTTTCGGCAACTTTGCAACGTGGATCGGATCCAGCGACAAGAACCGCGCCTGGGACCTGTTGTGTGCGGCCAAACAGAGCTACGACCTGGTTGTCGCGAGCGGGCGCCTGGACGCCGCACGCAGCGCCGCGGCCGAACGGCAGCTGGCCGACTGCGAAGGCTCGGACTGGTTCTGGTGGTTTGGCGACTACAACCCAAGCGCAGCGGTGGCGAGCTTCGACCAGCTGTTCCGCGCCAAGCTCGCGCATCTGTATCGCCTGATCGATTTGCCGGCACCGGTGGCGCTGACCGAACCGATTTCCCATGGCCATGGTGCGCCCGAGGGCGGCGGCAGCATGCGCCGCGCGGATGCCGCGGGCGACGCAAGCTGAGATGCGCTAGATCAGAGGCGCAGACGCCGGGTGCGCGTCGCCGCCGAAATATCCCTTGAACCAGCGCGCAGCCAGCCGGGCGACTTCGTGCAGCGTGTGCTGCTGCTCGCCCAAATGGGTGCCGCCGCGAATGACTGCCAGATCTTTCTCACAGCTGAGCCGAGCGAGGGCGCTGCGGTTGAATTCGATGCCGGAGCGGTCTTCCTCGCCGACGATGAGCAGGGTCGGCGCGCGCACCCGCGCCAGTGTTTCAGCACCGGCGAGATCGGGGCGGCCGCTGCGCACTACCACCGCAGCGATGCGCTCGGGCCGCGAGGCCGCGAGCTGCAGGGCGGCAGCGGCGTCGTTGCCCGTGCCGAGCAGCCCCAGCGCGAGCGTCCGCGTTTCCGGCTCGGCGGCGAGCCAGTCCATCGCCGCGGCCAGTCTTGCACTCAGCAGTGCGATATCGGATCTATGCTTGTCACCCTTGTTTTCATCCAGTCCGAGCAGGTCGAGCAGCAGCGTCGCCAGTCCCGCGCGCCTCAATGCGTCGGCGAGGTAGTCGCTGCGCGGCGATAGTCGATGAAATCCGCGGTCATGCGGACACAGCACGATGCCGCAGGGGCGGGGCGGAATGTCCAGTATGCCGGTCAGGCGGGTCTTGCCCGAAGCGATGAGCACCGGTTCGCTGGCGTAATTGAAGTTAATCACGCCCGGAGCTCTTGCTTGCGCGCGCTTGCGGCGGCCGCAGGTGCAAGCGTAGTGGAAATGCAGCGGCGATGGCACTACTTGCCGACTTGAACCGGTCCACGAACACTGCCCCGCTCCTTGACCCAGGCCGAATGCAAATCTACCGCAGCCCGCGCGGGCGGTTATGCGTTTGGTCAAATCGGGCGCAGTTCGTGCGCGCGACTGCTGCCGGCGCAGCAGAGATCTTTGCGGCGCTCAGCCCGAGTGCCGCGCGTTGGCGACGATCTGGTGCAGCTTCTCGACGTCGAGTACTTTCAGTTCTTTGTTGTGCACGCGGATGACGCCGGCTTCGTCAAACCTGGACAGGGCGCGGCTGACGGTTTCCTGTGTCAGTCCGAGGAAACTGCCCAGGTCGAGCCGGGTCATGCGCAGGTTGAAGCGGGTGTCGGAGTAACCGAGGCGCGCGTAGCGCTCGCCCAGGATCAGCAGGAACGCGGCCACCCTGGACTCCGCGCCCAGCGATCCCAGCAGCCACATTTGCATGTGCTCGCGCGTCAGTTGGCGGCTTAGCAGGCGGTAGACGAATTGCTGCAGTGCCCCGGCCTTGCCGCCCAGGTGGGCAAGCCGCGGGAACGGGATGATCGCTACTTCGCTGTCCTCGAGCGCCACCGCCTCGGTACGGTAGCGCTGCGCCTCGATGCCGTCCAGACCGAGGATGTCGCTCGCCATCGGAAAGCCCAGTACCTGATAGCTGCCGTTCACGTCGAGCAACACGGTTTTGAAAGTGCCGGAGCGGATCGCATAGATCGGCCCGAACTGGTCGCCGGCGCGGTACAGCGCCATGCCCTGCTGCACGCGGCGCAGCGTAAAGCTCACGCCATGCTCGACTTCGATGCCGTCGAGCCCGATTTTCAGCAGCGCTGCGAGTTCCTGCAGGCTCAGCGAAGCGGCCCCGCTCGGTGCCTGCGTTCCAACCTGTGTATCGTGCATTACGGCTCGTTGCTGCATGGCGATATTCCTGCGATCGGACTCGACGGCTTGAGCCAAGTGTAGGGGCAGCGCAGCAGCGGAGATATCGGGCAGGCCTGAACTTGGACTACCTGATTTACGGTAGTCCTGCTTCGGTCTCAGGCGGAGGTGAGTCCTTCGCGTATCGCGTACCGGGTCAGGTCGGCTACATTATGCAGGTCGAGCTTGCGCATGATGTTGCGCCTGTGCACTTCGACCGTGCCGGTCGCGATGGACAAGGCATCGGCAATCTGGGCGGAAGACTTGCCGCCCGCCAGCAGTTGCAGCACTTCGCGCTCGCGCCGCCCCAGCGTTTCGCTGCGCTTGCGCCGCATCGAGCGCTTGCGCAGGCTGTCCACCAGCGCGGCAGCGGCTTCCGCATACAGAAACGTTTCGCCTTTGGCCACGGCGCGGATGCCACGCAGCAGCTCCTCGCTGCCAGTGGACTTGTCGACGTAGCCGCGGGCGCCCGCCTCGAGCATCTGCAGCACCATGCGCCGGTCGGCGAAGCTGGACAGGCCGAGCACTTTGATGCCGGGATTCTCGGCCAGCATGCGCCGGGTGGTTTCTATGCCGCTCATTCCCGGCAGGCCTAGGTCCATTACCACCACGTCCGGCGCGATTTCACGCGCGCGCGCGAGCGCGGCAGTGCCGTTGTCGGCCTCGGCAACCAGTATGATGTCCGCTGCATTTCCGACGATGACGCGCAGGGCCTCGCGCAGCATCCTCTGTGCATCCACCAGCATGACGCGGATACCCGCGGCGGGGCGCGGCGCGGACGGCCTGCGCGACCGCTGCGCGCTTGCCTTCTTCGGCGGCGCTGCGGATCTGGGCATCGCTCGCGTATACCGGTTGGCCGCAGCTTGCGTGTGCCGCGTTAGAGCAGTTGGCACACTTCGTCGAATGCCGGCCGCGGGCTGCGCGGCATCACTTTCGACGGATCGCCGTAGCCGAGGTTGCACAGGAAATTCGATTTTACGCCGGTGCCGGCGAAGAATTCGGCATCCACCTTGGCATTGTCGAATCCCGACATGGGGCCGCAGTCCAGGCCGACCGAGCGCGCAGCCAGGATGAAATAGCCGCCCTGCATCGAGCCGTTGCGAAACGCCGTCTTCTCTGCATGCGCCTTCTTCTCCTCGCCTGCAAATATGCCGCGCGCGTTCTGGTTGTGCGGAAACAATTGCGGCAGCAGTTCGTAGAACTCGGTGTCGTAGGCGATGATGGCAGTCACCGGCGCCGCCATCGTCTTGTCGACGTTGCCCGGATTGAGCGCCGGCTTCAGCCTTTCTTTCGCCTCGCGGCTGCGCAGGAACAGGATGCGTGCCGGATTGGTGTTCATGGTGGTGGGCGCCCATTTCATCAGCTCGTAGAGTTCGCGCAATTGTGCGTCGTCGACCGGCTTCGACTGCCAACCGTTTTGCGAGCGCGCGTTGCGGAAAATCAGGTCCATATCTGCAGGGCTGAGCGTCATCATCGGTGTCTCGTTCGAGTGAAAGCGCGATTATAGGCGAATGCGGTCGATTGCCTGTATGGCCGTCGCGCCACGCGCTGCCGGGTGGTTTGCTTCGACGGAGGCGAAAACGCCGGGCCTGCGGGTGAAATTCGGTATATTCATAATTTACTTTCGATATATATTTTATCTAATTGTTTTTTAATGGGTTAGCAATTCCAAACGTACGCTACAATCGCTTTTAAGCCTTTGTCTCAATTGGAGAAATCTTTAATTTACCCCTTGACCTGGCCATTTATCTCATCTAAAGTGGGGAATAGTAGCTTTTAGTGGGAAATTATGGGATTTCCTGCTCAAACCGCTTAAATCAATAAGGGGGAACGATGTTTCAGGGTGCGGCAGCCTTAAGCCTCGATGCCAAAGGGCGGCTGACCGTTCCCACGCGGCATCGCGATGCGCTGCTGGAAAAATCCTCCCCTCCCAATCTCGTCCTCACCGCGCACCCCGACGGTTGCCTGCTGCTCTATCCCGCGAGCGCCTGGGGGCCGATACGCGCGCGTGTCATGGCCTTTCCTGCGCTGGATGCGCGCTTTTCCGTATGGAAGCGGCTGCTGGTGGGTTTCGCCGAGGAAGTCGAAATCGACGCCGCCTGGCGCGTGCTGATTTCCCCCGAGTTGCGCAAGTTCGCCGCGCTGGAAAAACAGGTGATGTTGGTCGGGCAGGGCAGCCATTTCGAGATCTGGAATCAGGATACCTGGGAAAAACAATTGCAGCAGTTGACGGCGCAGACCCAGCTGCCGCCGGGGATGGAAGATTTTGCTCTGTGACCGCTGTTGCGGCTGAAGGGGTGCCGGCTGTGGCGGCGCAGGATGCGCACAAGACGGTATTGCTGCAGGAGGCGGTCGATGCGTTGGCGATATGCGCGGATTCGAAGCGTGCAAACGGTTGCTACGTCGATGCAACGTTTGGACGCGGCGGACACAGCCGCCGGATCCTCGACCAACTGGGTGCGCGCGGGCGCTTGATCGCGCTCGACAAGGATCCGCAAGCGGTCGCGGCTGCAGCAAGAATAGACGATGCTCGATTTTGCATGGTGCACGCGAGCTTCGTCGAACTGGCAGGGGTGCTCGAGCGCCTCGGCCTGGAGGGTGTGGATGGGGTGCTGCTCGACCTAGGCGTGTCTTCGCCGCAGCTCGACGACGCTGCACGCGGCTTCAGTTTTCGCCGCGACGGCCCGCTCGATATGCGCATGGACACGAGCCAGGGGCAAACCGCCGCACAGTGGCTGGAAACAGCCAGTGAAGCCGAGATCAGGGAGGTGATCCGCGATTATGGTGAAGAACGGTTTGCTAAACAGATTGCAAAGGCGATTGTTGCTGCTCGGCAAAGAGGGCCAGTCCTCACCACAGGGCAACTTGCCGATATCGTGGGTACGGCCGTCCGCACGCGGGAAAAAAACAAGGACCCGGCGACGCGCACCTTCCAGGCTGTACGGATTTACGTCAATCAGGAGCTTGCGCAGTTGTCGTTAGCCCTGCCGCAAATGCTCGAGCTGCTGCACCCGGGCGCACGCCTGGCGGTGATCAGCTTCCACTCGCTCGAGGACCGCATCGTCAAACGCTTCATGCACGACTCGGCCCACTCCGCTGCGCCGATCCGCCTGCCCTTGCGCGAGCGCGAACTGCCGCAGCCCAAGCTGCGCCTGATCGGCAAGCCGCTGCGCCCCTCGGCCGAGGAGATCGCCGCCAACCCGCGCGCGCGCAGTGCGACTCTGCGCGTCGCCGAACGCAGCGGAGCCTGAGTTGGCGCGCCTCAACCTCATCCTGCTCGCGCTGCTCACCGCCTGCGCGCTCGGCCTGGTGACCGCGCAGGACAAGACGAGAAAGCTGTTCGCCGAGCTCGAGCGCGAGCAGGAGCAGGCGAAGCAGCTCGACGTCGAATGGGGGCAGCTGCAGCTCGAGCAGAGCACCTGGGCGATGCATGCGCGGGTGGAAAAGATTGCGCGCGAGCGCCTGCACATGAGCCTGCCCGATGCGAAGCGCACGCAAGTGGTGATGCCTGCGGCTGCGGGAGCGCAGCGGTGAACTACGCCGCCAGTCCGGTGCTCGCGCTGCGCCTGCCGCTGTGGCGTTCGCGCCTGCTGCTCGTGCTGGTCGCGGGCGGCTTTCTCGTGCTCGCCGGCCGCGCCGTCTACCTGCAGGGGCTGAACAACGATTTCCTGCAGCAAAAAGGCGAATCGCGCTACAGCCGCGTGCTCGAGATCAGCGCCACCCGCGGCAAAATCACCGACCGCCATGGCGAGGCGCTCGCGATCAGCACGCCGGTGAAGTCGGTGTGGGCGATCCCGGAGGAGGTGCAATTCTCCGGACAACAGCGCGCCAAGCTCGCAGCCCTGCTGGAGATGCCGCCGCGTGAAATCGACAAGCGCTTGAACGATGCAACTGCGTTCGTCTACCTCAAGCGCCAGATTGCGCCCGAAGTCGCCGAGCGCGTGAGCGCGCTGCACATCCCGGGCCTGTTCCAGAACCAGGAATACCGCCGCTACTACCCCGGCGGCGAGGTGATGGCGCAAATGCTCGGCTTCACCGGTGCCGACGACATAGGCCAGGACGGCATCGAACTTGCGTTCCAGTCCACGCTTGCCGGCAAATCCGGCAGCCGGCGCGTGATCAAGGATCGCATGGGGCACATCGTCGAGGATACGGAATCGATACGCGAGGCGCAGAACGGCAGCAATCTCACCCTGGCGCTGGACGCGAAACTGCAGAATCTCGCGTTCTCGCAGCTGAAACTCGTCGTGGACAGCAACAAGGCCAAAGCGGGCGCCGTCGTCGTGCTCGACGCCAAGTCGGGCGAGGTGCTGGCGCTGGCCAACCTGCCTAGCTACAACCCCAACAACCGCAGCCGCCTGTCCGGCGCGCAATTGCGCAACCGCGTCATCACCGACACGTTCGAGCCGGGCTCGACGCTCAAACCGTTCACGATCTCGGTGGCGATCGAGGAGGGAAAAGTCAGGCCGGACTCGATGATAGCGACCGCGGGCGGTACCTTCAGCATCGGCCATGCGACCATACACGACGCGCATCGCTTCGGTGACATGACCGTGGCGCAGGTGATCCAGCGCTCGAGCAACGTCGGCGCGGCCAAGATCGCGCTCGGCCTGAAGCCTGAGGACATGTGGACCATGTTCGACAAGGTCGGCTTCGGCACCACGCCGCGCCTGGGCTTTCCCGGCGCGGCCAGCGGCCGCTTGCGTCCGTACAAGAGCTGGCGCCCGATCGAGCAGGCCACGATGGCCTATGGCCACGGCATCTCGGTGTCGCTGCTGCAGCTTGCGCGCGCCTATACGATTTTTGCTGACGACGGCGAACTCATGCCGCTGTCGCTGCTGCGGGTCGATGCCCCGCTCGTAGGCAGGCAGGTCATTTCCGCGGCTACCGCACACAAGATGCGCGACATGCTCGAGCTCGCGGTGCAGCCCGGCGGCACCGCACCCCAGGCGCGCGTGGTGGGCTATCGCGTGGCGGGCAAGACCGGCACCGCACACAAGGAGGAAAACGGCGGCTACGCCAAGAACAAATATGTGGCGTCTTTCGTGGGCCTGGCGCCGGCCTCGAATCCGCGGCTGGTGATCGCGGTGATGATCGATGAACCGAGCGCGGGCCAGTACTACGGCGGCACGGTCGCGGCGCCGGTGTTTTCGGCGGTGATGGGCGGGGCCTTGCGCATGCTCGGCGTGCCGCCGGATGCGCCGCTCGAACCGCTGGAACTGCCGCCCGCTGGCGCGCAAATCAAGGAAGGCGTTTGAACGTGGACGGCGGCCGATGCGTGCAGCACATTTGCATGGACGAAGCGCCTGAGCCGCTGGGACAGAGCGAGCGTGAATAGGACGGCAATCGACATATTGAGCCAGCTGCGCCAGCAGGGGGCGAGGATAAGCGGACTCGGCGCCGACAGCCGCCGCTTGCGCGCGGGCGACGCTTTCGTCGCCTACCCCGGAGCGAGCACCGACGGCCGTCGCTACATCGGCGACGCGATCGCGCGCGGTGCGGCGGCGGTGCTGTGGGAGCGCGACGGTTTTTCCTGGAATCCGGAGTGGCGCGTACCGAACCTGGCGCTGGACGGCCTGCGTGCTCTGGCCGGCCATCTCGCCCACGAAGTCTACGGCCGACCCTCGGAAAAACTGTGGCTCGCCGCGGTCACCGGCACCAACGGCAAGACCTCCTGCAGCCAGTGGATAGCGCAGGCCTTGAACGCACTGGGTCGCAAGACTGCCGTGATCGGCACACTGGGCAGCGGATTCCCCGCGCCGCCGGGGCAGGAGGCCGCCGCCGCGCTCGTGCCCAGCATCAACACGACGCCGGATGCGATCGAACTGCACCGGCTGCTGGCCGAATTTCTCCAGGCGGGTGCGCAGGGCGCCGTGATGGAAGTGTCCTCGGTCGGCCTGGATCAAGCGCGGGTCAACGGCGTGCTGTTCGACGTGGCGCTGTTCACGAATTTCTCGCGCGACCATCTGGATTATCACGGCGACATGGAGCGCTACGCCGCAGCGAAGTCGCTGCTGTTCGATGCGCCCGGGCTCACCGGCGCCGTGCTCAACCTGGACGACGTGCTCGGCGTGCGCATCGCGCAAAAGCTCGCCGGCAGTCAGGTTGCGTGCGCCGGCTACAGCGCGCACGCGGGCGTCGCCAGCGCCGCCGGACTGCAGTTTTTCCTCGAGGCGGAAGACATCAGCTTCGCGCGCGAAGGTCTCGCCTTCACGCTGTCGAGCTCCTGGGGTCGGGCCGAACTCAAGAGCAGGCTGCTCGGGCGTTTCAACGTAGCCAATCTGCTCGGCGTTCTGGGCGTGCTGCTCGGGGCCGGGGTGGCGCTGGAGCGGGCGGTGGCGGCCGTTGCGGCGCTGAACTCGCCCGCCGGCCGCATGCAATGTCTGGGCGGCGCGGGCAAGCCGCTTGCGGTGATCGATTACGCCCACAGCCCGGACGCGCTCGAGGCGGTGCTCGCGAGCCTGCGTCCGCTGGCGCAGGCCGCCGGAGGGCGCCTGGTCTGCGTTTTCGGCTGCGGCGGCGACCGCGACCGCGGCAAGCGCTCGCTCATGGGGGCGATCGCGGCGCGCAACGCCGACCAGGTCCTGCTCACCAGCGACAACCCGCGCAGCGAAGATCCGATAGCCATCATCACCGACATACTCGAAGGCGTGCTGGCCGAGGCGCAGATGGCGCAGCCGCCGCTGGTGGTCGCGGGCCGGCGCGAAGCGATAGCTGCAGCCATCGCCGCAGCCGGCGCGGGCGACGTGGTGCTGATCGCAGGCAAGGGTCACGAGGATTACCAGGAGAGCGCCGGGCAGCGCATTCCTTTTTTGGACGCTGCAGTGGCGGCAGAGGCGCTTGCGGCATGGAAACGATGATGGATCTGCACGAAGCGGCACAGGGCGTACAGGGCGAAGCGCGCGGAGCCAACGCGCGCTTCGCCGCCGTATCGAGCGACACGCGCACGATTGCGCAGGGTGCGCTGTTCGTGGCGCTGCGCGGGGAGCGCTACGACGGCCACGACTATCTCGCCGCCGCACGCGCGAAGGGCGCGGTGGCGGCAATGGTCGACCGGCGCGGGCCGGCGACCATGGGCGCCGGCGAGGCACCGCTGCCGCTGCTGGTGGTCGACGATACGCGCCTCGGCCTGGGGCGGCTCGCCGCCTATTGGCGCAGAAAATTCACGCTGCCGCTGATTGCCGTGACTGGTTCCAACGGCAAGACCACGGTGAAGGAAATGATCGCCGCGATCCTGACCGAACACGCGGGAGCGGGTCGCGCCTATGCGACGCCGGGCAACCTCAACAACGACGTCGGCCTGCCGCTGACGCTGCTCGGCCTGCGCGCGCAGCATGCTTGCGCGGTGGTCGAGCTCGGAATGAATCATGCGGGCGAGACCGCCTACCTCGCCGGGCTCGCAGGGCCGACCGTGGCGCTGGTCAACAACGCGCAGCGCGAACACCAGGAATTCATGCATAGCGTGGAGGATGTGGCGCGCGAGCACGGCGCGGTGTTCGCGGCGCTGCCCGCCGACGGGGTGGCGGTGATCAATGCCGACGACGATTATGCCGGCTATTGGCGCGGCGCGGCCGCACCGCGGCGCGTGCTCGACTTCGGCATCGAGCAGCCCGCAGCGGTGGGCGGGCGCTACGCGCTGCGCGATTTCGGCAGCGACATCGTGTTGCGCGTGCCCGAAGGCGAGGCACCGGTGAGTTTGCAGGCCGCCGGGGTGCACAACGTGCGCAATGCCCTGGCCGCTTCGGCCGCGGCTGCGGCTGCCGGCGTGGGCCTTGCCGCGATTGCGCGCGGGCTGGCGCAATTTCGCCCGGTGCAGGGGCGGCTGCAGAAAAAAGACGGCAAGCAGGCAGCGGTCGTTCTCGACGATACCTACAACGCGAATCCGGACTCGGTCATCGCGGCGATCGAAGTGCTGGCGCGCAGGCCCGGGCGAAAATTCCTGGTGCTGGGCGACATGGGCGAAGTCGGCGCGCACGGCGCGGCGTTCCATACCGAAATCGGCCGCCATGCGCGCGCCGCGGGTATCGACCGGCTGTTCGTTCTGGGGGAGTCCTGCCGGCATGCGGCGGCGGCATTCGGCGAAGGCGCGCGGCACTACGCCGATATCGGCGCGCTGCTGGCTGAACTCGAACCCGCGCTCGCTGCGGACGTAAGCGTGCTCGTCAAGGGCTCGCGCTTCATGCGCATGGAGCGCGTGGTACAGGCGCTCTGCGCTGCGCCGGCAGGAGGCCACTGATGCTGCTCGAATTAGCTCAGTACTTCGCCAAGGACGTGCGCGCGTTCAACGTGTTCGGCTATATCACGCTGCGCGCGGTGCTGGCCTGCCTCACCGCGCTGGCGATTTCCTTCATCGCCGGGCCGTTGGTGATACGCAAACTGACCGCGTACAAGATCGGCCAATCGGTGCGCGACGACGGTCCGCAATCGCATCTGACCAAGGCCGGTACGCCCACGATGGGCGGCGCGCTGATCCTGGTTTCGGTCGGCATTACCACGCTGCTGTGGGGCGATCTGTCCAACCGCTTCCTTTGGGCGGTGCTGGTGGTGACGCTGGGTTTCGGGGCGATCGGCTGGGTCGACGATTACCGCAAGGTGGTGGAGCGCAATCCGAAAGGGCTGTCGGCCAAGACCAAGCTCGCGTGGCAGTCGGTGATCGGCCTCGTGGCCGCGGTGTACCTGGCGTTCGCCGTATCGTCGCCGAGCAACGCCAAGATCTTCGAACTGTTCACCGCCTGGGTCGGCAGCGGCCTGTCCATGACCCTGCCGCCCAAGGCCGACCTGATCCTGCCTTTCTTCAAGAACATCGCTTATCCGCTGGGGGTGTGGGGTTTCATCGTGCTCACCTACTTCGTCATCGTCGGCACCAGCAATGCGGTCAACCTCACCGACGGCCTGGACGGACTCGCGATCATGCCGGCGGTAATGATTGCCGGCGCGCTCGGAATTTTCGCCTACGTCGCCGGCAATACGGTGTACTCGAAATACCTGCTGCTGCCCTATATCCCGGGGGCGGGCGAACTGACGGTGTTCTGCGGTGCGCTCGCCGGGGCCGGCCTGGGCTTTCTCTGGTTCAACGCCTATCCGGCCGAGGTGTTCATGGGCGACGTGGGCGCGCTCGCCATCGGCGCGGCCCTGGGCACCGTGGCCGTGATCGTGCGCCAGGAAATCGTGCTGCTGATCATGGGCGGCGTGTTCGTCGCCGAGACGCTGTCGGTGATGCTGCAGGTGCTGTACTTCAAGTGGAGCGGCGGCAAGCGCATTTTCCGCATGGCGCCGCTGCATCACCACTACGAGCTGTCCGGATGGAAAGAGTCACAGGTCGTCGTGCGCTTCTGGATCATCACGATGATGCTGGTGTTGTTCGGCTTGTCGACATTGAAGCTCAGATGAAGCTTGCCGGAAAAAATGCGCTGGTTCTCGGCCTGGGCGAAACCGGCTTGTCGCTGGCGCGCTACCTCGCGCGCCGCGGCGCGCGCGTGCGCGTCGCCGACACGCGCGACAATCCGCCCGGCCTCGCGGCGCTCGCAGGCGCGGTGCCGCAGGCCGAAGTGGTGCTCGGCGCTTATCGCGACGCGTCCTTCGCCGATGCCGAACTCATCGCGATCAGCCCGGGCGTGCCGCTGGCGACGCCGCAGGTGCGCGCGGCCGCGGCGCGCGGCGTGCCGGTGGTGGGCGATATCGAACTGTTCGCGCAGGAACTGCGCGCGCGCGCGAGCGCCGCACAGGCGCAGCCGCAGCTGCTGGCCGTCACCGGCACCAACGGCAAGACCACGGTGACCGCGCTCGTCGGCGCGATGTGCAGGCGCGACAGCCTCGCCACCGAGGTCGCGGGCAACATCGGTCCGGCGGCGCTCGATGCGCTGATGCATTGCGAAGACGCGCGGCGGGAGCCCGAGGTGTGGGTGCTCGAACTGTCCAGCTTCCAGCTCGAGGCCACGCGCACGCTCAATCCTGCTGCGGCCACGGTGCTCAATCTGAGCGAGGATCATCTGGATCGCTACGACGGCATGGACGCCTACGCGCAGGCCAAGGCGCGCATTTTCCGCGGCGAGGGCATACAGGTGCTCAATCGCGATGACGCCTGGAGCTTGCGCATGGCCGTCCCCGGGCGCATGCAGGTCAGTTTCGGCCTGAATCCGCCTGAACGCGCCGAGGATTTCGGCCTGCTGCGCATCGACGGCGACCTGTGGCTGGCGCAAGGCACGACGCCGCTGCTGGCGCTGAAGGAGCTGTCGCTCGCCGGGCTGCACAACGCCGCGAATGCGCTCGCCGCGCTGGCGCTGACACGAGCGCTCGATCTGCCCTATGCGCCGCTGCTGGCGGCGCTGCGCGAATTCAAGGGCCTGCCGCACCGGGTGGAGCGGGTCGCCGAAATCGGCGGCGTCGCCTATTACAACGACTCCAAGGGCACCAACGTCGGCGCCACGGTCGCGGCGCTCACAGGCTTCGCCGAACTCGCCGCGCGCGGCGCGCGCGTGATCCTGATCGCCGGCGGCGAGGGCAAAGGTCAAAACTTTGCGCCGCTCGCCGAGCCGGTTTCGCGCTACGCGCGCACGGTGGTGCTGATCGGGCGCGATGCGCAGCTCATCGCCGCGGCTCTCGGCGCAAGCGGCGTGCCGCTGGTGCGCGCCGCGAGCATGGAGCAGGCGGTGGCGCAGGCGCGCGCACAGGCGCAGGCGGGCGATGCCGTGCTGCTGTCGCCGGCCTGCGCCAGTTTCGACATGTTCCGCAACTATCCGCATCGCGGCGAAGTGTTCGCCGCCTGCGTAAGAAGCCTCGCTCATGCTGAACTTCATTAAAGCCGAACGCAACTCGTCGGCGGAATTCGACGAGGTGCTGGCATGGATTGCGCTGATCCTGATGGTGCTGGGTATGGTCATGGTGTACTCGGCTTCGATCGCGACCGCCGAGGCAAGCCGCTTTACCGGCAAGCAGCCGACTTATTTCCTGGTGCGCCAGGCGCTGTTCCTCGCGACGGGCCTGATCGCGGCGCTGATGGCGTTCCAGGTGCCGATGCGCACCTGGCAGAGCCTGTCGCCGTGGCTGTTCGGATGCGGCATCCTGGCGCTGGTGCTGGTGCTGATCCCGCATGTGGGGCGCGAGGTGAACGGCGCGCGGCGCTGGTTGTCGCTGGGCGTGGCCAATCTGCAGCCTTCCGAATTCATGAAGCTCGCCGCGGTGTTCTACGCCGCCGACTATACGGCGCGCAAATTCGCGCTCATGCACAGCTTCAAGAAAGGGCTGCTGCCGATGCTGACGGTGATGCTGTTGGTCGGCTGGCTGCTGCTGCGCGAGCCCGATTTCGGCGCGTTCGTGGTGATCGCGTCGATCGCGATGGCGATCCTGTTTCTCGGCGGCATGAACGGCAAGTGGTTCGCCGGGCTGGTCGCGCTTTCGCTCGTGGGCTTTCTCGCGCTCATCCTGAGCTCGCCCTATCGCATGCAGCGCATCTTCGGCTTCATGGACCCCTGGTCCGATCCCTACGGCAGGGGCTACCAGCTGTCGCATGCGCTGATCGCCTTTGGCCGCGGCGAATGGCTCGGTGTGGGCCTGGGCGCCAGCGTGGAAAAGCTGTTCTACCTGCCCGAGGCGCACACCGATTTTCTGCTGGCCGTGATCGCCGAGGAACTCGGCCTGGTCGGCGTCGTGACCGTGGTCGCTCTGTTTGCGTGGCTGGTGCTGCGCGCGTTCGCGATCGGCCGCCAGGCGGCGGCAGCGGAGCGCTACTACGCGGCGCTGGTGGCGCAGGGCATCGCGGTCTGGCTCGGCGTGCAGACACTGATCAACATGGGCGTGAACATGGGCTTGCTGCCGACCAAGGGATTGACGCTGCCGCTGATGAGCTTCGGCGGCAGCGGCATCCTCGCCAATTGCGTGGCGCTGGCGGTGCTGCTGCGTATTGACTATGAAAATCGAGCCCTCATGCGGGGGCAGCCCGCATGAGGGCGAAGATTTCAGTGAAGGCTAATGCGGGCGCAGCCCGCGTTACGCCGAAACTAAAATCGCCTCTTGCAGCGGGGGCAGCCCGCATGAGGGCGACGGCGAAAGCATGGCACGCACAATCATGATCATGGCGGGCGGCACCGGCGGGCACGTGTTTCCGGCGCTGGCGGTGGCCGAATATTTGAGCGGACAGGGGTGGCGCGTGGTTTGGTTGGGCGCGAAGAACGGCATGGAAGCGACACTGGTGCCCAAGCACGGCTACGACATGGCCTGGGTGCGTTTCTCCGGGCTGCGCGGCAAGGGCCTCGCGCGCGCGCTCGCGCTGCCGCTGAATCTGCTCGTCGCGTTCTGGCAAAGCGCGCGCGCGCTGCTCGCACGGCGGCCCGACGTGGTGCTGGGCATGGGCGGCTATATCAGCTTCCCCGGCGGTATGATGGCGTCCTTGTTCGGCCGTCCGCTCGCGGTGCACGAACAGAATTCGGTGGCCGGGCTGGCCAACAAAGTGCTCGCGCGCCTGGCCGACCGGACGCTGCAGGCATTTCCGGGCGCTCTGCCCGGCGCCGCGGTATGCGGCAACCCGGTACGCAGGGAAATCGCCGCGCTGGCGCCGCCGCGCGCGCGCTACGGCGCGCGCTCCGGTCGGCTCAAGGTTTTGGTGCTCGGCGGCAGCCTGGGGGCGCGCGCGCTGAACGAAATCGTGCCGCAGGCGCTGGCGCTCCTGCCGCAGGAGATGTGCCCCGAGGTCACGCATCAGTCCGGGGCGCAGCATCTGGAGGCGTTGCGCCAGGCTTACGCCGCGGCCGGCGTGCGCGCGCAGACGCTCGCCTTCATCGACGACATGGCGGCGCACTATGGCGCAGCCGACCTCGTCATTTGCCGCGCGGGCGCGCTCACCGTCGCCGAGCTCGCCTGCGCCGGCGTGGCCAGCATACTCGTGCCGTTTCCGTTTGCCGTGGACGATCACCAGACCGGCAACGCGAAATTCCTGTCCGCGAAGGACGCTGCCATCCTGTTGCCGCAGCCCGAGCTTTCGGCGCAAAGGCTGGCGCAGCTGCTGCGCGGGCTCACGCGCGAACGCCTGCTCGACATGGCCGAAAAGGCGCGGGCGCTGGGCAAACCGGATGCCACCGAGGCCGTAGCGCGGGCGTGCATGGAACTGGCGCAATGAAGCACAAAGTCAAACATATTCACTTCGTAGGTATAGGTGCACCGGCTTTTACGAACCGCCGCTGCCGATCGGAACGTGCATGAAGCATAAAGTCAAACGCATTCACTTCGTCGGCATCGGCGGTAGTGGCATGAGCGGCATCGCCGAGGTGCTGCTCAACCTGGGCTACCAGGTCACCGGCTCCGATCTGGGCGAGAACGCGGCGACGCGGCGCCTGCACGAACTCGGCGCCACCTTGAGCGTGGGTCATGCGGCAGAGAACGTGGCCACGGCCGACGTGGTCGTCGTATCTACCGCCGTGGGCAACAACAATCCGGAGGTGCTGGCGGCGCGCGCGCGGCGCATCCCGGTGGTGCCGCGCGCGCTGATGCTGGCCGAGCTGATGCGCCTGAAGCAGGGCATCGCGATCGCGGGTACGCACGGCAAGACCACCACCACCAGTCTGGTCGCGAGCGTGCTCGCCGAGGCCGGGCTGGACCCCACTTTCGTTATCGGCGGCCGGCTCACCAGCGCCGCCTCGAACGCGCGCCTGGGCGCGGGCGACTATATCGTGGTCGAAGCGGACGAGTCCGACGCTTCGTTTCTGCATCTGCAGCCGATGATCGCCGTCGTAACCAATATCGACGCCGACCACATGGAGACCTATCAGCACGACTTCGCGCGGCTGAAGCAGGCGTTCATCGCTTTCCTGCAGAACCTGCCGTTCTACGGCGCCGCCGTGCTGTGCACCGACGACAAGCACGTGCGCGAGATCCAGCCGTTCGTGTCCAAACCCATACTCAGCTACGGCTTCGGCGCCGATGCGATGGTGCGCGCGGAGAATGTGAGCCATTGCGGCGGAAAAATGCGTTTTCATGCCGTGCGCGAAGGCGGGTCCAGGGTGCTCGACGTGACGCTCAACCTGCCGGGCCGGCATAACGTGCAGAACGCGCTCGCCGCGATTGCGGTCGCCACCGAACTGGGCCTGGAGGACGCGGCCATCGTCAAGGCGCTGGCGGAATTCCGCGGCGTCGGCCGGCGCTTTCAGAGCTACGACGCGATTCCCGCCAAGGGCGGCGGCAGATTCACCCTGATCGACGACTACGGCCACCATCCGGCCGAAATGCAGGCGACGCTGGACGCGGCGCGCGGCGCGTTCCCCGGACGGCGCATCGTGCTCGCGTTCCAGCCGCACCGCTACACGCGCACGCGCGACCTGTTCGAGGATTTCGTCAAGGTCCTTTCGGGTGCGGATGCGCTGCTGCTCGCCGAAGTCTATCCGGCGGGCGAGGCGCCGATCGTCGCCGCGGACGGCAGGACGCTTGCGCGCGCGGTGCGCGTCGCCGGCCGCGTCGAGCCGGTGTTCGTCGAGAACATAGCCGACATGCCGGCCGCGATCCGAGCCGCCGCGCAGGACGGCGACGTCGTGGTCACCATGGGCGCAGGTTCGATCGGCGGCGTGCCGGCCGCGCTGGCCAAGGCGGCGGAGTGAGAGATGCACATGGCTGAGCAAAAACATCTCTCTCCCCCGGCGCTGCGCGGCAGGCTGCTGCGCGACGAGCCGATGCGCAAGCATCTGTCCTGGCGCACCGGCGGCGCTGCGGAGCGCGCCTATGTGCCGGCCGATATCGAAGACGCGGCTCTATTCCTGCGTACGCTCCCCGCAGACGAGCCCGTCTATTTCGTCGGCCTCGGCAGCAATCTCCTGGTGCGCGACGGCGGCCTGCGCGGCACGGTCATGTTGATGCACGCGACCCACGCAGTGCTGCGCATGGACGGCGCGCTCGTCTATGCCGAAGCGCGCGCGGCCAGTCCAAAAGTCGCGCGCTTTGCGGCGACCCAGGGCTATGCCGGCGCGGAATTTCTCGCGGGCATTCCCGGGACCGTGGGCGGCGCGCTCGCGATGAACGCGGGCTGCTACGGCGCCGAGACCTGGGACCGGGTCGAGCGCGTGCTCATGCTCTGCCGCAGCGGCGAGCTGCGCCGGCGCCTGCCTGCGGATTTCGACGTCGCTTACCGCCATGTCGCGCTCAAGGACGCGAAACTCGGCGCGGACGAATGGTTTGCAGCGGGTTGGTTTGCGTTCGAACGCGGCGAGCGCGAAGCAGCGCTCGGCCGCATCAAGCAGCTGCTGCAGCAGCGCATCGCCAGCCAGCCGCTCGCGCTGCCCAACGCCGGCTCGGTATTCCGCAATCCGCCGGGGGACCACGCGGCGCGCCTGATCGAGGCCTGCGGCCTCAAGGGCTTTGCCATCGGCGGTGCGCGCGTGTCGGAAAAACACGCCAACTTCATCGTCAACGCCGGCGGACGCGGCAGCGCCGCCGACATCGAGAATCTGATCGAGCATGTGAAGCAGACGGTGCGCTCGCGCCAGGGCGTCGAACTCGTGACCGAAGTGCGCATCATAGGTGAGCGAGCATGAACGCCAAGGACTTCGGCAAAGTCGCAGTGCTGCTTGGCGGCCGCTCGGCCGAGCGCGAAGTGTCGCTCAGGAGCGGCGGCATGGTACTGAATGCGTTGCGCCGGCGCGGCGTGGACGCGCATGGCTTCGATCCGCAGCAACGGGATCTGGCGGCGCTGATCGCGGAGAAATTCGACCGCGTGTTCATCGCGCTGCATGGCCGCTACGGCGAGGACGGCACCATACAGGGGGCGCTGGAACTGCTCGGCATTCCCTATACCGGATCGGGTGTGCTTGCGAGCGCGCTGGCGATGGACAAGTGGCGCAGCAAACTGGTGTGGCAGGCGGCCGGCATTCCCACGCCGCGCTACGAACTGCTCACCGCGGCGAGCGACCTGAAGGCCGTGTCTGCGCGCCTCGGCCTGCCGCTGATGGTCAAGCCCGCGAACGAGGGTTCCAGCATCGGCATGAGCAAGGCGAGCGCAGCCGCAGAGCTGGATGAAGCCTATACGCTCGCCGCGAATTACGACAGCGTGGTCCTGGCCGAGCAGTTCATTCAAGGCATCGAGCTGACTGCCGGCGTGCTCGGCGGCGAGGCTCTGCCGCTGATTAAATTGGAGACGCCGCGCAAGTTCTACGACTACGAGGCCAAGTACCGGGCCAACGACACGCGCTACATCATTCCCTGCGGTCTCGCGGCGGCTGCGGAGGCCGAGCTGCAGCAGCAGGTGCTCGCGGCTTTCAACGCGCTCGGCTGCCGCGGCTGGGGACGCGTCGACCTGATGCTCGATGCCGTCGGCAAGCCCTGGTTCATCGAAGTGAATACCTCGCCCGGCATGACCGACCACTCGCTCGTGCCGATGGCGGCGCGCCATGCGGGCCTGTCGTTCGAAGATCTGGTGCTGCGCATACTGGAGCTCGCGCATGTGGGATAACGCCGACATGCTCAACGGCTGCGCCAACGCGCTCTACGTCTTCGCTGTGGCGGCCTTGATTTTCGCCGGCGGCTACGCGCTGGTGCATACGCCTCTGCTGCCGCTGCGCACGCTGACGCTGCAGGGCGAGCTGAAGCACGTCACGCGCGAGCAGGCGGAGCGTGCTGCGCGCGCTGGCGCAAGCGGCACGTTCCTCAGCGTCGATCTGGATGCGGTGCGCAGCGCATTCGAGTCGCTGCCCTGGGTGCGCAAGGTCGAGGTGCGGCGCCTGTGGCCCGATCGCCTTCAGGTAACGATCGAAGAGCAGGTGGCGCTGGCGCGCTGGGGCGCCGATGCGCATTCGGGGCGCCTGGTCAATACGCACGGCGAAGTGTTCGAAGGCGAGTTGCCCGCGGCGGTGAACCTGCCGCAATTTGCCGGCCCGAGCGGCAGCGCGGAGGAGGTGGCGCGCCGCTATGCCGCGTTTCGCGACGCCCTGGCGCCGCTCGCGCTCGAGCCGCGGCAGGTCCTGCTGTCGGCGCGCTATTCCTGGCAGCTGCGTCTGTCGAACGGCCTTACGCTGGAACTGGGGCGGGACCAACTCAAGGAACCGGTGCTGCAGCGCCTTGCGCGCTTCGTCGCCTATTACGCGCAAACCCTGGGTAAGCTCCAGCGCAAGTTCGAATACGCCGACCTGCGCTATCCCAGCGGCTTTGCGCTGCGCGTACCGGAAATCATGCATTCCGGCAGGGAGCCAAAAAACGTGGGTAACAAACGCCGTAGCGGGGAGAAGGCATGAGCAAGGAAAACAAGAACCTCGTCGTCGGTCTCGACATCGGCACCTCCAAGGTGGTGGCGATCGTCGCCGAGCTGCTGCCGGACAAGCGGCTGAACATTATCGGCATGGGCGGGCATGAGTCCAAAGGACTGAAGAAAGGCGTGGTGGTCAACATCGAGGCCACGGTGAGCGCGATTCAGCGCGCGCTGGAGGAAGCCGAGCTGATGGCCGATTGCAAGATCACGCGCGTGTTCACCGGCATCGCCGGCAGTCACATCAAGAGCTTCAACTCGCGCGGCATGGTCGCGATCAAGGACAAGGAGGTATCGGCGCTCGATGTGCAGCGCGTCATCGAGACTGCGCGCGCGCTGCCGATCCCGACCGACCAGCAGATCCTGCACATCCTCACGCAGCAGTTCGTCGTCGACGGCCAGGACGGCGTGCGCGAGCCCTTAGGCATGAGCGGCGTGCGCCTGGAGGTGGAGGTGCATATCGTCACCGGTGCGGTGTCGGCGGCGCAGAACATCGTCAAGTGCGTGCGCCGCTGCGGCCTGGAAGTGAACGACCTGATCCTGCAGCCGCTGGCATCCTCGATCGCCGTGCTCACCGAGGACGAAAAGGAGCTCGGCGTGTGCCTCGTGGACATAGGCGGCGGCACCACCGACATCGCGATATTCCGCGAAGGCGCGATTCGCCATACCGCGGTGATCCCGATCGCCGGCGACCAGATCACCAACGACATTGCGATGGCGCTGCGCACCCCTACGGCAGAGGCCGAGGAAATCAAGATCAGGAGCGGCTGCGCGCTGCGCCAGCTGGCGGACCCCGACGAACCGGTGGAGGTGCCCGGCATCGGCGATCGCGGCTCGCGTCAGCTGTCGCGTCAGACCCTGGCCGAAGTGATTGAGCCGCGCGTGGAAGAACTGTATTCGCTGATCCAGAAAGTGCTGCGCGAATCGGGCTACGAGGAGCTGCTGTCTTCCGGCCTGGTGCTCACGGGCGGCTCGAGCGTGATGCGCGGCATGGTCGAACTGGGCGAGGAGATTTTTCATATGCCGGTGCGCCTGGGCACGCCGCGCTACGCCGGCGGGCTGGCGGAAGTGGTCAAGCATCCGCGCTTCGCCACGGCCATCGGCCTGCTGCTCGAGGGGCAGTCGCAGACGCAGCGCGGCATCCAGGCGCTGCAGGGCGCATCGTTCAGGCAGATTTTGTCGAGGATGAAGGAGTGGTTTCAGAGGAATTTCTAGGCGTCGGACACCGCAGTGTCCGGCCGGAGATGGCAGCGAGTTCGCAATTTGTTTCTTAACTAAGACCCGGAAGGAGGCACTATGTTTGAAATCGTGGATGCACAGAACAACGGTACCGTGATCAAGGTGGTCGGCATCGGCGGCGCCGGCGGTAACGCCGTCGACCACATGATCCGCAACACCGTGCAGGGCGTGGAGTTCATCGCCATGAATACCGACGCGCAGGCGCTCGCGCACGGACAGGCGAAGAACCAGATTCAGCTTGGCGCTTCCGGTTTGGGCGCGGGGGCCAAGCCCGAAGCCGGGCGTGCTGCCGCAATGGAAGCGCGCGAGCAAATCGAGGAGTCGCTCGCCGGGGCGCACATGGTGTTCATCACCGCAGGCATGGGCGGCGGCACCGGCACCGGCGCCGCACCTCTGGTGGCCGAAGTGGCGAAGCAGATGGGCATCCTCACCGTGGCCGTGGTCACCAAGCCGTTCTCGTTCGAGGGGGTCAAGCGCATGCAGGCGGCCGAAGGCGGCATCGATGAGCTGGCGCAGAACGTCGATTCGGTGATCGTGATCCTCAACGAGAAACTGGAAGAAGTGCTGGGCGAGGAGGTGTCGATGGAAGAGGCGTTCGGCGCGGCCGACAACGTGCTGAAAAACGCGGTCGCCGGCATCTCCGAGATCATCAATATCCGCGGCCTGATCAACGTCGACTTCCAGGACGTCAAGACGGTCATGCACGAGCAGGGCATGGCGATGATGGGTTCGGCCTCCGCCTCGGGCATGGACCGCGCACACATCGCGGCCGAGCAGGCCGTGGCCTGCCCGCTGCTCGAAGGCGTGAATCTCTCCGGTGCACGCGGTGTCCTGGTCAATATCACTGCGGCGAAATCGGGCCTGAAACTGCGCGAGACCAAGGAAGTGATGGAGACCATACGCAGCTTCGCGGCCGAGGACGCGACCGTGATCCTGGGCGCCGTCTACGACGAGGAAATGGGCGACGAGCTGCGCGTGACCGTGGTCGCGACCGGGCTGGGGCAGCCCGCGGCGATACGCCAGACCAAACCGCAATTGGTGGTGAAGAACGGCACCGACAACATGCCCGTGGCCGGAGTCGACTATGCGACGCTGGACGCGATGCCCGCGGTGATTCGCAAGAACCGCGCCTCGACCATAGAGGCGCTGCAGCAAAACGGGATGGACAAATACGACATCCCGGCGTTCCTGCGCAAACAGGCTGACTGAGCCTGCGCCGCCGTCACCCTGCTCGCGCTCCGGGTCGCGTGGGCAGGGTGATCGTTATGTTAAAATTGATCGTTTAGCAGCAGTCAAGAACGCATTCATGTTGAAGCAGCGCACCCTCAAGTCCGTGATACGCGCGACCGGCGTAGGGCTGCATTCGGGCGAAAAGGTGGAACTGACGCTGCGTCCGGCGCAGCCGAACACGGGCATCGTGTTCCGGCGACTGGATCTGCCGCAGCCTGCCGACGTGCGCGCCGGCGCCTATAACGTGGGCGACACGCGCCTGTGCAGCACGCTGGAGCAGGGCAGCGTCAAGGTCGCCACCGTGGAACACCTGATGTCGGCATTTGCCGGGCTCGGCGTGGACAATGCCTATGTCGACCTCACCGGGGCGGAAGTGCCGATCATGGACGGCAGCGCCTCGCCCTTTGTGTTTCTGCTGCAGTCGGCGGGCATCGTCGAGCAGCCTGTAGCCAAACGCTTTATCCGCATCAAGAAACCGGTGGAAGTGAAGGAAGGCGACAAATGGGCGCGGTTCGAGCCTTACGCCGGATTCAGATTGTCGTTTTCCATTGTCTTCAACCATCCCGTTTTCGACAAATCCAGCCAGAACGTCGTGGTCGACTTCGCCGAAACTTCCTACGTCAAGGAAGTGGCGCGGGCGCGCACCTTCGGTTTCATGCAGGACGTCGAAAGCCTGCGCGCCAGCGGTCTGGCCATGGGCGGCAGCCTGGACAACGCGGTCGTGATGGATGAATACCGGGTGCTCAATGCCGATGGCCTGCGTTATGCCGACGAGTTCGTAAAACACAAGATTCTGGATGCGATCGGCGATCTGTACCTGCTCGGCCATGCGGTAATCGGGTCTTTTGTCGCGCACAAGTCCGGCCACGGCCTGAACAACGCCCTGTTGCGCGCCACGCTGGCAGAGGCCGACGCCTGGGAATATGTGAGTTTCGATCGCAGCGAAGACGCCCCGGCGGGCCTCACCCGCTTCCTCGCGCAAGCCGCCTGAACCGGCGTCTAGTCTCCGCTGTGGATTGAACCTATCCGGAATCGGCGGTTAGTGCTTACTTCGGTGTGCGCGAATGTACGTCCGCGCGCTCTTCTGAGTCTGGCTGGGGCAACTCGGCCGCCGGTCCGCGTTCCGTTGCCATTAGCCTAACTGCTTGTTTAAGCTGTGAATCCGGCAGTCTGGCGGCCAAGGCTTCCAGGCATTCGGCCCCCGCCTGACTGAGCTTCGCCAGTTTCGGCTTCGCTTCCTGTTGGGTGGCCTGCCGGGGTTGCACTTCGATCCGAATTCCGGTAACCTCGGCTCCGCTTTTGGAAAAATCGTTGACTAATCGTGGACTTAGCAATCTAAGCTTGGCGGCAATAGCGTTATTTTCGGCGAAGATGACGACTTTTTGCTGCTTATAATTTCCGATCGACGAAGATCGCAACAGCTGCTGCGGCACCAGTTTGCTGTAGATGCGCCGCAATTCGATGAGTCGTTCCGCCTGGGGTAACAAGCCCGCTATGCCTACGGCAGAGTCCAGATAGGCGCGAAGATTCTTGGAATGCATGGAGCTGTCTCTCGGAGGGGTCATGCATATTATTCTGGTATCGAACCGGCTGGCAACGGCTAAGTCGATTTCGCTGGATACGCGCCACCTGCTGCTGGGGGTGGCGCTGCTGTTGGCGACCGTCCTGGCCTTGTCCAGTTCCATGTTCTACCTGGTATTCCGCCACGCGGTCGAAATCAAGCTGCCGCTGGTGCAGGAGCTATTGCTGTCGGCGCAGGAGCAGCAATCCAAGAACGCCAAGGAGTTCGTGCGCGAAAACCTGAATGCGATGGCGGTACGCGTGGGGCAGATGCAGGCGCAAATGGTGCGCCTGGATGCACTGGGCGAGCGCCTGTCGGCGCTTGCCGGCATCAAGCCGCAGGAATTCCGCATGAGCGAGCCGCCCGGGCGCGGCGGCGCACTGCCCAGCGGTATTCCGGTGCAGGACCTGTCGATGAACGAGCTTACCGGCCAGCTCGACGCCTTGTCCAAACATGTGGAGAACCGTTTCGACTACATGGACATACTCGAGAACCGGCTGTTCGACGCGAC
>JAJZPQ010000096.1 GCA_021811085.1 Pseudomonadota bacterium | reverse complement strand
GTAAAGGTGCGGCAACGGCGCGGGAGCAGCGCGTGAATCTGGAGTTGTTGTGGCAGGAATGGCAGGTGGTGAGCCAGGCGCGCCTGCTGTTTGCCCGGCTCACTGCGCAAGACGCGTTGATGCAACAATTGCAGGTCGCCCGCACATTGCTGGCGGATCGCTCCCGGCGCACTCAAAAGGCGCTCGCGGCGGGCAACGTTACCCTAGATTTTGCCAGCGCCGACCTGGCCGCCCTGCAGGGGGTCGAGCGCCGCATCAATGATCTGGAACGCAGCCGTCTGCAAAACCGCGCAAGCCTCAACGGCGTGCTCGGGCTGGCCGCCGATGCGCCGCTCGATCTGGTGGGCGAGCCGCAGGCGGCTGCGATCGATGCCGCCGCGCTGCGCGCCGGCCTGGAGCAGCGCCTCAACCAGCGCCCGGATTTGCAGGCGCTGCAAGCGGGCTATCGATCGCAGGAAGAAAAGTTTCGCGGCGCGGTGCTGGCGCAGTTCCCGGCATTGAACGTCGGCCTCACGCGCGCGCGCGACACCAGCGGCCTGTACAGCGTGGGCTTCGGCCTGACGCTGAGTCTGCCGGTGTTCAACCGCAATCGCGGCAATATTGCCATTGAAGACGCCACGCGCAGGAAGCTGTACGACGAATACCAGAATCGGCTCAACGGCGCTTACAGCGAGATTGCGCTTGCGCTGGAGAACCTGCCCTTGTTGCGCAGCCAGCTGCGGCGCACCCGCCAGGGCGTAGCCGAACTCGAAACCGTCGCGCATCGCGCCGAAGCCGCGTTCCGGGCGGGCAATCTCGCCGCCCCCGATTACGTACGGCTGCAAACCGCGCTGCTGGACAAGCAAATCGAAGCCATTAACCTGCAGGAGGCCTTGATGGAACAGCAAATCGCGCTCGAGACCCTGTTCGGTCCCGACCTTCCCCAACCTAGAACGGGCACGCAATGATGCGACGCGGAACACTCCTGCTGGGTTTGCTGCTCATCGCGCGCCCGCTCCTTGCCGCCGACGCGCCCAGCGTACAGGTACAAACGGTGCTGTTGAAGCAACAGCCGATGGCGGACACGGTCTCGGGCTATGGCGTGGTATCGCCGGACACGCGCGCCCTGCAAACGGTCAGCCTGCCGCGCCCGGGCCAGATCGCGGGGCTGCTGGTCAGCGCCGGGCAACTGGTGAAAAAGGGCGCTCCTCTGCTGGAATTTGCCAGCGGCGCCAGCGCCACGCTGGGTTACCGGCAAGCACAGCAGGCGGTGCATTTCGCGCGCAGCGAAGTGGCGCGAATGGCGCAACTGGCGGACCAGCAGCTGGCGACCCAGTCGCAGCTGGCGGCGGCGAATAAGACCCTGGCGGACGCCGAAGCCGCGTTGCGTGCGCAGGAAACAATGGGATCGGACCGGGCGCTGGAGCGGGTCACTGCGCCTTTCGACGGCGTAGTGGTCACCCTGCAGGCAGCCCAGGGCGACCGTCTGGCGGCGGGTGCGCCGGTGCTGCAACTGGCGCGCGCGGGCGGGCAGCGTGTGCTGCTGGGGGTGGAGCCGAGCGACGTAGCGCGGGTGCGCGCCGGCATGGCGGTCAGCGTGGCGCCGGTATTCGATCCAGAACATGAGGTCCCCGGTCGGGTGCAACAGGTGTTCGGCATGATCAATCCGCAAACCCAGTTTGTCGATGTGCTGGTGGCGGTCCCCGGCGGCGGACTCATGCCGGGCATGCGGGTGCACGCGCGGATTGCGCTCAGCCGCAAAGCCGAATGGGTCGTGCCGCGCTCGGCGGTACTGCGCGACGCTCAGGGCGCTTATATCTTTCAGGTGCGCGCGGGCAAGGCGCGCCGCGTGAACGTGCAGACCGGGATCGAGCGCGACGGCTTGATCGCCGTGCAAGGCGCGTTCAGCGCGAGCGAGCCCGTGGTGAGCCTGGGCAACTATGAATTGCGCGACGGCATGGCCGTGCGCGAGGGCGGGCGATGACCGTCACCCAGTGGATGCAGGAGCATCGTCGCTCGATCCTGTTCCTGCTGGTGTTGCTCGCGCTGGCGGGGGTGCTGGCGGCATTCAAATTGCCCGTGACCCTGTTTCCCACGGTGGATTTCCCGCGCGTGGTGGTGTCGCTGAACGCGGGGGACCGTCCCGCGGACCTGATGATGCTGTCGGTCACGCAGCCGGTGGAGGAAGCGGTGCGGCGCGTGCCGGGCGTGCGCGACGTGCGCTCCACCACCAGCCGCGGCTCGGCGGACGTGTCGGTGAACTTCGACTGGGGCATCGACATGGGCCTCGCGACCTCGCAGATCAACGAGGCGGTCACCCAGATCCTGCCGAATCTGCCGCCGGGCACCCAGTTGACGACCAAGCGCATGGATCCGACGGTGTTCCCGATTCTGGCCTACAGCCTGACATCCGCGACCCAGTCGCAGACCGCGCTCTATGATCTGGCGCAGTATCAGCTGCGCCCTTTGCTTTCCAGCGTCAACGGCGTCGCGCGCATCCAGGTGATCGGCGGGGCACAGGAGGAATACCAGGTCACCGTGGATCCGGCGCGGCTGATGACCTACGGGCTGACCCTTGGCGACGTCGCGCAGGCCTTGAGCGCGGCCAACGTGGTCACCGCCGTCGGAAGGTTGGAGGACCAATACAAGCTGTATCTGGAAATAGCCGATACCCGGCTCCAGACTATCCGGCAGATCGGCGATACCATCATCAAGAGCGGCAACAACGGCATCGTGCGCCTGGAAGACGTGGCGCTGGTGAGCGACGGCGTGGTGCCGCAGTGGATCAAGGTGAATGCCGATGGCCGCCCGGCGGTGCTGTTCAATATCTACCAGCAGCCGGGCAGCAACAGCGTGCAGATCGCGCGCGACATCCAGGCCAAACTCGCTGCCTATGGTCCGCAGCTGCCGCACGGCGTCAAACTCGCCAACTGGTACGACCAAAGCGTGCTGGTGGTGAATTCCGCCGCCAGCGTGCGCGACGCCATACTCATCGGCATCGGACTGGCGGTGCTGGTGCTGCTGGCCTTCCTGCGCAATATCAAGATCACGCTCATTGCCGCGGTGGCGGTGCCGACGGTGCTGGCGGCGACGGTGGTATTGCTCTACGCCCTTGGCATGAGCTTCAACATCATGACCCTGGGCGGCATGGCGGCGGCCGTGGGCCTGATCATCGACGATGCCATCGTCATGGTCGAGCACATCGTGCGGCGCCTGCGCGGCGCCAGCGGCGAACACCACGGCCGCGTCATGGCCGCCACCATGGAATTCATGCGCCCGCTGGCGGGCTCCTCGGCGTCCACCATCGTCATCTTCCTGCCCTTGGCGTTTCTTACCGGCGTCACCGGCGCGTTTTTCAAGGCGCTGTCGTTGACCATGGCGGCGGGATTGATCATCTCCTTTTTCGTCACGGCGCTGGCGGTGCCGCTATTGGCCGATCATTTCCTCGACGAAAAAGATGCCAATCAGAAAGAAGGCGGACGCATCACCGCATGGATGCACCGCCGCTACGAGGCGTTGATGCGGCGTTTGCTGTCGCGGCCACTGCTGGCTCTTCTGTTCATCGTGCCCCTGCTGGCCGCGGGCTTTCTCGCCTTCAACCAGGTAGGCTCGGGCTTCATGCCCGCGATGGACGAGGGCGGATTCATCCTGGATTACCGCTCCGAACCGGGCACCTCGCTCACCGAAACCGATCGTCTGTTGCAGCAGGTCGAGGCGATCATCAAAGCCAACCCGAACGTGGACACCTATTCGCGCCGCACCGGCACGCAATTGGGCGGAGGCGTCACCGAGGCCAACGAGGGCGATTTCTTCGTGCGCCTCAAGGCGGGCCGGCGTCCGCCGATCGAGACGGTGATGGACGACATCCGCACTGAGGTCGAGCGCAGCGTGCCGGGTCTCAAAATCGAGCTGGCACAACTGATGGAGGACGTCATCGGCGATCTGACCTCGGTGCCGCAGCCGATCGAGATCAAGCTGTTCTCCGACAATCCGGAAGAATTGCAGTCCGCCGCGCGCAAAGTCGTCGCGGCCATCGACAAGGTGCTCGGGGTGGTGGACACCCGCGACGGCATACGCCCCGCCGGCGATGCCCTGGAAATCCGCGTGGATCGGGTAAAGGCGGCGCTCGAAGGCATGAACCCGGACGGCATCACGCAGATATTGCGCGGCTATCTGTCCGGGATCGTGACCACGCAGATGCAGCACGGTCCGAAATTGGTCGGCGTGCGCGTGTGGACGCCGCAGCACGGTCGCGCCATCGTGCCGGACATCGGAAGATTATTGATCCGCGCGCCCGACGGGCATGTGTTTCCGCTCAAGCGGGTGGCGCAGATCGTTCCGGTCAGCGGCCAGCCCCAGATCAACCGCGAGAACCTGAAGCGCATGGTGGCGGTGACCGGCCGCATCAGCGGGCGCTCGATGGGGCCGGTGATCGCCGACATCCAGAAGGTGTTGGCGACGCCGAACCTGCTGCCCAAGGGGATGTATTTCGAGCTCGGCGGTCTGTACAAACAGCAGCAAATCGCCTTCAAAGGTTTGATGGCGGTATTCGCCGCCGCGGTCGGACTGGTGTTCCTGCTGCTGCTGTTCCTGTACGAGAGCTTCCGTGTGGCGCTGGCGATCATGGCGATTCCGCTGCTGGCGGTGTCCGCGGTGTTCGTGGGCCTGTGGCTGTCCGGCATCGAACTCAACATCTCGGCGATGATGGGCATGACCATGATCATCGGCATCGTCACCGAGGTCGCGATTTTTTACTTCTCGGAGTATCGCGACCTGTTTCGCGAGATGCCGTTTCACCAGGCGCTGATCGATGCCGGCAAGAACCGCATGCGCCCGATCGCCATGACCACCTTTGCCGCGATCCTCACCCTGCTGCCGCTGGCATTCGCCATCGGGCAAGGCTCGGCCATGCAGCAGCCGCTGGCGATCGCCATCATCTCCGGCTTGGCGGTGCAGTTGCCGCTGGTGCTGCTGGTGATGCCGGTGCTGTTCAGCGTGCTGGAACGGGAACCCCGTACGGGCGGGAACACCTGATCCGGATCGCAGTCTTTTATTTCGGCCGCGCTAACTATCGACTAATTGTGGAGGCGTAGATTGATCATCACGGTGGACGCGATTGCGCCTGCCGGATTTCATCGACTCTACAGGAGCATCAGCATGAGAATCAGCAAATCCGTTCGTGTCGGCATCATCGGACTCGCCGCCCTTGGCGCGTCCCTCGCCTTTGCCGGCGTGAGCAGCGCCAGTGAAACACACAAGAGCGACCCCGCCCTGCAATCCCAAGCCAGGATCAGCATGGAACAAGCCCGGGTGATCGCCCTCAAAGCCCATCCAGGCAAAATTACCGACGAGGAACTGGAGCAGGAGAAAGGCGGCAGCGGCCTGCGCTACTCTTTCGACATCCAGAAGGGTAAGGTCACGCAGGAAGTCGGCGTCGACGCGAAGACCAGCAATGTGCTGGAAAACGCCCTTGAAGGGCCGAATGCGGATTGAGCGCAGCCCGGGCATGCAAATGCATCGCTGTAATCCGGGCGCCCCAGATACGTACGAAGTGACGTCGCCGGACAATGCAATTGTCCGGCAGCGATGGGCATTTCTCTTTACCATACCTTCATGGAAGCTTCGGCTTCCGGTTCTTTTTTGCCAGGAGTAACGCATGAGGGCATGGTTCCTCCTCAGTGTTTTGGCCTCCTTATCCGGCTGCGCAATGCAGTCGTATCACGCACAGCCGCTCGATCCGGCGAAGCTGGCGAAGGCTTACGAGACACGCACGCTCGACTCCGCGGCGCTGCGTCAGTTCATCCAGACGGATCTGGGTCATGACGTGACGCCCTGGCCGCCCAGAAGCTGGAGCGGGAGCATGCTTACTCTCGCCGCCTTCTATTACAGCCCGGACCTGGATGCGGCGCGCGCCAAATGGGGAACAGCCAAGGCAGGCGTGATCAGCGCCGCGCAGCGTCCCAATCCGACGCTGCAATTGCCGTTTCAACACACCTCCGACTCGAGCGGTCGCTCTCCCTGGACCTACGGCCTGGGACTCGATATTCCGCTTGAAACCGCGGGCAAGCGCGGCTACCGGATGGCGCGGGCGCAACAACTCTCGGACGCCGCCCGCTTTGCCATCGGCAGCGTCGCCTGGCAGGTCAGAAGCCGGCTGCGCGCGCAGCTGCTCAAGCTTTACGCTGCCACCCGGACTGCGTCGATACTGGAGCAGCAGATCGAGGCGCAGAGTCAGATCGCCGCAATGCTGCAGCAGCGCCTCGCGGCGGGCGAGGCGTCCGCCACCGAAGCGAATCAACAGCGCATTGCGCTGGTCCGAACCAGAACTGCGCTGGCGAACGCGCAACAGCAGATGCAAGACGCCCGTGCGCAGGTGGCCAGCGCGATCGGCGTTCCGGTTGACGCGCTGGAGGACATTCCTATCAGCTTTGCCGAGTTCGACACGATATATCCGGATATCCCGGCGCGGGACGCCCAGCGTGAGGCAATCCGCAACCGCGCCGACCTTTTGGGCGCGCTGGCAGAATACGAGGCCAGCCAGAACGCCTTGCAACTGGAAGTCGCCAACCAATATCCGGACATTCACCTCGGACCCGGCTACCTCTGGGACCAGGGCGCGACCCGGATCGCCTTCGGCGTCACCGGCATCGCCCTTCCGATCCTCAACCAGAACCAGGGGCCGATCGCCGAAGCGAAAGCGCGCCGCGCCGAAGCCGCGGCGAAGGTGCTATCGCTGCAGGCGCGGGCTATTGACCAAACAGGCCGCGCGCTGGTCACCTACCGCGCGGCTCTCAAAAGCCTGGGCCAGAGCGAAGCTCTGCTGTCCGCACAGAAACAACAACTGTCGTCCGCGCGGAAATTGTATGCCTCGGGTGAGACCGGCCGTCTGACCCTAGCACTGGCGCATCAGACGCTGTTCGAGGTTAAACTCGAACGCCAAAATGCGCTTACCCAAGTACAGCATTCGTTAAACCAACTCGAAGACGCGATCGAACGCCCGCTCGATGGCATGGTCGGAATAAGCGGCGCAACCCTATCCGACCCCCGGCGCGACGCGCCTGCCAAGCAAGGATCCCAGCCATGAAACACAAACGCAATATCCTCGTGGGGCTGATCGCGGTCGTGATCATCGCCGGCGCGGCGATCTGGATACGCGGCACACCGCCCGCCAACCCGGCGGACAGCATGCCCGCGGCCGCGTCCAGCGCAGGTACCGTAGTGATCAGCGCCGCGCAGGCAACGATGAGCGGCATCGAAGTGCAGACGCTGCCCCTCGCCCGTTTCCAGCCGCAGACCAGCAGCTACGCCAGCGTACTCGATCCGGGGCCGCTGCTGCAGTTGCGCGGCCAATTGCGCTCGGCGCAGGTTCAATCCGATGCGGCCCGCGCCCAGGCCGCGGCCTCGGAGCGCGAATACCGGCGCCTGGCTCTGCTCAACGGGCAGGATCACACCGTTTCGGACAAAGCGACGGAGGCGGCGCACGCCACCGCGGCAGCGGATCGCGCGCATCTTGAATCAGCGCAGGCACTATTGTCCGCCGAGCGCGACACCGCGCGCAGCCGCTGGGGCGGCGTGCTGACGCGCTGGGCGCTCGCCGCACGCTCACCGCAACTGGATGCGCTCGATTCCGGCCGGCAAGCTTTGCTGTCGGTCGCATTGCCGCAGAGCGGGGCGAGCGGTTCGCCGCCGCCAACCGTCCGCATCGGCGTGTCCGGAGCCGGCAGCGAACTCACCGCGCGCCTCGTATCGGCTTCGCCGCTGGCTGACCCGCTCACCCAGAGCCCGGCTTATTTCTACCTGGCGCCGCGCGCCGGATTGCGCACCGGCATGCGCATCGAGGCCTTCGCACCCGCCGGCCCATCTGTCGAAGGCATAACAATTCCGAATTCGGCCGTCGTCTGGTATGCCAACCGCCCGTGGGCTTATGTGCAGAGCGACGCCACGCATTTCACCCGGCGCGAAATTGCCGTCGATACGCCCGCGCCCGGCGGCTGGTTTGTCGCGCACGGCTGGCACGGTGGCGAGCGCGTGGTGGTCAAGGGGGCGGCCCTGTTGTTCTCGCAGGAATTCCAGCCGCAACCGCAACCGGGCAGTTCGAGCGCGGGCGGCGATGATGACGGTTAGACCCATCGCGCGGACGCCGGCCGAAACCACAATGACAAAAATATTCGCGCGAATATGGCAATTGATGCGGGGTAAATGCATAACCGTGTTTTCTGTGCGGATGTGCTTTTCATCCGCGCGGAAAACACGGTTGGCGCGCGCAGCGCGCAATGGTGGCCTTTCCACGCAGGCGGAAACATGGAGACGCGTCGAACTGTGGCGCCCCTGCTTGCGCGGACGGCGCCCCGTCCGCGCGGATCGTCGATTGTGTACGGACCAAGAGCGGTCCGTACACAATCGACGATCTTGTACAAAAGCCCCATGCGGTGTTTGGTGTTAACGTTAGCGCGGCCGGTGGCCGCAACCAAAATGACAAAAACATTCGTGCGGATGTGGAAATTGTTGCGGGGTAATCCCTTAACGTTCCTTCTGACAAATCCGGATCATTTAACAGGATTGCTGCCGCCATGCTGACGCCCGTCGTTCGCTTTGCCGTGCGCTTTCGCGGCGTCGTCATCGCGCTGGCGATACTGCTGGCGGGGTATGGCCTGTTCGCCCTCAGCCATGCGCGGCTGGACGTGTTCCCGGAATTCGCGCCGCCCCAAGTGCAGGTGCAGACCGAAGCGCCGGGCCTGTCGCCGGCGCAGGTGGAAGTGCTGGTCACCCAGCCCCTGGAGAACCGGCTGGCCGGCCTGAGCAGCATCAAGACCATGCGCTCCAAGTCGTTTCAGGGCTTGTCCATGATCACCCTCACGTTCGCCTCGGGTACCGATATCTACCGCGCGCGCCAAGTCGTGGCGGAGCAAATGAGCGGCACCGCCGCCACGCTGCCCCAGGGCGTGAAGGCGCCGGCCCTGCTGCCGCTCGCCTCCTCCACCAGCGTCGTGCTGAGCCTCGGCCTGACCTCGACTTCGCGTTCGCTGATGGAGCTGCGCACCCTTGCCGACTGGAACGTCAAACCGCAACTGCTCGCCGTCGGCGGGGTCGCGGGCATCTCTGTGTTCGGCGGCGAGGTGAAGCAGTTGCAGATCCAGATTGCGCCGGAAAAACTGCTGCGTTACGGCCTGTCGATCCAGGACGTGGTGGACGCAGCCAAGCGGGCGACCGCGGTACGCGGCGCCGGCCTGATCGAAAACAGCAATCAGCGCATTGTGCTGGAAACCACCGGGCAGCCGGTGTCCGCCGCGGCGCTGGGCGCGGTGGTGCTGCGCAATCAGGGCGGCGCCACGCTGCGCCTGGAGGACGTGGCGCGGGTCACGGTGGCGAGCGCACCCGCCGTCGGCGCGGCCTCGATCGAAGGGCAGCCGGGGCTGATGCTGGTGGTCGAGGAGCAGTACGGCGCGAATACCCTGGCAGTCACCCGGGCGCTGGAACAGCGCCTCGCGCAGCTCAAGCCGGGCCTCGCCGCCGAAGGCGTGACCTTGCATCCCGACCTGTTCCGCCCGGCCAATTTCATCGAAACCGCGATCGGCCACCTGCGCGCGGCGCTGCTGATCGGCGCCGCGCTGGTGCTGGCGGTGCTGTTCCTGTTCCTGTTCGACGCGCGCGCTGCGCTCATTTCGGCCACCGCGATCCCGCTGGCCCTGCTGACCGCCGTGATCGTGCTCAATCATTTCGGCATCGGCCTCAACACCATGACCCTGGGCGGGCTCGCCATCGCCATCGGCGAGGTCGTCGACGACGCGATCATCGACGTGGAAAACATTTTCCGGCGTCTGCGCGAAAACCAGCACGTACCCGATCCGCTGCGCGCGGCGCAAGTGGTGTTGAATGCCTCGCTGGAGATACGCGGCGCGGTAGTCTACGCGACCTTCATCGTGGTGCTGGTGTTCGTGCCGGTGCTGACGCTTTCGGGCGTTGCCGGCAGCCTGTTCGGCCCGCTGGCACTCGCCTATATCTCGGCCATCCTCGCCTCGCTCGCGGTGGCGCTGACGCTTACGCCAGCGCTCGCCTACACCCTGCTCGCGCGCCGCGCGGCCGCGGCGAAGGAGCCGCCGCTGGGCACATGGCTCAAGGCGCGCTACACGCGTTTGCTCGCCGGCATCGACCGGCGCGCGGGCGCGGCGATTCTGGCGGTGGTGTTGCTGTGCGCTGCGGCAGTTGCCGTGCTGCCGTTCATGCAGAGCGCATTTTTGCCGACGCTGCGCGAGGGCCATTTCATCGTTCACATGAAAATGGAACCCGGTACTTCGCTCGCGCAGTCCCTCGCGCTGGGGCAGCGTGTTACCGGCGCGCTGCGCCGCATCGCCGGCATACGCTCGGTGGCGCAGAGAGTGGGACGGGCGACCCAGGTGTCGGACCCGGCGGGCGCGTTTTCAAGCGAATTCGAGGTGGACCTGACGCCGCTTTCGGGCGCAGGTCAGCAGCGCGTGCTCAATGCCATCCGCAGCGCGGTTACGCCCTTCGTCGGGGCGCGCTTCTCGGTCAACACCTTCCTCACCGAGCGCATCCATGAAACGATTTCGGGTTATACCGCGCCGCTGGTGGTGAACATCTATGGCAACGACCTCGACCTGCTCAACCGCAAAGCGGAGGAAATCGCCGCTGCGATACGCGGCGTTGCCGGCGCCGGCGCAGTGCAGGTACAGGCGCCGGCGGGCAGCCCGCAACTGGTCATCCGCCTGCGCGAGCGCGCCTTGTCGCGGCTCGGCATCGCCCCGGTCGACGCCCTCGATACGGTCGAAACCGCCTATGCCGGCACGCTGGCCGGCGAGGTGTACGAGGGCAACCGCGTGTTCGACGTGGCGGTGGTGCTGGCGCCGCGCCTGCGCAAAAGCCCGGCGCAGGTGGGCGAGCTGCCGTTGAAGACGCCGGACGGCCGCATGGTGCGGCTCAAGGACGTCGCGGACATCACCCAGACCGATGGGCGCTATCTGATCCTGCACGACGATGCGCAACGCCTGCAGGTGGTGACCGCGCAGCTAAAGGCGGGCGCGCTGTCGAGTTTCGTGCGCGCGGTGAAACAACGCATCGCCGCCCAGGTCAGCCTGCCACGCGGCACCTATCTGGTGTTTGCCGGCGATGCGCCGGAGCAGGCGCGCGCGCAGCGCGATCTGCTGCTGCATTCGGCGCTGGCCGCAGCGGGCGTGGCGCTGCTGCTGTACATGGCGCTCGGCAGCCTGCGCTCGACCATCCTGGTGTTCGCCAATCTGCCGTTCGCGCTGGCCGGCGGCGTGGCCATGGTGCTCGCCACCGGCGGGGTCATGTCCATCGGTTCGCTGGTCGGCTTCGTCACCTTGTTCGGCATTACCCTGCGCAACGCCATTATGCTGATTTCGCACTACCGCCATCTGGTCGAGGTCGAAGGCGTGCCGTGGGACAAGGCAGCGGCGATCCGCGGGGCCGCGGAGCGCCTGTCGCCGATCCTGATGACGGCGCTGGTCACGGCGTTGGGATTGCTGCCGCTGGCCTTGACCAGCGGCGCGCCCGGCAACGAGATTGAAGGGCCGATGGCGATGGTCATTCTGGGCGGGCTGATTACGTCCACCGTTTTGAATCTGCTGGTGCTGCCGACGCTGGCCTTGCGCTTCGCGCGCTTTGAGAAAAAAACGGATGATCCAGGCGGGTCATGATGTCCGGCGCCAATCGGCGTCAATCACCCTGCATGGCAGGCTATGAATAGCCTGCTGGCCACGGCCCATCCCTACATCGTTCAATACGGATACGGCGCGCTGTTCGGAGTGCTGTTCGCCGAGTCGTTCGGATTGCCCTTGCCGGGCGAGACGTTCCTGGTCGCCGCGTCGTTCCTCGCCGTACAGGGCCAGCTCAACATCTGGCTCGTGGGGCTGACGGCATGGTCAGCAGCGGTGCTCGGCGACAACGTAGGCTATGCCATAGGCCGTTTCGGCGGGCGCAAACTGGTGACTCGCCATGGCGCGCGCGTGGGCATCAGCGTCGAGCGGCTGAACAAGACGGAGCGCTTCTTCGCGCATTACGGCCCCGAAGTGGTCATCGTTGCGCGTTTCTTCCCGGTGCTGAGGCAGCTCAACGGCATAGTTGCGGGCAGTGCCGGAATGGGCTGGAAACGATTTGTAATCTACAACTCGCTGGGCGGGCTGCTTTGGGTTGGCGCATGGAGTTCGGGCATCTACTATTTCGGTCATCAGATTGAAGTATGGCTGCTGCGGGTGCATACGGCAGAATTGTGGCTGGCGGGCGCGCTGGCACTGACTCTTCTCATTGCAGTAGTTTACTGGGCAGTTTCGAAACGGACGCGCAGCCGCCGCTGAAGCCCAAAGGTGGCCGCAATCAATGCGCTCACCAACACGGGCGAAAATTTGCAGGGGAAGCCAAGATCGGCATGCAACGAGCCCGTGTAATCGCCACCAAGCTGCATCCTGGCAGAAATGGCCGGGGAACTGGGGTGTTTTGCCCACCGGAAAGATCAGTTCCTTTTTGAATCCGCGGGGTGTTGACAACAACTATCAGGGACTTGTTTTGGAATCGCACCTGCAATCGCTGATCACCTATTTTTCGGCCCATCCATATATTGCGCTGGCCGCGGTTTTTGCGGCGTCGCTGCTCGAATCGCTGGCT
>JAJZPQ010000095.1:10941-12632 GCA_021811085.1 Pseudomonadota bacterium | reverse complement strand
GTGATCGACAACTACCCCGAGGGCGCGACCGAAGAGTGCCTCGCACCCAACCATCCGCAGCAGCCGGAACTGGGCAAGCGCGTGCTGCCGTTCTCGCGCGAATTGTGGATAGAGCGCGAGGATTTCACGGAGGCCCCCCCAAAGGGTTATTTCCGGCTCTACCCCGGCAACAAGGTGCGTCTGCGCTACGGCTTCGTCATCGAATGCACCGGCTGCGACAAGGATGCTGCGGGCAAAGTCAGCGCAGTGCACTGCAATTACTACGCCGACAGCAAGTCGGGCACGCCCGGTGCCGATACCTACAAGGTGAAGGGCAACATCCACTGGGTTTCGGCCGCGCACGCCTACCAGTGCGAAGTGCGGCTGTACGACCGGCTGTTCCGCGAAGCGCATCCGGGATCGGGCGGGCGCGACTTTCTGCTCGACCTCAACCCAGAGGCAAAAAAAGTCATCACCGCACAACTCGAACCTGCGCTCAGACAGGCGCAGCCGGAGCAGCACTTCCAGTTCGAGCGGCACGGGTACTTCGTCGCGGACCTGAAAGACTCGGCCGCCGGCGCGCCGGTATTCAATCGCGCCGTGACCTTGAAGGATACTTGGCAGAAATAAGCAATCAGCACTTGCCGCTGCGACAGAAGGAGACAAAATGAAAGCCGTCGGACTCTACCGCTATCTGCCCATCGACGATCCCGAGTCCTTTCTCGACCTAGAACTCGATACGCCCAAGGCGGGCGGTCGCGATCTGCTGGTCGAAGTGAAAGCGATCTCGGTAAATCCGGTCGACGCCAAGCGGCGCGCGCCCAAGGATCTGGTCGAGAAAACGCCGCGCGTGCTCGGTTGGGATGTCGCCGGCGTCGTCAAGGCCGTCGGTCCGCAGGTCTCGCTGTTCAAGCCCGGCGACGCGGTGTATTACGCCGGCAGCATCACACGCCCGGGCGGCAACAGCGAATTCCACCTGGTCGACGAGCGCATCGTCGGCAGGAAACCGGCCAAGCTGAGCTTTGCCGAGGCGGCGGCGCTGCCGCTCACCACCATCACCGCCTGGGAAGGCATGTTCGACCGCATGGGCATATCCAAAACCGGCGCGGATGCAGGCAAGACCCTGCTGATCATCGCCGGCGCCGGCGGCGTAGGCTCGATCGCGATCCAGCTGGCGAAAAAACTGGCCGGACTCACTGTGGTCGCCACTGCATCGCGGCCGGAATCGGTGGCCTGGGTGCGCGTGCTCGGCGCGAACCAGGTGATCGACCACAACCAGGACCTGGCGCCGCAGCTCGAGGCGCTCGGCATGAAGGAAGTCGATTACATCTTCTGCCTCAACAACACCGATCGCTGGCTGCCCGCGCTCGCACCCGTGATCAAGCCGCTGGGGAAAATCTGCACCATCGTCTCGGCGCTGAAGCCGCTCGACCTGACGCCGCTGATGGGCAAGAGCACGACCATCGCCTGGGAATTCATGTTCACGCGTTCGAGCTTCCGCACGCCGGACATGATCGAGCAGCACCGTCTGCTCGATGCAACCGCTGCGCTGATCGACGCCGGCACGCTGAAAACGACGCTGACCACCCATCTCGGAAAAATCAACGCCGCCAACTTGAAGCGTGCGCACAAGCTGATCGAGGCCGGACATACGCTGGGCAAGATCGTGCTCGAGGGATTTTGACCGCAGCGCAGAGCCTGGCCGAATCGCG
>JAJZPQ010000095.1:0-10841 GCA_021811085.1 Pseudomonadota bacterium | reverse complement strand
GCGGCTGGATGTCGGGCGCAATCTTCGACTTCACCGGTTCCTATCGCGCCGCGTTCATCAACGGCATCGCCTGGAACCTCGTCAACATGGCAATCGTGGCGGCGCTGCTCTATCGCGCGCGCACGCGCGCGGCGTTTGCCGGATAGGCGTCGCGCCGCTCAGGCCCGCTGGCCCGCCTCCGCGGCCGGCTCCTCGCCCAGGTTCCAGGTGTCGCGCAGCACGCTGAGCAGCGCGCAGATCGCCGGATCGTCCTGGCGCGCCTGCAGGTAGATGAACCATAGCGTGGTTTCCAGGCGCACGTCGCGCCACAAACATATCTGGCCGGCGGTTTCTTTCTCCAGCGCGAGATCTTCGCGTATCAGCGACAACCCAACCCCGGATATGACCAGATTCGCGATCACCGACTCCTGGTCAGCTTCGACCACCCGGGTCGGGTAGATGCCATGCTTGTCGAAAAGCGCATGCACCAGTTTATGATGGGTGCTGATCGACGGCGTAATGACCCAGGGCTGAGTTGCGATCTCGCTCCAGTCGGCGTCAAGCACGCGCCTTTTCCAGGCCGCCGGAGCCGCAACACGATAAGTGCTGCCCCGCAGCCGTAGGCCTACGACGCCCGGGTGCTCGATCTCGCCGTAATAGAAGCTCGCGTCCAACTCGCCGTCGCGCACCTTGGCGAACGCCGCACCGGTGACCTCCTGGTGCAATTCCACCTGCAGCAGCGGGTGGCGCGAAACCGTGGTGTGCAGGAACTCGCCGACGCGGATGAAGCCGGGGTCGGAAGTCGTGCCCACGCGCACTTTGCCGGTCACTTCCCCTTTGAGCGCCTTCGCCACGTTCCGCAATGCCTGCGCCGCGGCCAAGACCCTACCCGCGTCAGTAAGTAAGCGCTCGCCGGCCGAAGTCAGAACCATGCCGCTGGACGTGCGCTCGAACAAGGTCAGATCGAGTTCCTCTTCCAGCGCCTTGATCTGCGCGCTGACCGCAGGCTGGCTCACATGCAGCTTCTCCGAGGCGCGGGTCAGATGGCCCGCCTCGGCCACTGCGACAAAGCTGCGTAACTGGTAGAGCTCCATATTCTTAGCACCGTTTTCTAGTTGCGCCCGGCAAGGCCAGGCGGGTAGTTTCCCCCAGATTGCCCTGATTCGATGGCCGTTTCGGCAATCCTCAGGTGCTGTGCGAGCCGCCAGCCCAGCTCGCCGCGGTCTATTTTGCTGCGATGCATCATAGCCTTAGCTACAGTATAACCTAAAGCGATGGCGGATATCCGATCATGCGATTGGATATGCCGGGTCTGCGCCCTTATTATACTGAGCATGAAGCGCGATATTTGTGCTTAATCAACCAGATTTTAAGGAAATTTGACATGAGACTTTACGCTCCGCTGTACGAAGGTGACAGCATCCTGCGCCCCGACGCAGCCTTGGGCGAGCCCGCTTTGAAGGTTTTCAAATCGCCCGCTCCGGCGGCAGATTTGGTGCGCAGCAATATCCCCGCTGACGCAGCCAACGAAACGGTGCTCGATCTGTATGCGATAGAGCTGGCTGCCCGCCGGGATCGCAGCATCGCGCTCGCGCGCATGCTCAAGTCGCTGTTTGCGTCCATAGGCGCATGGCTGGAGCGCAACGAGTATGCCGAACGCGACCGTTTCTTTGCAGCATCGGAGAACTTGGCCGACCTGGAGCAGCGCCAGCGTCATTTCGAACGCACCGGCATGGCCCACTACTAAGCCGCAAGCGCCAGGCGCTAATCACACAAAATACGCGGTAGCGTCTTGCCGATGGAATCGGAGAGCACCGCGTCGGCAATATCGTCAAAGGGCGTAGGCTCGGCATTCACAATCACCACGCGCGCTCCGGCGGATTTCGCCTCGGTGACCGCTCCGGCGATCGGGTAGACCTGCAGGCTGCTGCCGACGGCGATGAAGCAGTCGGCCTCGGTCGCACAGCGCATCGCGCGATCGATCACTTCGGGTACCAAATTCTGGCCGAATGAAATGGTATCGCTCTTCAATATGCCGCCGCAAAGCGTGCAGGGCGGATCGTCCTCGCCGGTCAACAGGCGTACCAGCGTCTCCTGCATCGGCCCTTTCCAGCCGCAACGCATGCATACCACCCTGAGCACGGTGCCGTGCACTTCGATCACGCGTTCGGGCGAATTCCCCGCCTTCTGATGCAGGCCGTCGATGTTCTGCGTGATCAGCGCGTGCAGCTTGCCGCGCCGCTCGAGTCCGACGATAGCCTCGTGGCCCGCGTTCGGCCGCGCCTCCCACGCAGGATGCACCAGGCGCGCCTGCCACGCCTTCTTGCGTATCTCCGCGTCGGCCATGTAGTAGCGTATGTTGGACAGTTTCTCCGCGTCCGGATCGCGCGTCCACACCCCCTGCGGCCCGCGAAAATCCGGGATACCCGACTCGGTGGAGATGCCCGCGCCGGTGAGAACCACCACGCGCTGCGCCGCTTCTACCCAGGCGCGCACCTTGTTGATCAATGCCCCGGCCTGCATCATTCCCTCGTTCCCGTGGCCGGCTGGCGCCGGCATCGTCCTGACTACCATTTCCCTGCGGCATACGACGCATGGATTTTAGCACCCGCCGCATGCGCGGAATGCAGGCGCCTTGCGCCGCACTTGCTACAGGGCAGATTAGGGTCAAGAATGGATCATTCAGCATCAAACCGGGAAAGGCGCCGACATGTTCAAGCTGCAAGTGCAGGAAGACGAGAACGATCCACAGGCCTGGCACGACGTCAAAGCTGCGGACGGAAAACTGCTGACCTTCGAAAAAGAGACCGAGGCCCGCGCCAAGCTGGAGCAACTGTATCCACTCCTGGTAAAAATGGAGCGCTACGCCGCCGGCCCGAAGCGTACGCGCGTGGTCAGCATGTATGCGGAGAACGAAGAGTAGGGCGGCCCGGGTACAGGAATAGCCCCTGGGCGCGCCATATTGCGCCGCAACATGATTAAGCATATAGTCGCGGTCCTCGCCTAGCCTGACTGAGGATTCCCATGACCTCAAGCGTCGGCGGATCGACCGCCAAATCCTCGCTGGCCGTACTCTCCCTTGCCGCGCTCGGTGTCGTCTATGGCGACATCGGCACCAGTCCGCTGTACGCGTTCAAGGAAGCGCTCACCGGCGCGCACGGCCTGCCGTTCACCGAGACCAACGTGCTCGCAGTGCTGTCGATGATGTTCTGGTCGATCACGCTGATCGTGTCGCTGAAATATGTGAGCATCGTGCTGCGTTTCGACAACGGCGGCGAGGGCGGCATACTCGCGCTGCTCGCGCTCGCTACGCGCCTGACACGCGCGCGGCCACGCCTTGCCTGGACCGCGGCCATGCTGGGCATTTTCGGCGCCTCGCTGTTCTACGGCGACGCGATCATCACGCCGGCGATCTCGGTGCTATCGGCCGTCGAAGGTCTGTCGGTGGCTACGCCCGCGTTCGAGCACTGGATCGTGCCGATCACGATCGCCATCCTGGTCGGCCTGTTCATCATCCAGGCCCACGGTACCGGCACGCTGGGCAAGCTTTTCGGTCCGATCATGGTGGTCTGGTTCCTCACACTCGCGGCGCTGGGCGCAGTCTCGATCGCGCAAACGCCGGCCGTGCTCGCGGCGCTCGATCCGCGCCACGCGCTCAACTTCGCCTGGCGCGCGCCCGGGCTCAGCTTTCTGGTGCTCGGGGCGGTGTTCCTCGCGCTGACCGGCGCCGAAGCGCTCTATGCCGACATGGGGCACTTCGGCGCAAAGCCGATCCGCCTGGCCTGGTTCGGCCTGGTGTTTCCCGCGCTCATGATCAACTACTTCGGCCAAGGCGCGCTGGTGCTGCGCGATCACGCGGCGATCAAGAATCCGTTCTATCTGCTCGCGCCGCAGGAACTGTTGATGCCGATGGTATTCCTCGCCACCCTGGCGACCATCATCGCGTCGCAGGCAACGATCTCCGGCGCATTCTCGGTCACGCAGCAGGCCACGCGCCTGGGCTACCTCCCACGCGTGCCCACCCGGCACACCTCCGAAACCGAGCGCGGCCAGATCTACGTGCCGCAGCTCAGCTGGACCATGCTGTTACTGGTCATCCTGCTCGTGCTCGGCTTCCGCACCTCGAGCGCAATTGCGTCCGCCTATGGCATCGCGGTCTCCGGAACCATGGTGCTGACGACGGCGCTGATCGCCGTAGTTGCCGTATCCGCGCGCAAGCGGCCGAACCCGCTGTTCCTGCTGGTGCTCGCGCTGGTCGGCTCGCTGGAATTGATATTCTTCGCCGCGAACACCACGAAGATCGCCGACGGCGGCTGGTTTCCGCTGCTATGCGGCCTGGCGCTGTTCATACTGCTGACGACCTGGAAGCGCGCCGAGACCATACTTACTGCGCACGAACGCAGCAAGCGCGTGCCGCTGGATGCCTTCCCCACGCTGTGCAGCGCCTCCATTCCGCGCGTGCCGGGCACCGCCATTTACCTCTCGCCCGATCCCGCCTCGGTGCCTACGGTGCTGCTGCACAACCTCAAACACAACAAGGTGCTGCACCAGCGCATCGTGTTCCTCACCATAGTCAACGAGGACCTGCCCTATGTCGCCGATTTCGAGCGCACCGAAGTGCTCGTCATCGAGCGCGGCCACGTATATCAGGCCATGCTGCACTACGGTTTCATGGAGGAGCCCGACGTGCCCAAGGGACTGAAGCTGCTCGAGCGCCACGGACTCAAATTCGATGCGCTCGACACCACATTCTTCCTCGGCAAAGCCACCCTCGCGCGTGCCGCCAAGCCTGGGCTGTTCACCTGGCGCCGCGACCTGTTCCGCTGGATGCAGCGCAACAGCCCGGCCACCGCGGAGTATTTCAAACTCCAACCCGAACGCGTGATCGAACTCGGTACGCGGGTTATGCTTTAGCGCTGCCCGTCGAAATCAGTCGTTCGCGCGAAAGCGGATGGTCGGATCGCGCGTATGTCGCCGACTGCGGCATCGATCTCGCGCCTGCGCTCCCGTAGCTTGTCCATGCCTGCTCGTAGCTTCCACCGGGCAAGCGCAAATCCGCTTGTCCCCGGGAAAAACGCTTCTTGTGCCGGCGCAATCCACCTCTTGCTCACCCCGGAGGCAACGCGGGCCCTTCACCGCTGGCCAAGCCGCAAATTGCGGCTTCATCGACCTTGACTTCGGTCCGCAGCGTATCTATAAACAAATTGCAGTACAGAAGGAGGCGAATCGACTGATAAATGACTTTTAGCTTCATCTATCAAACGGGGCGCAACCCCGTACGCGCCGTAACTACGGCAACGGCACTTCCAAAATGGGTGCCCCAAGCCCTGCCTCTGGTGGGGCTTACTTTTTGGGTCACCGCCTCTGGCGGGGCTTCCTTTTTATAGCTCCCTGCCTCTGGTGGGGCTTACGTTTGCGTCCCCGCCGTCAGCGCCGGTTCCTTCTGACTCAGCGTCTCGATCTAGTCCCGCTGCAGCGCGTGTTCGCGCGTCTCGTGAAACGCGAGCTCAGGCCAACGCTCCTGGGTGAGCTGGAGATTGACGCGGTTGGGTGCGAGATAGGCCAGGCTGCCGGCGGCATCGCGCGCAATGTTATGCGCCAGCGTCTTCTCGAATTCGGCCAGCATGCGCTTGTCCTCTCCGGTAACCCAGCGCGCGCAGGTGATCGGAGTGCCCTCGAACATCGCATCGACGCCGTATTCGTTCTGCAAGCGGCTCGCCACTACCTCGAACTGCAGCACGCCCACCGCACCGAGGATCAAATCTCCGCCGAGCACGGGTTTGTACACCTGCACCGCGCCTTCTTCGCCGAGCTGCTGCAGGCCTTTGTACAGCTGCTTTACCTTGATCGGATTGCGGATGCGCACCGAGCGGAAGAAATCCGGGGCGAAATAGGGTATGCCGGTGAACTGCAGCGCCTCTCCCTCGGAGAAGCTGTCGCCGATCTGCATCTGGCCGTGATTCGGCAAGCCGATGATGTCGCCGGCATACGCCTCTTCCACCTGCTCGCGGCTCGAGGCCATGAACGTGACCACGTTGTTGACCTTGATCTCGCGCTCGAGGCGCAGATGCCGGATTTTCATGCCGCGCTCGAAGCGCCCCGAGCACACGCGCAAGAACGCGATGCGGTCGCGGTGCGCCGGGTCCATATTCGCCTGAATCTTGAACACGAAACCGGAGAAACGCGGCTCTCCGGGCGCGACCGCACGCAGCGTCGCGTCGCGCGCGCGCGGGGCCGGCGCCCAGTCGATCAGTGCGTTCAATATTTCGCGCACGCCGAAATTGTTCACGGCCGAGCCGAAGAACACCGGGGTCTGCGTACCCTCGAGAAAGGCGGCGAGTTCGAACGGATGCAGCGCGCTGCGCACCAGCGCGACCTCGGCCTTGAGTTGTTCGATCTCGCGCGGAAACATCTCGGCCAGACGCGGATTGTCTATGCCCGCAATCGCCTCGAACTCCTGATCGGCGCGGTCTTCGCCCGCGGTGAACAGCAGCACCTCGTCGCGCAGCAGGTGGTACACACCGCGGAAGGTCTTGCCCATACCGATCGGCCAGGTTACCGGCGCGCACTGGATCTTGAGCACTGACTCCACTTCTTCGAGCAAGGCCACCGGATCGCGGGTCTCGCGGTCCATTTTGTTCATGAACGTGAGGATCGGCGTGTTGCGCATGCGGCAGACGTTGAGCAGCTTGATCGTCTGCTCTTCCACGCCCTTGGCCGCGTCGATCACCATCAGCGCCGAGTCGACCGCGGTGAGCACGCGGTAGGTGTCCTCGGAAAAATCCTGGTGGCCCGGCGTATCGAGCAGGTTCACCACGCAGTCGCGGTAGTCGAACTGCATCACCGAGCTCGCGACCGAAATGCCGCGCTGCTTCTCGATTTCCATCCAGTCCGAGGTCGCGTGGCGGCGGCTCTTGCGCGCTTTCACCGTGCCGGCAAGCTGGATCGCGCCCGAGAACAGCAGCAGTTTCTCGGTCAAGGTGGTCTTGCCCGCGTCGGGGTGGGCGATAATGCCGAACGTCCGGCGGCGCGCCACTTCGCGCATTATCTGCTCCGCTGCTGCGCGAGCCGCGTCGGGGCGAGCGGCGTCTGAGCGTGCGGCGTCGGCGCTTTGGGGCGGTACAGGCTCTACAACGGCGGCCATGGACACAGGTATGCGAAAAGGGCGGCAGTCTACCGGCTTCGCGCACTTAAGTCCATCGCCGCTGCGGGTACAGCGCATTTACGCGCCATCCCTAATCGCGCACGGGCGCCAGACCCGGACCGATTTCCGCTATGCTTCGCCGCATGCCACGCCTGCTGCGCAACACCTTGCTCTCGCTGCGCGATCTGGTCGCCACCGCCGGGCCGCTGCTGCTGCTTGCGCTGATCCTGCTCGCCGCTGCCTATTACCTGCTCGACCCCGCTCCGCCCAAGCGCGTGGTGCTCGCTACCGGCCCGGAGCAGAGCGATTATGCCGAGTTCGGCCGGCGCTGCGCCGCCGAACTCAAGCGCTACGGCATCGAAGTCGTGCTCAGGCCGACGCAAGGATCGTCGGAGAACCGACGCCTGCTGCGCGATCCGGCCCAGGCTGTGGCCCTGGGCTTCGTGCGCGGCGGCTCGAGCGAGGCCACACGCGCCGCCGACGAAGACAAGAGCGGCGTGCCGCTCGTTTCCCTGGGCAGCCTCTACCTGGAGCCGCTGTGGCTGTTCTACCGCAGCGACGCCGCAAAACGCCTGAACCGCGAAGCCGTGCTGACCCGGCTCGCGGACCTCGACGGCTGGCGCGTGAATGTCGGCGCGCGCGGCAGCGGCGTAAGCGGCCTGCTGGGCAAGCTGCTGCAAGCCAACGGCATCGAGCGCGACAGCCTCAAAGCGAGCCGCCTGGAGCAGACACCCGCGGTCGTGGCCCTGCTCGCGGGCGAACTCGACGCGGTGGTATTTGCGGCTGCGCCGGAATCGCTGATGGTGCAGATGCTGCTGCAGACACCCGGCGTGAAGCTGTTCGAGTTCCAGCAAGCGGAGGCCTATGCGCGCCGCCTGCCGTACCTGCGCGCGGTCGAGCTGCCGCGCGGCGTGGTGGACCTGGCGCACGACTTGCCCGCGCACGAGCTGCCGCTCATCGCCGCCACCACCACGCTGGCGGCGCGCGCCAGCACGCACCCGGCGCTGCTGCAGCTGTTCGTGCAGGCGGCGCACAACATTCACGGGGGCACCGGCTGGCTCGCGCGTGCGGGTGAGTTCCCCTCGCCGCAAAACACCGAGCTGCCGCTGGCCAAGGAAGCCGAGCGCTACTACAGGAACGGCCCGCCGCTGCTGCAGCGTTACCTGCCGTTCTGGCTCGCAAACCTGATCGACCGCATGTGGGTGGTGCTGGTGTCCATCATCGCCGTGCTGATCCCGCTCGCGCGCGTGGTGCCGCCGCTGTACCAGTTCCGCATCCGCTCGCGGATATTCCGCTGGTACCGGCAGCTGCGCGAAATCGAGGATGCGCTGCGCAGGAAATCGGCTTCGCCGCGCGAGCTGCTGGACGAACTGAACCGGCTCGAAGCCAAAGCGCAGCACATCACCGTGCCCCTGTCCTACACCGACGAACTGTATGCGTTGCGCAGCTACATCCAGCTGGTGCGCGAGCGGCTCGCCGCGGCGCCACGCGCGGGCCAAGAGCGATGAGCACCGCCACGATACCCCTGCGCACGCCCCTGTTTCGCGGCGATCGCCGCCTGCGCATCGCGCTGGTCGGCATGCCGAATGCGGGCAAGAGCACATTGTTCAATGCGGTATCGAGCACCGCGCCGCGCCGCGGCAGGCTCGCCGGCACAGGCCGCGCGTACGAAGAATGCACGGTGCAGATCGGTCTGGACGAAGCCAGCGTGATCGAACTGCCCAGTATCGCCTCGCTGCACCACCTGGGCGAGGACGACTTGCCGGCGTTGAAATTTCTTCTGTGGGGCGACGAGCGCCCGCCGATATCGGTGCACGAACCGGACGGCCCGCCGGCGCCGTTCGCCCCGCCCGACCTGATCGTGCAGGTGGTCGATGCCACAAGGCTGGAAAGCCATCTGGAACTCACGCTGGAACTGGCTCAGTTGGGCCGCCCCATGGTCATGGCGCTCAACATGATGGACGAAGCCTGGGACAAGGGCCTGCATATCAACGTCAAAGCCCTATCGCGCCTGCTCGGCATGCCGGTAGTTCCCACCGTGGCGCTGATGGGCCAGGGCATCGCGCAGCTGTTCAGCACCGCGGTGGCCGCAGTGCGCGCCGCGGCCTGTCCGCTGCCGCAGCCGGCGAGCAAACATATCTGCGATAGCCTGCAGCCCTTGAGCCGGGCGCTCAATCGCCAGGACATACACACGGCATTCCGCGTCCCGCACGCGCTGCTGCTGATGCAGGTCGCGGCCGGCGACCCGTATTTCCACGATGAGCTGGGCCAGCATTTCCCGCAACTGCTGCCGCAGCTGCAGCGCTTGCGCGAGGACGCCGCGCGCGCTCTGCCGCGGCCGCTGGAAGAGGAAATGCATGCCGATCGCCACCACCGCGCCGCGACCTTGTTCGAAGCCAGCGCGCGCATGGGCGCCCCGCATGAAGGCCGCGGCTGGCGTTATTGGCTGGATGAGCTGTTCCTGCATCCGCAGTGGGGCCTGATCGGCAGCCTGACGGTGTTTGCCGCAGTGCTGTTCATGGTGTTCGAAGTCAGCAGCTGGCTCGATGCCATGACCTCGGCGCGTCTGGTGAATGCGCTCGCCGGCTGGCAGCCGGCGTCGACTACCGGCGTCGTCGCCCGCGCCGTCGCCGACGGTCTTGCCGGCCTGGTCGGCATCGTCGTTCCTTACATGCTGCCATTGGTGCTGCTGCTGGTGGCGCTGGAAGAAGCCGGGGTGATGCAGCGCATCGCTTTCGTAGTCGACCGCGGCTTTCACCAAATCGGCCTGCACGGTGGCGTCGCCGTGCCCTTTCTCACCGGCCTGGGCTGCAATGTGCCGGCAATTTCGGCCGCGGCCAAGGTCACCAGCGGCCGCGAGCGCGTGATCGCTTCGGTGCTGATCACGTTCGTTCCCTGTTCGGCGCGCTCGGCCATCATCCTGGCCTTGGCCGGCGAGTATCTCGGCGGCACTGGGGTGTTCGCCATCTTCGCATTGACTATCATCCTGATCGCGCTGATGGGGCGCCTGCTCGCGCGCGACCGGCGCGAATTCGGCCCGGGGCAAGTACAGGAAATCCCGCCTTATGCGCTGCCGCACTGGCGCTCTATGCTGGCGGAAACCTGGGCGCGGACCGAGGACATACTCACCATCGTCACGCCGCTGCTGGTGGGCGGCAGCGTAGTGCTCGCGCTGCTCCACCATGTGGGCGCCGATGCCGCGATCAACGCCCTGTTCACGCCGGTGAGCGCATGGTGGCTGGGGCTGCCGGCGGTGCTGGGCGTGCCTATCCTGTTCGGCGTCCTGCGCAAGGAGTTGTCGCTGCTGATGATCTACCAGGCGCTGGGAACGTTTGAGATCGGCAGCCGCCTCGACTGGGTGCAAATCACGACGTTCCTGCTGTTCCTGACGTTTTACGTTCCCTGCATTTCCACCTTTGCCGTGATGCTGAAGACGGTCGGGCGCAAGGAAGCGCTGGTCTCGGTCGCGCTGTCGGTGGGTGTTGCGCTGCTGGTGAGCGGGACGGTGCGCCTGCTGCTGGAAGGCGCGCGCCTAATTTCCGTGTAAGCGTCGGACCGTCCCCAGCGTCCGGTATTTTTCAATCCCCAATATTGCCGCAAGCCATGACTGAACAATCCTACCGCCGCGAAGACGAACGCCTGCTCACGGGCAAGGGCTGCTACACCGCCGACTGGAATCTGCCGCGCCAGCTTTACGCCTGCTTTCTGCGCGCCGATC
>JAJZPQ010000094.1 GCA_021811085.1 Pseudomonadota bacterium | reverse complement strand
AGCGCGTGCCGGTTGATTTGCGGCTTGCCCTCCAGGCGCACGCCCACAGGCGAATACGGCGTCGCCTGCGCGCCCAGCCCATCGGCCGCCAGGCGCGCGAGCACCGCCTCGCGCTCGGCTTTCAGCAAATTGACGCGCAAATCCAGCGGCGCGCTCTTTTGCAGGCTGTGCGCGAGCGCGAGCAACTCCTGCTCGCCATATTGCCGCTGCAGCCGGGCAAGCAGCCAATCGGGAAAATCGCAGCGCACCGCGAGCGTATCGTCTTCCGCTTGCGCTTTGAGTTGTGCCAGCCATTCGCGTTCCCTCGGCTTCACCGCCGTGTCCAGTTCGCGCAGGCTCAGGCCGCGCAGGCGCGTCAATGCGGCCAGCACCAGCCGGCGCGGATCGCGCCCCGCCGTCAGGGTTTCGAGCAGGCGCAAACGGCGCAGCACCGCGAACACGATCTCAGCCACGAACGCGCGATCCTGCTGGCCGAGTATGGGGTGAGCGCGCAAATAGCGCGACACGACCGCATCCGCCGGATGCTTGAATTCCAGCACTGCGGCAAGCGCAGCCACCGTGTGATCGAGCAGGGGGCGGGGCAAGGGCATGGTGGTTTGGAAATTCGCTGCGTTTGAGACCTGCGTCAGTCGCCGATGCGCGTGAGCACCTGGTCGATGCGCACGCCGTCTTTTTCAATGACCAGGATGCGCACCGGCAGGTAATTGCGCTCGCGCGCAAACCAGAGTTCCGTACCCTTATCGTCCTTGTTCTCGCGCTGCTTCACCAGGTGCACGGTGTCCAGCTCGCCCGCAGGCGTCTTCAGCATTTCGCGTCCGGCGACCTTGTATTCAAATCGCGTCAGGCCCTTGCCGTCGGTAAGCGTGACCTTGATCTCCTTGCCCGGATCGAGAGCCGGCGCAGACTGGAAAGCAAAGTTGTAGAGAAAGCTCAGCCGGTCCTGCAGCGGCAGCGGCATGCTCGTGGTTTCGTTCTTGCCGTCGTGCTCCTGCGTCAGCGTCTTCCTGACCCAATCGAACCGGGCCAGCGCGGGCGGCTTGTCGCCGCGCTGGTCGCGATATTCGAGGGGGCGCAGGCCTGCGTCCGTGACTTCGCCGCGACAGGACCGCTTGGCCGCGCCGTGATACAGCAGCGCGCCTATGCCTTTGCCGCGCCCTTCGGAACTCAGCGAAAAATGCTTGCCGTCATGCTCGAGCACCTCGGTCAACTCCGCCGCCACGATGCCGTTGTAGCTGACCTCGTAGACGAGGCTCAGCTTGTGCGGCGGCTGCGCGGCGCAGACCCCCGCGAACAGGCAGGAGGCGATGAATGCCAGGAATTTGATCACGGCGCGTACAACTGTTGAGGATGATCTCCCTTAACGCGCACCACGCCGCCCTCGATGACCAGCTTTCCTTCGAGGAACCAGCGTGCCGCCTGCGGGTAGATGCGATGTTCCTGCTTGAGCACGCGCGCGGCAAGCGCCGCCTCGTCATCCTGCGCCAGCACCGGCACCGCCGCCTGCATCACGATCGGTCCGTGGTCCAGCTGCGCGGTGACGAAATGCACCGTACAGCCATGCAGCTTCACTCCCGCCGCGAGCGCCCGCGCGTGCGTGTCCAGTCCGGTGAACGCCGGCAGCAGCGAAGGATGGATATTGAGCATGCGCCCCTGATAGCGCAGCACGAAGTCCTCGGTGAGTATGCGCATGAAGCCGGCCAGCGCGACCAACGCCGGGCTGAATGCGTCGATCGCCTGCGCCAGCGCCGCGTCGAACGCTTCGCGCGTCGCGTAATCGCGGTGCGGGACGACGCTCGTGGCGATGCCGCGGCCGGCGGCGTAGGCGAGCCCGGCCGCGTCGGCGCGATTGCTGATCACCGCGGCGACCGGCAAGCCGGCTTCGACCATGGCCTGCATATTGCTGCCGCGGCCGGAAATCAGGACGACCATGCTTTTCATACCGGTATTCTAAAGCTAAACACTCATGCGCCCGGCAGAAAAAAGGTTTGCGTGCGTCAGTTCCGGCGCGAATTTCCATCCGTGGCCGTCCGCGGGAAATCGGCCAGCGGCCCGAAGCTGTCGGCCTCGAACAGCTCGCGCAATTGCTCGGCCGCCGCCTTCGCGGCCTGGATCAGCTTCGCCTCGTTGGGCAATCGGCGCATCATACGCCACGCCGTCGGCCGCGGCCGCGCAAACGCGACCGCCTTGCTGCTTTGCTTCGGTTTTAGCGCGCAGCCTTGAGTGCAGCGGCCACACGCGCCACGCGCTTGCCCTGGAAACGCGCCACCTCGAGATCGTCCGCACTCGGCGGCGCGCTATTGGTTCCCGATACCGCGGACGCGCCATAGGGCGTGCCCGCCTTGAACAACGCCGGGTCGGCATAGCCGGTCGGCACCAGGATCAAACCCAGGTGCGCCATCGGCGCATACAGCGCGGTGATGGTCATTTCGTTGCCGCCGTGCGGCGTCGAAGTCGATGCGAACGCGGCGCCGGCCTTGCCCACGAGCGCGCCCTTGAACCACAGCCCACCGAGGCTGTCGATGTAGGCCTTGAGTTCGGCGGTCATGCTGCCGAAACGCGTAGGCGTGCCGAACACGATGGCATCGGCCCACTCGGCATCGGCTTCAGTCGGCGCCTCGTACAACGCATTCATGCGCTTGGCGGCGTCGAGCCAGCCCGGCGCTTTTTTCATGATTTCTTCGCCGACGAACTCGCGCGCGCGGCGCAGGCGCACTTCGGCGCCTTCGGCTTTGGCTCCTTCCGCCACGGCCTGGGCCAGCGCCTCGGTCACGCCGCCACGGGAATAAAAGGCGATCAATATCTTGGTAGTCATCTCGGTTCTCCTGCTTAAGGGTTGGACTTCGCGTCGAAGCTATAGCCGCCCGGACCGAACGCGAACAGTCCCAGCATGCCGCCCATGATCGATATGTTCTTGAGCAGATGGATCATCTGTCCCTGCGCCGCGGCAGCATCGAGGCCGGCGGGATTGTGGAACACCAGCGTCACCGGAATCAGGAACAGGAAAATCAACGCCGCCGCCCAGCGCGCCTTCCAGCCGAAGGCGATGAGCAGGCCGCCGCCGAGTTCGACCAGAATCGTGAGCGGCAGCAGCAGCGCGACCATGGGCAGTCCCTTGCTCGCCATATAGCCGGCGGTGCCAGCATAGCCGGTGATCTTACCGAAACCGGAAATGATGAAAATCAGCGCCAGCATGATGCGGCCGACCAGGGCCGCGGTATTTTGCACGTTAGTGTTCATGTGTTGTTTCCTTTCAGTGTCGTTGTTCAAGCCAAATCGAACAGGATGACTTCGGCCTGCTCGCCTTTCTCGAGCACGATCTCGTGCACGCCGCTCGCCTTGAGCGCGTCGCCCGCCTGCAGCGGCTGGCCGTTCACCGTGATCCGGCCGCGCGCCACATGCACGTAGGCTTTGCGCGCGGGCGCAAGCTGGTGGCTCGCGCGCTCCGCGCCGTCGAGCAGCGCCGCGTACACGGATGCATCCTGATGGATCAAGAGCGAGCCTTCGCGCGCGTCGCCCGAGGCGATCAGCCGCAACTGGCCGCGCCTGGACGCGGCATCGAAATGCTTCTGCGCGTAGCTCGGCCGGATGCCGGTTACATTGGGCTCGATCCAGATTTGCAGAAAATGCGTCACGCCGTCCTTCGCGTGGTTGAATTCCGAATGCAGCACGCCCTTGCCCGCGCTCATGCGCTGCACGTCCCCCGGGACGATACTCGAGCCGTTGCCCATGTTGTCCTTGTGCGCCAGCGCGCCTTCTAGCACATAGCTGATGATTTCCATGTCGCGGTGGCCGTGGGTGCCGAAGCCCGTCCCCGGCAGGATGCGGTCCTCGTTGATCACGCGCAGGCTGCCGAAACCCATGTGCTCCGGGTCGTGATAATCGGCGAAGGAAAACGTGTGAAAAGACTTCAGCCAGCCGTGGTCGGCGTAGCCGCGCTCCTGGCTCCTGCGTACCTGTAGCATGTCTATCTCCCAATAATTGGTTCTGATGTTTTGAACCCGTGTTGCAGATAGTAGACTTGCCGATATCAGAAAAAAAGCGAATAATTTTGACTGGTTCGTTCAGTTTTGTTGAATATCATACCCTGAGATGAAACTGACTCTGGACGCCCTGCAGGCCTTGGACGCAATCGAGCGCAACGGCAGCTTTGCCGCCGCCGCGGCGGAGCTGCACCGCGTGCCCTCCGCGCTGACCTATACCGTGCAGAAGCTGGAGCAGGACCTGGATGTGGTGCTGTTCGACCGCAGCGGCCGCCGCGCACGGCTCACGCCGGCAGGGCAGGAACTGATGCAGGAAGGCCGGCAGCTGCTGCGCGCCGCCGGCGAACTCGAATGCCGCGTGAAGCGCGTCGCCACCGGCTGGGAGACGGAGTTGCGCATCGCGCTCGACATCATGATCCCGGCGACGCAGCTGTTCCCGCTGCTTGCGCAGTTCTACGCCGAGGAGTCGGGCACGCGCATACGCCTTGCGCACGAGGTGCTCGCCGGCACCTGGGACGCGCTGGTGTCGGGGCGGGCGGAGCTGGCGCTAGGCGTATCGGGCGAGGTGCCGGCCGGCGGCGGCTACGCGCTGCGCATGCTCGGCTACAAGGATTTCGTGTTCGCCGTTGCGCCTACCCACCCGCTGGCCAAGCTGCCCGAGCCGCTCCGGCGCGAGCAGATACTCGCGCACCGCGCCGTCGCCATCGGCGACAGCTCGCGCAATCTGCTGCCGCGCTCGGTCGGCCTGCTGACCGGCCAGGACGTGCTCACGGTCCCCGATCTGGAGTCCAAGGTCGCGGCGCAAGTCGCGGGCCTGGGCTGCGGCTACCTGCCGGCGCACGCGGCTGCGCCGCTGATCAAGGCCAAGCGCCTGGTGGCGAAAGAGGTGGAGGAAATCAAACCCTCGGGCAATCTCTACTACGCTTGGCGTGCGCGCGAGAAAGGCAAGGCCTTGCGCTGGTTTCTCAAACGCCTGGAAAACCAGGACGTGCGCGCATCGCTGCTGCGCTACTGAGCCCCGCTGCGAGTCCGGGCTTGCGCCAACTGCGCGCGGATGGATTCGATGCGCTCGCGGTTGACGCCGAAATCGCTTCTTCCCAGACGCGAAGCCGAGCGCACCTGGATCACCCCCGCTTTCTCGTCCAGGAAAAACTCTACATCGTCGACATAACCCATCAGCCTGGTACAGAACTCGGCGTAGAGGTAGTTCGGCTCCGAAGTGATGACCTTGACGCGCGGCATGCCGTCGATGACCTTGCGCAAGACCGCCCAAGCATGCTTGGCATCGCCCGTATAGTGCAAGGGCTCGATGTAATGCTCCGCATCGTCATGCTGGTCCGTCTGGCTGCTGACGCTATTTGGCGTGGGCTTGGGCGGCGCCAGGCGCCCGTCATGCACGCCCAGATTGTCCGGCCGCGTGCCGCTGAATAAACCCATAGGTGCTCCGATCGCAATGGTCAGCGCAATGAACGCGACAATAACGGCTGCAACGCGCAGCAGCGCCTTCAAAGCGAGATCGACTAGGCTTCGGCGCCGCGTTCGGCGATCTCGCGGTGCACGGCGGCCATATCCACCCCCTTGGCCTGGGTGATCACCTGCTCCAGCGCCGCCGCCGGCAGCGAGCCCGCCTCGGCATAGAGAATCACTTTCTCGCGAAACACCATGAGGGTCGGAATGGAGCGGATGTTGAACGCGCCGGCGACTTCCTGTTCCTCTTCGGTGTTGACCTTGGCGAATACCACATCGGCGTGCTGCTCCGAGGCCTGCTCGAACGTCGGCGCGAACGCGCGGCAGGGTGCGCACCAGGGCGCCCAGAAATCGACGATCACGACATCGTTGCCGGTTACGACCTGCTCGAAATTGTCCTTGGTGAGTTCTACGGTTGCCATGCGCGTCTCCGGGTGGATTTTCGCGAGATTGTATCAGGCCCGCGCGCGTGCGCCGGTTAGCCGAGCTTGGCCAGAAAAGACGCGATCGCGTTCCAGTAAGCCGGCTCGCCCGCCAGGCTGTCGTGGTCGGCCGGACCGATTTCGCGCCATTGCCTGGGCCCGCCCCAGGCCGCATACAGGCGCTCCGAGTGCGGCCGCGGAATCACGCGGTCATCGCTCGCGACCAGGCACAGCAGCGGCGCGTGGATGCCCGGCACGCGCGCGAGCGAATCGAAGCGGTGCTTGAGCATCAGGCTTATCGGCAGATAGGGGTAGATGCCCTTGGCCACGCTCTCTACGCTATCGTAGGGAGAAACCAGGATCACGCCTGCCACCGGCCGCTCGGCAGCCAAATAGACCGCGACGCCGCTGCCGAGGCTGCGCCCCATCACCGCAACGCGGCCGCCGCGCGCGCGGCCTGCGGCATAGTCGTAGATCTGCAGCGCGTCGGCAAACAGCGCCGCCTCGCCCGGCTTGCCTTCGCTTGCGCCGTAGCCGCGGTAATTCAACAGCAGCAGCGACCAGCCGGCGTAGCGGCCCGCAGTCGATGCGAGCCAGGACACCTCTTCCGCGTTGCCGCCGAAATAAATCAGGATGGGCGCGGGCGTTCGCGCTGGCGCCGCGTGTACCAGCCAGCCGTGCAGGCGCACGTGATCGGAAGTGCTTAGATTCACTTCCTCGATCGCCGCGCCAGTATTGGCTTTCAGCGGATCCTCGGTGAGCGGCTGCGGAAAAAATATCAGCCGCTCCTGCAGAAAATAGATCAGCACCGGAAAGCCCAGCGCGACGCAGCCGGCGAGTTTGAGCCAGTCGAACAGCCTGGCTTTAGTGTTGAGCTTCAAAGTTGCACCGAATAGCCTGAGGGCGCACCCATTCTAGCGGCGATGCGGATAGCGCCGCTAGCGGACGGTTAAATTACAATCGGCGCATGACTCGATACCGCGGCCGCTTCGCCCCCTCGCCCACCGGGCCGCTGCACTTCGGCTCGCTGGTCGCCGCGGTAGGCAGCTACCTGGAAGCGAAAAGCCGCGGCGGCGAATGGCTGCTGCGCATGGAAGACCTGGATACGCCGCGCGCGCAGCCGGGCGCGGCCGACGCGATCCTGCGCACGCTGGAAGCCTGCGGTCTGCACTGGGACGGCGGCATCATGTACCAGAGCCGGCGCAGCGCAGCCTATCGCGGCGCCCTGGCACAGCTCGAAACGCAAGGCCTGGTCTATGCCTGCGGCTGTTCGCGCCGGGAAATTGCGGATTCCGGTCTGGGTCCGGATGGCGCGCTGATTTATCCCGGCACCTGCCGCAAGGGCCTCGCACCGGGCAAGAGCGCACGCGCCAAGCGCGTGCGCGCAGACGAGGGCGTGGTCGAATTCGAGGATGCCGTACAAGGAACGATCAGGCAGGATCTGGCCGCAGCAGTCGGCGACTTCGTACTGCTGCGCGCCGATGGGCTGTATGCCTACCAGCTGGCGGTGGTCGTCGATGACGCCGAACAAGGCATCACCGACGTGGTGCGCGGCGCCGATCTGCTGGCCTCGACGCCGCGGCAGATCCACCTGCAGCGCCTGCTCGGCCTGCCTACGCCGCGCTATCTGCACCTGCCCGCGGCGGTGAATGCCGCCGGAGAAAAACTGTCGAAGCAGACGCTGGCGCCGCCGGTGGATGCACACGATCCGGTGCCCGTGCTGGTACAAGTCATGGAATTTCTCGGCCAGGCGCCGCCGGCGCAACTGCGGCGCGCAACGCTGACCGAGTTCTGGGCCTGGGCGCTTGCGCATTGGGACTCGCGGCACATCCCGCGCCAGCGCAGCCGGCCCGCGCCTTAACTTTTTTTGAATAGCGCGCGGATCGAACCCGGCGGCAGCATCACCGTGGCCAGCGCCAGCAGCACCAGACCCAGCGCGGCATAGTCCTGCCAGTGCGGCACTTCGGACAGCACCAGCATACCGCTGAATACACCCACTACCGGCGTCATCAGCGAAGACAGCGAGGACACCCCCACCGGGACCGAAGTGACGATCTTGTACCAGGCCCAGTGGCAGAACACGAACGCGACCACCACATTGTAGGCGAGCGCAAACGCGGGCCCCGGCGTCAGCGGGTGCAGCTTGTGCAGGTCGAACGCGAGCGCACCGGCGTAGATCGGGATGCCGCCGATCAGCAATTGCCAAGCGGTGAGCGAAGTCACGGGCAGATCGATCGGGTAGCGCTTGACCATCACCGTGCCCAGGGCCCAACTGAACGCGCCCGCCACGATCAGCAGGGTGCCTTTCGGCGCGGCCTGCACCGCGCGCAACTCGACCGAAAGCAGCAGCAGCATCGCGCCCATGCCCAGAGCGACACCGAGGATGCGCCGTGCGGTGATGCGTTCGTGCAGCAGCCAGGCCGACAGCGGCACGCTCCACAGGGGCATGGTGTAGGCGAGGATCGCCGCGCGGCCGGAAGGCATGTAGCCGATGCCGTAGGTGATGCACAGGTTCCAGATGGTGATGTTGAACGTAGCGATCAGCAGCAGCCTGCGCCACTGGCCGCGCGGCACCCGCAGCGGCAGCCCGGAGTAGGCGGCGATGGCGAACAGTCCGGTCGCGCCGCCGAGCAGACACACACTGCGGAATGCGAACACCGGCAATTCCGACAGCGCCAGCTTGATCATCGGCCAGTTGAAGCCCCAGCCGAGCGTGAGCGCCACCAGCATCCACAGGATCGAACGCGGAAAACCGTGATGTTTGTTCATCGCTTGACTCGCATGTCCTGCACTTCCCGCCTGGAATTTGCCGCGAAGGATGCGCAGGATACCCTGAAACGGCGTGGCGCTGCGATCAAGGGTTCGGGTGGCCGCAGGACCTTGAAAAATTAATGTTGAACCAATACGAGTAAAGCCCTTACTAAGGGTGCTGCTGCCCGGCCGGGGCTCGCTCACTCGACAGGCAGCTTGCTGCCGGGGCATTTGATCAAAACCACAAGGAAACACGACATGAACAGGAATTTTGTACGGACGGTATTTGCAGCTCTTACGCTGGTTCTATTGCAGGGTCTCGCTGTTACGGCCTTCGCTGAAGCCGGCGAGAACACGAAGCCGCCGCTGCAGATCGTCCATCAGACGGGGCTGAAGGTGCTGATCCAGGTCAACTACGACTCCACCATGCCGAACGGCGTCGGCAAACAAGTCTTGGCCGCGAAAAATCTGTACGATCAGTATTCGGCCTTGGGCATGCAAGCCAGAAAGGACTATGAAATCGCAATGGTGTTCCGGGCCGACGGCGCACAGTTCCTGCTCGCCGATGACGCCTACGACGCAAAGGTCAAGCAGGCGCATCCCAAAGGCAATCCTAACAAGGCGATACTCGACGCGCTGAACCAGGGCGGCGTAAAAATGTACGAATGCGCCGTAGCGATGCGCATGAAAGGCTACAAGCCTGAAGAACTCTTGCCCTATAGCCGCGTCGTCGTATCCGGCATGGGCGCAATAGTCGATTTCGAGAAAAGCGGCTACCTGCCGGTTACGCCGTAAGACCCGAGCAGCAGCTGCAGCGCCTGCCGGTCGGCGGCGGCGTAATCCAGCGCGCCGCTTTGCACCGCAGAGCAGAGCTGCTCGAATGCGGGGCTGTCGAGGTTCTCGATGTTGCGCTTTACCCAGTCGGCGGCACTGGCCGCGATGAGGCGCCGCACGCGCCCGCCCTGCGAGCGCCGCTGCGCGGTACAGACTGCGGCGTGACGCTCGATCAGGTCGGTCAATTCGGACACGCCCTCGCCGCTGGTGGCGACCGTGCGTACGACCTGCGGCGTCCAGGATTCATAACGATGCAGCGACAGCATTCCCAGCAGTTCGCGCTCGGTGCGTTCGGCCAGCGGCAGGTCGGCTTTGTTCACCACCAGAATATCGGCGATTTCGAGTATGCCGGCCTTGAGCGCCTGCACTTCGTCGCCGAGGCCGGGCGGGCAGACCACGACGCGCGTGTCGGCGACTTCCGCCACCTCGACTTCAGACTGTCCGGCGCCGACGGTCTCGACGATGATCTGATCGTAGCCGGCGGCATCGAGCAGATCTATGACGCGCGCCGCCGTGCGCGACAGTCCGCCGCCATGGCCGCGTGAAGCAAGCGAGCGGATGAACACGCCCTCGTGCGCCTGGTGCTCGCCCATGCGGATGCGATCGCCGAGTATGGCGCCGCCCGAAAACGGACTCGAAGGATCGACCGCGACCACGCCGACTTTGGCACCGCGCGCAAGCCAGGCGCCGATCAGCGCGCTGACCAAGGTGGACTTGCCCGCACCCGGGGGGCCGGTGATGCCGAGTACGCGCGCCCGCCCCAGATGCGGCTGCAATGCATGCAGCAACGCCTGGCCAGCCGTGGTCTCGTTTTCCACCGCCGACATTGCGCGCGCCAGCGCGCGCCGTCCGCCCGCGAGTATCGCGGCGAGTGCGCCAGCGCCCGGCTCGGCCTTCATGCCGGTGCGGCGCCGGAGCCGACGAAGCTGGCCTGGCGCTTGACGACTTCGGCCGGAAACGGCACCGACCTGCGCGCATCGGTGTCGATGTGCGCCCCGACCAGCTCGCTCGTGGCGACTTCCTCGCCGCTGCCGGTCTCATACATGCGATGCAGGAAGCGGATGGTCTTCGGTTTCATTTCGAGCAGTTCGGAGCTGATGCGTATCAACGCGCCTGCGTGCAGCTCCTTCCTGTACAGCGTACGCTGCTCCAGCGCGGCCATGCCGCGCCGGTTCGTCTTGAAATAGTCCGTGTTCATCCCGAGCGCGGCGAACAAATGCCATGTAGCCTCGTCGAAGCGCGCGGTGTAGAACTGCACGTTCATGTGATCCATGTGATCCAGTTGCCACGGATACACCACGCCGCGGTAGGTTTCGATCGCCATGGCCCGGCGTCCAGACCCGCCGTTCATACCATCACCAGCGGCTGACCGAAACCGAGTTCGCGCCGCAGCGTGGCGCAGATCTCGCCGTGGCTGCAGCCCGCTTCGGCCGCCTCGACCACGCGCGCGAAAATGTTCTGCCGCGGATCGTTGGCTGCGGCGGCGAGTCCGTCCTGCGCCTGGCGCAGCGCGGCGGGCGAACGCGCCGCCTTGTAGGCCTGGAACGCCGCGATATGCGCGCGCATTTTCGCCGGATCGGGCACGGGCAGCGCCTGGCGCTCGCCTTTGCCTTCTTCCACCTGGTAGGCGTTGACCCCGACCACGGTTTGCTCGCCCGAGTCCAGTTTTTCCTGGAACGCGCGCGCCGACGCGCCGATGATTTTCTGCACCAGCCCCTGCTCCACCGCGGCGTACATGCCGCCTGCGGCTTCCACCTGCGCCATGACGCCGAGGATCTTGCGCTCCATTGCGTCGGTGAGCGACTCGATGTAGTAGCTGCCGCCGAGCGGGTCGATCACGTCGGTGAGGAGCGCTTCTTCGCGCAGGATGTTCTGCGTGTTCACCGCGATGCGCGCACCGAATTCGGTCGGGCAGGACAGCGCCTCGTCGTAGGCATCGGTATGCAGCGACTGCAGACCGCCGAGGATGCCGGCGATGGCCTGCACCGTGACGCGCGCGATGTTGTTGAGCGGCTGCTGCCGCGTGAGGTCGACGCCCGAAGTCTGGCCGTGGAATTTGAAGCGCCAGGAGCGCGGGTCGCGCGCGCCGAAGCGCTCGCGCGTAATACGCGCCCAGATGCGCCGGCCGGCGCGAAACTTGGCGATCTCCTCGAACAGGCTCACGGAGATGTCGAAGAAGAACGTGAAGCGCGGCAGGAAAGCATCGGGCTGCATGCCGCGCGCGCTGCAGTCCTCGGCGTACTGGATCGCCGAGCACAGGGTGAACGCCATGGCCTCGGCCGGCGTGGCGCCGGCCTGCTGCATGTGCTGCCCCACCACCGACATCGGATTCCAGCGCGGCAGATGCTGTTTGCAGAATTCGATGTGATCGGTGAGGATGCGCCGCGCGCCGGGAAGGGCGATGCGGAAGAACATGTGGTTGGCAACGTAATGGCTCAGGTAGTCGCTCTGATTGGAGGTGCCGCTGAGCGCGCGCCAGTCGACGCCGCGCCGCTTCGCCGTCGCGAGCATGAACGCGAGCAGCGTAAACGGCGAAGGATCGTTCATGGCGCAGGAAGTGCGCGCGAGGTCCACGCCCGACAGGCACTGATCCATATGTTCGGCCGTGTTCACCACCACGCCGCAGGTGCCGAGCAGTTCCGCATGCACTTCGTCCATGTCATAGCCGCGGAACACCGAATTGCACGGGATCAGCGACACCGCGCTGGTGCCCTGCGCGATCATCTCGAGCAGGCGCGCGTTGTAATCCGGCGGCGTGCCCAGGCCGATCAGCTGGCGCTGGGTCCAGGTGCGCCCGCGGTGCATGCTCGCGTAAATGCCGCGCGTATAAGGCGGCTGCCCTGGATAGCCGAGTTCGGCGGCATAATCGCCGTTCCAGTCCTGCGGCGTGTATAGCGGCTTCACCTCGATGCCGGAACGGTTGCGCACGGTCTTGTCGCTGACTGCGCCGGCCGCATATTCGCGCTGCCAGCGCTCGAGTCCGGTTTCGTGCTCGGACAGTTCTCCCGCCTTCAGTGGCTTGTTCATCCGCACCTCCCCGTTACCATCGGTTACGACACGAGGGGATAACTCCCCTCGTGCTCCCCTAAATCAGGCCGCTGTAAAGCGCTTTGCAGCGGCTTCTTAAACATTCAGCGCGCGCCGCGCGCGCGTGAGGCGATGGATCTCCGCCGCGATTTCCTCGAGCGGGCTGCCCGGGTGGAATACCCGCGCCACCCCCGCTGCGAGCAGCGCCGCCTCGTCCGCGTCGGGCACGATGCCGCCGACGATGACCGCGATATCCTGCAGCTCCGCTGCGCCCAGCGCCTGCATCAGCTTGGGCACGATCAGGTGGTCGGTCGCGAGCGAAGACACGCCGATCACGTCCACGTCCTCCTCCAGCGCCAGCTTGACCACCGTGGGGATGTCCTGCCACGGCGGCG
>JAJZPQ010000093.1 GCA_021811085.1 Pseudomonadota bacterium | reverse complement strand
GGCCGAAGCCTGCGCGACAGCGCAAGCCGCATCTGGGCGCGCCTGCGCGGCAATCCCCTGGCGCGGCCGCAGCCCGACAGCGATGCGCCGCCGCTGCGCGCGGAGCTGTTTGGCGCCGACCAGATGGAGCAGCATGGCAAGACCCTGGCGGGCTCGCACCGCTTGAGCTTGCAACGCGGGCCGGACCAGCTCCTCGCGCGGCTGGCCGAGAATGAAGACGTTCTGCTGCAAGCCTACAAACTGCTGACGACGGCGGGCAAGGCCAAGCGCCGCATTTCACCGGCCGGCGAATGGCTGCTGGATAACTTCTATTTGATCGAAGAACAGATACGCACGGCCAAACGCCATTTGCCGAAAGGCTACAGCAGGGAACTGCCGCGCCTGGCTCACGGCCCGTCGGCCGGGCTGCCGCGCGTATATGACATCGCGCTCGAGGCGATTTCCCACGGTGATGGACGGGTGGATCCGGAAAGCCTCAGCCATTTCGTCGCGGCCTACCAGAAGATCAGCGCGCTCAAACTAGGCGAGTTGTGGGCGATTCCGATCATGCTGCGCCTGGCGCTGGTCGAGAATCTGCGCCGCGTCGCCGCACGCGAAGTGGCCAGCACCATAGACCGGGACCGCGCCGATACCTGGGCCGACGAGATGATGGAGGTCGCCGAGCAGGACCCGAAAAGCCTGATCCTGGTGGTGTCGGACATGGCGCGATCGAACCCGCCCATGGTCAGCTCGTTTGTCGCCGAACTTGCGCGGCGCCTGCAGGGTCAGAGCCCCGCTCTGGCATTGCCGCTGACCTGGATCGAGCAGCGGCTGTCCGAGTCCGGCCTGACGATCGAACAGCTGGTGCAGTCCGAAACGCAAAAGCAGGCCTCGGTCCAGGTGTCGATCGCAAACAGCATCGGCAGTCTGCGCTTTCTCGGAGCGATGGACTGGCGCGAATTCGTCGAGTCGATGAGTGTGGTCGAACGGAAACTGCGGCAGGATCCGGGCGGCATCTACGCCAGGATGGATTTCGCCACTCGCGACCGCTACCGGCATGCGGTCGAAAAGGCCGCGAAAGCAAGCCGCTTGTCCGAGGGCGAAGTCGCGCGCAAGGCGATTCAGTTGGCGCACGAAGGCGCAGCCGGCGCATTCGCCAGGAACGGACTCGATGGCGGCGCCGGCAGCGATCGCGCTGCGCATGTGGGCTACTACCTGATCGACAAGGGTCTGGCACAACTCGAACGCGCAGCCGAAGTGCGCGCTTCGATCGGCACGGCCGTGCAGCGCAGCTGCGGCCGGTTTGCTTTGTTTCTTTATCTGGGCAGCTCGGCGCTGCTGACCCTGGGTTTTTCCTGGGTCTTGCTGGAAAAGGCGCAGGCCGGCGGGCTGCACGGCTGGTGGCTGGCACCGCTGGCGCTGCTGCTGATCTTTTGCACCAGTCATCTGGCCATCGCGCTGGTCAATTGGGTGGCCACCCTGCTGGCGACGCCCCGTCCGCTGCCGCGCCTGGACTTTTCCAAGGGCATTCCCGCCGACTGCCGCACGCTGGTTGTGGTGCCGGCCATGCTCACGCACGCCCAAGACACCGAGAATCTGATCGAAGCGCTCGAAGTCCGGTTCCTCGCGAACCGGGACGAGCAGCTGCAGTTCGGCCTGCTGACCGACTTTCGCGACGCGCATGAGGAAACCTTGCCCGAGGACGCGGCGCTGTTGCTGCTGGCGAGGAACAGGATCGAAGGGCTGAATGCAAAGTACCGGCGCGTCGATGGCGTAAGCGAAGGCGACGCGTTTTTCCTGTTCCACCGCCCGCGCCGCTGGAATCCGCGCGAGCGGCTGTGGATGGGCTACGAGCGCAAGCGCGGCAAACTGGCGGACTTGAATGCGCTGCTGCGCGGCGGCGGCAAAGACAAGTTCTCGCTGCTCGTCGGCGCGACCGCGGCCTTGTCCGGCGTCAAGTACGTCATCACCCTGGATACCGATACACAGCTGCCGCGCGACGCGGCGCGCGAGTTCGTGGGCACGATGGCGCACCCCTTGAATTGCGCCCAGTTCGACGAACAACAGCAGCGCGTGACCGGGGGCTATGGCATCCTGCAGCCGCGCGTGGCAGTGAGTCTTCCCGGAACCAACCGCTCGCGCTATGCGCGGCTGTTCGGCAGCGAGCCCGGCATCGACCCGTATACGCGCGCCGTTTCGGATGTGTACCAGGACCTGTTCGGCGAGGGTTCGTTCATCGGCAAAGGCATCTATGACGTCGATGCGTTCGAGCGCTCGCTCAAGGGACGTTTCCCCGAAAACCGCATACTCAGTCACGACCTGCTCGAAGGCTGCCATGCGCGCGCCGCGCTGCTGTCCGATGTGCAGCTGTACGAGGAATATCCATCGAGCTACAGCGCGGACGTGAGCCGCCGGCACCGCTGGATCCGCGGGGATTGGCAGATCGCTTCGTGGTTGTTGCCGCGCGTACCCGGCAACGGCGCGGATGCCGCCGGCTCACGCCGGCAGAACCAGCTGTCGGCGCTATCGCAATGGAAAATCTTCGATAACCTGCGGCGCAGCCTGATTCCCGCGGCATTGACACTGCTGTTGCTGCTGGGCTGGACCGTCTTGGCCGCGAGCTGGTTCTGGACCCTGGTGGTCGTCGGCATCATCCTGCTTCCGCCCGTGATCGCCCTGCTGCTCAATCTGCTGCGCAAGCCGGAAGATCTGCGGCTGCGTCAGCATCTGGCCGCAGCCTTGCGCTCGGCGCTCGGACACCTCGCGCAGGCCGTGCTCACGCTCGCCTGCCTGCCCTACGAGGCCTACTTCAGCCTGGATGCGATCCTGCGCACCCATTGGCGCGTGCTGGTCACGCAAAAACAGCTGCTGGAATGGGCGCCCTCGGGCAGCGCGGATGGCCCCGCGCGCAGCAGTCTCTTCGCCTGTTACCAATCGATGTGGAGCGCACCGGCGCTCGCCATCGCCGCCGCAGGCACTCTGGCCACCTCGACGCCGGCCGCGCTGCCAATTGCAGGGCCGATATTGTTTCTATGGCTGGCCGCCCCCGCAACCGCCTGGTGGATCAGCCAGCCGCTCAAGCGCCGCGAAGCACGGCTGACGTCCGATCAAATCCTTTTTCTGCAGACGATTTCGCGCAAGACTTGGGCGTTTTTCGAGACGCTCGTCGGCGCGGAAGACCACTGGCTGCCGCCGGACAACATCCAGGAGCATCCGCTTGCCGTGGTCGCGCATCGCACCTCGCCCACCAATATGGGGCTTTCCCTGCTGGCGAATCTGTCCGCCTACGACTTCGGCTACATTTCGGCGCGACAGCTGATCGAGCGCACGACCAATGCACTTACGACGATGACCGCATTGGAACGGCATCAAGGCCACTTCTACAACTGGTACGACACGCAGACGCTGCAGCCGCTCCAGCCGCTGTATATATCGTCGGTGGACAGCGGCAATCTCGCGGGCCATTTGCTCACGCTGCGGCCGGGACTCCTCGCCTTGCCCGATCACAAAATCCTCGGGACGCGCGTGTTCGACGGCTTATCCGACACGCTGCGGGTACTCGTCGACGCCGCGGCAGAAGCATCTCCCGCTGCGCTGGCGCTGATCGAGCAACTGCAGAAAGATCTGGAATCCGCCTACGATTCGCGCCCGGCCACGCTTGGCGCGGCGCAGAGCTGGCTGGAGCGGCTGGCGCTATCCGCGGCGAACCTGGCCGAAAGCCTGCACCCGGCGCCCGCTGCCGCGTCCGCGAACGACCCGCGCTGGTGGGCGCAGGCGCTCACGCGGCAATGCCGCAGCGCCCTGGATGAACTGGGCTTGCTTGCGCCCTGGCTTGCCCTGCCGGCTGCATCGAGCGCGCAGCGCCAGATTCTCGATGGCGCCGAGATTCCGACCCTGCGCGAACTCGCGGGCAACAAAATTCCGTGGGTGGCGGCAATCGAGCGGCAACTGGCTGCTGCGGCGACGCCAGAGGAACTCGCGTGGATGGATGCGTTGCGCGGGCACGTCGCCGCGGCCGGCCGCGACGCGCAGCAGCGGATTACCGCGATCGAACGCCTGACGCTGCTGGTGAGCGAACTCGCCGTCATGGAGTATGACTTCCTCTACGACAAAGCGCGCCATCTGCTCGCCATCGGCTACAACGTCGGCGAGCGCCGCCAGGACGCGAGCTATTACGATCTGCTCGCCTCCGAAGCGCGCCTCTCCAGTTTCGTGGCGATTGCACAAGGACAACTGCCGCAGGAAAGCTGGTTCGCTCTGGGGCGGCTGCTGACCACTGCCGGCGGCGAGCCGACGCTGCTATCGTGGAGCGGCTCGATGTTCGAGTATCTGATGCCGCTATTGGTCATGCCGACCTACGAGAACACGCTGCTCGACCAGACCTATCACGCGGCGGTGGAGCGCCAGATCGCATACGGCAAACAGCGCGGCGTCGCCTGGGGCATGTCGGAATGCGGCTACAACACGGTCGACGCCTCGCTCAACTACCAGTATCGCGCATTCGGCGTACCCGGTCTCGGCCTGAAACGCGGGCTGGCCGAGGATCTGGTGATTGCGCCCTATGCCTCGGCGCTGGCGCTGATGGTCGCACCCGAGCGCGCATGCCTGAACCTGCAGCGGCTCGCCGCTGAAGGACTGGCGGGGCAATTCGGCTTTTACGAAGCGGTCGACTACACCGCGTCGCGCCTGCCGCGCGGGCAGTCGAGCGCCGTGATCCGCTCGTTCATGGCACATCACCAGGGCATGATCCTGCTGTCTCTGGCCTATCTGATCCTGGACCGGCCGATGCAAAAGCGCTTCGAGTCGGATCCGATGTTTCAGGCGACCACCTTGCTGCTGCAGGAGCGGGTGCCCAAGGCCGGATCGTTTGAATTGCATACCGCCGAGTTTTCCGCCATTCGCGCGACCGCCAACGAGCCGGAAATGCCGGTGCGCGTTCTCAGCAGCCCGGACACACCGATACCGGAGGTGCAGCTGCTGTCCAACGGCAGGTACCACGTAATGGTCACCAACGCGGGCGGCGGCTACAGCCGCTGGAAAGACCTCGCCATCACCCGCTGGCGTGAAGACACGACCTGCGACAACTGGGGCAGCTTCTGTTACCTGCGTGACGTCAAGAGCGGGGAGTTCTGGTCGAACACCCATCAGCCGACGCTCAAACGCGCGGAAAAGTACGAAGCGGTTTTTTCGGAGGGACGCGCCGAGTTTCGCCGCCGCGACCTCGATTACGACCTGCATACCGAAATCGTGGTTTCGCCCGAAGACGACATCGAACTGCGCCGGCTGCATATCACCAATCGCGCGCGCACGCGCCGCACCATTGAAGTCACGAGCTACGCCGAAGTGGTTCTCGCCTTACCCGTCGCGGACGCATTGCATCCGGCGTTCAGCAATCTTTTTGTACAGACCGAGATCATCCGCGAGCGCCAGGCCATCCTGTGCACGCGCCGACCACGCTCGATCGACGAACAGTCACCCTGGATGTTTCACCTGATGAGCGTGCGCGGGGCGAAAGCCGAAGACATTACGTACGAAACCGACCGCATGCGCTTCATCGGCCGCGGGCGCAGCATAGCAGCGCCGCAGGCGATGAGCGATGCCGGCGCACTCTCGGGCAGCGCGGGCTCGGTGCTCGATCCTATTGTGGCAATTCGCCATCGCATCACGCTCGAGCCCGAACAAATGGCGACGCTAGACATGGTCTTCGGCATCGGCGCCAGCCGCGACGCGGCCCTGAGCCTGGCCGGGAAATATCAGGACCGGCATCTTGCGGACCGCGTGTTCGAACTGGCCTGGACCCATAGCCAGGTGGTGCTGCGGCAGATCAACGCCAGCGAGGCGGACGCGCAACTTTATGGACGGCTTGCGCGCTCGGTCATCTACGCCAATGCCAGTCTGCGCGCGAACGCGCGCGTACTCGCCAAGAACCGCCGCGGACAATCCGGCTTATGGGGATATGCGATTTCCGGCGACTTGCCGATCGTGCTGCTGCAGATCGGCGACCTGGCGAATATCGATCTGCTGCGCCAGCTGGTACAGGCCCACGCCTACTGGCGCCTGAAGGGGCTCGCCGTGGACCTGGTGATCTGGAATGAAGACCGCGCCGGTTACCGGCAGCTGCTGCAGGACCAGATCATGGGTCTGATCGCCGCCGGCGTCGAAGCCCAGGTGATGAACCGGCCCGGCGGAATCTTCGTGCGCCCGGCCGAACAGATATCGGATGAAGATCGCGTTCTGGTCCAATCGGTCGCTCGCGCCATCATCAGCGACCGGCGCGGAGCGCTGGGAGACCAGATCAACCGGCGCGGCCTGACGGGAGTGCGCGCACCGCATCTGAATTTGCCGCGCTTCAAGCCGACCCGGATCCAGCGCGCCGAGCCGGCCGCGGCCGCCGCGCCCGCGCGCCGCGATTTGCAGTTCGACAACGGGCTCGGCGGCTTCAGCGCGGATGGGCGCGAGTACGTCATCACCACGGCTCGCGACCGGGTGACGCCGGCACCCTGGGTGAACGTGCTCGCGAACGCGCACTTCGGCACTGTCGTTTCGGAGAATGGCATGGCCTATACCTGGAGCGAAAACGCGCATGAATTCCGCCTGACCCCCTGGGGCGACGATCCGGTAAGCGATGCGAGCGGCGAGGCGTTCTACCTGCGCGACGAGGAAAGCGGCCGCTACTGGTCGCCTGCGCCCCTGCCCTGCCGCGGCGCTACGCCTTACGTCACGCGGCACGGTTTCGGCTACAGCGCGTTCGAACACGCGGAGGACGGCATCAGTTCCGAACTCACCGTGTTCGTGGCGCTGGACGCGGCGGTCAAGTTCTCGGTATTGAAGCTGCGCAACGACTCGGGCCGCCCGCGCCGGCTCTCCGTCACCGGCTACGTCGAGTGGGTGCTGGGCGATCTGCGGCCGAAAACAAGCATGCACGTGATCACCGAAATCGACCCGGCGAGCGGCGCGTTCTATGCACGCAACGCCTACAACACCGAGTTCGCCGACCGCATCGCGTTCTTCGACGTCGACCTCGACGATTCGAGCAGAACGTTCAGCGGCGACCGTGCCGAGTTCATCGGCCGCAATGGCACGCTCGCCCAGCCGGCGGCCATGAGGCGCACGCAACTTTCCGACAAGGTCGGCGCCGGCCTGGATCCCTGCGCGGCGATCCAGCTTGCCTTCGACTTGGCCGACGGAGAGGAACGCGAATTCGACTTCCGCCTCGGCGTAGCCGGAAGAAGGGGCGCCGACGAAGCGGGCAAGCTGGTGCGCCGCTTCCGCGGGCCGACCGCGGCGCGCACTGCGCTCGAAGCGGTGCACGCATACTGGAAGCACACGCTGGGCGCGGTACAGGTGGAAACACCCGATCAGTCCCTGAATCTGCTCGCCAACGGCTGGCTGGTATATCAAGTCACGGCTTGCCGTCTGTGGGGCCGCAGCGGCTATTACCAATCCGGCGGCGCGTTCGGCTTCCGCGATCAGCTGCAGGACGTGATGGCGCTGGTCCACGCCGAACCGGCGCTGGTGCGCGAGCACCTGCTGCGCTGCGCGGCGCGCCAGTTCCGCGAAGGCGATGTCCAGCATTGGTGGCATCCGACCTCGGGTCGCGGCGTACGCACCCACTGCTCGGACGATTTCCTGTGGCTGCCCCTGGCGCTGTGCCGCTATGTTTCCAGCACGGGCGATACCGGGGTTTTGGACGAATCCATTTCCTTCCTCGACGGCCGGCCGGTGAACCCCGAAGAGGACTCGTATTTCGACTTGCCCGGCCGCTCCGAGGAGTCGGCAAGCCTTTACCAGCACGGCGTGCGCGCTGTCCTGCGCGGACTCAGCTTCGGCGCGCACGGCCTGCCGCTGATCGGCTCGGGCGACTGGAACGACGGCATGAACGCCGTCGGCCACCAGGGCAAAGGCGAAAGCGTGTGGCTGGCTTTCTTCCTCTACGACGTGCTCATGCGCTTTGCCGAGCTTGCGCGCACGCGCGGCGACGCGGCCTTCGCCGAGCGCTGTCAGGCGGAGGCGGCAACGCTGCGCCAGAATATCGAGCGCAACGGCTGGGACGGCGAGTGGTATCTGCGCGCCTACTTCGACGACGGCACGCCGCTCGGATCGGCGCGCAACGCCGAATGCCAGATCGATCTCCTGCCGCAAAGCTGGGCCGTGCTCTCCGGCGCCGGCGATCCTGCGCGATCGCGCACGGCGCTGGCCGCGGTGGACCGGCGCCTGGTGCGCCGCGACCACGCGCTGATTCAGGTGCTGGACCCGCCATTCGACAAGTCGGCTTTGAATCCGGGCTACATAAAGGGCTACGTGCCGGGCGTGCGCGAAAACGGCGGCCAATACACGCACGCGGCGATCTGGACGGTGATGGCGTTTGCCGTCTTGGGCGACAGCGCGCGTGCGTGGGAACTGTTCGGCCTGATCAATCCGGTCAAGCACGCGAGTTCCACGCAGGCGATAGCCACCTACAAAGTAGAGCCTTATGTGGTCGCCGCCGACGTATATGCGGTTGCGCCGCACACCGGCCGCGGCGGCTGGACTTGGTACACCGGGTCTGCGGGCTGGATGTACCGGCTGATTCTGGAATCGCTGCTGGGCTTGAAGCTGGAAGTCGACAAACTGCGCTTTGCGCCCTGTCGCGCGCCAGGCTGGGACACATTCAAGCTGCATTACCGCTACCGGGAAACGGTCTACCACATCACCGTCGTGCAAACACAGGCCGCGGACAACCGGAGCCGCGTCACGCTGGACGGCATCGTGCAGCAAGACGGCGCCGTTACCCTGGTCGACGATCGTTTGGAACACACGGCCGAGGTAAGCCTGCAACGGACGCCGGGCTGAAATCGGCCTGCGGCACGCGCTGCCGCAGCTCGCGCCAGGCGCCGCCCAAGGCCAGCGCAGTCACTCAAGCCGCAGCAGCGCAAACCCGGATCAAATTACACCCGGCCGCTTTGGCCTGATACATCGCGCCATCCGCCCACTTGAGGATATCGTCCTGGCTGGCTTCATGATCCTTGAACAAGGCCATGCCGATGCTCGCCGTGCACTGATGTTTGGCGCTCGTTTCCGCTGCTCCCTCATGCGATATTTTGAGCACGTAGGGCAGAGCCAGCGCGCTGCGGATTTTCTCGGCCACCATCTGCGCCTGCACTCCGGCCTCGGTTCTATCCGCATCCAGATCGGCAATCACCACCACAAACTCGTCGCCGCCGAAGCGCGCCACGGTATCCACCTCGCGCACGCAAGCTTTCAGCCGCGCCGCCGCCTGCGTCAGCAGCGCATCGCCTACTGCATGCCCATGCGCGTCGTTGACCCGTTTGAAGTTGTCCAGATCGAGGAACATGATGACGCCATAGCCGCCGCTGCGCTTGCCCGCAGCCATGGCCTGGCTCAAACGGTCGCCGAGCAGCCGGCGGTTCGGCAACTGGGTGAGCGTGTCATAGAACGCCAGCTGGCGCAGCTGTTCCTCCATGTGCTTGCGCCCGGAGATGTTGCGGATGTTGCATTGAACGACTTTGATGCCGGCACAGTCGTAGGTATTGCTGACGAATTCGACCGGGACTTCTGCCCCCGCTTTCGTTTTCAGCGGAAGATCATCGTAGCGTACATAGCCCTGCGCCTGCAGCAGTGTGAACATTTCCCTGCTTTCGGCGCGGTCGGCAAATGGGCCCACTTCCCACAGCTTTTTGCCGAGAAACTCGGCATGCGAGTAGCCGAGCAACTCGATCAGGTAGGGATTGACGTCCTCGATCTGGCCGGTGTCAGAGTTAAGCAGCAGAATGCCGTCACGAGCGGCTTCGAACAGCCGGCGGTAGCGGCTTTCGGATACCTGCAGCGCTTTGAGCATGCGATCGTCCGGCGCGTCCGCAGCAACTGCCATGTCAGTCCGCCGGCGCCCGGCGTGCGGATTGTTGCCGCAGGTACTCCTTGCGCTTCATGTCGAGGTACTCGTCCTGATCCAATTCATGCAACTGGCGCGGATAGCGCTCGCTCGCCGCGAACCAGTCACGCAAACGTCTCTCGAGGCGCTCCTGCGGCGCCGCGGACACGGCGCCGAGAAAAGCCTCGATGGCGAGGTAATAGCGCATGGTATTGCGCTCCACCAAGCCGCGTATGCCACCGATGTAGACGGGCTTTCCGTCCGCGCCTGTGCCGGCAACGCCAAATCCTACCTTGTCGCGCCCGATCGTGCCGAGATAGACCTGCAATGCCAGCCGTCCGGCCAAGCCATAAGCAAACGAATACGAAAAGTGTATGAACGTGTCCCCTGCCTCCAGCGGCACTGCCTCGAGCACGATGCGGTAGTCGCGCGTGTTGAATGGCCCCTGCTCTGCGTCCAACCCCACCTGCAGATAGTTCGGCGTTTGCGCGGCAACGCGATAGGCAAAGTTCACGCGGTAGGCGTCCTTGAGCACTTGGTCGTGCTTTTTGCCGATACTTACGTCGAGCACGACTCCCTGGCGGCCCGACGCGGCACGGCAGTATTTGGTATTGATGTGGAGAATCAAAATGTCGCACCAATCGCCCGGATTCTTCAATGCTGCGCGCACCGTCGCAAACGGGTAAGCGACGCGCGCATAAATGTCGCCGGACACGCCGTCCGCGGTCTGGCTCGAGTCCAGGTACAAGGGCTGGTGGAACCGACTGTGGTCGAGGCGATTCTGCAGGCCCTCGTACTTGGCGCGCAAGGATGCGGCTGCAATCGCGTCCGCATCGGCGGCGCCTGCGCTGCATGCGCCCAGGCACAACAGCGCGGCTGCAATGAGCCGCACCCATGCCCAACAATCCCCTCTAGCTGTTTTTGAGATCCTCAACCGCCTGCTTGACGTCGCCGACACCCTTTTGCGCCTTCCCGGAAATCTGCTTCGAAAGCCCTTTGATCTGCTGTTCCTTGCTTCCAAGAACTTTCCCTGCTTCTTCCTGGACTTTGCCGACGATGTCTTTCGCCGCGCCCTTCACTTGATCCTTGTTCATGTTCGCTTGCTCCGGTTGTGAACGCTGCATGCAGCGCAATGAAAAATAGCGTCTATATCTTGCCCAGCAGAAACAATATCAACACGATCAGCAGTATCAAGCCGACTCCGCCGCTCGGACCGTAACCCCATTGCCTGCTGTGGGGCCAAGCCGGAATCACGCCCGCAAGCGCCAACACCAGTATCACCAACAGTACGGTTCCGAGACCCATTTCAACTCTCCTTGTGCCGGGTTGCCGCAGCGGCGGACAAACCCACCCGCGTTACTGCGTGCCTTTGAGGATCATGTCGTTCTTGACCGACTTGACGCCCTTGATTTTCTTCGCCACTTTGACGGCCTTGTTGATATCGGCGCGCGAACGGACAAACCCGGTCAGCTGTACCCTGCCCTTGGAGGTTTCGACGTTGATTTCAGCCGACTTGAGCGTAGGCTCTTCCAAGATTGCGGCCTTCACTTTGGCGGTGATGACGGCGTCGTCGATATATTTCCCGGCAGATTCCTGCTTCGACGCCGAAGTGGAGGTTTCCTCTTTGGCGGGTTTGTTCGCGCCTGCCGCCTCGGCCTTGGCCTCCGTGCCGCCTTTCTTATGGCACTTCACGCAATCGGCCGGCGCCTTGACGCTGAACGCCTTGCTGCCGTCATGACAGGCGCCACAGAACTTGCCTTCGTTCATCGCGGCCATGTTGATCTTGTCGCTGCCTTTCTTCATTCCGAACAGCTTGGGCTTGCTGTGGCAATCCGCGCATTTCAAGCCCTGATCCGCGTGTGCCTTGCCATCGAAGGTCACTTTGCCCATGGGGCTGGCAAACTCCAGCGTCTTGCCTGGCGGCACCGCCAGGACGTTCCCGAGCGAAAGCATCAACGCCGCAAATACCGCCATTCTTCCGGTAAATTTCATCTTGTTCCCCTTTATCTGGTGCACAACCGCCTCTGTGTCGATGCGGCAAGCTGCCGCATCGGTTCTACTCGCAAGTATTAGATACCTCCGCCGCACGCCCTTCTGTGCGACGGCGCACATATGTAGTACATTTGCGGAACGTAGTCTTGCTTGTCCCGGCGCGTTTTGCTTTTTGAGTTCACGTGTAGCGCGCCAACAACCTAAAGGCACGAACGCCATGGCTTCGCCGCATTCCCCGAACCAAAACCACATACTCGCGGCCCTGCCCGCGCAGGACTACGCACGCCTGCTGCCCGATCTGGAACTCATCCCGATGCCGCTGGGCTGGGCCGTGTACGAGTCCGGCGGTCACATGAGCTACGTCTATTTCCCGACTACCAGTCTGGTCTCGCTGCTGTATGTCATGGAAGACGGCGCCTCGGCGGAAATCGCGATCACCGGCAATTGCGGCTTGGTCGGCATCTCCCTGTTCATGGGCGGCGAAACCACGCCGAGTCGCGCCGTGGTGCAAAGCGCGGGCAACGGCTACCGCCTCAGGGCGAGCGTGCTGAAACGGGAATTCGCCACGGGCGGCGATTTGCAGCATTTGGCGCTGCGCTACACGCAGGCGCTGATTACGCAGATGGCGCAGACCGCGGTGTGCAACCGGCACCATGCGCTGGACCAGCAGCTATGCCGCTGGCTGCTGTTAAGCCTGGACCGCCTGCCAAGCAATGAGCTGGTGATGACGCAGGAGCTGATCGCGAACATGCTGGGCGTGCGCCGCGAGGGCGTGACCGAGGCCGCCGGAAAATTGCAGGCGGACGGATTGATCCACTACAGCCGCGGCCACATCAAGGTACTGGACCGCTCCGGGCTGGAAAAGCGCGTATGCGAATGCTACGCGGTGGTAAGAAAGGAATACGACCGCTTGCTGCCATTCAAAGTCGGCAACATGCCGAACACCCCCGCGTAGCCCTACCCTCCAGCCGGCGCGGCGCGGGCCGCAGAGGGCATGCGCCACCTGAGCAGCACGACCTTCGTCACTTCATTCACGACTAG
>JAJZPQ010000092.1 GCA_021811085.1 Pseudomonadota bacterium | reverse complement strand
TACGCACTTCCGGCTCCGCCGACGGGGCGTGGACCACTCGGAATGACAATTTGATGCAGCGGCAATGAATGCACGCATCGTCACCCGCCCTATTCCTTCGCGCGCGCGCGACATGCTGGTGCAGCAGGGTCTGCATCCGGTGCTGGCGCAGTTGTATGCCGCGCGCGGCGTGCTCGACAAAAGCGAGGTGGGGGGGGAACTCCCCGGGCTGATCCCGCCCGAGCGCCTGCTGCATGCGGACCGCGCCGCGACCCTGCTCGCCGACGCAATCGAGCGCAAGCAGCGCCTGTTGATCGTCGCCGACTACGATTGCGACGGCGCCACCGCCTGCGCGGTCGGCGTGCGCGCCCTCCGAGCGTTCGGCGCGGACGTGGCTTACCTGGTACCCAACCGTTTCGAATACGGCTACGGGCTCACGCCCGAAATTGTCGAGCTCGCCGCGCGCGCGCCGCGGCGCCCCGAGCTTTTGATCACCGTCGACAACGGGATTGCGAGTAACGAGGGCGTGGCACGCGCAAACGAATTAGGCATCGCGACGCTGATCACCGACCATCATCTGCCCGGCGATACGCTGCCGCAGGCCAGCTGCATCGTCAATCCGAATCAGCCCGGATGCGACTTTCCGAGCAAGGCCATCGCCGGAGTCGGCGTGATGTTCTACGTCATGCTCGCGCTGAGGATTGAACTGCGCCGGCGCGGCTGGTTCAAGGATCGGCCGGAATTCAATCTCGCGACGCTGCTCGACCTGGTGGCGCTGGGCACCGTGGCCGACGTCGTGCGCCTGGACCGCAATAACCGCATACTGGTGGCGCAGGGCTTAAAGCGCATACGCGAAGGCAAGATGCAGCCCGGCATCGCGGCGCTGCTGCGCGTGGCCGGGCGCGAGGCGAAGCGCGCATCCTGCTTCGACCTGGGTTTTGCCGCGGGACCGCGGCTCAATGCGGCCGGGCGCCTGGCCGATATGGCCCTAGGAATCGAATGTCTGATCACCGATGATACGGCGCGCGCGCTCAATATTGCGCAGGATCTGGACCGATTGAATCGCGAGCGGCGCGAGATCGAAGGCGGCATGCAGGAGCAGGCGCTGGCCATGCTCGAGGGACTGGGTTTGGCTACGGACGCGGATCTAAACGCAGAAGCGGCCTACACCCTGTCGCTGCACGATCCGTCCTGGCATCAGGGCGTGGTGGGCATACTTGCCGCGCGCATCAAGGACCGGCTGCACCGCCCGGTAATCGCGTTTGCCGCGGGCAATGCGGGCGAGTTGAAGGGATCGGGACGATCGATCCCCGGCCTGCACCTGCGCGATGCGCTCGATCTCGTCGCCAAGCGCGCGCCCGGCCTGATTCTGCGCTTCGGCGGCCACGCTGCGGCCGCCGGCCTGACCCTACGCAGCGAAGGCCTGACCCAGTTCAGCGAGCTGTTCGAGCATACAGTACGCGGTCTGCTCGCACCTTCCGATCTTGCGCGCAGCCTGGAGACCGACGGTCCGCTGGAATCCGCCTACATGAACCTGGACACCCTGCGCCTGCTGGAGCGCGAGGTCTGGGGCCAGGGTTTCCCGCAGCCGCTGTTTTACGACCGCTTTAGCGTCGTCAACCAGCGCGTGGTTGGAGAGAAGCATCTGAAGCTGCGCCTGCAAAGAGACGGCAAGTCGTTCGATGCGATACGCTTCAATTCGCTCACCCCGGCGGGCAGCGTTATCCGCGCCGCCTACCGCCTCGCGTTGAACGAGTACAATGGCGTGCAGAGCGTGCAGCTCATCGTAGAGGAGTGGGAGAGCGCCGCATGAACCTCGGCTTCCTCGAAGCCACCGGCCTCGCGCCGCTGCCGGCCTTCCTCACCAGCCTGGCACTCGGCCTGTTGATCGGACTGGAGCGCGAGCGCAATCCGGCGAGCAAAGCCGGCCTGCGCACCTTTGCGCTGGTCGCGCTGCTGGGCACACTTGCCAGCCTGATCGCGGACAAAACCCACTCGCCCTGGATCCTCGCCGCCGGTCTGATTCTGGTCGGCCTGATGATGATCGCCGCCTATGCGCGCGAGAGCGACGAGGCCGCCGACCCCGGAACCACATCGGTCGCAGCGGTCTGCGTGTGCTACAGCCTGGGCGCACTGATCTGGTTGGGTTTCCCCACGTTGGCGGTGATGCTGGGCGTCATCACCACCATGCTGCTCTATTTCAAGCCGGAACTGCGCGGACTGTCGCAAAGCCTGACACGCCAGGACCTGTTCTCCATTCTGCAGTTGGCGGCGCTCACCTTCGTCATCCTGCCGGTGTTGCCCGACCACGACTACGGCCCCTACAACGCGCTCAATCCGCACCAGATCTGGCTCATGGTGGTGCTGATCTCGGGCATCAGCCTCGCCGGCTACGTCGCGCTGCGCATCACCGGGGGACATCACGGCGTGCTGCTGCTGGGCCTGTTCGGCGGGTTGGTCTCCTCCACCGCCACCAGCATGGTCTATGCGCGCCACGCGCGCGACCCGGGCATGCTGCAACTCGCGGTTGTGGTGATACTCGCCGCCAACCTGGTGGTGCCGGTGCGCCTGGCGGTGCTGGGCGGCGTGGTATCGCCCGGCCTACTGCCGCAACTGCTGCCGGCGCTGGGTGCGGCGCTCGTCTGCAGCGCAGTCGGCGCGCTCTATTGGTGGCGCAAATTGCGCGCGCAGCCCGCGTTGGTCGTGCCCGAGATTCGCAACCCGACCGAAATCCGTACCGCACTGGGTTTCGGCCTGCTGTTCGGCGTGGTGCTGCTGTGTTCCGCCTGGCTGTCGGATGTTGCCGGCAGCCGTGGTCTGTATGCGGTCGCGCTGGTATCAGGACTGACCGACGTCGACGCGATCACGCTTTCCACCCTGCGCCTGTACGATCTGGGCAAACTGCCTGCGGCTGAGGCGGCGGGCGCCATCGTGCTCGCACTGGCGTCGAACATCGCGTTCAAGCTGGGGCTGGTGTTCACAGTCGGCGGCGCTGCTCTTGGCCGGCGCTGCACGCCGGCCATGCTCGCCGCGGCGGCGGGCGCCGGCCTGGTCGCAGTTTTCCTTCCCGCTTGAGTGCTGCGGCCCTAGTGGCGACTTAAACCACGCCCTCGTTGTTTCAAGATCGCGATATTGCGCGGACGAGAAGCCGTCCGCGCGGATCGCCGATTGCGCACGGATGAAAAACACATCCGCGCGCAATCGGCGGTCTCGAATAATAGCCACCCCAAGTCGTTATTGCTTTTATCCATAACCGTGCTTTCTGTACGGATGCGCTTTTCATCCGTACAGAAAGCACGGTTGGCGCGCGGAGCGCGCAATGGCCGCTCTCGGCATGAGACGGCATCTACGACACCGTATATAACAAGCCCGGTCGGGCGTCGAACTACAAGCTGCGCATGTGCTGCATCATGCGCCGGCGCAGGGCGGCATCGGGCAGACGTCCCAGCGCCGCGCCCATGTTATCGGTCAGATAATCCGGATTGCGCGTGGCGGGAATGGCGCAGGTCACCGCCGGGTGCGACAGGATGAATTTGAGAAAATACTGCGCCCAGCTATGGCAGTCGAATTCAGCCGCCCACTCGGGCAATTCCCTGCCCTTCACCCTGCTGAACAGCGCACCTTCCTCGAACGGCTTGTTCACGATCACCGCGGTCCGGTATTCCGCGCAAGCCGGCAGCAGGCGCTCCTCGGCGGTGGTGGCCAGAATGTTGTAGTTGAACTGCGCGAAGTCGAGTTGTTCCGACTTGATCAGGCGCTCCAGGTCCGCATAGGCACCTTCGTGGTAATGGGTGATGCCGATATAGCGGATCCTGCCTTGCGCCTTCCATTCGCGCAGGGTCTGGAGCTGGGTCTGCACGTCGAGGAGGTTATGCACCTGCATCAGGTCGATGGCCCGATGGTTGAGCGTCAGAGTCCTCATGCGGCGCATCGACTCTTCCATCTGGCGTATGCCCGCCTCGCGCCCGCTGGTCCAGACCTTGGTGGCGAGAAACAGCGACTTTCCCACGCCCAAGTCCGCGGCGAGGTCGCCGACCACGGACTCCGCGCTGCCGTACATCGGCGAGCTGTCGACCGTCTGACCGCCCGCCTTGACGAAGCGCGCGAGCACTTCGCGCGCCTCGGCGCGCCCTTGCGCATCGCCGTCAAGGTCAAAGGTGCGCGCAGTTCCCAGACCGATCGCGTGCAGCAACTCACCGGTTTTCGGTATGGGCCGCTTGAGCGGCGCGCTGGCCGCCAGCGCAGGGGCAATCAGGGCCATAGCCGGCACTCCGGCAAGCAGCTTGAGCAGGCTGCGGCGCGACAATTTGGATCTGGCTTGCATGGTGCGTGCCCGATCAATGCAGGTCGATCAGTCGTTGAGGGACCGCTCCATCACCGTTGCCAGATATACCGGCGTCTCCAGCATAGGGTAATGGCCGCAGTTGGGCAGGATAGCCATCTCGGCGCGGTGATTCCAGGCGAGTATGGTTTCATTCATCAGTTTGGGCGTCATCGCCGGATCGTACTCACCCACCAGCACTTTGGTACGATGCGCCACGCCTTGCAGGCGCGCGCTGAAATCGGTTTTCGTCCAGGCATTCAGATAACCCGCAAACGCCTCGCGGTTAGAGCAGGCAACCGAGCGCGCGGCCATGGCGTCCAGCCAGGTCGCGCTGAGCCGGCTTCCAGTGGAAAGATCGACGATGCCGGCGCGGTTCAAAGGATCATCGACCGCGCCCTGAAACAGCGCCCAGGTCTCTTCGTCGAAACGCATACCGCAGGCGGGCACCGGCGCGATCAGAACCGCTGCGCGCACCCGATCCGGATCGTCCGCCATCATGTGCTGCGCCGCCATGCCGCCCATGCAATGACCGACCACATAAAACCAGTCCCAGCCTAGCTTGTCTGCAAGCGCGAAAGCGTCGCCCGCTACCTCGTCCACGGTGTAGGCGCCGGTAAGCTCCTTGGAGCAGCCATAGCCGCGGTAGTCCATGAACGCGTAGGTAAAGCTCTCCAGGTTGAGGCTGTCGAACATGGGTTCGAAGATACGCTGGTCCCCCAGCCAACCGTGCAGCGCCAGGACTCTGGATGCCCCTTCGCCCATCAACTTGTGGCCGATTTCCATGCTTTTCCCTTCCCTGCTCTCCGGGAAACCCCACCTGCCGGGTTATAATTGCTCAATTATCACGAAAAAGCCAATCATGGAAGCCGAAAAGCTCAATGCCCTTGCAAATTCCCTTGCCGACCTTGGCGCGCGCGCCAGGGAAATGCGGAGGTATCTTTGACTTCGACGCCAAGCAAGCCCGCCTGATCGAAGTCGGGAGGCAGCTCGAAGAGCCGAACGTCTGGAGCGATGCCAAGCGCGCGCAGGAGCTCGGCCGTGAAAAAAAGACCCTGGACGGCGTGGTCGGCAGCTTGCTGCTGCTGGAGAGCCAACTGCGCGACGCGGGCGAGCTGTTCGAGATGGCGCGCGCCGAGGGCGACGATGCCACGCTCATGAGCGTGGCCGGCGACCTTGCAGCGGCGGAGAAGCTGGTCGCGGACATGGAATTCCGCCGCATGTTCTCCGGCGAATTGGACCCCAGCAACTGCTTTCTCGACATCCAGTCCGGCTCGGGCGGGACCGAAGCGCAGGACTGGGCGGCTATGCTCGAGCGCATGTACCTCAAATACTGCGAGCGCAGCGGCTTCGGCGTCGAACTGCTGGAAGAGTCCGAAGGCGAGGTCGCCGGAATCAAGAGCGCGACCATCAAGGTGTCGGGCGAATACGCCTACGGCCGCCTGCGCACCGAGACCGGCATCCACCGCCTGGTGCGCAAATCGCCGTTCGATTCCGGCAACCGGCGCCACACATCCTTTGCCAGCGTATTCGTCTACCCCGAAGTGGACGACACGATCGAGGTCGAGATCAATCCGGCGGATCTGCGCATCGATACCTATCGCGCCTCCGGCGCCGGCGGCCAACACATCAACAAGACCGACTCGGCGGTGCGCATCACCCACTTGCCGACGAATATCGTGGTGCAATGCCAGAACGACCGCTCGCAGCACAGGAACCGTGCCGAAGCGATGGCGATGCTGAAGTCGCGCTTGTACGAGCAGGCGCTGCGCAAGCGCCAGGACGAGCAGCAAAAGCTCGAGGACTCCAAGACGGACATCGGCTGGGGACACCAAATACGCTCCTACGTGCTCGACCAGTCGCGCATCAAGGACTTGCGCACCGGCGTCGAGATCGGCAACACGCAAGGCGTTCTGGACGGCGATCTGGACGTGTTCATCGAAGCGAGTTTGAAGAAAGGCGTTTAGCCGGGCAGGTCGTATTAATGGATGTCATTTCGAGCGCAGCGAGAAATCTGCTTCTTTATGACCGATGAGCGAACGAACGTTCTATGTATATTTGTTGGCGAGCAAATCCAGGCGCCTCTATGTCGGCGTAACCAACAATTTGGAACGTCGCTTGCATGAGCACAAATCCAAGCAGTTGGAAGGATTTACAAAGAAGTACAACATCGACCGTCTGGTCTATTTTGAACATACAACAGATATCTTGAGTGCAATAGCAAGGGAAAAGCAGATCAAGAGTTGGAATCGAAGCAAGAAAATAAGTTTGATCGAATCCGACAATCCCACTTGGGAAGACTTAGGTGTCGAATGGTATAAAGCAGATTCCTCGCTACGCTCGGAATGACAGGGTAGCAATTGCGCGAAGAAGAAAGGAAGTCGTATATGGCTGAGCAACAACCCAATCAAGTTCCGGTAGACGAAAACCAGATCATTGCCGAACGCCGCGCCAAGCTGGCGGATCTGCGTAAGCAGGGCAATCCCTTTCCCAACGACTTCGGACGCAAGGACCTGGCGGCAGACCTGCACGCAACGCACGGCGCCAAGACCAACGAAGAGCTGGAAGCCAACGAGGTGCATGTGGCCGTCGCCGGACGCATGATGTTCAAACGCGTGATGGGCAAGGCGAGTTTCGCCAGCCTCCAGGACATGAGCGGGCGCATCCAGCTCTACATCAGCAACGACCAGACGGGCGCGGAAGCGCACGAGGCGTTCAAACACTGGGACTTGGGCGACATTCTTGCCGCTGAAGGCCCTCTGTTCAGAACCAAGACCGGCGAGCTGTCGGTGCGGGTAACCAAGCTGCGCCTGTTGACCAAATCGCTGCGGCCGTTGCCGGAGAAGTTTCACGGCCTTACCGACCAGGAGCAGCGCTACCGCCAGCGCTATGTAGATCTGATCACCAATCCGGACGCGCGCAAGGTATTCAGCCTGCGTAGCCGCGTAATCCAGGCAATTCGCAGCTTCATGGTCGGCAAAGGCTACCTCGAAGTCGAAACGCCAATGATGCATCCGATACCGGGCGGTGCCGCGGCCAAACCTTTCGCCACCCACCACAATGCGCTCGACATGCAATTGTTCCTGCGCATCGCACCCGAGCTCTATTTGAAGCGCCTGGTCGTAGGCGGCTACGAGAAAGTGTTCGAGATCAACCGCAATTTCAGGAATGAGGGCATATCCACGCGCCACAATCCCGAATTCACCATGATCGAGTTCTACGAGGCCTATCGCGATTACCGCTACCTCATGGACTATACGGAAGAGCTGTTGCGCACGGTGGCGCTGGAGGTGCTGGGCAGCACCTCCCTGCCCTACGGCGAACACATCGTAGACCTGGGCAAGCCATTCGAGCGCCTGACCGTGGTTGAGGCGATTTGCAAATACCATCCGCACATCAGCGCGGCGGAGCTCAACGACCGTGATTACCTCACCCGCGCGCTAAAGAAACTGGGGGCGGACGTGTCGCGCGCGCACGGCCTGGGTTCCTTGCAGTTGATGCTGTTCGAGGAGACTACCGAGGTCTTGCTGATCCAGCCTACCTTCATCGTCGACTATCCGGCCGAGGTATCGCCGCTCGCGCGCCGCAACGATGCGAACCCCGAGATTACCGACCGCTTCGAGCTCTACATCACCGGACGCGAGATGGCCAATGGCTTCTCCGAGCTGAACGACCCCGAGGATCAAGCCGCGCGCTTTGCCGAACAGGCGAAGCAGAAGGAAGCCGGCGACGAAGAGGCCATGTATTACGACGCCGATTACATCCGGGCGCTGGAGTACGGCCTGCCGCCCACCGCGGGCGAAGGCATAGGCATAGACCGGCTGGTCATGCTGTTCACCAACAGCGCGAGCATCCGCGACGTGATCCTGTTCCCGCACATGCGGCCGGAGTAGCCCCAACCGGTGGCACCACCGGTTACAAATAGTCACAATTGTTCACAACTTCCACAACGCCTCGCTGTCAACATGCGTTACGTGGATGCGTTCTTTGCATTGCGCATCCCACCTAACGGAGAACGACATGGAAGTCACTACGAAAAAAAGCATGCACCCGCTGATCGCGATCGCCGCGGTTTCGGTTACCCTGTTCAGCTTGGTCGGCATAGGCGCCATCACCGGCCTGATACCGACCAGCCATAGCCAGACGGCCCCCGCCGCCGCGCCGGTGCAGGCACCGGCGAAACTCGCTGAGACCGCTCAATCAGCCGAATCGACCCCCGCCGCTGCGACCCCGGTGAGTGCGCCTAAGCCTGCGACACATAAGGTAGCTGTAGTAAAGCACACCAAGCCGGTCGTCCACGCGACGCATTCTGCAGAAGAGCCCATGAAAGTAGCCAAGGCCGACGAGCCGGTCGCCGTCGCCCAAACCCCTTATCCTCCGCCGCATCAACCTGCACCCTATATCGAACCGGCGAAGCCTGTTTGCCATGAGTGCGGCGTGATCGAACTAGTGCGCGAAATCGAGAAGCCAGGTCAGGCTACCGGCTCGGGCGCCGCGATCGGCGGTATTGCCGGCGGCGTACTAGGCAATCAGGCTGGCCGAGGCAACGGACGGACTGTCATGACTATACTCGGCGCGATAGGCGGCGCTTTCGCCGGAAACGCGGTCGAGAAGAACACGAAAAAGGCGAAGAGCTATGAAATCGCCATCCGCTTCGACGACGGCTCGACCCAGTTGATCACCCAGGACACCCCGCCTGCCTGGCGCTCGGGCGACCGGGTCAGGCTGGTCAACGGCGCCATCACAGCCTACAACGGTTAATTACGGTTGCCGCCGGCGCGCCGCCAGCGCGAGCAGCGGCACGCCGCCGGCGAGCACCCCCACGCCCACCAGCGCGCCCAAGCGCGTATAAGCCAGGCTGGAATACAGCAGCCAGGCGCTGCTGGCGCAAAAGGCCAGCGGCAGCAGCGGATAAAGCGGCACCCGGAACGGCCGCGCGAGCTCCGGCTCGCGCCAGCGCAGCACGAACAGCGCGATGCCCGTCAGCAGGAAGAACAGCCAGAACACGGGCGCGGTGTAATCGACCATGGTTTCGAAACCCTGGCGCATGACCGCGCCGAATGCGATCAGCATCAGCGCCACCACACCCTGCAGCAGCAGCGCCCGCGTCGGCGTGCCGGTGCGTGCGTTCCAGCGCCCGAGGAAGCCGAGCAGCGGCCAGTCGCAGCCCAGGGCGTAATTGCTGCGCGCGCCGAAAATGATGGTGGCATTGATCGAAGTCAGCGCCGATAGCGCGATCAGCACGCTGATGGCCCACGCCCCCGCGCTGCCCCACACTTGCTGCAGCAGGTCCGCTGCGACCACCTGTGAGCGCGCCATGCCGCTCAAACCCAGGCCGCGCAGAAAAGCAAAATTCACCGCCAGGTATAGCGCAGTGATAATGCACATGCCCCACACCAGTGCGCGCAGCATATTGCGCCGCCCGTCCTTGACCTCGGCCGATATGTAGGCCGCTTCGTTCCAGCCGCCGTAGGTCAGCAGGACGAACACCATGCACAGGCCCCAGGCCGGCCGCGCCGGATCCGCGCCGCTGGGTAGCGCAGCCGTCTCTGCAGCAGGCGCGGCCGCGAGTCCGGCGACGATCAGCGCGAGAAAGCCGAGCGCCTGCAACGCGGTCAGCCAGTTCTGCGTTACCGCGCCGCTTTTGACACCCCCGATGTTCACCGCGGTCAGTACGACCACGATCAAGGCCGCATAGATAGCCGAGGACTGTCCGCCCAGCGAGTACAGGCGCGAACAATAGTCGCCGAATACGAATGCGAGCAAAGCGACCGAGCCGGTGGTGATCACCGCCAAACGCGCCCAAGCGAACAGGAACGACAGCTTCTTGCCGTAGGCGCGGGTGAGAAAATGGTATTCGCCGCCGGCATGCGGACAAGCGGTCGCGAGCTCGGCATAACAGAGCGCGCCGATCAGGGAAACGATGCCGCCCAGCAGCCAAAGGCCCAGCATGGCCCAGGCGCCGCCCGCGTTGGCCGCCACCAGCGAAGGCGTTTTGAATATGCCGGCGCCGACGACGATGCCGACGATCAATGCGATCGCATCGCGCAGCTCCAGTACCGGCTCGGGTCGCGCGTCCCATGGGCTGACAGCTTTGCTCGGTTCGCTCATGCCGGGGATTATGCGGCGATCGCGCCTTGGGGCCAAGCGCTCTAATATCTTTCGACAGAATTACTAGATGACAGTGCCAACATTTGTCATTCCGAGTCCCCCTTCGGGGATAAACTCCGCGAGGAATCTGCTGTTATCGACAATAGAAGAAGCAGATTCCTCGGCCTTCGGCCTCGGAATGACCGATAATTTTGGATCGACCTCATTTTGCTATAAGCGATGACGCAAGACTCGCAACATGATCTAACTGATACGCTAGAGCGCATGGGGCTGCTGCACCCGGGCGAAACGTATCGCGTTGAGACGCTGCCCGGCGGCGTATCCTCCGATATCCTGTGCATTACTTTGCCCGGGCGTTCCCCGACGCTTTCCTTTTGCTTCAAGCGCGCGCTGGCCAAACTCAAAGTCGCGGCCGACTGGCGCGCACCGGTGGAGCGCAACCATGCCGAGGTCGAGTGGATGCGCGTGGCCGAAGCGCTCGCGCCGGGGTCCGTACCGCGTATCCTGGGCGAGGATGTGCAAGCGGGCGCATTCGCGATGGAATACCTCGCTCCCGCGGCACACCCGGTATGGAAAAGCGAACTGCGCGACGGCAACATCCACACCGAAACTGCGGCCGCAGTGGCGAACGCGATCGCGGCTATCCATGCGGGAACGGCAAGACGCGCGGATTTCGCAAAGCGCTTTGCCAACGATCACATCTTTTACCCGATCCGGCTGGAGCCCTATCTACTTGCCACCGCCGCGCGCCACCCGGACTGCGCTGCGCGCCTGCGTGAACTGGCCGAGACCACCGCGCGCACCAAGCTCGCACTGGTGCATGGCGATCTCAGTCCAAAGAATATCCTGGTCAGCGCGCACGGCCCTATCCTGCTCGACGCCGAATGCGCCTGGTATGGCGATCCGGCGTTCGATCTCGCGTTCTGCCTCAACCATATGCTGCTGAAATGCCTATGGCGGCCGCAGTGGCGCGAACGCTATCTCGCCTGCTACGATGCGCTCGCCTCGAACTACCTGGAGCGCGTGAACTGGGAGCCGCCGGCGGCAATCGAGGCGCGCGTGGCGCATTTGCTGCCCGGTCTGTTTCTCGGGCGCGTGGACGGAAAATCCCCCGCCGAATACCTCAGCGAGGAGAAAGACAAGGAACGCGTGCGCCGCGTGGCGCGCAACTATTTGTTGCGACCGGTCGAGCGGCTCGCAACCCTGCGCGATGCGTGGAACACCGAACTCGAGGGAGCTTGAATGCCTGACACGACGATAACGAGGATAACGGGCCGCAGGGTGTGGGACTCGCGCGGCTGGCCGACAGTGGAAGCCGAAATCGAGCTTGCCTGCGGCGCGCACGGCCGTGCAATCGCACCCGCCGGCGCCTCGCGCGGCGCGCGCGAAGCCGTCGACCTGCGCGACGCCGACGGCACTGGGGTCAAGGACGCCGTCGCCAACGTCAATGGCCCCATCGCCACCGCGCTCGCCGGCATGGACGCAAGCCAGCAAGCGGATATCGACCGCGCGCTAATCGCGCTGGACGGCACGCCCAACAAGGCACGCCTGGGCGCAAACGCCACAGTCGCCGTATCGCTGGCCACCCTGCATGCGGCAGCCGATGCGCAGGGTTTGCCGCTATTTCGCTACCTTGCCCAGGGAAAACCGGTGCGCCTGCCGCTGCCCGAGATTCAGATCTTCGGCGGCGGCGCGCATGCCGGCCGGCGCATCGACATCCAGGACCTGATGGTCATGGCGCTGGCGGCAAAGAGTTTCGACGAGGCGCTGGAGATGACAGCGCGCGTGTACCACGCCGCGGGCGAACTCATGCGTGACGCCGGCAAGCTGCGCGGGGTCGCGGACGAAGGCGGCTGGTGGCCGGAATTCGGCAGCAACGAGGAAGCGATCGAAACGCTGGTGCGCGCGATCGCGCGCGCCGGCTTCGTGCCGGGTGACGAAGTCGCGATCTCGCTCGACATCGCCGCCTCGGAGTTCGGCAGCGGCGGTCACTACCGTCTGGGCCTCGAAGGCAGGAGCCTGGACAGCGACGGCATGTGCGAAATGCTCCTCGGCTGGCTACACCGCTATCCCATCGTCTCGGTCGAGGATCCGCTCGCCGAGGACGACCGCGCCGGCATGATGCGCTTCACCGCCGCGGCGGGTCAGCGGGTGCAGATCATCGGCGACGATTATCTGACCACGAGCGCCGAGCGCGTGCAAGCCGCCATCGCCGACCATGCCTGCAACGCGGTATTGCTGAAACCGAACCAATGCGGCACCGTCACCGAAACGCGCGCGGCGCTGGATCTGGCCAAGGCGGCGGGCTGGGGCTGCATCGTTTCCGCGCGCTCCGGCGAAACCGAGGATCTGAGCATCGTGCACCTTGCAACCGGCTGGGATGCAGGCCAGCTCAAGGTCGGCTCGTTCGCGCGCAGCGAGCGCATGGCGAAATGGAACGAGGCGCTGCGCATAGAGGAGATGCTGGGCATCGATGCGCGCTTTGCCGGACGCGCAGCGCTGCCGTTGACTAAATTATGGCTCTGTTGAAATTCAAGTGGGTTGCTGAGCATGAGGATTGATCGCATGGAAGTCGAGTTTGCCGGCAATCAGGAAGATGACTGTCTTGATGGTAGACAGGCGGCTGAAGCCGCGAGCACGG
>JAJZPQ010000091.1 GCA_021811085.1 Pseudomonadota bacterium | reverse complement strand
AAACTGTGCGAGGATCAGTGTGTCTTTCTCTGCGACGCTCAGTCTGGACAGGTCAGGTAATTCATGCATGACATGAAGTATCAGCCTTAATCAACTTGTTTACAACAGGAATACCTGAATAGTTACGTTGCTTTTTTGTGTGCTGGATTGATCAACCGGAGGAATCATGAAACTCAAAGGCTCGAAAACCGAGGAAAATCTGAAAGCCGCATTCGCCGGCGAATCGCAGGCCAACCGCCGTTACCTTTATTTCGCAAACAAGGCCGACATTGAAGGTCAAAACGATGTTGCCGCGCTGTTTCGTTCGACCGCCGAGGGCGAGACCGGCCACGCCCACGGGCACTTGGAGTATCTGGAGCAGGTTGGCGATCCCGCGACCGGGCTCCCGATCGGCAGCAGCCGCCAGAATCTGACCGCTGCCGTTGCCGGCGAAACGCACGAATACACCGACATGTATCCGGGCATGGCCAAGAGTGCGCGTGACGAGGGCTTCGAGGAAATCGCCGATTGGTTCCAGACCCTGGCAAAGGCCGAGCGTTCGCATGCGAACCGGTTCCAGAAGGCTCTGGACGCGCTGAGCGAATAGAACTGCACGCAAGCGGGGAATGGGTGAGGGCGGGTCTGCCCGGCCGAACCCGTCCCCTTACTTGTTACCGATCCCCGACAAAATGAGCGTGCGCGAAGGCAGTCTCGAGGCGCCGACCCGGCACCCGATCGAATGGAAATCTCCGGATTTCTACGACGAGGCCAAGCTCAACGCGGAGCTTCACCGCGTCTACGACATCTGCCACGGTTGCCGCCGCTGCGTCAGCCTGTGCACCGCGTTTCCCACCCTGTTCGACCTTGTCGATGAAAGCAAGACCGGCGAAGTCGACGGCGTTGAGGTTGGCGATTTCGGCAAGGTGGTCGACCAGTGCTATTTGTGCGACCTGTGCTACATGACCAAGTGCCCCTATGTGCCGCCGCACCAGTGGAACGTCGATTTCCCGCATCTGATGCTGCGCGCCAAGGCGGTCAAATTCAAGAAGGGCGAAGTCCGGGTGCGCGACCGGCTGCTGTCGTCCACCGACGCAATCGGCAAGCTCGCGGCGATACCCGTGGTGGCGCAGACCGTGAACGCACTCAACAGCAACGGCGCGGCGCGCGCGCTGATGCAAAAAGCCATCGGTGTGCACCAGGAGCGCAAGCTGCCGCCATACAGCCCCTCGCGCTTTCGCAGCGGGGCCCCCGCGAGCCCGGCGCACGCAGTGAAAGACAGCGCACGCACTCCGGGCAAGGTCGCCATTTTTGCGACCTGTTACGTAAACTACAATGAGCCCGGCATTGGCTACGACCTGCTCAAGCTGCTCGATCACAACGAAATTCCGTATGTGATTGTCGAGAAGGAGGCTTGTTGCGGCATGCCCAAGCTGGAACTCGGCGATCTGGAAAGCGTCGAACGCCTCAAGCAGGTCAATATCCCGCCGCTGGCGCGGCTTGCGCGCGAGGGTTATGCCATCCTGACGGCGGTGCCTTCCTGTACGCTCATGTTCAAGTCTGAATTGCCGCTGCTGTTTCCGGGCGACGCCGACGTGGGGGTGGTATCTGCGGCGATGTTCGACCCGTTCGAATACCTGGTGCTGCGGTACAAGGACGGCTTGCTCAAGACCGATTTCAAGCAGCCCTTGGGCAAGGTTTCATACCACATCCCCTGCCATTCGCGGGTGCAGAACCTGGGGCAGAAGACGCGCGAAGCGCTGCAGTTGGTGCCGCAGACGACGGTCAACACGGTAGAGCGCTGCTCCGGCCATGACGGCACCTGGGGCGTGAAAACGGAGTACTACGCCAACTCGATGAAAATCGGCCGTCCGGTGTTCAAGGCCATGGCCGCCAGCGACCCGGATTACATCAGCTCGGATTGCGCCATTGCGGCGCGCCACATCCAGCAGGGGATGGGCGAAACCAGGGCGCAAAGGGAGCATCCGCTGACCCTGCTGCGCATCGCCTACGGACTATAGGACGGGAACATGACCGCGCTGCAAAAAAAGACACATGCCATCGACAGAGACAGCCTGCTCAGCCTGGAAGCGTATGCGCGCCAGCGCAAGGAATTCCGCGCCAAAGTCATGGCGCACAAGCGCGATCGCACGGTGCATCTGGGCGCGCACGTTACGCTCCTGTTCGAAGACGAACTGACGATACGCTACCAAGTACAGGAGATGCTGCGCATCGAGCGCACGTTCGAGGAGCCGGGCATACAGGACGAGCTCGACGCCTATAATCCCTTGATTCCGGACGGGCGCAATTTCAAGGCGACCATGATGATCGAGTATGCGGACGCCGAGGAACGCAAGCGCGCGCTGGCCAAACTCAAGGGCATCGAGGACCGGGTGTGGATTCGGGTGGAGGGCTGCGCGCGCGTGTATGCGATTGCGGATGAAGACCTGGAGCGCGAGAACGAGGAAAAGACCTCCGCCGTGCATTTCCTGCGCTTCGAGCTGAACGACGAGATGGCGCGGGCGCTGAAATACGGCGTGGGCCTGGCCCTGGGCGTGGACCACCCGAACTATCAAGCCGAGATCGGTGCGGTCGGCGCGGGCGTGCGCGCCTCGCTCGCGCGCGATCTGGACTGAAGCATGCGCGCCTGGTTTGCACTCGCGCTGATCGTGCCGCTGGTGGCGCTGGCGCAGAGCCCTGGATTCGATGAGGGCCGCGGCGAGCGCGACGGCAAGCTCGAGGCGCCGCTACAGCTGCCGCCGTATCCCAAGCCGGAGAATTATCTCCCGTTTGAGCTGAACGTGACCACGCCATTCGCGTTCTTTGTCGATGCGAAGTCGATCAGCGTCGCAGCCGACGGCGTGGTGCGCTACACCGTGATTGCGAAAAGCGCGGACGGTGTGCTCAACATCAGCTATGAGGGCATGCGCTGCGCCGAGCGCGAATTCCGCGTCTACGCATTCGGCAGCAACGGTAACACCTGGGTAGAGGTGCGGAATTCAAAATGGGAGCCTATCCGCAGCGAGAAGCGCAACGCGCAGCGGGCGGTGCTCCACAGTGATTATTTCTGTCCCATGTCCGGCAATATCGCGACCGCCGAGCAGGGCGTGCGTGCGTTGAGAATGGGCGGCGGCAGTGCGAAGTCGCCCACGATAGGCTACTAGAACCGGCAAAGCCTACGCCGCAACCTGGTGCTGCTAGAGCAGAACCAGGTTATCCCGGTGGATCAGCTCGGGCTCATCCGCATAGCCCAGAACCGCCACGATTTCGCTGCTGGGCTTGCCCGCTATGCGGCGGGCGTCATTAGCGCCGTAGTTGACCAGTCCGCGCGCGAGTTCCTTGCCCTCGGGCGAAAGGCAGGCGACCACCGCGCCGCGCTCGAACGCACCCTCGACGCTTTTCACCCCTATCGGCAGCAGGCTCTTGCCCTCCTGCGTGAGCGCACGCATGGCTCCGGCATCCAGCATCAGTTTGCCGTTGACCTGCAGGTGGTCTGCCAGCCATTGCTTGCGCGCGGCGATCGGCATGGTTTCGGCGACGAGTTGCGTGCCGATTTGCTCGCCCTGCGCCAGCCGCAGCAGCACCTCCGGCTCGCGCCCCGACGCGATCACGGTATGCGCGCCTGAGCGCGCGGCGCGCTTGGCGGCCAATACCTTGGTCAGCATGCCGCCTTTGGCGATGTGGCTGCCGGGTTTGCCGCACATGCGCTCCAGTTCAGGGGCGCCCGCCTTGGCCCGGCGCACCAGTTCTGCCGACGCGTCCTCGCGCGGATCGTGCGTGTACAAACCGGCTTGGTCGGTGAGTATGATCAGGCAATCGGCTTCGATCAGGTTGGTGACCAGCGCACCCAGCGTGTCGTTGTCGCCGAACTTGATTTCATCCGTGACCACGGTGTCGTTCTCGTTGATGATGGGTATCACGCCCAGCGCGAGCAGGGTGCGCAGGGTCGAGCGCGCGTTCAGATAGCGCTGGCGGTCCGCGAGGTCGGCGTGGGTCAGCAATACCTGCGCGGTATGCAGTCCGTGTTCGCGAAACGAGCTCTCGTACACCTGCACCAGCCCCATCTGGCCCACCGCCGCCGCGGCCTGCAATTCGTGCATCGCCTGCGGGCGCCGCGTCCATCCCAGGCGCTGCATGCCCTCGGCAATGGCGCCGCTGGATACCAGCACCACCTCTTTGTCGCGCGCGCGCAGCTGCGCGATCTGCGCCGCCCAACGCGCGATCGCCGCGCGATCAAGGCCCTGGCCCTGGTTCGTGACCAGCGTGCTGCCGACCTTGACGACGAGGCGGTGCGCCGATTGGAGCAACGCGGTCATGTCAGGCCGCCTGTTTCTCGGTCAGATGGTCCATGATGGCGAAGCACAGCTCGCGGCAGCCCTCGCCGGTGAGCGCCGAGATCGCGAACCACTTGCCCTTCCAGCGGTAGGCTTTGAGGAAACGCTGCAGCGCCTGATCGCGTTCGTCCGCCTGCAGCATATCGGTCTTGTTCAGCACCAGCCAGCGCGGTTTGTCGTACAGCGCCTGGTCGTATTTCTTGAGTTCGTTGACGATTGCGCGCGCGTCCTTGACCGGGTCCGCGCCTTCGTCCATGGGCGCGATATCCACGAGATGCAGCAGCAGCCGGGTCCGCGCGAGGTGGCGCAGAAACTGGTGCCCCAGTCCGGCGCCTTCGGCGGCGCCCTCGATCAGGCCGGGAATGTCGGCGACGACGAAGCTCTTGTCCTCGACCACGCGCACGACGCCCAGGTTGGGGTGCAGCGTAGTAAAGGGGTAGTCGGCGACCTTGGGGCGGGCGGCCGAGACCGACCGAATGAACGTCGATTTGCCGGCGTTGGGCATGCCCAGCAGGCCGACGTCGGCGAGCAGCTTCAATTCCAGGCGCAATTCGCGCGATTCGCCGGCCTCGCCCGGCGTGCACTGGCGCGGCGCGCGGTTGGTGCTGGTCTTGTAATGCAGATTGCCCAGGCCGCCTTTGCCGCCGCGTGCGATCAGCGCCATTTGCTCGTGTGCGGCCAAATCGGCAATCAGTTCGCCGGTCTTGGCGTCGGTGATGACCGTGCCCACGGGTACGCGCAGCACGATGTCCTCTGCGCCCTTGCCGTACTGGTCGGCGCCGCGCCCGTTCTCGCCGCCTCTGGCGCGATGGATGCGGGCATAGCGGTAATCGATGAGGGTGTTGATGTTGCGGTTGGCCACCGCATAAATGCTGCCGCCCCGACCGCCGTCGCCGCCGTCCGGCCCGCCGCGCGGAACGAATTTTTCGCGTCGGAAATGGGCGACGCCGTCCCCGCCTTTGCCGGCGTGCACTTCGATTCTGGCTTCGTCGATGAATTTCATGGTCGGATCAGCTTCATACCGGCGCGACAAATAAAAAAGCCCTACCGCGTGGATAGGGCTTTTCTAGGAGCCTGCCGGAGTTCAGGCCGGCACCACGCTTACCGTCTTCTTGCTCATCGGGCCTTTGACCCCGAACAATACTTTGCCAGAAACCTTGGCATACAGGGTGTGGTCCTTGCCCATGCCCACGTTCTCGCCCGCGTGCATCTGGGTGCCGCGTTGGCGCACGATGATGCTGCCGGCTGAAACCAGTTGGTCGCCGTAGCGCTTCACGCCCAGGCGCTTGGACTGCGAATCGCGGCCGTTTCTGGAGCTGCCGCCTGCCTTTTTATGTGCCATATCTTGCCTTTCTGATTAAGCCTCTGACGTTATCCCGAAATTCCGGTGATCTGGATTTCGGTGAAATTCTGGCGATGCCCCTGATGCTTCTGGTAGTGCTTGCGCCGGCGCAGCTTGAATATGCGCACCTTGTCGTGCCGGCCTTGCGCCAGGACTTTCGCCTGCACCGTAGCGCCGGCGAGGAGCGGTTTGCCCATCTTGAGGTTGTCACCGTCGGCGACCAACAACACCTGGTCGAGTACGATTTCAGCCCCGATGTCTGCCGGTATCTGTTCTATTTTCAATTTTTCGCCGGCGGCGACGCGATACTGCTTGCCGCCGGTTTTTATGACCGCGTACATGTTGAGACTCCAAATAGACGAAACTGCATTAAAACCAAGGAACCCGAGATGATACAGCAATTTAGCTTTAGCCGTCAAAAGCTTTATGCTATGATTTCGACCCTGCCACATCCGTATTGCGGCGCCGCATTCCGCTTTTTTCATTTTGCCTATCCAACCCATTCAATCCCTGATCGACGCCGACATGCGCGCGGTCGACGCCAAGATCCGGCGCCGGCTCGATTCGGACGTGGTGCTGATCCGCCAGGTGGCGGAATACATCATCGCCAGCGGCGGCAAGCGCCTACGCCCTGCAATGCTGCTGCTGGCGGCGGGCGCAACCGGCTATACGGGCGGCGAGCATCACCATGAACTAGCGGCCGTGGTCGAATTCATCCACACGGCGACGCTGCTGCACGACGATGTGGTCGACGAATCCGGCCTGCGCCGCGGGCGCAAGACGGCCAATGCGGCTTTTGGCAACGCCGCCAGCGTGCTGGTGGGGGATTTCCTGTATTCGCGCGCGTTCCAGATGATGCTCAGGGTGGACGACATGCGCGTGATGGCGGTGCTCGCCGAGGCCACCAATACCATAGCCGAAGGTGAGGTGCTGCAACTCCTGAACGTGCACAACGCCGATACCGACGAACTGCGCTATCTGGAGGTGGTGCGGCGCAAGACCGCCAAGCTGTTCGAAGCCGCCACGCGCCTGGGCGCCATTCTCGGCCGCGCCGCGCCGGACATAGAGGAAGGCCTGGCGCAGTATGGCGTGCACGTGGGCACGGCGTTCCAGCTGATAGACGACGTGCTCGATTATTCGGGCGACCTGCAGGAGACCGGCAAGAATCTGGGCGACGATCTCAACGAAGGCAAGCCGACGCTGCCCCTGATCTATGCCATGCGCAAGGGCTCGGCCGCGCAGGCGCAGACGGTGCGGCACGCGATCGAGCAGGGCGGGCGCGAGGACTTCGCCGCGGTGCTCGAGGCGATCACGGAAACGGGAGCCCTGGAATACGCGCGCGAGCAGGCCACGCGCGAAGCCGCGGTCGCCTGTGCGGCGATCGAGCGCCTGTCGAATTCAAAATACCGCGACAGTTTGCTACAATTGGCGGAATTCGCGGTCAATCGCAATTACTGACCGCGTTCGTTTTTGGGGGTTCGCCCCCGTCTGTATCACCTCGGGGTGTAGCTCAGCCTGGTAGAGTACTGCGTTCGGGACGCAGGAGTCGGAGGTTCAAATCCTCTCACCCCGACCATATTTTTTCCTTTTGCAATCAGCCCTGTAACAAGGCCGGTTGTTGAGGAATCCCCCCGCCCAAGGGGGAATTTGCTACAGATTCGCTACAGAAGCCATCTGCAGCACGGTCGCAAAAAGCGCCCCGAAGGCTAAAACCGCTCCTCTATACGTGGCTCCATCGTCATCAAGGAGCAACCGTGGCCGCTACGTATATCAACCGCTCGCCTTGGGCGGTCAGCGTCAAGAAAAATCCTGGGCTGAACGCCGAATTTCCTTTTTCCTCGCGCGACGAAGCGCAGGCTTACACCGATGTGCTCCAGCTCGCCGGATTCCAGTCCAACCTGGGACAGCTGGAATCCGCAGTCCAGCTCGTCTACCGCGAGAAAGGGTATCCAACGCTTTCGCACACGTTTGACTCGATGAGCGATGCCGAGAGCATAGCGACGACGCTTAAGTCCGAGCGCTCGCGCAAGATTTTTACCGACTATTCGGAATCGTGGCGCTGGACGACGGCGCAGCTCATCGTGCGCTATCTGGATGAGGAGTGCGACAAGCATAAAGGGGGCGAGTCCGAGCGCTATCGCCTTGAGCGTCTGTTGCGGTTGGCCGACGTCGATTACGAACGCAAGGAAGAACGCGAGGAGAAACGCAGGGAGTCTAAGCGCAACCTGCCGAAAAGCCAGGACAGTGTAAGCGTGGACTGGTTGCACAAAAAATTCGCGCAGCTGGTGCCGACGGACATCGAGGAGTATATCCAGGAGCGTGTCGAGCAGGTGCAGCCCCAGACCGTGGACCGCGAGCTCGACGTGCTCTCGCAAGTGTTCAATGTGGCGATTAAGACCTGGCGCATTAAAGTCGCCGAGCATCCGATGCTCGGCGTTCGGCGCCCGCGCTATTTCAACGAGCGGAACCGCCGGCTCAAGGAAGGCGAGGAGGGGCGGCTCATCACCGAGGCACAGCAAGAAGAGAGCCCCTATGTAGAGGCGGCCATCCGGCTCGACTTGAATACGGCGATGCGACGCGGAGAGCTTGTCAACTTCACTTGGGAAATGGTCGATTTCGAGCAGCGCTGCATCCGTCTGCCCGAGACCAAAAACGGAAGGCCCCACAACGTGCCACTAAATTCGAACGCAATCGAACTACTGCAGGCGCTACCGCGCTGCTACGGCCCTGTCGTCGCGATAACTGGAAATGCCCTGAAGCTCGCTTTTAAACGGGTGTGCGAACGGGCAAAGATTGATGACCTGCATTTCCACGACCTCAGGGGGGAGGGCCTATCGCGCTATGCGGACACTGGAAGCTTCACCCTGCTCGACCTGCAATCAATCTCGGGCCATCGTGATATCCGCATGTTGTCCAGGTATGCGCATCTTTGCACGAAGAAACTTGCCGAGCGCATGGACAAGGCAGTCCAAAGCGAGGTTCGCGAATACATCCATCGCGGCCGCAAGCGCGTCGCAAGGCTGAGGCTCGTGAACGGCGCAACCGGCACGGAGAATTCCTGCTTGCGAGGCGAGCGTGCGCAGGCACAGGAGGCGGAGATTCCGGCTATCGCGACAACGGAACGCGGCGGTCGGTCGGCGGGCGGCACCGCAGTGGCCGGCGCGGGCCAGTTGTCCACAGGAGGGCATGGGGACAACGTCATTGCAATTCCGAAACGTCAGGCGGCAATCTGAAAGCGGCTGGGAGTCGCCGGCTGCCGTGAATAGTCAGGGGCGGGCACTGCACTAGGACTTGAGGGCCCCTGCGCTTGCCAGTGCATCGGATATCCCCGAGTTCCCTGGCGTGCAGTCGATAAGTGAGCTCACTCGCATGCGCCTGGAGCCAGATTTCCCAAAATTATTTGCAGAGCTAAATGCCTTGCCAATCAACAAGAAAGCCAAAAAACGCTTATAAGGCAAGCACCAAGTATTCATTTCCTTAGCAAAAACGGGTATCGAAGGATTTTCAGACTGGCTACGCTCCGATTTTTTGCCAAGGGAGGCATCAGCATGGAAGAAGACGTAGACGGGTTCAAGGCGTATCGGCTCGCAGACATATTAGACATGGCAGAGCTGGGGCGCACGGAGAAGAAACATATTGCACTACTGCATATTGCCCCAATCAACGACCACTGTTGTCCTGTTTGTAGGCCGGTGGTTCTACAGCGCAAAACCCGACAACACATAGCCAGCCACGGCGAGCACAAATTCGCATTTGAACTGAGCGGTAATTGGTGTCCAAAATGCGAAGAGCTATGGCTATCCGGATTCGATGCACGCTTGATGCGACTCACGCTGATGCGCTGGTACACACGTATCGACTCCGGTGAAATCCTATGAAGGCAAGCAAAGGAGAGCCGCCGGATGAGGACGCATGCGAGAACAAGGGATGTGGTGGGCGTAAAAGGAACGCCACCGTGGCATTCAGAGTTGAGCACGACGGGGTGCCATTTGTAGTCAATCAAGATTGCGCACTGTGTGAGGTGTGCCACGCGTATTGGATGAATGACGAGCAGGGCGCCGAAATGCAGGCAAAGGTTACAGACTAGCAGACTAACATCGAACAATATCTGTACAACTCCTCCCTTGCCTATATTGGGAAATTTTGGGCATAAATAAGCCAGCGAAGAAAGCCAAAATCCCGCTGATATCCAGGGCACGGGCTAGAGAGACTCGCCGGCGGCTCAGCTTGTATGACCAAGCCGCGAAAGCCGAACGGGCTCTCTACGACGCAATGGCGGTAGCGGAGGCCACCCGCGAATTTTTGACTCAGTCAAAGAAGGCCCATGTTGCGGCGGCAGGCGTATCTGCACGAGAACGAGCCGAGGCGGTTCTCGATGCCGCCCGGAGATTCTGGGAGCAATCCACGAACGCCGTATCGACTTCGAGGCAGGCGCTAGATGCAACACGCGACGAGTTGATTGAGTACAACGGCCGGCGAGCAAAGTAATCCGGGGCGGACATAGGTCTGCACAAGAAAGTGCTGCCGCGCGTGCGAGAGCCGCCCCACGCCGTTGAGGTGAATATTGATGACCTGTCCGATGAGGTGTCGGCTGCGAACATGACATTCTTGAATAGGTGGGCCGACGCATACAACGCACTTGCAAGCGCTCGCAAGGACGAGCCCAAAAGGCGCGGTCCCATCGTCAGCAGTTTGCTGACAACAAAAAAGAGTGTGAAATAGAAATGACAATCCTGTTCCTAGACCTTGACGGCGTGCTACACCCTGTTGGTGGCGGAGTCGTCCCGCTTGAATATGCTCCGATACTGGAAGCCGCACTTGAGCCATACCCGGCCGTGCACATCGTGCTGAGTAGCAGCTGGGTCGAGGTATTCGGCTTCGATGACACGAGAGCCATGCTGCCACCTGCACTACAGAAACGTGTCGTCGGCAGCACCTACGACCCGGCTTATAAGCACCAGCAATGGTGGCTGACCGCATCGCGATATGAAGCCATTGCACACTACGTCGAGCGCTATTGCGTCAAGAGCTGGCTAGCAATAGACGATGACGATGACGGCTGGCCCGCGGAGTTGCGGCACAAACTTGTGTGTCCACCAAAGCACGTAGGCCTCGCGGCTGCCGGCATGCAAGCCGAACTCGCATACAAGCTCCGGAGCCTCGCGCCATGAGCACAGACAAAGATACAGCCAAAGCGATTGGCGAAGCGCTGGACAGGCTGATACCAACGGCCCTCGATAACGTTATCACGTTAAATCGCAGTCACGCAGAACTGCGCATAGCGACCGCGGCCGACCTCGAGCCGCTGGGAGCGAAAGTGCCCTACGGCGCCGCCGCGCAGGACATCAGCAGATGGAGTTTCGTCACGCTGCATTGGCACCCAAAGGGCCCGCCTGGACAGATAATTACAGCGCTGTTTGGCTACAACGAGTCAAAGCGTTCGGATTGGAATACCTCACCAGTTGAGGAGTATGACAAGCGCACGGGGTGTGCGCGCACACGGAGCGGCACTCTTTATCGCGTCGTCGGCGATAGCAGCCCCGAGCCGGACCTGCTGCGCGTGTGCGCATGGGTTCATAGCGCACACGTCGGAGAACACCTTGGCGTCATGTACATCTTTTACTGAGCTTGACCTATCCTAGCTTTACCTCTTTCTCCACTCCCAGGGCTGCAACGGCTCAGTATCCGCCCAAAGTCCGCGCCTTGCAGCTTTGGCATCGTTCTGCAGGGACTAGTGCGGGCTGTCTGGCTTGCTGTAGCGGTCATATACCGAGGCCATGCCTGTCGCTACCTGGCGCGCGCTAGCGTTTACGGTGCGGCATTCAACCTTGCCGACTGAGCGGCCGTAGCGGTCTTTGGCAACTAGTTCGACCTTGGCGCGCTCTTGAAAGCATAGGTCGGCGAGGGATTGCTTTGACCGATTGCCGAAAGGCTGGCGCAGCTCGGGGGCGTCTATTTCCGCGAGCTGCACCTTGACCTGCTGCTTGCTGACTAGCACGGTCAAGGTGTCGCCATCGTGGACCGATACACTAGGCCGGTGGTATCAACCCATGCTGGGAAGTACAAGGCGAGCGAGGTAACCGACGCAATGAATACGGGAAGATTCACGCGGGGATTATGCGCCTGGTGCCACGACCAAAGAAAGAGCCCGCGCTCGGCGTTATATGTGAGGGCGTGCTATCGCCCCACTCCGGACCTTCGCGTTTTGAATACCGGACCGTCAAGTTCGTGGTCAGCGGTGTCGACTGGCATCCGCTGCACCTGAAGCTAGAAAACGCACCGTCGTACTAGGTGGGGTGGCGCGCAACATAGAGTTCAATTTCGAGTTTAAGGCGTTCAAAAAGTACATGGCTTGTGTAATCGTGAAGCTGGCTCTCAAGTTCGCCCATGGTCTTCTTCACAGCTGAAAGTAGAGCCTCTCTATCTGCAGCCGAGGCATTGCACGGGATGGGAAGGCGAATCGGTATATCGAACTTGCGCTGGTGCGCCTCCCAGGCGTCCTTCATCCTAGCGCAAACGGCCTGCACCATTTCCGGTGACGAATTCGCCTCTTGAAGCAATTTGCGAATGGTTGCCTGCAAATCAGTCCAATCGCGCACTGCTTCGCTCGGAAATTGAAGGACTTCGCCCATGGCGCATTCTAATGTCAGCGTCGCCGGCGCGCGCTAGATTTACTGTGCGCGTCCGAGTGAAAGCACGAGTTAGAAACGCTACAGCATCTCGATGAGTTCACGTGTCCCACTAATTAGGTCGCCGACGTCACGGATGTCAAATTCATCCCACTGCGCATGAAGGGCCTTATTCCGTACGGCGCCAAATCCCTTTACCCGCTTCGCCTTCACGGGGGTTAGCGCGCCTTTCTTTGCGAGGTCGTCGATTATGGTCTCCAATGGGCGTCCCGATTCAGCGATGCCGTGTCTTTCGGAGAGCTTCCTTACGGTGTCCTCGAATACCGCACTCGCAAGAATCGAGGATTCCGTCTTCTTTCCCGCCTTGTGATATTCGGTAGCGTGCTCCAGGAATTCATCGAAGGTGGTGGCCACGAATACATACTCAGCCTTGCGCATAAGGCCGGCCTTCATTTCCTCCGCTGCCGACTGGAGAAGGCCAACTAGCTTTTGAACGGCATGGTGTGGCACACCACCTAATAGTTGCGGGTCTTCGACCGCCCTAGCGCACTCTTGATGGAAAAAGGTTTCCGAGGTCGCAATCAGCCGAAAGAAGTTGGCCGTGGATGCTATCCAAGCCCTAAGTTCTTGAATGTCCTTGTCGCTGTGCCAGAAGTTGGCCCGACCTTCGTAAATCCGAATACGCTTGGCAAGCTCCTTGCCGCGGGTCAAGAGTTCTTCGCATCTTGCTTGGTAATCAACCGTCATTGGGTGCCTAGGTCCATTGTGGTTGTAACTGCGTATTCCGGACCAAGGTGACCGATGTTTCCGGGCGAACGTGACCGAGGATTCCGGAGCAACGTGACCGGTGATTCCGGGGCAACGTGACCGGGGATTCCGGAGCAACGTGACCGATTTTGGTCC
>JAJZPQ010000020.1 GCA_021811085.1 Pseudomonadota bacterium | reverse complement strand
CTGCACCCGGCCGTGGTGGAATCGGCGCTGATCGCGCGCCCCGACCCGGTGCTCGGAGAAAAAGCGCACGCTTTCGTACTCAGTTCCGATCCCGCCTGCAGCGCCGAACAGTTGCGCGCGCATTGCGCGCAGCACCTTGCAGACTACAAGCTGCCGGATTTCATCACCTTCGTCGACCGTCCCCTGCCGCGCAACGCCAACGGCAAGCTGCTCAAGCGCCGGCTGCGCGAATACCAGGAGCCGCCTGCCGCGCAGGCCTGAACCCGGCCCTGACCCGGGATCAGCGCGACTTCGCCCGCTACGCTTACGCTGCGTTCATGCTGAAAATCCGCGACAGCGCGTGGCGCAGCACGAACTGAATCAGTCAGCTCGACCCTCGGGCCGATTGCGCATGTGATCGGCGGTCTTGTAGAACGCATCCGCCAAGACCTGGCTCAGGCCCTCCTCGATCTGCATATCCCGCAGCGCCTGGCGCATGCAGGCGAGCCACAGGTCGCGCTCGGCTACGCCTATGGCAAACGGCAGGTGGCGCGCGCGCAGGAAGGGTTGGCCGATTTTCTGCAGATAAAGCGGCGGACCGCCGAGCCAGCCCGAAAGAAACAGGTAGAGCTTTTCCGCCGATCCCGACAAGTCCTGCGGATGCAGCTTGCGTATCGCGTAGTACTCGGGCTGCGTGTCCATGAGTTCATAGAAGCGATCGACCAGCGCGCGCAATTTCTCCGCTCCGCCCAGAGTCTGGTAAGGGGTCGGCTCCTCGCTCATGACGCCTCGCGCAGCGCCAGCATCGGCGGATGGTTCAGCGCGGCGCGGCCGCCGAGCCAGGCATTGAGCCCAACGCAGGCCAGGCCAGCAAGCGGCCCGGCGAACCAGATCGCGGCGTTGAATTGCCACGGAAACTGGAACACGTGCTCGGCGAGCACATAGCCGATCGCGCTGGCACCGGCCGAGGCGAGCACGCCCGCCACCAGTCCCAGGGCGAGAAACTCGGCGCGCTGCGCTCCGGCCACCTGCGCGCGGCTTGCCCCCAGCGCGCGCATCAGTGCCGCCTCCTGCAGCCGTTCGTCCTGGGTGGAGAGCAACGCTGCGTACAGCACCAGCACGCCCGCGACCAGCGCGAACAGGAACACGAACTCCACCGCGCGTATCACCTGGTCGAGGATGCCGTTGACCTGGCGCATCACGGCGCTGACGTCGATCACGGTGAGATTCGGAAATGCCTGCGTCAGGCGCGCGGTAAACAAGGGGTCGGCGCCGGCCAGGCGAAACGTGCTCATATAGCTCACTGGAAACTCGGCCAGAGCTTTGGGCGTGGTGATGAAGAAGAAATTCGGCCGCATCGAGTCCCAGTCGAGCTTGCGCACGCTCGTGACCGGCACGGAGACGCTCGCGCCGCCGCCGCTGAATTTCAGCTGGTCGCCGAGCTTGATGCCGAGGCGTTCGGCGATCCAGATTTCGACCGAGACAGCGCCCTGGGCAAAGTCCTCGTGCGTAAACCAGCGCCCTTCGGTCACCTGATTTCCGGCGGGCATGGTCTGCATGAAACTCAGGTTGAATTCGCGGTCGATCTGGCGCTTCGCGCGCTCGTCGCTGAAGTCGGCCGCCGCGATCGTGCGACCGTTGATCGCAGTCAGCCGCGCGCGCACCATCGGAAAGCTGTTCGCCGCAGTGACGCCGTTCTGCGCGAGGAATTGCGCCAGCGGCCGCAGCTGGTCCGGCTGGATGTTGACGACGAAGCGATTGGGCGCATCCTGCGGCAGCTTGGTGCGCCAGGATTCGAGCAGGTCGCCGCGGATGAACGTCAGCAGCAGCAGCACGGTCAGGCCGAGCGCGAGCGCGACGATTTGCACCGCGTTGCCGCGGCTGCGCCGGCGCAGGTTCGCCAGGCCATAGCGCCAGGACAGGCTGCCCGCACGGCCCAGGACCGCGAACAGACGCAGCGCACCCAGGCTCGCCAGCCAGAACACGAGGAAGGCCGCGGCAAAACCGCCGAATACGGTGGCACCGAGTTTGACTTCACCCGCCTGCCACAAGAGCAGCGCCGCGAGCGCGCCCAGGCCGAGCGCGTAAGCCGCGAGCGCGCTTTGGCGCGGCGCGCCGACCTCGCGCCGGATCACGCGTATCGCCGGCACGTTCTTGAGCTGCAGCAGCGGCGGCAACGCAAAACCGAGCAACAGCAACAAGCCCGCTGCAAATCCCTGCAGCACCGGGTACCAGCCCGGCTGCGGCAGGGACGAGGCGACGATGTCGGTCAGCCAGCGCGCAATCAGCGCCTGACCGGCGTAACCGAGCACGCAGCCCGCCGTGCAAGCCGCAAGACCGAGCAGCACGAATTCCCAGCTGAACAAGGCGAACAGCCGGCCCTGCAGGGCGCCGAAGCAGCGCATCACGGCGTAGCCGTCCAGATGGCGCTGCGTATAGCGGCGCGTGGACAGCGCAATCGCGACCGCGGCAAGAATGACTGCGAGCATGGCCGAGAGGCCGAGGAATTGCTGCGCGCGGTCCAGTCCTGCGCGCACCTCGGGACGCGCGTTGCCCAGGCTTTCGATGCGCTGCCCCGGACCCAGCTTGGGCTTGGCCCAGTCGGCGTAGGCGGCGGCGGCCGCGCGCGCACCGGCGAGGTAGAGTTGGTAACTCGCGCGGCTGCCGGTCTGGATCAGTCCGGTCGCGGCAAGATCGTCCAGGCGCATCAGCAGGCGCGGCGCGATGTTGAAAAAACTCACGCCGCGATCGGGCTCCAGCGTCAATACCGCGCCCACGGTAAAGCGCGTATTGCCCAGTTCGATCTGCTCGCCGGTTTTGACGCCGAGCGCGGCGGAGAGGCGCTCGTCCAGCCACACCGTGCCCGGCGGCGGGATCGCATCGGTTTCGGCATCTTCCGCATTCAAGCGCGGTGCGATGCGCAGCTTGCCGCGCAAGGGATAGCCCGTGCTGACCGCCTTGACCCCGGCAAGCTGCGCGGCCTCGCCGGCACGCGCCATGCTGACGAAGCTCACGCCGTCGGCGCGCGCGAGCCCGCGCCTCGCGGCTTCGTCGCGCAGATCGGGCGCGAACGGATGATCGGACATGAGCAATACGTCCGCGCCCAGCATCTGGTTCGCTTCGCGCGTGAGCGCCTGCCACACGCGGTCGGCGAAGAACGCGACGCTCGTGACGCTAGCAACGGCGATGACCAGCGCAAGGGCCAGCACGCGCAGCTCGCCCGCGCGCCAGTCGCGCAACAGCATTCTCGCCGGCAGCGGCAAATTTGCGCGCGGCGCAGTATCCGGCTTCATGCGACGATGCGCCCGCCCGCGAGCCGGATCTGTCGCTGGCAGCGGCGCGCGATCGCATCGTCGTGGGTCACCAGCACCAGCGTGGTGCCGGCCGCCGCGTTCAAGGCGAACATCAGATCGATAATGGCGGCGCCGGTGTCGGCATCGAGGTTGCCAGTGGGCTCGTCGGCAAGCAGCAGCTTGGGCTCGATCACGAAAGCGCGCGCGAGCGCGACGCGCTGCTGCTCTCCGCCGGAAAGGTATTTCGGGTAATGCGCGAGGCGCTCGCCCAGGCCGACCCGCTCGAGCATTGCCGCCGCGCGCCGCGCTGCGTCGCGTGCCCCGGCGAGCTCCAGCGGCAGCATGACGTTCTCCAGCGCGTTAAGCGCCGGCAGCAGCTGGAACGACTGGAACACAAAGCCGAGCAGCTGCGCGCGCAGCGCCGCGCGCCCGTCCTCGCCCAGTGCAAACAGCTCGACGCCGTCCAGCTGCACGCTGCCGGCACTGGGCGTGTCCAGGCCCGCGAGCAAGCCGAGCAGCGTGGACTTGCCCGAACCGGATGCGCCGACGATGGCCACCGCCTCTCCTGCCATGACCGCGAGGTCGATCTCATGCAGAATAAGGAGCTGGCTCGGCCCGTTCGGCACCACTTTGGACAGGCCGGCCGCTTTGATCATGGGCGTATCGATGGGTTGGGTCATGCTGCGAAGGTTGTTGCTTACCTGGTTGACGTCGTTGCTGTGCCTGCCGCTCGCGGCCTGGGCCGGCGGCACCATCCTGGTCTATGGCGACAGCCTGTCGGCCGCCTATGGCCTGCCCCAGGATGCGGGCTGGGCTGCCCTGCTGCAGGCGCGGCTGAAGCAGCAGAGCCTCGATTATACCGTCAGCAACGTCAGCGTCAGCGGCGAAACCACGAGCGGCGGCGCGGCGCGCATTGCCGAGGTGCTCAAGACGCACAAGCCCAAAATCATCATCGTCGAGCTCGGCGCGAACGACGGCCTGCGCGGCCTGCCGCCGCAGGAGATGCGCGCCAACCTCGCGCGAATCCTGAGTGCGAGCCGGCGCGCCAAGGCGCGCGTGCTGCTCGTGGGCATGCGCATGCCGCCGAATTACGGCGCAAGCTATACGCGCGAGTTCGCCGCGGTCTACACCGATCTCGCGCGCGCATACAAGACCGCGCTGGTGCCCTACCTGCTGGAGGGCATGGACCAGCAGCGCGCGCTGTTTCAGGCGGACGATCTGCATCCTACGGCTGCGGCGCAGCCTATCCTGCTGGAGAACGTATGGAAATTGCTGTTACCGCTGTTGAAACAGGACCGCTGAAATGACCCAGCGCAGATTTCCCGCCGTGTTCATGCGCGGCGGCACCAGCAAAGGCATCCTGTTCCATGCGCGCGACCTGCCCGCGGCGCGCGCCGAGTGGGACCAGATCTTTCTGTCCGCCATGGGCAGCCCCGACCCCAGCGGCAGGCAGCTCGACGGCATGGGCGGCGGAGTGTCGTCCCTGTCCAAGGTGTGCGTGATCGCGCCGTCGCAGCGCGCAGACGCCGACGTCGATTACACCTTCGCCCAGGTCCAGATCAAGGAGGCGCGCGTCGACTACGGCGCGAACTGCGGCAACATGTCGTCCGCGGTCGGCCCGTTCGCGGTCGAAGAAGGACTGGTGCGCGCCGCCGACGGCGAAGCCAGGGTGCGCATCTTCAACACCAATACGCGCAAGCTCATTCATTCCAGCTTCGGCGTGCATGCAGGCCGCGCCGCGGTCGACGGCGCGCTCGCGATTCCCGGTGTCGCCGGCACCGGCGCCCCGATACGCCTGGACTTCATCGAACCCGGCGGCGCCACGACCGGCAGGCTGCTGCCCAGCGGCAACGCCCTGGACGTGCTCGACATCCCCGGCCTGGGAAAAATCGAGGTCTCCTTGGTCGATGCCGCCAATGCCTGCGCTTTCGTTGCGGCCTCAGCGCTCGGCTTGCGCGGCACGGAAATGCCGGACGAACTGGAACGCAACGGCGCAGCGCTGCAGCAGCTCGCCGCGATCCGCCTGCATGCCTCGGTGGCGATGGGCATCGCGCGCACGCTGGAGGAGGCGCGCGCGAAGCCTGCCGTGCCGTTCATCGGTTTCGTGTCCCCGCCTCAGGATGCGCCTACGCTCTCGGGAGAACTGCTCCCCGCCGCGGCCGCCGATCTCACCGTGCGCATGATTTCGAACGGCCAGCCGCACCGCGCGCTGCCGCTGACGGCTTCGCTGTGCGCTGCGGTCGCGGCCTGCATCGAGGGGACTACCGTGCGGCAGGCGGTGCGGCGCGATGCGCGTGAGGAACTGCGCCTGGCGATGCCATCGGGTGTGTTGACCGTCGGCGCGGAAGCAAAGCGCGCGGGCGCAGAGTGGCAGGTGGCGCGCGGCTCGTTCTATCGCACGGCGCGGCGCCTGTTCGACGGTTACGTATACGCTTGAAGCTCAAGGCCGGCTGCAGCAGGACGGCGCCACCGGCTTCGCTTCGCGACATGCGATAATCTGCAGCGGCAACAAGCGAAGGACTGAACCGTGATCAAGTTCGGTTTCAAGATCAAGACCCGCGGCGGAACGGTGGTGGACCACCTGATGATCGCGGCGCGCGACCGCGCCGACGCCGAGCGCAAGGTCAACCAGATCTACCATCATTGCGAATTCCTCGAATGCCACGAGGCGCAGCCGCCGCTGAAGGAGGAGGCGCTCGATCTGGAGCGCGCGATCAATCTGATCACCAGGGAGCCGGGTCCGGACTCCGCGGCAGACGATTAGCCGACAAAACCCGCGGCCTGCAATTCGTCCAGCAGCGCGATGTAATCGCGCGCACCGCGGCTCTCGGGCGCATGCGTGAATACATCGCAATTCTGCGCCGGGCTCTCGGCCAAGCCGACGCTCTCCGAGATCCGCGTCTCGCACATTTCCGCGCCGAAGCGCTCGCGCAATTTCCGGTCTATGTCCCAGGACATCTTGCGCCGCGCGTCGAAGCGCGTGGTCACGAAGCGGCGCATCGGCGGCTTTTCCAGCACGCGCTCCAGCGCGCGCAAGGTGCGATCGATCTGCAGCGCGCCATTCACCGCCAGATAATCGGCGGAAATCGGGATCAGTACCCGGTCGCAGGCGAAAATGCCGTTCAGCGACAGCACACCCAGCAGCGGACAGGCATCCATCACGATGGGCCGGTCGGTGTTGAGATGTTCCCTGGCGATACCCGTGCTGAGCCGCTGCAACGCACGCGGCCCCTTGCCGAATTGCGTGTCGACCTTGGACAGATCGAGATGCGAAGGAATGATGGACCAGCCGTTGCTGCTGGTGCGGATCAGCTCGGCCAGCAGTTTCGCGTCCTGGTAGAACGCGTACAGGCTGTCGCTGCCGGCACTGGCCGCGGTGCCGCAGATCGCCGACAAGTGGGCCTGCGGATCGAGGTCTATCGCCAAGGGGGCGCTGCCGCGCCGCGCGAGCAGCGCGACCAGATTCAGCGTGGTCGTCGTCTTGCCGACCCCGCCCTTCTGGTTGAACACGACGATTCTTGCCATTGGTCCGTTCCTCGAAGCCCACAGGGCACAACCAGGTTTCGACCGCAGCAAATCAGCGAGAGAGTAATAATCTCTCAAAAACAATGTCTTGACAATGATATTCGCAGTAATCTCTTTGAGAAACCTATATAGCAAGGATTTATGACGAAAATCAAGCCATCGAGGAATAGGTTAGCCAAGCCCTTTAGCCATTTGAATGCGGCGGCGCACATCACGTGATGTCGCAACATAGCTAACGGCTATATCAAGCGCGTCCCGGGCGAGGCGATCGACGCTCTGCGCGCCGAAGCGCGTTCGCGGAGTTCATCATCTACGCGGCAATCGCCGCGCGTTCGCGAAAGCACTGTTGACAGTAGGTGTTTACCACTACATGCGACGCGCTAGAACGCTTCATCGTAATCAGCGATCGGGCACCCGGAATCTGGCGCAGGAACCTTCTGTTCCCCTCTGTAGTCGTAGTTGTGCGGGCCGCGTCGACGCAACGACAAATATTTCTCGCGGCCGAACTCGCGTTGCACCGCAGCACGAGAAAAATGCGCCGACGCGCTGGACGAACGCGCGCGAAATGTTTAGCATGATTTCGACAGGTTGGGTCGGCGCAACACGAATTGCTCGAAATTGCATAGGCAACGGGCGCCGGCAGAAAGAATAAAAAGACGCAAACGTTCGCACGCGTTACATCAACCCACCAGAAGGAGGCAAGGATGACTTCAAGCAAGAGCTTTACCCGTCGTCGCTTTCTTGCGACGACGGCAGCAGCATCGGCCGTCACGCTTTCCCCGCCTTTCATACGAACTTCGCGCGCCGCCGGAAAGATCTCGGTTGCTTTCTGGGATCACTGGGTACCAGGCGCGAACAAAGCCATGGAAGCGGTCTGCCACGAGTGGGCAGCGAAGAACAAGGTCGATATCTCCATCGACTTCATCACCTCGCAGGGCGCCAAGCTCGAGCTGACCATCGCCGCAGAGAAGCTGGCGAAGTCCGGGCACGACTTGGTGCAGCCGAGCGCATGGTCGCCCGCGGCCTACGCCGAGGACTTCGAACCGGTAGACGACATCATGGCCGCCGCGATCAAGGCGAACGGTCCGACCTATCCGATCGTCGATTACCTCGCGAAGATTAAAGGCCACTGGGTTGCCGCGCCCGCGGTGACCGGGAGCCAGCTGAAGCCGCCTTGCGCCCGCATCAGCCTGCTCAAGAAGTTCGCCGACCTCGACGTGACCAAGATGTACGCCGGACCCGGCGGCCACTCGGACAAGGCGCTGCAGGACGCCTGGACCTGGGACAAGTATCTCGACGTGGCCATCAAGTGCGCCAAGGGCGGCGTTCCCTTCGGTCTCGGCCTGAGCGGCACCACCGACTACGTGGACTGGGCCGGCGCGCTGTTCCACGCCTACGGCGCGGAGCTGGTCAACGCGAAGGGCGACGTGACCGTAAATTCCGACAACACCAAGCAGGTGCTCGAGTGGGCGCAGCGTCTGGTGCCGGCGCTGCCGAAGGACGTGATCGCGTGGGACGATGCCTCGAACAACAAGGCCTTCATCTCGGGACAGGCATCCCTGATCATGAATCCGCCGAGCGCCTGGGCGGTCGCCAAGCGCGACAACCCGGCGGTCGCGTCGGATACCTGGATCTTCGCGACGCCCAAGGGGCCGAAGGGCCGCTACGCGCCGGCCCTGCCGTTCTTCTGGGCGGTCTGGAAGTTCTCTCCCAACAAGTCGGCGGCGAAGAGCCTGCTCGCACACCTGCTGTCACGCCAGTCCGCCGAGCGCTTCGTCGCGGCGAGCGTGGGCTACGACATTCCCGGATTCAAGAATTTGCGCGACTTCAAAACCTGGTCCGAAGTCGATCCGCCTAAGGGGGTCGTGTACAACTACCCGCCGACGCCGGACCAGATCGTGACCGTCGCGGGTTCCCCGGCGCCCGTGCACGTGGCGAACCAGATCTACACCCAGGGTCTGATGACCAAGATGATCGCCAAGTGCACGTTCGAGAAGGAGTCCATCAAGGACACCATTGCCTGGGCCGAGAAGCAGCTCGCAGCCTACACGATGATGTAAATCGGCAGCGGGGTTCGGGAAGCGCCGGCGCCGCCGGCGCTTCCCGGTCGGCTCGGACGGGTCGACGCGCACCGGTATCGACGAGGAGGAATTCGATGGCGAACGGAATTACCGTGCAGGCACCCGCGCCGCCGGCGGCCCGCCGCATGACCATGCAGAAGCTCATGCGGCGCAGGTCGACGACCGCGTTGGCGTTGGCTCTGCCGCTCATCCTGCTGATTTCCGGACTGGTGATCTATCCGGCGTTTTTCGCCATGTATCTGTCGATGCTCGACCGCAAGATGGAGACCTTCACCGGCATGAGGAACATCCTGTTCCTGATGCATTTCGACACGTTCTGGATGGTGGTGAAGCAGTCCTGCATCTTCGCCCTCAGCGCGGTGTTCTTCAAGGCGCTGATCGGTTTCGTCACTTCGCACCTCGTGCACAACCTTCCGCCCAAGGGCCAGCGCAAGTGGCGCGGCATGCTGCTCGTGCCCTGGGTGATCCCCACGGCGATGAGCACCATCGCCTGGTTCTGGCTGTTCGACCCCGCGTACAGCGCGATAAACTGGATTCTGGCCAAGTTCGGCATCGGACCTGTCCCCTGGCTCGGCGTCACCTCCTGGGCGCGCTTCTCGGTGATCCTGGTGAACGTCTGGTACGGCGCACCTTTCTTCCTCATCATGTACCTCGCGGCGCTCAAGTCCGTGCCCGACCAGCTGTACGAGGCCGCGGCGATCGACGGCGCCAACTGGTGGCAGAAGGTCTGGTACGTGACGCTGCCGATGATGCGCAACATCATCGCAATCACCATGCTGTTCTCGCTCATCGTGACCTTCGCCAACTTCGACATCGTGCGCATCCTGACCGCGGGCGGGCCGGTCGACTCGACGCACGTGTTCGCCACCTGGGCGTTCTCGCTCGGCATCCAGGGCAACAATATCCCCATGGGCGCGTCGGTGTCGCTGTTCATGCTGCCGATCCTGGGCGTCGCGGCGTTCTTCATCCTGCGCGACATCAACCGCCGCGGCAGCTCGGTCTGACCATGAGCGCGATCGCAGCCGAAATCAAGGCCGAAGTGCCGGCCAAGCGCGGCAGCCTCAAGCGCAGCCGGCGCTGGGCGCTCGTCTGGTCCTACGTGTTTCTGATCATGTTCGCAGTGTTCTTCCTCATGCCGCCGGTTTACATGCTGATCATGGGACTGAAGAGCAGCGGCGAGATCGCCTCCATGAGCAATCCGTGGTGGGTGTTCCACCCGACGCTGGACAACTTCATTGCGCTGCTCACCTCCGAACAGTACCTCACGTTCTTTCGCAATTCGGCAGTGATCTCGCTCGCGGTGGTCGCGATCACGATGCTGATCGCGGTGCCGGCGGCGTTCTCGCTCGGGCGCATGAAGTTCTGGGGCTCGACCACGCTGGCGGCCGGGGTGTTCCTGACCTACCTCGTACCCGACACACTGCTGTTCATCCCGCTGTTCAAGATCATGGCCTGGGTGCACGACACCACCGGCATCGCGCTGCTCAATCACTGGTGGGCGCTGATCATCATCTACCCCACGCTCACGGTGCCGTTCTGCACCTGGATCATGATCGGCTACTTCCAGTCGATCCCGAAGGAACTCGACGAAGCGGCGCTGATCGACGGCGCCGGCTATATCCAGATGCTGACCAAGATCTTCCTGCCGGTCGCGTTACCGGGGATCATCGCCGCGACGATCTTCGCGTTCACCGTCTCCTGGTCCGAGTTCCTTTACCCCATGGCGTTCACCGTCTCGGCCGACCAGCTGGTGCTGCCGGTGGGCATCGTCACCACGCTGATCAAGGGCGACGTCTACAACTGGGGCCAGATCATGGCCGCCTGCCTGATGGGTGCGGCGCCGCCGCTGATTATTTACGCCTTCCTCATGGATTACTACATCGCCGGCCTGACCGCCGGCGCAACGAAAGGATAGAGCCGCCCATGGCACAGGTGACACTGCAAAAGCTGGTCAAGAACTACGACGAAACACCGGCGGTGCGCGGGATCGATCTCGACATCGCCGACAAGGAATTCGTCGTGCTGGTTGGGCCTTCCGGCTGCGGCAAGAGCACGACGCTGCGCATGATCGCAGGCCTGGAGGACATCACCGCCGGCGACGTGCTGATCGGCGGCGAAGTGGTCAACGACATGCCGCCGAAAGACCGCGACATCGCCATGGTGTTCCAGAACTACGCGCTGTACCCGCACATGTCGGTGTACGAGAACATGTCGTTCGGGCTGCGGCTGAAGAAAGTCGCCAAAGACGAGATCGCGCGGCGCGTCGAGAACGCGGCGCAGATCCTCGACATCAGCGAGCTGCTGCAGCGCAAGCCGAAGCAGCTCTCCGGCGGGCAGCGCCAGCGCGTCGCGATGGGACGCGCGATCGTGCGCGACCCGAAGGTGTTCCTGTTCGACGAGCCGCTGTCCAACCTCGACGCCAAGCTGCGCGTGCAGATGCGCACCGAGATCAAGAAGGTGCATCAGAAGGTGCGCACCACCACGGTGTACGTGACGCACGACCAGATCGAAGCGATGACGCTCGCCGACCGCGTGGTCGTGATGAACGGCGGCAACATCGAGCAGGTGGGGACGCCGAACGAGCTCTACCACAACCCTGCGACCAAATTCGTCGCCGGCTTCATCGGCTCGCCGGCGATGAACTTCGTGCCCTGCACCATCGAAGAAGCGGCCGGTGCGTTGCGCATTCGCCTGAGCAAGGACATCGCCTTTCCGGTGCCGCAGGAGCGGACCGGGCGCTATCGCGCGCTCGTCGGCAAGTCCGGCCTGCTGTTCGGCCTGCGCCCGGAGCACATCATGGAGCAGCGCCAGCATCTGGAGCCGAACCAGCATCCATTCGAGGTCGAGCTCGAGGTGACGGAGCCGATGGGGATGGAAACCATGGTGTTCTTTCTGATCGAAGGCACCGAGTTGGTCGGACGCGTAAATCCGGACGCCGGAGCGCAAGCGGGCAGGCGTATGAAGCTGGTCGCCGACCTCGGCAAGATGCACCTGATCGACGATGGCAGCGGACGCGTGCTCTAAAAGCTAGTCGACCGACACACCCTGCCCGGCGACCATGCGCCCGATGCGGCACGCCGCATCGAAGCCTTGCTGCCTGAATTCGGCCAGCACCTGCGCCTCCGATTGCGCTGAACATGCGACGAGCAGCCCGCCGCTGGTCTGCGGATCCGTGATGAGCGCGCGCTGCCAATCGGGCGCGCCCTCCGGCAGGCGCACCTCTTTGCCATAGCCGCTCCAGTTGCGCGCGCTCGCGCCGGTCACCGTACCCTGCTCCGCCCAGCGCCGCGCCTCGTCGATGAGAGGCAGATCGGCGAAACGCAGTTCGGCCCCGAGCCCGGAACCGCGGCAGATTTCCAGCAAATGCCCGGCCAAGCCGAAGCCGGTCACGTCGGTCATGGCATGCACCCCGGCCAGACCGCCCAGGGCGGTGCCGGGCGTATTGAGCTGGGTCGTAGCGGCAATCATCTGCGCATAGCCTGCGGCCGAGAGCGTGCCCTTTTTGAGCGCGGCCGAGAGTATGCCCACGCCCAGCGGCTTGCCCAGGATCAGCACGTCGCCTGCTTGCGCGCGGTCGTTGCGCTTGACCCGGTCCGGGTGCACCAGGCCCAGGCCGACCAGGCCGTAAATCGGCTCGAGCACGTCGATCGAATGCCCGCCCGCGATGGGAATGCCGGCTGCAGCGCATACCGACTCGCCGCCGGTGAGGATTTTCTGGATTACGTCGACCGGCAGCTTGTCCAGCGGCATGCCGACGATCGCGAGCGCCATGAACGGGCGCCCGCCCATGGCGTAGATGTCGGACAGCGCGTTGGTCGCAGCGATGCGGCCGAAATCATAGGGATCGTCGACGATAGGAGTGAAGAAATCGGTGGTCGCGACCAGCGCCTGGGTATCGCTCAAGCGGTACACCGCGGCATCGTCGCTCGACTCCGTGCCCACCAGCAGGTCCTTGGGCAGATTCCGGATCGGCGTCGCCGCGAGCAACTCGGTGAGCACGCCCGGGGCAATCTTGCAGCCGCAGCCGCCGCCATGGCTGAACTGGGTGAGGCGAAAAATGGCATCGGCAGGCGTATTCATTGCGACGGGACTCCGTTGAATTGCGGTGTTTGCGTGTAAACTTGCGGCTGATTCCAAAGCACAGAAGCCGCATCCTGATTCGATGCGGCTTCCTCGGAAAATCCGTGAAATTTCCCAATGCCGTAACCGTAGCACAGCTGGCCGATTTTGACGAGGTCATCGACGTGCGCTCGCCCGCGGAGTACGCCGAAGACCATGTTCCAGGCGCGGTCAACTGCCCCGTGCTCGACGACGCGGAACGCGCGGCGATCGGCACCCTGTACAAGCAGGTATCTCCGTTTGATGCGAAGAAGCATGGCGCGGCGCTGGTGGCGAAAAACATCGCACGCCATATCGAGGACAGCTTCGCCGCGCACGGCAGGGGCTGGCGCCCGCTGGTGTACTGCTGGCGCGGCGGCAAGCGCAGCGGCGCCATGGCGCATATCCTGTCCGAAATCGGCTGGCATGCGGCGCAGCTCGAAGGCGGCTATCGCGCCTATCGGCGCGAAATTCTGGCGCAGCTCGCCTCGCTGCCGCAGAAATTGCGCTACCGCGTGGTCTGCGGCGCGACCGGCAGCGCGAAGAGCCGCCTGCTGCAGGCTCTCGCTGCGGCCGGCGCACAAGTGCTCGACCTGGAACACCTGGCGAGCCACCGCGGTTCGGTGCTCGGCAACCTGCCGGCGCAGCCGCAGCCGTCGCAGAAGATGTTCGACAGCCTGGTGTGGGACGCGCTGCGCAAACTCGATCCGCACCAAACCGTGTACGTGGAGGCCGAAAGCCGGAAAATCGGACAGCTGCAGGTGCCCGAGCACTTGCTCGCGCGCATGCGCGAGAGCCCCTGCGTGCTGATCGAGGCGCCGCTGCCCGAGCGCGTTGCGTTCCTTGTCGATGAATACGTGCATTTCCTCGGCGATCCGCGCGAACTCAAAGCCAAGCTGGCCTGTCTTACCGCGCTGCACAGCAAGGAGACGCTCGCGCGCTGGATGCAGCAAGTCGAGGAGCAGCGTTGGCACGAGCTGGTCGCCGACTTGCTCGCCAATCACTACGATCCGGCCTACCGCCGCGCCACGCTGAAGAATTTTTCCCGCCTGGCCGAAGCACGGGTGCTGCGGCCGTCCAAGCTGGATCCCGCCTCGCTCAAGCGGATCGCGACACAATTGATTGCAGAGGCGAAAGCATGACTGCCGCGGAATTGAAAACCAAGCTGCTGCAGCTGTTCCCGGTGTTCCAGCAGCTGCCCGATGCCGCGGTGGAGGAGATCGTGCGCAGCGCGACGCCGCGGCAGGCGCCGGCGGGCACCATCCTGTTCGAGGCGGCGAGCCCCTGTACCGGCTTTCCGATGCTGCTCGAAGGCCGCGTGCGCGTGGTCAAGTCCGCACCCAACGGCCGCGAAGTTCAGCTCTACCGCATCGCGCCGGGGGAAAGCTGCCTGCTCTCGAGCAGCTGCCTGCTCGGCGGCAGCCCTTACTCGGCCACCGGCGTCGCCGAAACCGCGGTGACCCTGTTCGCCTTGCCGCCGGCACTGTTCCACCGGCTGCTGGCCGAGCACAAACCGTTCCGCGACTATGTTTTCGGCCTGTTTTCGGAGCGTCTGGCCGATTTGATGAGTCTGGTCGAGGCGGTCACGTTCTACAAGCTGGACCAGCGTCTCGCCGCGCTGCTGCTGGGCAAGGGCGAATTGGTGCGCGCCACCCATCAGGGTCTGGCCGATGAACTGGGCAGCGTGCGCGAGATGGTGAGCCGCTTGCTCGCCAGTTTCCAGGACCGCGGCTGGGTCGCGCTGGGCCGCGAACAAATCCGCATCACCGACGCCGCAGCGCTGCGCCGCCTCGCCCAGCCTTAGATTTTCTATCGCCTCGTGGAGCGGAGTGCATCCGCCGGTCGGGCTGCAAGGGCGCGCATCGGAGGCACGAGCCGTAAGACAGCCCGCGCCAGCTTCATGCGCGGGCGGTCCTTACAATCCGCCCAGCACCTTGATGTGCGCGGTTACGCCGCGTCCGAGAGCCGACAAGTTGTAGCCGCCCTCGAGCACCGAAACAATGCGCCCTTCGGCGTATTTGTCCGCCACCGCCTTGATTTCCTGCGTGACCCAGGCGTAATCGGCGTCCACCAGCCGCAGCATGGCCATGTCGTCCTCCACATGGGCATCGAAGCCGGCCGAGAAAAACAGCATCTGCGGCTTGAACGCTTCCAGCGCCGGCAGCCACTGCTGCGTCACGGCGTCGCGAAACAGCTGGCTGCCGGCGCCGGCCGGCAGCGGCACATTGACCATGTTCGGCGCCGGATGCTCGGTGCCGCTGTAGGGATAGAAAGGATGCTGGAACGTGCTCACCATGAGCACGCGTGCATCGTCCTGGAAGATGTCCTCGGTGCCGTTGCCGTGATGCACGTCGAAATCGACGATGGCGACGCGCTCGAGGCCATGCTCCTCCAGTGCGTGCTTGGCCGCGATCGCAACATTGTTGAACAGGCAAAAACCCATGGCGCGGTTGCGCGTCGCATGATGCCCCGGGGGGCGCACGCTGCAGAACGCGTTGTCCGCCTGGCGCTTCATCACCAGGTCGGTCGCGAGCACCGCCGCGCCGGCCGCATGCAGCGCGGCATCCCAGGTATGCGGGTTCATCGCAGTATCGGGGTCCAGGTGCACCGTGCCGCTTTGCGGCGCGCTAGAGCGAATATGGCTGATGTACTCCATCGGATGCACGCGCGCAAGATTGCTCACTTTCGCCTGCGGCGCCTGGTGATGCGCGAGGTGCTGCCCGATGCCGGAAGCGATCAACTGGTCCTCGATCGCCCCCAGGCGCTCCGGGCTCTCCGGGTGATAGGCACCCATATCGTGCTTGCGGCAGTGCGGATGTGAGATGAAAGCCGTGGCCATATGCCCGTTTGCTCAAGGTGGTTTTGATGAATATTAGCCGAAATCCACGTAAGATGATGAACAACCCGGGCACAGCCGCCGCATCGCCGGGGCGATTACGGAGAACCCGATTGCTGTTACACGCTGAAACGAAATTCGCCGTTCGCGACACCCCCATCCATCGCGTAATCGATCACGCAGGTAAAGTCATCCTCGGCAAGGAACGGCAGATACGGCTGGCGGTGGCCTGCCTGCTCGCGCGCGGCCACCTGCTGATCGAGGATCTGCCCGGCGTAGGCAAGACTACGCTCGCTCACACCCTGGCCAAGCTCCTGGGCCTCAACTTCCAGCGCATCTCGTTTACCAGCGACCTGCTGCCCGCGGACATCATCGGCGTCTCGGTGTTCGATCGCGACAGCGGCGCGTTCAAGTTCCATCCGGGGCCGATTTTTTCGCAGCTGATCCTGGCGGACGAAGTCAACCGCGCCACACCCAAGACGCAAAGCGCCCTGCTCGAGGCGATGGAAGAGCATCAGGTCACCGCCGAAGGCGAGACGCGGCCGCTGCCCGAGCCTTTCTTCGTCATCGCCACACAGAATCCCTCGCACCAGGTCGGCACCTTCCCGCTGCCGGAATCGCAGCTCGACCGCTTTCTCATGCGCATCGAACTCGGCTATCCGGATCGCGACGCGGAGCGCGCCCTGCTGCAGGGCACGGAGCGGCGCAACCTGGTGGCGACGCTGGAGCCCTGTCTCGCCCCGGGCGAACTGATGGAAATGCAGGCGGGTGCGAACCAGGTGCACGCAGCGCCGGCCCTGCTCGACTATATCCAGGCCATCGTCGAGCACACGCGGCGCGCACCCGAATTCACCAACGGCCTGTCGCCGCGCGCCGCGCTGGGCATACTGCATGCGGCCAAAGCCTGGGCCATGCTCGAAGGCCGCGACAAAGTGCTGCCGGAGGACGTGCAGGCCATTCTGCCCGGGGTCGCCGGACACCGCCTCGCGCCAGCGCACGAAGGCGCGCGCAAACGCTCTTCCGAGGTCACCGCCGCGCTGATCGAGGCCGTACCGATCCCCTGAAACACTTCGACCACAGCCGGCTGGCGCGATGTTCGAAAAAATCCTGAGCCGCTCGCAGCTCTATCTCGCGTTCTTCGGCCCGCGCAAGCCCGAGCCGGGCACGATTTTCCTGCGGCAGAACCGCGTCTATATCTTGCCTACCCGGCCGGGGCTCGCGTTCGCGCTGGCCCTGGGCGTGATGCTGATCGGCTCGATCAACTACAACCTCTCGCTCGGCTACATCCTCACCTTCCTGCTCGCGAGCATGGGCCTGGTCGCGATCCTGCACACGTTCCGCAACCTGGTGCATCTGCATGTGACGCCGGGCCGTGCGGAACCCGTATTCGCGGGCGAGCTCGCCTGGTTCGAGCTGTTCGTGGAAAACCGCTCGGGCTACGAGCGCTGCGCCATCGCGCTGTGGCATGGCGGCAAGGCGACGCTGTGCGACATAGCGTCCCAGCGCGGCACCACGGTGAGCGTCCCGATCGCCGCCGAGCGGCGTGGCTGGCTCGCGCCCGGGCGCATTACCCTGGACACGCGCTTTCCGCTCGGCCTGCTGCGCGCCTGGAGCTATATTCAGCCGGACATGCGCTGCCTCGTCTATCCCAAGCCCGACGACGGCCTGCTGCCCCTGCCCGAGCCCTCCGGCGGCAGCGGGGAGAAGCGCGTGTCCAGCGGCGGCAGCGACGATTTCGCCGGACTGCGCCAGTACCAGATCAGCGATTCGCCGCGGCACATACACTGGAAAGCCGCCGCGCGCGGGCAGGGCCTGCAGACTAAGGTGTTCAGCGGCCGCGCCGCCGCCGAATTGTGGCTGGACTGGAACGAACTGCCCCGCGACCTGGGCCTCGAATCCAAATTGTCGCGGCTGACGCGCTGGGTGCTCGCCGCCGGCCAGGATGGATTGCGTTACGGCCTGCGCCTGCCCGGGGTCGAGATCGCGCCTGACGCGGGCGCACCGCACCGGCTCGCCTGTCTGCGGGAACTGGCTCTGTATGGCCTCTGACAACGCGCCGAACGCCGGCATCGAATTGCGCCATTTGTTCTGGCTGCTCGCCGGCCTCGCGCTGGTGGTTGCGCCGCATATGCAGCGCCTGCCCTGGTGGCTGAATCTGATCGCAGTCATGCTGTTCGCCTGGCGCGTCTATCTCGCCTGGGGCGAGCGCGCGCTGCCGAAGAAATGGCTGCTCGCGCTGCTGGTCGCCGGCGGCATGGTCGGCGTCTATCTCACCTACCGCACCATTTTCGGCCGCGATTCCGGCGTGGCCCTGCTGGTGCTGTTCCTGTCGCTGAAGCTGCTCGAGCTGCATCATAAGCGCGATGCCATGGTGCTGGTCCTGCTCTCCTATTTTCTCGCACTCACCAATTTCTTCTACTCGCAGACCCTGCCCACCGCGGCATTGATGCTGGTTTCCACATTGATCAACAGCGCCAGCCTGGTGAACTTCGCCGCCGCCGGGCGTTCGCTGCAGGCCAATCTGAAAACCGCGGCCGCGCTGCTGGCGCAGGCGGGACCGGTGATGCTGGTCCTGTTCGTTCTGTTTCCGCGGGTGCAAGGCCCGTTATGGGGCCTGCCGCAGGACGCCTACAGCGGCGTCACCGGCCTGTCCGACTCGATGTCGCCCGGCGCGATCAGCCGGCTGTCGCAGTCGGACGCGATCGCGTTTCGCGTGCGTTTCCGCGGCGATGTGCCGCCGCGGCGCGAGTTGTACTGGCGCGGGCCGGTGTTCTGGAATTTCGATGGCCGCACCTGGCGCCCGGGCGATGTGCGCCCCTACGGTCAGGTCAAGTTCGAGGCCAAGGGCAAGCCCTACGATTACGAAGTCACGCTGGAGCCGCACAACCACAACTGGCTGTTCGCGCTCGAACTCGCGGCGAAGGTACCGCCCAATGCGGGCGTCAGCGCCGATTACGTGCTGCTCGCACGCACGCCGGTGCGCAATCGCGTGCGCTACGACATGCTTTCCTACACCGATTTCACCGAGGGCAGCACGGACGACGCGGGCGAGCTCAGGCCGGGGCTGCAATTGCCCGCAAGCTTCAATCCGCGCGCGCGCCGGCTGGCCGAGCAATGGGCCGCCGGAGGCGCCGCAGACATCGCCATCGTGCAAAAGGCGCTGGATTACTTTCGCGAGCAGGGTTTCGTCTACACGCTGGAACCGCCGCTGCTCGGCCGCGATTCGATCGATGAATTCCTGTTCGGCAGCAAGCGCGGCTTTTGCGAGCACTATTCCTCCAGTTTCGTGTTCCTGATGCGCGCGGCCGGCCTGCCGGCGCGCGTGGTCACGGGTTACCAGGGCGGCGAAATCAATCCGGTGGACCAGTACATGGTGGTGCGTCAATCCGATGCGCATGCCTGGGCTGAGGTCTGGCTCAAGCGCCGCGGCTGGGTGCGCTTCGATCCGACTGCCGCGGTCGCGCCGGTGCGCGTTGAATCCGGCGTTGCCGCAGCCGTACCCGCCACCGATCCGCTGCCCTTGATGGCGCGCACCACGCTCGCCTGGCTGCGCGAGGTGCGCTACAACTGGGATGCGCTCGCCAACAAATGGAATCAGCTGGTGCTTGGCTACAACCCGGAACGCCAGCGCGAATTCCTCTCCGGCCTGGGCATGAGCGAACCCAGCTGGGAAAACATGGCGCTGACGCTGTTCTGGGGCGTGGGCGGCCTGCTCGCGCTGCTGACGGCCTGGCTGCTGCGGCGCATGCGCACGGCCGACCGGGTGCAGCGCCTGTGGCTCAGGTTCTGCGCCAAGCTCGGAAAGAAAGGCTGTGCGCGCGCAGCGCATGAAGGTCCGGCCGATTTCGTCGCGCGCAGCGCCGCCCGCTACCCTGCCAGCGCCGAGCGCATACGCGCCATCGGCGAGCGTTACATCGCGCTGCGCTACGGCGCAGCGGCGGATGCGCGCATGCTGGCCGAATTGCGCCTGCTGGTGCGGGAGTTCAGCGTTTGAGCCGCGGCGCGCGCTTGCTGCTGTGCGCGGCGCTCGCGCTGCCGTGCTCCCTCGCCCATGCGGCGCACCGCGCCGAACGCTATGCCGGACGCAGCGATGTACGCGAGTTCATCAATGAAATGGTGGAAAAGCACGGTTTCGTCAAACAGGAACTGCGCACGCTGTTTGCCCGCGCGCGCTACCAGCCCGGCATCATCGCGGCCATCACACCTCCGACCGAACCGCGCGCCAAATCCTGGCAGGCCTATCGCGCGCTGTTTCTCACGCCGGAGCGCATCGCTGCGGGCGTCGCGTTCCGCGAAAAGCAGCGCGCGTCGCTTGCGTACGCGGCGGCGCTCTACGGCGTGCCCGAAGAAATCATTGTCGCCATCATCGGCGTGGAAACGGTGTACGGCCGCAACACCGGCAACTACCGCGTCATCGACGCCCTCAGCACGCTTGCGTTCGACTACCCTCCGCGCGCCGAATTTTTCCGCGGCGAGCTGGAGAACTATCTGCTGTATGCGCGCGACGCCGGCATCGACACGCTGGCGCTGAAAGGGTCGTACGCGGGAGCGATCGGCATCCCGCAGTTCATGCCCGGCAGCTACCGCCGCTATGCCGTGGATCTGGACGGCGACGGCAAGCAGGACCTGTCGGGCAGCTTCGCCGATGCGATCGGCAGCGTCGCCAATTTTCTCAAGGCGCACGGCTGGGAGACGGGTCAGCCCGTGGCCTATCCGGCCCAGGTGCAGGGCGAGAATTTCCGCCGGCTGGTCGATGCCGGCATCAAACCCACCTACCGCTACGGCGATCTGGCAAACTACGGCGTCAGCGTCAAGGGCGAGGCCGCGGCGGACGCGGCCTGCGCCTTGATCGAACTCACCTCGCCCGACGCGATGAGCGAATACCTGGTCGGGTTCACCAACTTCTACGTGCTCACGCGCTACAATCGCTCCAGCATGTACGCCGCCGCAGTGCTCGAACTCGCGCAGGCGGTGAAATCAGCCGATCAATCAAAATGAACCCGGAAACCATGACCATACGCCCGGCCACGCGTGCCGACGTGCCGCTGGTGCTGCGCTTCGTCAAGGATCTGGCGGAATACGAAAAACTCAGCCATCTGGTCGTGGCCACCGAGGACGTGATCGCGGAAGAGCTGTTCGGGCCGAAAAGCCACACCGAAGTCCTGCTCGGCCACAGCGGAACCGAGCCGGTGGCGTTTGCCGTGTACTTCCACAACTTCTCCACTTTCCTCGGCAAAAAGGGGCTGTACCTGGAAGACCTGTACGTGCGTCCGGCGTATCGCCGCCGCGGTTTCGGGCGTGCCATGCTGCTGCAGATCGCCCGCATCGCGGCCGAGCGCAATTGCGGGCGGCTCGAGTGGTCGGTGCTCGACTGGAATGAGCCGGCGATTTTCTTTTACGAAACCCTGGGCGCCACCATCATGCACGAGTGGAAACTGGTGCGGGTCACGGGCAGCGCGCTGGAGAAGCTCGCGAAGATGAAGTAGCGGCCCTCGGCGTCAATCGATCAGTTTGCCGCTCGTGTCGTAAAACGGAAAGCGCCCGCCGTAATCGCCGATAAAGGTGAGGTGGCTGACCAGGCCCGCGCCTTCGTGCCAGTAATGCAGTTCGCAGGTCGGCGGCTCGAGCACGAAATCGTGCCGGGCGTCCGGCTTCAGATCGAAAACGCAGGAGTGCGACGGACTCGGCGCAATGCTCGCCGTAACGCCATGCCAGCCGAGATGGATCGGGCGGTGGACGTGGCCGCAGAGTATGCGCATCACCTGCGGCTGGCGCTCGACCAGCGCGCCGAGCGCCTCACCGTTGCGGCAATTCTGCCAATCCATGTTGGCGAGGCCGGTCAGGAACGGCGGATGGTGCATGAACAGTACAGTCGGGCGGTCCGGCGCGCGCTCGAGCTGGGCCTCGAGCCAGGCAAGGCGACGCGCGCACATTTCTCCGCCTGGCTCGCCTGGTACTATGGTATCGAGCCCGATCAGGCGCAGCGGATAATCTTCAAGCACGTAGTGCAGGAACTCACCGCTCTGCGGCAGGTAAGCATGATCGGCGAATGCCCGGCGCAGGGCGTCGCGCTCATCGTGGTTGCCCGGAATGACATAGAGCGGCATGCCGAGCGGTGCCAGGATCTCGCGCAGCAGCGCATACTCCTCGGCCCGCCCGAGGTCGACCAAATCCCCGGTGAGCAGGACGAGGTCGGGGCGCGGATCCAGCGCATTGAGATGCGCCACGCAGTTCGCCAGCTTGTCCGCTGAATCCACTTTGCGGTAGGCAAGCCTGCCCGCCGCCTTGATGTGAGTGTCTGTAACCTGCGCGATCAGCACTTCAGTCGCGCAAATTCAACAGTGCACCGGGCTCGATGCGCAGTCCCACGCTCTGACCTACCCGGAATTCGCGGTGTTCGCTCGTCTCCACCACCACCAGCCCATCGGCAATGCCGCTTACGTGCAGCCGCGTGCGATCGCCGAGAAAGAACTGCTGCTCAACTACGCCGCGCAGCTGCGCCTCGGCCTCGGTGACGATGCGCGCGTCGTTCGGACGGAACAGCGCTTGCACGGCACCTGTGCCTCCTTGCGTCCAGGGAATGCGGCCGCCCGGCAATTCCAGCGATCCGTCGCGCAGCGTGCCGTTAACGCGATTCATGGTACCGACGAAATCCGCGACGAACGAGCTGGCGGGGTGGTAATAGATCTCGCGCGGGGTACCGGTCTGGACGATCGTGCCGCGATTGATCACGGCGATGCGGTCGCCGATGGCCATCGCCTCCCCCTGGTCGTGGGTGACGTAAGCCGCGGTAATGCCGAGCGAATGCAGCAAGACGTCGATCTCGATGCGCAGCCGCTCGCGCAGCAGCGCATCGAGCGCAGTCAAAGGCTCGTCGAGCAGCAGCACCCGCGGCTGGGCCGCGATTGCGCGTGCGAGCGCAACGCGCTGGCGCTGGCCACCCGAGAGTTCGGTCACGCGGCGCAGGCGCAGTTCGCCGATCTGCATCATTTGCAGCATTTCCTCGACGCGTTTGGCGCGGTGCTGCGGCGTCGCCCCGTGCACCTTGAGGCCGTAGGCGATGTTCTCCTCGACGTTCATGTTGGGAAATAGGGCATAGGACTGAAATACCATGCCCACATTCCGCCGCTCGATCGGCAGCTCGGTCACGTCCTCGTCGTCAAAGAATATTCGCCCCCCGGGGTCCGGTGATTCCAGGCCGGCGATCACGCGGAGCAGCGTCGTCTTGCCGCAGCCGGACGGACCGAGGAACACGATGATCTCACCGCCTTTGAGCTCGAGCGCCGTGCGCTCCAGCGCGCGCGTGCCGTTGGTGAACGTCTTCGCGCACCCAACCAGCCGAATTGCGGTTCCGCCTTTTGCGCTCAAGCTGGCCCGCGAGTAGTGACGCGCTGCAGGCCGTAGCGCTGCAATGCGATGAGAAGAGGCGTGATCATGACGAAGAAGACGAGCGTATAGGCGCTGCCGATCTCGAGGCGCATGGATGCGTAGCTATCGGCGAGTCCGACCGGCAGGGTCATGGTTTCAGGCGTGTGCAGCATCCAGGTAAGGTTGAATTCGCCGATCGAGAGCGTCACGACGGTAAGCGCACCGGCGACGATTCCCGATCGAACGTTCGGCACAATGATACCGAAAAATCGCCGCCAGAAACCGGCGCCAAGGCTCGCCGCGCTTTCCTCGAGGACGCGAAAGTTGAACGATGACAGCACCGCCAGCACCGAGCGCACCATGAAGGGAAGCGTATACAGCACATGCCCGACGAGGATGAACACCCAGCTGGTGCGGAAATCGCGGAATCCGCCGTAGGTGAGAATCAGCGCCAGCGCGGTCGCAAGGCCGGGAATGGCGACCGGAAGTACCAAAGCCTCCTCGATGAGCCGGGTCACGACACCTGGGCGTTTCGCCAGCACGTAGGCCGCCGGCACTCCGATGAGCAGCGTGACGCTGAGCGCCGCAAATGCAATATACAGGCTGCGGAAGATGGTTTCTGCGTACAGATCCCACACCACGCCGATCCAGCGCAGCGTGAGCCCGCTTGAGACGCCCTGGAAAAAATTCACCGTAAGACCAGCAATCACCGACATGAGTACCGGCACGATTAGGAATAAGCACGCGAGCAGTGTGAACGCGAGTTGCAGGTAAAAATAGCGCGTCCGTGCCATGGCTATCCCGCTGCGGCCGCGGTTGCACCCGCAAACGCACGGCACGCTGCTAGAGCCGCCCAGGTAATAATGCCGAGCACGATGCTGAGCGCCGCCGCCGTGCTGATGTTCGCCATCAGCGTGAACTCGGTGTAAATCACGATGGGCAGCACCTTGATGTCGGTCGCCAGCGTAAACGCCGTGCCGAACGCGCCCATCGAGGTGGCAAAGCATATTGCACCGGAAGCGATCAGCGCTGAGCGCAGAGCCGGCAAGATCACATCGCGAACCACGTGCCACGGGCTGGCACCGAGGGAGCGCGCTGCCTCCTCGAGCGCCGGGTCGAGCTTCTCGGCCGCCGCCATGATGGTGAGGATGACCCGCGGAATCGAAAAGTAAATGTAGCCGGTAAACAGCCCGATCAGGGAGTAGGCGAAAACCACGCGCCCAAGCCCCAGGAATGAGCTGAGCTCGCCGACCAGCCCCGTGCGTCCGCCCAGCATGATCACCATGAAGCCCACGACCACGCCGGGAAACGCGAGCGGCAGCGTGAGCATCGAGATGAGCGTCTCGCGACCGAAGAAGCGGTTGCGCTCGAGGAACACTCCGGCAATACCGGCTATAACCAGCGTCGTGACGGTGACCGCCACCGAAAGAACGATGGTCGAGACCAGCGCCGAAAAGTAATTCGGATTGGTGAGCACCTCTACATACGCGCTCAGGCCGGACGGTCCTACGGCGCCGACCAGCGCGAGACGCGCGAGCGGCAACAGAAAAAAGGCGACGCCGACGGCAATCGCCGGCGTCACCATGATCAGCAGTTTGTAATTCTCGGTGTTCCGCATCGCCAGCCAATGCAGGCTACAGCGCTACCTGACCTCCTTCTGATACAGATCGCGGAACGCGTTCTGCCCTGCCTCCATTTTGGCGTAGTCAATCACCCGCGCCCGTTTGTACTCTTCAGCGGGTGGGAATTTTGCCGCGACGTCCGGCGCCATGGCCGATGGCCGGATCGGCCGCAGGTAGGCGTTCGCCCAGATCGCCTGGCCCTTGTCCGACATCAGGTAGTCGAGCACTTTCTTCGCATTCGCCGGGTGCGGTCCGTTGTTCACCAGGCTCATCACATAGGGCAGCACGATCGTGCCCTCCTGCGGCACGATGAACACACAGTTGCAATTGTCCTTGTATTTGGCGCGCAGCGTATTGAAGTCGTAGTCGAACATGATCGGTATCTCGCCCGAAAGCACGCGCGCATACGAGGTCTGCAGCGGGACGATGGGCCGATTTTTCTTCAGTGCCTTGAAATAATCGATCCCGGGCTTCCAGTTGTCGAGAGTCCCTCCGAGCGCGAGATTCGCGGCGGTCGCTGCCGCGTAGCCCACGGCGGCGCTGGTCGGGTCGAGGTAGCCGACCAAGCCGGCGTACTCGGGCTTGAGCAGATCCTTCCACGCTTTGGGCACGGGCACCCCGCGCAGCGCGTCGACGTTGACGAAGAAACCGATGGTGCCGTAGTGGATAGTGAACCAACTGCCGTCCGGCGCCTTCAAGCCCGCCGGGATTTCGTCGAAGTGCTGCGGCAGGTAGGGCGCAACGACGCCGGCTTCCTTCGCCTTGATACCGAAGGTGACGCCGAAATACGCGATGTCAGCCACCGGATTCGCCTTGTCCGCGATCAACGTCGACAGTGTCTGTCCCGAGTTCTTGTTGTCATGGGGGACCTCGAGGCCGAGGTCGGCCTTGATCGACTTCAGCATCGTTCCCCAGTCGGCCCACTCGGGCGGGCAGTTGTAGCAGATGACGTCCGCAGCCGCTGCAGGTCCGGCGAAGACGAAGGCGGCGGCTATTCCCGCAAAAAGCGATCTGACTTTCATGACTCCCTCCTGTGTTTTTGGCCGAAGTACTTAATGTTATATGGCAGATATTACACCCAGTTGACGCGGATCATAAGGTACGCAGGAACGCGCACATGATGAATGCGCAACCCGGCTCGCGCAGCTGCAGCACGGCTGCCCGGGCTACTGCAACTGCGCCAGCGCGCGGCGGATGTCTTCCACCGCCTCGGGCTTGAGCGCTTCCTGCGGCGCGATCGCGTCGCCGACGTCGAAACCCTGCAGCTGCAGCGCGGTCTTGATGCAGGCGGCAAGCGCGTACTTGGTGAACACCTCGTTGATCGCCCACTGCCGGCGCTGCTCCGCCATGGCCTCGTCCCATTTGCCGGCGCTCGCCAACTCGTACAGGCGCACGCATTCGCGCGGCATGACGCAGCCGGGGCCGGCCATCCAGCCCACTCCGCCCAGCTTCAGCACCAGCAGCGGGATGTGCGCGGAGGCGCTGAACACCTTGATGCGCGCGCCCATGCGATTGAGCATGGTCAGGATGCGTCCGGTATTGCCCGACGCATCCTTGACGTACTCGATGTTGGGAATATGCGAAAGCGCGTCGAGCGCGTCCATCGGGATATCGCCGCCGAGCAGGCCGGGATTGGTGTACAGCGTCATCGAGGTGCGGGGCAGCGCCTCGGCGATGGCGCGAAAGTAGCGCTCGATGCCGCGCGCCGGCACCGGGAACATCTGCTGCAGGATCAGGATCATGCCGTCGGCGCCGAGTCTGGCGTGCGCTTCCGCCTGCCGGATCGCGTCGCTGGTCGAGAACGCGGCGACGCCCGCCAGAACCGGTACGCGTCCTCCGGCCGCGTCGACCACGATGCGCACGATTTCCCGGCGCTGGTCGAACGACAGATAGGCGCACTCGCCGGTGCTGCCCAGCGGCGAGAGGCCGTGCACGCCGCATTGGATCAAGTGTTCGACCAGCTCGCGCAGCACGCGCTCGCGCACGCGGCCGCTAGCCTCGTCGATAGGAGAAACGAGATAGGGAAAGATGCCGTGAAAGTCGGTCATGGAGCGCAAACCTCGATCCGGTTAACGGGACAGGGACGATGATAACGCCGATTCAACGCGGCCAAACGACCTGCTGCGCGCTTGCAACTTGCTGCAATCAACGCAACAATGCGCGCTTTGCGCGAAAAGAGCCTCATCTCATGAACAGCAGCAAAGCAAAACGACCGGGACCGCGCATCGTGGTGCGCAGCTCCGGCATACACGGCCGCGGCGTGTTCGCGCGCCGCCTGATACGCGAGGACGAAACGGTGTGCGAATACAAAGGCGAGATCATCGGCGAAGCCGAGGTCGCGCGCCGTTATCCGGAGAACATGCAGGGTCTGAACCATACGTTCATCTTCGGCATTGCGCACGACCACAACATCGACGGCGGATCGAAAGGAAACATCGCGCGCTGGATCAATCACTCCTGCGCGCCGAACTGCGATACCTACGAGAAGGACAAGCGCATGTTCATCCGCGCGATCCGCGATATCCGGCCCGGCGAAGAGCTGTCCTACGACTATTGCATCGAGACCGACGAACGCATCACCAAGGAAGTGAAGTCGCGCTGGCCCTGCTGGTGCGGTGCGAAGAAATGCCGCGGCACGGTGCTGGTCCGCGTGCCGAAGTCGAAGAAAAAAGCGAAGGCCAAGCGCAAGGCAGGCTGACGCCGCAGCGGCGCCGCAGGAGGCAAACGGCAATTGACCGTCACCGCCGCTGCAGGGTCTAATACCCGACCGTCAGGGACGCCCATGAAACCTTCCTCCCAGCCAACGCGCCAGTACCGCTATTACGACTTGGTGATGGCCGCCTTCGTCTGCGTGCTGATCTGCTCCAACCTGATCGGCCCGGCGAAAATCGCGCAGATCGCGCTGCCCTATCTGGGCACGGTCACGTTCGGTGCCGGCGTGCTGTTCTTCCCCATCTCCTACGTGTTCGGCGACATCCTTACCGAGGTCTACGGCTACGCCCGTGCGCGCAAGGTGATCTGGGCCGGCTTCACCGGCCTCGGCTTCGCCTCGTTCATGGCCGCGGTGGTGGTGGCGCTGCCGCCGGCGCCGTTCTGGAACAACCAGCCGGCCTACGAAATCGCTTTCGGCTCGACCTGGCGCATCGTGCTCGCCTCCATGTGCGCCTATTTTTGCGGCGAGTTCGTGAACTCCTACGTGCTCGCGAAAATGAAAATCCTCACCGCGGGCAAATGGCTGTGGACCCGCACCATAGGCTCCACCATTTTCGGCGAGGCGGTTGACTCGTCGCTGTTCTATCCGCTCGCTTTCTATGGCACCGGCATCATTCCCAACGACAAGCTGCCGCTGGTAATGCTGTCGCAGTTTGTGATCAAGGTCGGGGTCGAGGTCGTGTTCACCCCCGTGACCTACAAGCTGGTCAACGCGCTCAAGCGCGCGGAGCACGAGGATTATTACGACCGCCATACCGACTTCAACCCATTCACGCTCAAAGCCTGAGCGAACCCATTTCATCCACTTGATTTTATTGCCGAATCTTGGATGCGCACGGAATTGTCAAAAATTGTGACAGGTGCCCATGGCCCGCCCTGCGCTTGCATAATGCGGGATAATACCGGCCGAAAAAAGCTGGTGCGCGCCGAACTCGTCCCCGACCCGGCGGCCTAAGTATGAACGGGGGCACGGAGAACAGCATGGATCATCGCGGCAACGATTACGACGTCAGCGCGCAGTTCAATACCACCGATCCGCAGGTGGTCAATGACGAAGTCGACCGGATTTATCTGGAACTCTATCCGTCTGCGCCGACCAAGCTGCTCGACCACGCTTTCCGCGACCTGACGCGGCTCTACCGCGGCGAGTACCCCGGATATAACCCCTGCGACACCGCCTACCACGACGTCCAGCATGTGCTCGACGTGACGCTCGCGATGGCGCGCCTGATCGACGGCTACGAGCGCTCGCGCGTCGGCAGCCAGCCCTTCGGCGATTCCCTGTTCCGGCTGGGTGTGATCACGGCGCTGTTCCACGACATGGGCTACGTGCGCGCGCTCGATGACCACGAGCACAAGAACGGCGCCGAATACACGCTCACGCACGTCTCGCGCGGGTCGGTGTTTCTGCGCGACTACCTGCCGAAAATCGGCATGGCGGAGATGGCCGATATCGCGGCCGAGTTGATCCACTTCACCGGCTACGAAACGCCGGTGGGAAAGATCAAAGTGCCCTCGCCCATCTACCGGCTGCTGGGCAGCATGCTCGGCTCGGCCGACATCATCGCGCAGATGTCGGATCGCTGCTATCTGGAAAAATGCCGCGACCGCCTGTATCCGGAGTTCGTCGCCGGCGGCCTCGCGACCAAGCGCACCGCCGAAGGCGGCGAGCAAGTGATATTTTCCTCGGGCGACGATCTGGTGATCAAGACTCCGATATTTTTCCAGGGTGCGAGCAAACGGCTGGATCTCGATCTGGGCGCATGCTACACCTACGCGCAAAGGCATTTCGGCGGACAGAACCTGTACCTCGAGGAACTCAACAAGAATATCCAGTTCGCGCAGGAGATCGGCCAGGAATCCGACCCTTCGGTGCTGAAGCGCAAACCGCCGGAGACCCTGAAAACGGAGTCTTGACCCCGGCGCGCGCCCCCGGACTACAGCAGCACGTCCTTCGACAGCCCGTGCCGGCGCAGAATGCGGCGCAGCTGCGCCAGTGCCTCGAGCTGAATCTGCCTGACGCGCTCGCGCGTGAGCCCCAGGTGCTGCGCCAGTTCCTCCAGCGTGCAGACCTCCTGGCTGTTCAAGCCGAAGCGGCGCTCGATCACCGTGCGCTGCTTGTCGTTCAGCTGTTCCAGCCATTGCCGCACCAGCGACTCGACCTCCTGCGTCTGCAAATCGGCTTCCGGATTGACGCTTTGCTCGTCGGAAATGGATTCGCCGATCGACAGCATCGGATCGATGTCCAGCGGCGCATCGAGCGAAGCCATATGCTCGTTGTGCGAGAGCACCGCGCGCACCTCCTCCGCCGGCTTGCCCAGCAGATGCGCAATGTCCTCCGTGCTCGCTTCGCGCTCGCCGTGCGCCTCCAGGTGGCGCTTGGCGCGCAGCACCAGATTGAGTTCCTTGATCACATGCACCGGCAGCCGTATCGTGCGCGACTGGTTCATGATCGCGCGCTCGATATTCTGGCGTATCCACCAGGTGGCGTAGGTGGAGAAGCGAAAGCCGCGCTCGGGATCGAATTTTTCCAGCGCGTGCATCAATCCCAGGTTGCCTTCCTCGACCAGGTCCAGCAGCGGCACGCTGCGATTGAGATAGTGCTTGGCGATATTCACGACCAGGCGCAGGTTGCGCTCGATCATTTTCTGACGCGCGCCAAAGTCTCCCTTGGCGGCCAGGCGCGCGTAGTGCAGCTCTTCCTCGGGTGAAAGCAGCTGGTTGAGCCCGATCTCGTGCAGGTAAATCTGGGTGACGTCGGAGAGAAAATCGGTTTCGGCCTCGACCGGTTCCGATTGTGCCTCGGCCGGGGGTGCGGCCGTCGCCTCACCCTCGATGTCCTCGTCCGGGGCGGCGGATTGGGAACTCACGTCGGCGGCAGGTACTTAGCTGGATCGACCGGTTTTCCGAGCTTGCGGATCTCGAAATGCAGCATCGGTTTGTCGCTGTCGGTATTGCCGACTTCCGCAATTTTCTGGCCCTTGACCACACTTTGACCTTCCTTCACCAGGATAACGCTGTTGTGCGCATAAGCCGACAGATAGGTCTTGTTGTGCTTCACAATGACAAGCTTGCCGTAACCGCGCAGGCCGCTGCCGCTATAGACTACGCGTCCCGGCGCGGCGGCGATCACCGGATCGCCCAGCTTGGCCGCGATGTCCAGACCCTTGTTGCTCGCCTCGGAAAAACCGGCAATGACTTTTCCCTGTACCGGCCAGCCCCAATCGACTTTATCCTCATCGTCTGCGGCGGCCGCAGCTTGAGCGGGCGCAGGCGCGGCAACGGGCGCGCTCGGAACGGCGGCCGCGGGCGCCGGCACGGGTGCGGGCGCCGGCGCTGCCGCAGCGGGCGGAGCGTCGGCGCGCTGCAGCAGCGCAAGATTCTCGGGCGTATACGGCAGCTTGCGCGCGAGCGGTTCCGATTTGATCGAGCCCTGCGCTGCGGCAGCTGCGGTTACGGCTTCTGGCTTGGGCGGCGTCGGTGCAGCCGCGGCGGCTCCAAGCGGCTGCGCGCCCGGAGCGCCCAGAGGACGCGACTCGACGCGACCCGAGGTCGTAACCGGATTTACGATCACCGGCGCTTCCTGCGCGCCGGCCGGCGGCTTGATCCGCAGCTGCTGGCCCGGGCGTATGCGGCTCGGGTTATCGATATTGTTCCAGGCAGCGAGTTCCTTGTAATCGAGGCCGTGGTCGAGCGCAATGCTGAACATCGTATCGCCGCGCTTACCGGGGCGCGCTCCAGCACCGGCGCCTGCACCGGCTGATTGCTGCAGCCCGCAAGCATGATCGCCGCCAGCGCGGCGCAAGCCAGCCATGCCGCTGCGCGCTTCATTCCACCCCCATCAACATCGGCACGAAACGCACGGCATCGAGCGTGGTTTCGCTATAGCCGCTGCGGCTGCGCTCGACCAGGCGCAGCACCTGCGCCGAGCTACCGAGCGGCAAAATCATCCTGCCGCCGAGCGCGAGCTGCTGCAGCAGCGCTTGCGGCAACTGGCGCGCGGCCGCGGACAGAATGATGGAATCGAAAGGCGCGGCCTCGGGCAGGCCGAAATTGCCGTCGGCATGCTTCAGGCGCAGATTGGAAAGACGCAGGCTGCGCAGATTGGTGCGCGCCTTGGCCAGCAGCGGCGCAATGCGTTCGATCGAATACACCTCGGTCGCCAGCTGTGCCAGCACCGCGGCCTGGTAGCCGCAGCCGGTGCCGATTTCAAGCACCTTGCCCAGTTCACGCCCGGCGCGCAGCGCCTGGATCATCAGGGCGACGACATAGGGTTGGGAAATGGTCTGCGAAAACCCGATCGGCAGCGCATCGTCATCGTAGGCGCGGCTCGCGAGCGCCTCCTCCACGAACAGGTGGCGCGGCACGCTGCCCAGGGCTGCGAGCACGGCTTCGTCGGTGATTCCGTCCCCGCGCAGGCGCTCGACCATGCGCGCGCGCGTGCGCTGCGAAGTCATGCCTATGCCTTGCACCTGCGGGTGGCCGCGGCGATTCATTGCTTAATCCAGTCGCGCAGCAGCGGAATCTGGTTCATGTGCGTGAGATCGACCTGCAACGGCGTCACCGACACCTGCTGCGCCGCGACTGCGAAAAAATCCGTGCCGTCACCCGCATCCTGCGCGCCGCCGGCCGGCCCTACCCAGTAGACCGTTTCCTGGCGCGGACTGAGTTCCTTGATCACCGGTTCCGCCTTGTGCCGCTTGCCCAGGCGCGTGACCGCGAAGCCGCGCAGCTTTTCATAGGGCAGATCGGGAATATTCAGATTGAGCAGCACCGGCCCGGACATCGGGATGCGCTGCAGGCGTTCGACCATTTCCAGCGCCACGCGCGCAGCGGTGTCGAAATGCCTGCCGGCTTTGCTTGCGAGCGATACTGCGAGCGACGGGATGCCGAGCAGGAATCCCTCGGTGGCAGCCGCCACCGTGCCGGAGTAAATGGTGTCGTCGCCCATGTTCGCGCCAAGGTTGATCCCCGACACCACCATGTCGGGCAACTGGTCCAGCAGGCCGGTCACAGCCAGGTGCACGCAATCGGTCGGCGTGCCGTTGACGAACAGGAAGCCATTGGCCGCACGCTTGACCGTGAGCGGCCGGTCCAGGGTAAGCGAGTTGGACGCGCCGCTGCGGTCGCGTTCGGGCGCGACCACCGTGATTTCGGCCACGCCGGCGAGGACTTCGGCAAGACGGGTGATTCCGGGGGAAAAATAACCGTCATCGTTGCTGAGTAGGATGCGCATGTGCTCCGGATTATAAAGTACGGAACGCGATCCTGTACGGCGCCCGCGCCGACGGCGCGCTCAATAGCTTCCCGGCAGCAGGATCGATTTGTCCACCTGGCGCACGTCGCGCAGCCCGCAAAACGCCATGGTGACATCGAGTTCCTTGCGAATGATCTCCAGGCATTTGGTCACCCCGGCCTCGCCCATGGCGCCCAGGCCGTAGACGAAGGCGCGACCGATGTACACCCCCTTGGCCCCGAGCGCGATAGCCTTGATCACGTCCTGGCCGGAGCGCACGCCGCCGTCCATGTGCACCTCGATTTTGCCGCCCACGGCCTGCACGATCGGGCCCAGCGCGGTGATCGACGAGGGCGCGCCGTCGAGCTGGCGCCCGCCATGATTGGAGACGATGATGGCATCGGCACCGGAGCGGGCTGCGATCTCGGCGTCCTCCGCGTCCATGATGCCCTTCAGAATCAGCTTGCCGCCCCAACGCTCCTTGATCCACTGCACGTCGTCCCAACTCATGGTGGGATCAAGCTGGCGATCACTCCATTCCGAGAGTGAACTCAGGTTGGCGGAGTCCGTTGCGTGGCCCACCACATTGCGAAAGGTATGGCGCCGGGTGGCCAGCATCCCCAGGCCCCAGCGCGGCTTGGTGCTCATGTTGAGCATGTTGCGCAAGGTGATCTTGGGCGGGGCGGACAGGCCGTTCCTGATGTCCTTGTTGCGCTGTCCCATGATCTGCAGGTCGAGCGTAAGCACCAGCGCGGAGCACCCGGCCGCCTTGGCGCGGTCGATCAGGCGGCGGATGAAGTCGCGGTCGCGCATTACGTAGAGCTGAAACCAGAACGGCTTCTCCACGTTCTCGGCCACGTCCTCGATGGAGCAAATGCTCATGGTGGAGAGCGTGAACGGAACGCCGAATTTTTCGGCCGCACGCGCGGCCAGAATCTCGCCGTCGGCATGCTGCATCCCGACCAGACCGACCGGCGCCAGGGCCACGGGCATGGCGAGATCCTGCCCCACCATCGTGCTCTTCAGGCTGCGGTGTTCCATATTCACGGCCACGCGCTGGCGCAGCTTGATCCGGGCGAAATCGCTTTCGTTGGCGCGGTAGGTGCCTTCGGTCCACGAGCCCGAATCGGCGTAGTCGTAGAACATGCGCGGTACGCGCTTCTTGGCGAGCAGGCGCAGATCTTCGACGCAGGTAATCACAGGGGGCATGCTGTCTCCGCATTCGGGTGAAATTTTCGCTCATGCTAAGGCAAAGCGCCGCGGATTGCCAGACAAGCCAATCTCGCACGATCGGGAATTTCTACAGACACACCTGCGCCGGCACGCAGCCAGCGCCAGAGTTCCAGGGCCAGAAGATCGCGCGGCTAGAGCGCCGATCCCGCGCGCATGCACGCGCCGTCAGCGGGCCCAGGTCGCGCGCAGCAGATTGTCTTCCTTGTTGTAATGAAACTCGAGTTCGCCCTTGTAGGCCTTGTGCAGCGCGTGCGCGATGTCGTGCGCAAGATGGGCATCGGTAGTCGTAGCCAGGATGCCATCGGCGCTATCGACGATATCCATGATTCGCTGCAGCGGATGTTCCGCCTTTTCCTTCGCCTCGTGGTTTCTCATCAAGTGCAGGATTTCGTCGCGATGCTGCTGCAGGAACGCACCTTTCAACATCACGAAGCCCGCGGGATATTTGTCGTGGATGCGATGGCACGCCGGACACCTCGCCTCGTGCGCCCCCGCCGGTGCGGTGCCCCAGACCCAGCGGCCGACTTGGAACACGGCGCCGCAATCCGGACAGAGCGTCGGCTCGGGCAGCTTGTGCCCCGCTTTGTAGCTGTCGTGCACCAGCTCCTGCAACAGCTGCTCCCTGCCGATCGGCTCGAATTCCCTGCGATGACCTTTCATGATTGACCTCTCGTCGCTTCGGATATTTTCCGCCTCAAGTGTCGCGGCGGGTTCTAAAGCAAACATACCCGGTCCTTGAGCGGCCGATATGATTTCCGTCAAAAGCGACGGCCGCGCAGCCTCGGCCAGAGCTCAGAGAGTGGGATTGCCCTCGTGGGCGTAGGTTTTCTCGTGCTGCTGCTGGCAGCCGAGACAGCGCTTCGCAGTCGGGTAGGCGCGCAAGCGTTCGAATCCGACGTCGCCGCCGCAATCGATGCAGCTGCCGAAGCGACCTTCTTCGATGCGCACCCTGGCAGCCTCGATGTCGCGCATTTCCTGCACATGCCGGTCGATGATCGCAAGATTGAGATCGGCCAGTGCATCGCCGGTCGCCTGATCCCCGCTGTCGGCAGGTGCACGGTCGATCAACTCAATATACTGTTGATTTGCGCTCGCCTCCAGCGCATCCCGCACTTCCTCCAGCAGCGATTTATATTGCCGCTCGAGCTCGCGCGCGAGCTTGGAGATCTGGGTTTTGGTGAGGGCCACGATCTGTTCCTCCTTGCGCCTATGCGTTCGGGAATCGTTGGTTATTCTGTCCGCACCCCGATTCCGTCAGCTTGACATTGCGCAACATCCAGGCGGATTGCTGCGCGCATCGCGGGCGCTGCTGCTCAGGCTGCGGCGGCAGGGACCTTGAGCGGCTGCAGCGCGGCGGTTTCGGACTGGGTTACAAGCGAGCCCCAGTGGACCATTCCCAGTGTTCCAAAATAGCCGCTATGGGACAGGCTTTCCTCGAAGAACCATTGCGCCAGTTCTTGCGCGCTGGGTGGCGCAAGTTCCAGCTGCGCATGGGCCTCGCCGTCGGCCGAACTAAGCGCCATCCCTGCACGCGTAGCCATGCGCCGCATCGGGGTGTTGTCCGACAGGAACATCACAAACACTTTCCTGACGCCGCACATCCTCGCACGCAGGATCAATCTTTCAATCAGCCTGGTGCCTATTTTCTGACCGCGCTTGTCCGGCCGAACCGAGAACGCCATTTCGCTCGCTACGGGACCGCGCACGAGTTCGGCCAGTCCCATCATGCGCGCACGCTCATCGAACGCACCCAGAACCGTGTCCCTGACGAAATTCAGCCGGTCGACATAGCCGGAAATCGTGTCATCGGAGAGAGTACAGCAGAAGCGCTTGCGCCGGTCCTCTGGCGAAAGCGCGAGGTAGAAGGTTTTGACGGCCTCCCGCTCGAATACTGTCAGTGGCCTGATGATCATCAATTCGATATTTCGCTGCTAACCGCTCTTAGCCGCTACATATAACATATTGATGCGACGCACCATAACGTATTATATGATGGTTAACATCAGAAAAACAGATGAGAAAACCAGGAAGTGGATACTGCGTACGAAAAAATACTGTTGCATTGCACCATCGTTTGAGGTACTATGTGTTTGCGGGGTTTCTCCTCCTCCTCCTTTGGAATCCCGTCTTCAAGCCGGTGGCGTTTCAAAAAGCGCCACCGGTTTTTTTTTGTGCTGTCGCCAGCTAGCCCGGACTTCCCTGCTTGCGCAGAAAATCGCGGTACTTCATGTCCTCTTTCAGCAGATGTTCGACCAGCAGTTGTTTAATGCGCAGCCCTTTGAGTGCCCAAACGAAGCTGATGTCGGCCTGCTCGAATTCTTTCATCATGCGTTCGAACTGCAGCATGAGCTGCGCATGACCAGCGCTGTGCGCTGCGGCTCCCGGATACTGCCAGCGCGCGAGCAGTTCCTCTTCGTGCGCAAAGTGATGCGCGGCTTCCGCCAGCATGAGCTCCATCGCGCGCGTCACCGTCGCTTTATCCTCGGATTCGAGGATGGCCTGATTCAGCTCGTTCACGCGCGCGATGAATTGCCGGTGTTCTTCGTCCATCTCGGCAACGCCGACGCTCAGGAAATTGCTCCAGGCAATTTCCCATTCGCTCTTTTCCAAGAAGCTCCCCCCCTCTTGACTGCGTCACGGCCGTGACTGCGAATTCGAATCCTGCCGTATCCGCCGCCGCAACATTTGACCTGAATCAAGGTTCGCGTATTCGCGCACGCGCCAGACAATCGTGTAACGCGCAGCACAGAGTTCCGCCGATCACGGTATGCCCTGATTGCGTTCGCGACCCGGCCGGCGTGCGTTCATGCACCGCTCCAGCCGCTACGCCTTGCATTGGTGCCGGCGCGGACACAAAGCAGCGCGCGCCTAGCGTAAGATGCGCCTGTGCGCGCCGTCACCGAGCGCTCAAGCGCAGAAAGGCGCCATGAAAACTCCGAAAAGAATCCAGCCGCTGATCGAAGAAGGCCTCATCGACGAGGTCCTGCGCCAGCTCATGAGCGGCAAGGAGGCCGAGGTGTACGTAGTCCGCTGCGGCGAGCATGTCCGTTGCGCGAAGGTATACAAGGAGACCGCAAAGCGCAGCTTCCGCCAGAGCGTGCAGTACACCGAAGGCCGCAAAGTGAAGAACAGCCGGCGTGCGCGCGCCATGGATAAGGGTTCCCGCTATGGGCGCCGGGAGCAGGAACAGGCCTGGCAAAGCGCCGAAGTGGACGCGCTGCACCGCCTCGCCGCAGCCGGAGTGCGCGTTCCGCGGCCGTACAATTTCCTCGAGGGTGTACTGCTGATGGAACTGGTAACCGATGAAAGCGGCAATGCGGCACCGAGGCTCAACGATCTCGCGCTGAGCGAAGCGATCGCGCGCGACTATCACCAGACGCTGGTGCGGCAGGTCGTGCGCATGCTCTGCGCCGGCATCGTCCACGGAGACCTGTCCGAATACAACGTGCTGGTAGGCGCCGACGGTCCCGTCATCATCGACCTGCCCCAGGCCGTGGACGCCGCGGGCAACAACAGTGCCGGCGCCCTGCTCGAGCGCGACATTGAAAATCTGACTGCCTACTTCGGCCGCTTCGCCCCGGAGCTGCGCCGCACCGACTACGGCAAGGAAATCTGGTCCATCTACGCGAGCGGCAAGCTGCACCCGGAGATTGCGCTGAGCGGCAGCTTCGCCCGCAACGAAAAGCTGGCCGACGTCGGCGGCATCCTGCGCGAAATCGACGACGCGGCAAAAGAGGACGCCGCGCGCCGGGCGCGCAAGCAGGCGCTGCAGCAATAACTACGCTGGCGCTTTGCCGGCGCTTGCGACCTGCACCCGATTGTTGCCGAATTCCCTCGCGCTGGTGAGGGCGAGCGTGGCCTGCTGCAGCAGTTCGCCTGACGTGGTGCCGTGATGCGGAAACAGGGCAACGCCGAAGGATGCGGATATTCTTTCCAGCCGGCGCCCGAAATGTTCCAGGTCGAGCGCGACAATCGCCTCGCGCAATTGGTTGGTGCGCATGACGACCCCCTCGAGCGGCGCCTCCGGAAAGATCAGCGCGATTTCATCTTTGCCGTAACGGCAGGCGATGTCGCTCGCGCGTATGTGCTTATTGATCAGTTGCGCAATTTCGCGCAAGGCGTAGTCCCCGGCATCGCGCCCGTAGGTCTCGTTGAAGCGCGTGAACTGATTCAGGTCGCAAATCGCGACCCCCAGCGGCCGGCTCTTGCGCCGCGCAGCCGAGATCTCCCGCGTCAGCGATTCCTCCATGTAGCGGCGATTGAACAAACCGGTGAGCGGGTCGCGTACCGACAGATTGCGCAGCGTTTCCTGCAACTTCATATTGGCCAGCGCGAGGCCGATCTGGCCGGCGAAATTCTTTGCCAGCGGGCGCATGGAGGCGAGCGCCGCGGATTGCGACGCATCTTCAAGCAACAGGATGCCCAGGGCAGAACCTTGCGCCATGATCGGCACGCACAGGCTGTGCGCTTGCCTCGGCTCGCGCATGTGGCGGCAGGAGATATCCGACGCGCCCGCGGCCAGATAGGCTTCACCGCGGCGTAGCGCCCAGCAATCCGCCGCTGCAAATTGGCTGCTGCCGCCTGCGGGCTTTCCCCACTCTTGCTTGAGATCGAGCGGACCGCCGGGCGCTTCGGCGAGATAGAGCGCACCGCTGCAGCCGGCGAACAATCCAGCGGCGCAGCGCTGCACCACCTGATAGGCGTCGGCGTAATCGATGCTGGACTGCAGCAGCCTGCTCATGTCGTCGAGCAGCACCGGATTGGCGGCGCCGTGTGCACTGCCTTGGCGCTCCCCGCTGCTGTGCACGGGGTCCGCGTCCGTGTCGCCGCGAGCGCCAAGCGCGACAACGAGCAGGAGCAGGATATTTCCCGCCATCGCCCCGCCGATGGCGAATGCGCTGAAGTCGAGCGCAAGCCCGGTGATGGCGATCAGCGCAAGCGCGACCGCGGCGAAAACCAGGTTTTGCGGCTTACGCCGGATAGCACATTGCGCGCGCCTGAAAATGTCAGCCTCCGCCAATTTGCGAACAGTCGTGCCAGGTGCCACGGCGACTGTCGATTGCTCTTGCGACCGGATTCATTGCTGAGATTTCGCGGCCACCACGCACGCCCACGCCGCACGCTCGCCAGTGGTGTCGACCGAGGTCACTCCAGCAATTATCACTGTCGTGACCGTGACTGCAAATAGTCCCGGTATGTCAGGTCTTCCTTCAATAAGTGCGCTACCAGCAGCTGTTTGACCTTCAATCCCTTCACCGCCCAGACGAAGCTGAATTCGGCCTGCTCAAATTCCCTGAGCAGGCCGCCAAACTGCGTCCATAGTGCAGCATGTTTGGCCGCGTGCGCCGCCGCGTGCGGATATTTCCATTCCGCCAGTAGTTCCTCTTCGTGTTTGAAGTGATTCGCAGCTTCGGACAGCATCAAGTCCATGGCCTGCCTGACGGTCGCCTTGTCCTTCGCCGCGACAATGGCCAGATCGAGCTCGTTCACCCGCGTAATGAACTTGCGATGCTCAGCATCCATCTCGGGTACGCCAACGGCCAGGAAATCCTTCCACTCAATCTCTAATTCATTCTCATCCAAATTGATTCCTCTTTCTCCTGTCATTTTAGGCTGCCCCGGTACTCGTATCGCGGAAGCCTGCAAGGATTCTGCGCATCAACCGGTAGCCGGCTGCAACTGCCAGGGCTCTGCGCCGTATTGGCGGGTCGCCGCGCTGGGTCACTGTGCTCGGCACTCTGTTCACTTCAAGGACCGCGTGACGCCTATGTCTAGCCGGCCAAATATCATACACGATGGCAGCCAGCGCGCCGCGCGAGCCGGACCCATTTTCCGAAATCCACGGTAATTGACGGAAATCAATTGCAGCGGCGCCAGAAGGCGCATGGTTAAAGCGGGCGTGCCGGTCGGGGTTCCCGGCTAGGTGCGCGTCCGCGGACAACGCTATCAGGAACCGACCTCCATGCAACTACCTATACAGATCACATTCCGCAATTTCCCGCAGTCCGAGGCAGTAGAGGCGCGCATTCGCGCCAAGGCAGCCAAACTGGAGGAATTTCATCCGCGCATCATGAGCTGCCACGTCGTAGTGGAAGAACTCGATCGCCATCGCCACCAAGGCAAGCAGTTCAGCGTGCGCCTGGACCTGCGCGTGCCCGGTCACGAAGTGGTCGTCGATCGCGACCATCACGAAGACATCTACGTGGCGCTGCGCGACGCATTCAACGCCGCAGGTCGCCAACTCGAAGAGGTCGCGCGCACCCAGCGCGGCGACGTCAAGACGCACGAGCCGCCGCGGCACGGCAAAGTGAGCCGCCTGTTTGCGCAAGAGGGCTACGGCTACATCGAAACCGCCGACGGCAGCGAGTTCTATTTCAGCAGCGACAATGTGGTCGGCCAGGCTTTCGACCGGCTGCAAAGCGGCGCCGAGGTGCAATTCGTCGCCGACGTCTCGGGCAAGGGCCGTCAGCATGCGACGCGCGTGAGCGCGGGCAAGCACCACCCGCCCGGGGGCTGAGCCAATTCAACGCCGAAGGCCGGGGTGCACAAAAAAACGGGCTACAGCTCAATGTCTGTAACCCGTTCTTTGTCTTGGTCGGGGCGAGAGGATTTGAACCTCCGACCACCTGCACCCCATTTAGATGTTCTGGCTAGAAACTGTTTTCAATCAACATGTTACGTCCATGCGTTCGCTGCCAATTTGCTCAACGATGCTCAACAGTGTTCAACGATGTAACGCAAATTCGACGCAAGGCCACCTGGCCCGGCCGAGACACCGCTTCAAGATTTCCCCGCAACGACACTTACACCAATGCGATCGGCCAGGATTAGCAATTCAGCGTAGGCGCTCGCGTCGCTGAGAAGCGCCCGAGAACTACCGTGCGGCATAAGTGTCTTGGCGGCGATTCGATCACCGAAGAGAACTATCGCCAGAGCCCGGTCGTCCTGACGCGATGTCCAGCACAGGCCCTGGATCTTCGCGGCCCGTGCATGGATCGCTTCAGCCCACTTGCGGGTCTGCGGATAACAATCCTTCTCGGTATCGATCAAATGAGCCCGCGGCACGCCGAGTTTGCGTAACGCCACGTTACTGAGGTCCGCCAACACGAGATCCGTTGCCGACAGCAGCACCGAGCGTATCTGACCGACCAACTTGCGCTGGTCGAAGCTCTTAAACCCAGGGGCGAACGGCACGTCGTGGAATACCGTTTCCATGGCCGCGCAGTCGAACGTACTCCCTCCGTATAGCGTTGGAATAGCTGCGCCGGAAACATTGACGATAGGACTGAATCTTGCGTTGCCCTTCCTGCCAGGGTTGAAACCGTCCGCCGCGTAGCGCACCAGGTGGATGCGATGGATCGGCCGCCCTCGAGGCCAAGTCGTCGATGAAACGTGCAGGGAGGCCGGTGGCGTAGGCGCCGCTTTCGATCGTACAACCGCCTTCGACGCTTTTGCCATCCGTACCGCTTTCGATTTAGCGGACGGTCTAGCCGTGCGCGATCTCAGCCACTTCGTCGCGCGCGGCCTCGATCACCCGGTCTGGCGTGTTGGCGAGCAGATCCTGCGGCCGCTTTCCACCCAGAAAACTGTTAACCGAGGCGAACCAATAGGCCAAGCCCCACGCGTCCTTCGTATTCCCGAATGCGTGCAGCACCTTCGCCAGCGCCATGACAGGCCGGTAGTTGGCTGTCGGATCGATCCCATAGGCCGGAAAGTAGTCGGTGCTCTGATGGCGGATCGCAAAGATCAGCCCGTCCTTCTTCCACTTGTTTGGCTGCGCACTCGGGTTCGACGCGCTGAAACCCGCCAACTTCGCGATCTGCGCGGCCGTCAGCCACTCTGCCCCCTCCAGCACTGCCTTGCGCGCCTTCGCCGTCATCCGCGCCTCGGCCAGCATGTGTTCGGGAGGCGGTACAGTCGGCACCAGCGCGTCGATGATCCTGTCCAGGGTTTCGCGCTGCCGCTGTTTCATGAGCGTGGCGACCAGCGGGCCAAGACCCACCAACGTTTCGGCAATTGCCCGTACCGTGCGCTCGTTCTCGTGCGCAAAGGTTAGCGCAATGGCGCGCTGGGCTCGCGATCGCCCCAGGCTCGATCGCACCTCAGCGAGCGTACCCGCCAGCGTGCCGAACCCGGATAACGCCTTGTCTTTGATAGCCGCGATGATCGTCCTCCATGCTACAAATGGTTATCTTGGTGAGCATTATATCAGATAATTATGCTCATGTCTTTCTGACCATGGTTTTTCGCAGCAGTTCTCAGTTGCCACCAGCTAACATATTGAATCCCTATTCACACCGCTGCATTCCTGTCTGCGGATTCTCGCAACGGCCTCCAACACTTGCGCGTAACCGATCCGCTCCTGCTCCAGTCGCACACGCTCCCCGAGCCGGTCGAAGCGCAGATCATCGTAGAGCGCGCTCTCCTCACCGTCGAGTGCATCGAGGTCATGCAGACAGCGGCGATCCTGGGGCTCCTCACCCCACAGCTCCTTATGGCCCAGCAGCGTGTCGCGGTCCATTAGCAGCGAGCGCGTATGCGCCCAACGACGACGCAGCCGGCTGAGGATCGCGAATCCGTGCGTGTCGATGTCGCCCCAGTAGTAGAGCAACTTTTCACGCAGCCAGGGGAGCGATCCGAGCCGGTCGATCGCATAACCTCCGCCGAAAATGGCGAGGCTGCCGGCGCACCCCGGCAACGTCAGAAAATTGATCCTGTTTTCGGTCACGAACACCCGCTCGCAGCGCGGAGCGTAGGCGGCGAACTCGGAGAGCGGCACCGTAGCGTCTGCGATGCGGTCGTCGAGCATGAACGCGCGGTCAAGCCAGCGGAAGCGGATGAGCGGCTCGTCGCAGCGCAGCCCGAAGCGTCGTTCGAATCCACCGTCGACAAGACCGCGCACCGTTGCGTCCACCGCCTCCGCCGGTAGTAAGCGATCCAGCCACGCGCCGAGCAGCGCGCGGTTCTCTTCGATGAACTTGCTGTCTACTCCCGGGATACCGAGCTCGCGAGCGTACCGCATCGGCCGCGGATGCGCTTGGAAATGCTCGACCACGGCCAACAGCCGCGGCAAATCGCCTTGGACCTCGATCGCACGCAGCGGCTGCTCGGCCAGCCAATCACCCAGCCGCGGCTCCCGCCTCCTGAGCGCTTGGGCCACCCCCGCGAAGCGCGCCAGCGCTGCGCTCTCCCCTGCACACGCCGCGACATCTTCGGCGTTCTCGAACACGATGCTCTCCGGTACCCGCAAGCGCCCGAGTTTCTGATGTGCGACCTCCTTGAACACCACCGCGTAGCCGGCACCCTGACTCGCCTTGCTCCCGGCCTCTAGCCGCTCGACTGCGGAACGAAGCTCTGCAAAACGACCGAGCCATTCCTGCGCCGAAGGCTTGCGGAACGGCACGGAATACGGAAACAGGTCTTCGGCACCGAGCCAGGCACGCAGCGGCGCGCCGCTCATCCACAGCTTGCGCGCGCGGGTGCGGATTTCCTCCGGCGAAATCATGTGGAAGCAGCGGCGAGAAACTGGAGCTTGCGCTCGCGATATTCCTCGATCGTCAGATTCTGGACCATCGAATTCGCACCGCCCTCGTTGTGTACAAAATGTACCGCTGAGATGTAGTCCTCGATGACCGCGATTTTCTGCAGCGGGGTGACGATCAGGAGCTGCAGGTCGAGCGTCCGGAACAACTCCAGGCCGTAGCGGGTGCTGTCGTCCGACCCGCGACCGAATGCTTCGTCGATCACCACGAACCGGAAGTGCCTCTTGGGGGCCTGCGTTTCGCCTAGCCCGAACTGGTAGGCAAGCGCGGCCGCGAGGATCGTATAGGCGAGCTTCTCCTTCTGCCCACCGGATTTGCCGGACGAATCGCGATAGAATTCGCGCTCGGCGCCGTCGGTACGCCAGCGTTCCTTCGCGCCAAATTCGAACCAGTTGCGCACGTCAGTCACTTTGGCCCGCCAGCGCGCATCGACCTCGGCCTGTCCCTCTCGTCCGTTCAAGCGCTCGACGAGTGCCTTCACCTGCAGGAATTTCTGCTCGGTGTAAAGCTCGCCGCCCTCATCGCCGCCGCTGATGCAGGCGCGCAGGCTCGTCTGAAAGTCGCGCACCTCCGCATCCGGGGAGGGCAAACTCACCAGTTCAATATAAGTCCCCTGGCTGCGGTCGTACTCGATGCTCGCCAGCGATGCATTGATGACGCGGATTCTCTCGTCGATCTCGTGGCGGCGCTTCTGCAGGTGTGCCTGGAATGCGGCCATGCTGTTGATTGTTTCCTTGTTGAGCAGCTCCTTGAAGCGGGCTTCAAAGCGCGGGAGATCGTCCTCGCGCAATGCCTGCAGCCGCCGGCGATACTCTTCCAGCGCTTCCGTACGTGCATCCATCTCCGCCGTCTCCGCCGGGTAGGCCGCCTTGTAGCGCTGCATCTGCTCGACGATCCGCTCCCGCAAGCGCCCCGCCGCCTTGTCCTCGGCATCGATCTTCGCCTGCAGCGCGTCGCGCATGCGCCGCTGCTGGGATTCGAGAGAACGCAGTTCCAGCGCGTCATCGCCCAGCACTTGCCGCCGCCACTGCTCCAGCAGCGCAACGCAGGCGTTACGATCGGACTCGGAAAGCGCCGCTTCCTCCTCGCGCGCGGCCTGGCACGCCTGGCTCGCTTGATCCAGTCTGTCCAAGGTGCTTCCCTGGCGCCTGCTGGTTTCCTGCCTGCGCATATCGGCCGCAGCGTAGTCTTGATCGAGCTGCGCGAGCTGCGCGCGGAGCGTGCGCAGCTGGTCGTCGGATTCCTCCAGCGTGCGCTTCTCGTCTTCCAGCCTCTGGATGCGAGCGACGGTGCTGCGCCAGTCGATGCGCGCGAATTCCTTCAGTTCGAGCAGCCGGTCCGCGGCACGTAGTTGTTGCTCGCCCGTTTGGCGCTGCCTGTCGACATCGTCACGCTCCGCCTTGATCGCCAGCAATCGGCGCCGCAGCTCGCTCTGCTCCGTGCGCAGCGCCTTCAACTTCGCGCGATTGTCCCAGCCGAGCACATAGCGCGAGCGGTCCTCGATCCGATGCCGGTCGTCTTTTTCGTGGCGACGCTCATTCGCCTTGATCAACCCGTTCAGGGTAAGCGCGCGCGGCAGCCGGCGGAATTCCTCCAGGCTATCGCAGCAGGCGTAGTCAAACTGCTCGGCCAACTCGCGCTCGAGAAACGCATAGAACCCGCTATCCGGCTTGATCGAAAGCTTGCGCACCACCGATTGCGGCGAAACCGTTCTTCCGGTCGCGCGCGCGGCTTCATCGCGCACTCTCAGGTATACCAGCCGCCCCTGCAGATGGGTGCGGTCCACGTAGTGGTTAACCTGCGCATAGAGGGATTCGGGCACGAGCAGATTCATCGCGAAACCGTGCAAGAGGCGTTCGATCGCACCTTCCCAGTCCGCCGCGTCCCGACGTACCTGCATTAGCTCGCCGGCGAAAGGCAAGTCCTCGGGATCGACACCCAGCGCCGCGGCCAGTCCCTCCCGGATGCCGATGCTCGCGGCAGGGATATTGCTCGCGCGGCTCTCCAAAGAGCGAATCTCGTCCGATAAGGCCTTGTCGCGCTCGCTGCTGCTCTTGAACTCGACCGCCTTGTCGATGACGAGACGATCCAGGCGCTGCTTCTCCGCGTCGACTTCCTGCCGGCGCAGTCCCGCGGCTCGTACCGAGGCGAGAAAAGTCTCCAGCGTCGTGCCCGGCTTGACGGTAAGGGCCGTGCAAAGACGCCTGTAGTCCGCATCGTCGGCACGCTGGCGCTCCCGCTCGGACTGTTCGTGCGCGATCGTCGCCTCGATTTCGCGGATACGGCCGCCGCCCTGCCGCTCGATCGCCGCCTGCAGTTCGGTCCTCCTGCGTGACAGATCTTCCAGCCCGGCGCGCTGCGCTTCGAGCTGTTGCTCCCACTTACTCTTGTCGAATTCCAGCTGCTCGATCTGCCGTTCGAGGAGCACCGTACGGTGCCCCGCAAACCAGGCGGAAAGCGCCTCCCGCGCTCGCCGCAGCGCCGCGAGCTCGGCCTCCAGTTCTTCGAGGCGCTCGCCGTCGGCCACCAACGGTTCGAGGCGCTCGATCTGGTCGCGCGCCCGCAGCACGGCATCGTGCGCGTGGCTCAAGTTCTCGAAATTGGCGATCAGCGCCCGAATGCGCTCCTCCGTATCGTCCGGTTCGAGCATATGCCTGCGCACGAACTCAGTGAGGTTCCCCACCGATTTCATCGAAACAGTCTGGTAGAAGAGATCGAGGGCTTGCGGGTGGGGCACGCCCAGCTCGCGCCGCAGACGCGAGCCATACTCCTCGAAGGTATCAAAAAGAGCGACGCGCCGATCCGAACGCAGCCGCTTGCGCAGGTTCTGGATGTCCTCACCAAAGCCGGTGAAGGCTTCCGTGATCGCCAGCTCGCCGCTCGCAACGACGTAGAGTCGATATGGGTTGCGCTCGCCCTCCTTGGTCCAGAAGACCTGGACCAGCGTCACGTCGCGTCCAACAACCTGGTCAGTGAACACGCCGAGGAGCACGCTGTAGCTGGTCTCCCCGCGTAGCGCCTGGGCCTGGGCGCCGCCGGTCAGCTCGTTGGTGACGCTGCGGTATTCGCCGCGCACGTAGGAGTAGAGCGAGCGTTCGCGCGCTTCCGCTCCCGCCGCTTTGTTGTAGGTGATCTTGCGCGGCGGCACCAGCAGCGTGGTGAGCGCGTCCACCAGCGTGGACTTGCCCGAACCAATGTCGCCCGTGAGCAGCGCGTTATCGCCGCCGGGTTCGATTCTCCAGACACGTGTGTCGAACGTGCCCCAGTTGAGCACCTCGAAGCGCGCGAGCCGAAAGCCCGGCCGCATGGTCTCACTCGAGGCGTTGCGCATGGTCGCGGTAAGCCGTTTCAAGCTCGGCGATCCAATCGGCATTGACGAAGGCTCGCAGGATGCGCCGCACCTCGTAGAGTTCTTCGTCCGCCTTCATCTTGTGCAGGAATCCGAGATCCTCGACCCGCGCGACATGGCGCTCGATCTGGTCCTCAAGCTTCGCCTCATTGGTGGCCGATGGGAGGAAGGTGCGCATCATGTCCACCATCTGCTCGCGCGAGAGCACGAGCCGCGTTTCACCGCCCTGCGCATCGTGCTGGGCCAGGCGCTTGCGCAGGAGAACCAGAAGCAGGCTCACCGGGTAGCTGAGCGGCCGGCGCGGGATCAGACGCGGCGTCACTTCGTCGGTCCCGGCTACGTCCGCGTCGGTCTGGCGCAGAAACGCGTAACCCTCGGCTTCATCGATAACGAGGTCGAGCCCCAGCAGCCGCAGGTGGTCGCGCGCAGCGCCTTGCAAGTTCAGAAGATCGCGCCAAAGCGCAGGCGCCTGCTCGCGATAGACAGCGCCCTTGAGCAGGCCAACCAGGATAGCGGGAAGCGCATTGCCTTGCGGTGTTTCCATCGTGCTCATTGCGAGAAGATCACCCGCGGCAGGCGCACCCGCTTCTCCACCCGTTCTGCGCTGGGTGGAATGACCACCGTCTCCGTCACGGACTCGTCCACTGCCGCGCCTTCATCGCCCGCAATTCTGAGATAGGCGACGACTTCGGCCAGCCCCTGCTCCGGCGGGAAGGCGGATGTCACCTCGGCGAGCGTCACCTGCGACCGGCTGCGCAGCAGTTCCGCGACGTGCCCGCGCAACAGCTTCTCGTCTACCACCGTCTGCGCAAACAGCGCCGCCAGATTCAGCTCGGCCGCGCCCTCCTCGATCGCCTCCAAACCGAGCACCGGATTGCGCGGCGGACGATAAAGCGACCGGCACATAGGCAGATTGAAGTCCGGCGCTGCCGCATCGAGCGTGGCGAATGCGGTGCCATGCGGCGGATCGCTTTTTAGGCGGATCGCATGGGCCTCGATCTGATGGATGAGATCGAGAATACGACGGTTTTCAAGGTGAGCCTGATCGTCTACGAAACGCCGCAACTGCTCGACCAACTGCGCGAGCGTGCCGTGGACCTTTTCGCCTGCTTCGAGAAGCAGGAACGGGATGCCGCGCACGAATTCCTCCTGCGAGAGCTCGCGCACCGCCGGCAACTCGTGCACGCTACGCAACCACGCCTGCAGTTCGTCCTGCCGCGCCGGGGACATCAGGAACTCCCAGAATGCGTCGAAGCTCTTGCCTTGGTCCGAACGGCGAATGTGGTCGGTCTCGCCGAAAATCTCTTCCAGCAGCGCGCCCTTGGCCTGCATACTGGTCGCCACGCGCTCGCGCGTCTGCGCGTCTAGCCCGCGAAAATTTTCTTCGACCTGCCGAAAGTCGCTCAGGAGATGGCGCGCGGTTTCTGCGACCTGCAGATAGCGCTCCTTGACTTGCGTCGCGTCGAGCGGACCGACTTGGCCGCTGCGCACACGCTCGATCTCGCGCTCGATCTCGACCTTGCGGCGCCCCAGTTCCCGGATGCGCAGCGCCGGATCTTCCCGTGTGCCCGTCGCCAGTTCGCGCAATAGTTGGAACAGCGTCAGCAGTCGCGACTCCGTACCCACGAACTGTTGCGGCCTGAGGCCCTGAATCCACTCGATAGCCTTCTCCGTGGCGGGCGTCAGGTCGAAGTCCGCATCCTCACCTGATTTTGGGTAGTACTTGCGCAGGTAGGCCCGCTCAGGCGCGGCCCAATCGTCCAGATACTGGCGTGCACTCTTGGGATAGCGTTCCGTCCCGTGTGTCTCGCTCAGCTGGTCGAGGTAAGCATCCAGTTGCGCCGTCAGCTCCGGCGCCGGGATAGTCCGGCGATTGGGTTGGATGAATGCGAGCGCCAAAAAGCTCAGCACCAGCGGCGCATGATCGGCCGCGAGCAGCCGCCACGCGGCGGAAGTCTGCCGCAGCCGATCCAGGGTGTCGTGGTCCATATGACAATTGTGAGGCAATGTTGCCGTGTAGTACAGGCGTGCGGCCCGAGGTCAACTGGACCGACCTTTTAGCGTGCACTCATGAAGTGTCGTTCAGCCGGATCCGGCGCGGGCAGTATCGCATGTTCGAGGAGGCGAAACGGAACGACAACGCCAGTCTCTAGCAAGTGATGGCCGACTACTCAATCATTTTCAGCATAGTTGGTATTGGTTCATGCCTCTGCTTCAGTAGGGCGACCTGCTTCCTGCGTGCGCACGCGGCGCCGTGCCTCATTGCGAACGGCTCGCTTGGCTTCCTTGGCGCGCGCCCGTTCCTCGATCGACATGACGATCTCGGGGCGTTCTTTGCCGAACGCCTTGAAGTAGAGATGCTCGATGAACTGCGGGAGCGGCACCTTCCAGGGCTCCTGGCGGTGGTTGTCGAGCTTGCCGAGCCTCTCCGGATTCATCCCAAGTTCGCGCGCCATCTGCACCTGCGCGTGCGATAGATGAAACCGCTTGCGTGCCTCGATCCAATTTACGATATCCTGCGAAAACTTTTTCCGGTCCATATCCGTCATCCTCCTCCAAATCAGCGATCAGGGCACGCCACTACCGCAACTGCTCTTTGAAGTCGCCAATGCGCGCCCGTTCCCGCTTTAGTTCGGCACCAACAGTGTTTCCGACGACGTCTGCGCTGTTGACGCCTGGCGAAATCGACGGAGGTCAAAGACTAGGGCGTTGGCAAGGTCAGGTGGGAGCGGCACCCGATTGGCGAGCGCTTCTGACGTTGCCTCGTCGAACTCAAACTTTTGCCCCATTACGACTTGAAACCAGCGTTCCCTGTCTTGCACAACGCGGAACATTTTCTCGTCCGCGCTCCCGCCCAGATACGGTTCGTAGATAACGATCGGCATTCGTGCGACCTCGGCTTTGCACCGAATCCTGTCAAGCCGCCCGGTCCTTTGCTCAAGTGTGCTCGGATTCCAGCACAGGTCATGGTGGATTACGTAACGGCAGAAGCGGTGCAGATCAACGCCCTCCCCTAGGACAGCACTGCTGATAAGGATCTCCGGAAACATAGGGCTGTTGAAGGCAAGCATCAATCGCTCGCGCACTTCCCGCTTCGTATCCCCGAACACCATGCGGACCGGCTGAAGCACACGATAAGAGCCCTCGCTGGAATCAGCCCGGAGCGCATCATCATCGTCGAAAGCTGTGCGGCGAGGAGAGACATAGACCGCTACAGCCTCCAGGTACTCGGTAAGCGGGTCGCGCGCCTCATCGCCATCCTCTGAGCTATTCGCTATGCCTCGCTCTGCAAGTTCTTTGGCAAACCTCAGAAACTCCTCGATACGTGCGCCCATGGTCATCGCCGAAGCGTCAGCGCGTTCAGCAAGTGCACGTGCCAGCGCGGCGGCCCCGGCCCGGACAACGCGCGCCTGGGAGGACCCCTCAACGAGTGCTTTCCGAACCTCAGCAACGTCGAAAGGGATATACCTAGCGATGAACGACGGCGAGCGCACGTAACCGGCCAAGAGTCCGGTCAGCTCATCTGCTCGGGGACGCAAGATAGCGAATTCTTCGGATTCGAGCGGCTTCCGCAACATTGCTACAATTGCCCGATGGAACGGACTGTCTTCGTCCGCAAGGCGGCGGGCCACCCGCTCCAACAGATCGCGCAGACGGCTCGCATTCTTCTCAGCGTCCAATCCGAGCTTCTTCGCTGCAAGGGCAAAAGTAGCCTTTTCGACCTCACGTCCAATATGGTAGCGCAATGCTTTAGCGGTTTCGCGATAGAAACAAAAAAGCAATACCTTCTCGCCTGCCGCCCATAAGTTGATAGCGCGCTGGACAACAGCACGGATCTTAGGATGACGATACCGCTCGCTGTCCTGCGCTTTCTTTGATGGAATGAGCGCTCCGACCTGCTCCTCGTACCAGGCGATCGGAACGAGGCTCGTATCGCGCTCCGCTTGCGCCAGCTTCCCGGATCGCTCGATGCCTTCATCGTCGACATCGCGAATATCGCCACGGCCCTCGCGCGTATGGTGGAAGGCTTCGTAACTCGAGCACAAGCCCTCGGCAAAGAAGGCCCTGCCCTTGCTTGAGCCTTGAGCGAGTTCGCCTTGCGCGCGTGCCGCCAGCAGAAACGGTAGAGCTGCATCGCCGGCAATCGGGAGGCCGGCGGTCGTCGAGGTGAGGCTCTGTTCGCTGTTCTGCTCGACGTTTTCGTCCGCCACCGCGCGTCCTGGGCAGAGTAATCGCCTGGCAACCACCGCCTCGGTGGGCAAACTGGGCAGATACACCGGCCGATTGTGGCGTATTACCCACCGGCGCAGCGAACACCACGGCTTTCCTGTATCGGCTTCGGCGCGTGCCTTGGTAAGCCGGCATTCCTCGATGGCGGCGAGAAGTTCACGGTCGAGCGGGTCGTCAGTCGGCTGCGATTGAACTGCCTTCCACCACGCTGCCGCTGCGTGTGCCAAATCGTCACCAGCGGCGTGTCGAGCGACAGCCTCGCGTGCAGCTCTTCCCCACAGTCTGTCTAGTCCGCGCGCTGCCAGTCGATTCTCGTTAAGACGCTTTTCCAACTCGCCAATCGCATACAGAAAGTCCTCACGGCTGCCATTTGGCGCGTTCTGACCACTCCACTTCGCAGCCGCGAATGATCGGAGCACCCGAATCAACTCATGGTGCCCGAGCTGAAAAGGAGTGGCGGTCAGGAACAGCATGCGGTCGAATTTCTCCCAGAGAAGCGGCTTGCCTGTCGCCAGCTTTCCCTCTATCAGGAGTTGAGTATCGTCGGAACGAAGAAGGCTGGCGAGCCGCGTGTTGTCGTTCTTGGCATGATGGGCTTCGTCCAGGACGAACAATGGCGCGCGCCACTGCACGCGCGACAGCCAGTCCCAGTAGACCTGCTGACACGCGGCATTGAAATCCCACCGAGCTTCCTGCAACCGCTTGTCGGAGACCATGCCGCGCCGTCCCGGGATCGCTTCACCCCGCAGGACGACTACCAATGGCTCCCAGTCAATGTCGCGTTGATGCTGCAGAAGGTGCTGCGAGACCGGATCGTCGTCGTCGTCGCCTAGAATCTGCTCTCGAATGAGAATGCGGTGCCACTTGCTCAGGTCAGACTGGAGCAGCTTCTCCACTATTTCTGGGGTGAGATATCGCTTGCGTTTCAGCCGGATGAGCGTTGTCGCCCACTTGTAGAGCTTCTTCTTGGTTTCATCATCCATGCGGGTTCGGCTTCGCGCGATCCGGACAAGCGCGAGTTTTGTCCACGGATCCGACAACCCTCTATCGAAGCAGCCGGTCGTCATCCAGACAATATGCGGTCGCCGATCCCGCGGGTCGTCCAAGAGCTTGAAGAAATCCGTAGGCGTGTGAACGTATTTGTCACGGACCCATGCGAGCGCAGCTGGGCGTGCGCAACAAATGGTCTTGAACTGGTCCCACTCGCGAGGCCACTTGCTTGCGAGTCCGGGAGGCATCATTACGACGACCGGTCGCCCCGAGCCACGGTTAGCCAATACGGCCGAAGCGACGACGGCCAGGGCTACGTATGTCTTGCCCATTCCAACCTCGTCGGCGAGCACGACACCCGGCTGCGTCGCCAGGTCCTTCAATATTGATTGCACGGTCTCTTGTTGCCGCGCTCCGTCCTGGGCATCGATCTTTTGGGCGCCTATCCCGCCCATTCGAATGATCTCGGCGGCGAATGGCCATTCAGTTGGCATGGCTACGCCCGGATTGAGTTGCATCGAGAAGCTGCGCATGCTTGCGCTTCACCGCGCGCAAGTATTCTTGAAGGTTCGGGGGCGGTGCGAAACGCGAGGCGATTTCCGCGCACATCCGATCAATGTCTTCGATAATCTCTCGATAGAGGACGCGCAACGGGGCGTCCGCAATCCTGCGGGCGACGTGTGCAAGCGTGAGATTGATCTCCGCGAGACTGAACATCACGATGGCAGCGTCGTGCATGACTTCTTGGTTTTGCTGCGCCCCATCCCGCCATTCGTTCACAAGCGCTTCCGCGAGCATCCGCGGGCCGAGCGGATCCTGTCGGAGCCTGTATGCCATTGCGTCCCGAGTCTGCACCGTACGCAGGAGACGATGACCCAAGGCAGTGAGGGCAGTTCCTAATCGCCGCGTTCGGTAAAGGACATAGCTGCTCGTATCAACAGCACGCAGGGAATCGAACTCCCGCGCGGCGGATGGCGTCCCGCCCGATGCCTGACGCCGCTCCATGGCTTCCACCCATTCCGCAGGGTCCCGCCCCGAGAGAAGGCACTCGAGGATTCCGTCCGCGGTCAGGGAACGAAACTCCTCCGGTGGAAGCAGATCATATCCGTTCTCAATGTGAACCGGCAGGATGGCGCTCTGAAACACGTCGTCCTCTCCGCGCCATACCAACCGCAAGCCCGCGACGTTGGCGCCACGAAGGGACGCCGGCAGCGGTAGCACGATGTTCGCATCGGGCGGCGGCCACGGCTGATATCCCTGATCCGCGAGTGGTGGTGCGTCTTCGGATCGCTCACCCGGCCACCGCAACGACCACACCGCAGGAAATGTGGCCGACAGGTCCAGCGCTACAGTCAGGACGGCGGTGCGCTGGTTGTAGACGGCCCATAGAAAGGCGGCAGGAAGCGGTCGGTCCGAGCCCGACTGTTCGTCCTCGATCACCTCGGCGGTGTCCGGCCAAATCGGGTCCTCGCAGCGATCCTCTTCCCAGTCCACTGGCAGGCGGTTTTCCAACGTCAGGCCGTTTCTCTTGATATCCAGATCGTCGAGATAGCAGAGGTTTGCCTCTACGTTGGCCATGCCGACGCCCATGCCGTGCGGGCTGAAGTTGCTCGACCCGCACAGGAGCAATGTAGTGCCTTCCCCGCTGACAAGGACGCCTTTGGCATGTAGGTCCCGATTGGCTTTCTCGCCGGCGCGGCACAGAGGAACCACGTATGTAGGAACATCATCCGGCGCAATGCGCCAGGCCGAGGCCCAAGCTTCGCGAAACCGGTTCGGGAGCGCTACAACCATCCGATTCGCTTCTGCTTCGCTAGGGCGCCCGGGAACAACGAGGTATCCGATCGCATCTCGAACCCGCGGAAGTTGCATCAGCTTCTCGACCACCGGATCTACGGTTCCGGTCAGATCCCCTACGAATGGGGTCATGACCGTGATTTCGGAGGCTCTTTTCGTTCCCCACAATTCGATGAGCTTTTCAAGCGGCGACTGGGTTACACCGCCATTGCGCCGTGGCAGCCCTCCTACAAAGGTCACCCGGGGCCGCTCTCGCGGATTGAAGTCCACGGGCATTTGTCGCCAGGAGCGCGCGCGCGAGCGCGCATTCTCGACTCCTCCCTCCCATCTAGCCTTTGCAGGTTCGGACACCCGAATGAAGGGGCCAACATCCTTCAAGAAGTCCATCGCGTCGAAAATGAGTTTGCGTGGCGCAGAACTTTCATGATCAAAGAAGTCGAGCACGCCAGCGATTTCTCGGTTTCGGCGATACCCCGATCGCGTTAGATTTGCGGACGAAACGATGAGACGCGCATAGTTCTCCCAGACCAGAAGGACGATCTTCGAGTGCTGCGCGCCTCCCGGCACTCGCACCGGCAGCTGATCCCAGCGAAGGGTCGTCTGCGACGGGTCGAGGTGATCTGCGTCGACGAGCACGCCCACGCGTGCCGTGGCGAGGGCTTGCTCGCGCTCGACCACAAAAGGGCGAAGCCCCTCGGTCTCGTCGAATTTCAAGCCGAGGAAGCGCGGCAACAGCTCCGACTCAAGGAACGATGCGTGAAAGGTGTAAGTCGACGCGATGCAAACCAGCGGGCGTCCGATCTCCCCCGCAGGCGAAGCCGCTGGCTGGGTCCAGCTCTCGGAGAGCGTTCGAGCGATGTCGCTCTTAGCTTTCGGCATTTCGGTTGTCCACGGCTACGTAACCTAGGTCTCCAAGCAGAGAGTAGGCGTTGGGAATCTTGAATGGATGCAGATACGCGTCTTGCCACACGGGCGGCGAATCTCCATCAACGCGATGCTCGCCGGGCATCAGTGTCCAATGGGACTCGCATTCGATCCATGGCGCTTTGCGCTTATCCCGTTGGACGCGTTCGTGGCGGCGAAGCACTGTATCTGTCAGCGATTTCAGGGACGCGCTCGCCCTTGCGGCATCCTCCCGTACTTGCCGAAGCGGCTCGACCACCTGTGGCAGGCTCACGGATGGCTGATTGCCCAGGGTCTGCGCGGCGCGATCGAGTATCGGAACGATTTTTTGAAGTCCAATGCGCGCTTTTTCCAGATGTCTGCGGAGCCGCGCATCCTCTGTAACGGCTTCAGGAGGCGCGCGTCCTCCACGCCCCTTCAGCACCCAGACGAGACCGTCAAAAGTCTGCTGAAGAAGGCCCGCTGTTTGTTCATACGCATCTGCCGCCCCTATCGCCGCTCCAATGAGGCGGTCGGTCGGGCTGTCGTCGAGCTCCGGCTGAATACCTCGGAGCAACACGGCGCGCTCTACCGCGCCACGGTTGCCCTCCTCATCCCACGCCTGACGGTAAATGTCGACTCGCTTCTTCAACAGCTCCACCATTCGCCGTCGAACGGGCGAAGAGCAGAGTATCTGGAGAAGGACTCGCCGTTCCCTCGGCCCGATCTGATCCGGTCGAATATGCGCCGCAAGCTGCTCCCAAACCGAATGATTGGGTCCCGGCCATTCGGGATGACCTATACAGGCGGCGGTTCGTTTCACTGCGTCCGACATCCATTTGGCGCCGGTTCGAGTCGCAGCGCCGTCCTCATCAAGCACACCGGGGAGCTTTTCGTCGTCCGACCATGCGATCAACAACGTGACGGCGTTTCTTCCCATGTGGCCTTCGTCGTCAATCAGCTCCAACTGACGAGCAAGACGCGCAATGACTCCGAACGGCCCGTTGACTGCCTGCCCTTTCAAGAAATTCACCAACGTGAGCGGCTCCCCGCTGAGGAGCGCCGTCTTTGCGAGGTCGCGCCCGGGGAGGCCGCGAGGCGCGTTGGTGAATTGCGGATCGCGGTCCGCTACGCGGACGACCGCCGACACGAAAAGGCGTTCGAACGCCAACCGAGCCTCAAGGCGCAGATCGTCACGATTGTTCATGAGGGCTACGGTGCGCTCGGCAACTGCCGCAGCGACGGTCGCAATCGTGAGAAGCCTGCCCCTCCACATGCGAACGGTGAAGCCGGGCAAGAGAATCTCTGCCAAGCGCTCAGCCGGCAGAAGCGTACCCAATGGATCGAGGCTGCCTGGCGGATCTTCCGCAGGATCAAGAGGCGTGGCGACTGGAAGCCAATCAGCGCTCAGCGGCATGGGAGAGCGACTCCTACGTGCTCAAGCTTCGCGGCGGCGAGCGCATGTCGATCGTCCGGGTCGGGCAGGTTCAACCCGCCGACGAGCCCCTCGTATCCGGTCACGAGGCAATCCGGCACGGACCGGTCCACCGGCTCCCGCGTGCGACGCAATTGCTCAGGCTTTAGATCGGGGCGCCGTTCGAGAACCGATCTGACCCACTCGGCTTGAATTTCATCGGTCCAACGCGCGCGGAAAAGATCCGTCAGAGCAACACGCAGCAGCAAATCCCTGAGGGGCGCCAGATGGAGTACACAGGCATCGTAGACAGCAGTGAAGCTCGCCACGCTCTAGTATCCCAACTCCAGTTCCTGCGCCTGCCGCATGAGCGTCAAGGCTGAGGTGTGATGTCTCGTTAGTGTCAACGTTCACGGTCACCTTTTCTGATGCTATTATGCATCATATTTGACGACAGCGAGGCTTCACATGCGAACAACCGTAACCATCGATGATGAACTCTATCAAAGGGCACTGGAGGTCGCCGACCCGGGAATGGACAAGGGCGATCTGTTCCGTGAAGCAATGAAGGTGTTCGTGCGCGTGCAAGCGGGCAAACGGCTTGCTGCCTTGGGCGGCAAGGCCCCCGGGATGAAGGATATTCCCCGTCGGCGGCCTGCGGAAGTTCTGCCTCGGTGAGTTTGGTCCTTGCAGATACCTCGGTCTGGGTTGCGCATTTCCGCAGTGCCAGCCCGGTGCTTCAATCACTGCTTGCGCTGGACCAGGTGCTGTGTCATCCGCTCATCGTGCTCGAACTCGCGTGCGGAACGCCACCCGCACCGCGCGAGCGCACACTCGGCGATCTCAAGAAGCTGCAGCAGGCCGTCGTCGCGACAACCGGCGAGACGCTTGCCCTGGTCGAGAGGGAACAATTCCATGACTCAGGATGCGGTGCCGTAGATATGGCGCTGCTCGCCTCAGTTCTACTCACTCCGGACACGCTGCTCTGGACGATAGACAAAAACCTCGAGGCCTTGGCGACGCGCTTGGGCGTGGCCTTCACCGCTCCCAGCCATTAGCCCCCGAAACGAACCGGAGTACCGTCAATAGCCATGCCCTCCCTCCAGGAAAATATCTTTTCGGGCCTTGCTGGGGGACAACGGTTCGACCGGCAGCGGACACAGACGGTCGAATTCGCGCAGCGTGACCTGCTCCATCCACACGCATGACTATGCGCTAAGCGCCGTCAGCTTCCGCTATCCTTCCCCCGCAAGGCGTCCGCCACCGCGGAGAGCGTGTCGGCAAGTTGCCTTGTAATTTCCGGCGCGGGCAGTGGCAACTTGAGGCTGCGCGCCCCAGTGCCCGGATCGCGCTCGATCCATGGATGGCCTTCGCCCGAGGAATCACCGGCGGCGACCAGCGCGGAAACGAACTGGCTCCCAAACTGCACCAAGGCGGCCCAGGGATCGGCGCCCGCCTCCGAGCGCACCGAGGCGGACGCTTCCCGATCCGGTCGGTCGGCATCGGCTTTCTCGTCAGAGGAGGTCGCGTACGTCGGCGCGTCGCCAAAGGAAGCGGTAGCGTTCGCCAGCTCTTCCTCCGATGCCATGGTCTCGCCCTCACCCATGCGACCAGTCACCTTTTCCACGTCCTTCATGAATCGATTGAGGCGCGAGCCTCCGAGCGAGATCTCGCCGGCGCCGCCGTCCAGGATGCCCGCGGACAAAGACCGCTTGAAGGCAAGCACCGAGAGCATGCCCTCCTCGATGGTGCCCTTGGCGACGAAATTGACGATGCGCACCGGCCGCGTCTGCCCCATCCGATGAATGCGCGAGATGCGCTGTTCCAGTAGCGCCGGGTTCCACGGCAGGTCCATGTTCACCAGCGTCGAGGCATGTTGCAGGTTCAAGCCGGTGGCGCCCGCATCGGTCGAAAGGAACACGCGGCAGTCCGGATCGTCGCGGAAACGTTCGACCAACGCCGGTCGTTTCTCCGACGGCACGCCGCCGTGAAAACTGACGTAGTCGATGCCGCGCGCCTCGAGCCTGCGGATGACGATATGGTGCGTGCGTACCCACTGGCTGAACACCACCGCCTTTGCCTCCGGCTGTGCGAAAAGGTCGTCGAGCAGCGCCGCCAGCTCGTCCGCCTTGACGCCGTGATCGGTTTCCTGATCGAGCAGATAGGTACTGTTGCAGGACATGCGCATGTTCTGCAATGCGCAGGTCAGCCGTCGCTGGTCCTTGTCCGACAGAAACTTCGTCTTGCGCCAGCGATGCACAATCTGCGCCACGATGTCGGCATTCTCCTGGTGGTAGCGCATCTGCATATCCGTCATGGGCAGCAGCAAGTTCTGGTCGCTGCGCTTGGGCAGTTGCAGCAGTACATCGCTCTTGCGGCGACGGATCATAATCGGCGCGAGCGTCTCGCCGATCTTCTCCAACCCCGTATAGCCGGTTACGCGCCCCGCGTCGTCCCTGAGCTGATGTTCATGCAGCAGCTTCCACGTCGGTCCAAGGCGATGCTGGTCGACAAACTGGACGATGGAAATCAACTCCTCCAGCTTGTTTTCGAGCGGAGTGCCGGTCAGCACCATGGCATAGGGGCTGTCGATGCGCTTCAACGCGCGCGCG
>JAJZPQ010000019.1 GCA_021811085.1 Pseudomonadota bacterium | reverse complement strand
GCACACGGCGGCGCTGGGCCAGGCCGCCCCCCCCCCGCTACTCGCCGACCGCAAAAGACTCCGGCGGCTGACCGGCAAGCCAGCGCCGCCACATCGCGTCGAACGCACTCTCGAGCTCGCGCACGAAGCGCGGCGTATCGAACAGCGGCAGACGTTCGCGCGCGGCGAGCGTTTGGCGCAGGTGGCGCAGCTCCTGCGGCTCTTGCGCCAGCCGCACCGCGGTATGCTCGTAATCGGCCAGGCTGCGGCAAGCGAGCTGCGGCAGACCCGCTGCCGCGACCAGGCTCGCGCCCACGCGCGCCGCGAACGCCTCGCCCGCACGGGTGAGCACCGGCAGCCCCGCCCATAGCGCGTCGGACGCGCTGGTGTGGGCGTTGATGCTGAAGGTATCGAGGAACAGGTCCGCCTGGGTGAGGCGCGCGAGATGCTGCGGCTTCGCCAGGGTCTCGCCGAACACCAGCCGCGCCGGATCCACGCCGAGCTCAACGGCTGCGCGCGCGAGATGCTCGCGCGCCACCGACCGGCTGGCATACAGCCACAGCACGCTGCCGGGCACGCGCGCGAGAATGCGCATCCATGCCTCGAATACCTCGGGCTCGATCTTGTACACCTGGTTGAAGCAGGCGTAGACGAAGCCGCGTTCGGGCAGGCCCAAGGCCGCGCGCGCAGGAAGCTCACTCGCGATCGGCTGCAGGTAGTCGTTCACCTGGTAGCTGTGCGGCATCCACACCAGCTGCTCGCCGTAGTCGGCGGCGCGCTCGGGCGGGGCGACGATGGCGTCGACGATGGCGTAGTCGCTAAGGCCGCGCCCGGTCGAAGCCGGATAGCCCAGCCAGGCAACCTGCAGCGGCGCCGGCCGCAGCGCGAAGATTTCGGGGCGGGCCTCATGCGTAAAGCCTTTGAGGTCGATCAGGATGTCGATACCGTCGCCGCGTATGCGCTCCGCGCTCGCGCGCGCGCCCTCGGTGCGGATATCGATGAAGCGATCGACCGACGCGGCAGCCGCCTTGCGATACGCGCTCGCGTCGTCCGCGCCGATCGAATATGCATACACCTCGAAGCGGCTGCGATCGTGCAGGCGGAAGAAACTGCGCATCAGGTGCATGGTCGGGTGGCCGTGGAAATCCGCCGACACATAGCCCAGGCGCAGGCGTGCGCGCGGCTGCGCGCGCCGCGGCGCAAGCGCCGGGCCCGCCGCGCGCAGCACGCGCGTGCAATAGGCTTGCGTGACCGCCCGGCGCAGTTCCGCCGGCAGCGGGTATTCGAAAGCGACAAAGGGATTCACCGCGGCGAATGCCGGGTCCTGCGGCGCAGCCGCCCAGCGCTCGAGCGCGGTCCGCAGTTTAGCCACATCGGCTGCGCGCCCGCGCCAATCGCAGGCCCAGGCGCGCTGGCGCATCAGCGCGATCAGCAGCGCCGGATCGTCGGGGCGCAGCGCGCAGGCGCGCCGGCTGAATTCGACCGCCTGATCCAGGCGTTCGAGCGCGAAGCAAAGACCCGCATTGAGCGCGAGCGCCTCCACCCAGTCCGGATTGAGGGCCAGCGCCTGCTCGCCGGCGGTCAGCGCTTCGGCCAGAAGGCCGCGCGCCTGCAGCACTGTGGCCAGATTGAATAGGAAATTCGGCTGCGCCGGATCGAGGCGCACTGCCGCGCGCGCGTGCAGCTCGGCCGCGTCGAGTTCGCCCTGCGCGCGCAGCACTTCGGCGTAATTGGAACGCAGAAATGCGCTATCCGGCGCGCGCTCCACCGCCTGCGCCAGCAGCGCGCGCGCCTCCTGGCCGCGGCCGCTCTGATGGCACAGCAGGCCGAGGTAATGCAGAGCATCGACGTCCTCGGGCGAACTGTGCAACTGGCGGCGCAGCAATTGCTCGGCTTCAGCCGTCTGTCCGGATTGGATCAGCGCCAGAGCCTGTTCGATCATGGGCGGGTGAGCGCACGCTGCGCCGCCTGGGCACACCATTCACGCCAGATGTCGCGGTAGTTCTGTTCGAGCGCCTGCGTATAGGCCGCCGCATCGCACAGGGAGGAACGGCGCAGCGTATCGCGCAAGCCGGAGCGCAGGCGCTGCAGCCGCGGCGCATCGCCCGCGAGATCGGCGGCGATCGCAACATACCTGGCGGCGTCGCGCGCGACCAGATGCGGCAGGCCGACTGCACTGAGCAGGGACAGGCCCGCGCGCGCGCGAAAGTCCGCGCCGGCGAGGCTCACCACCGGCACGCCCAGCCACAGCGTTTCGCAAGTGGTCGCGCCGCCGTTGCAGGGATAGGCATCCAGCGCGATGTCGATTTCGCTGTGCAAGGCGCGGAATTCGCTCTTGGGCAGGCGCTCGCAGAATTCGATGCGCCCGGCGGCTATGCCTTGCGCGGCAAACCGGCGCGACAGCTGTTCGCGCGTGCGCCCCGCGGGAATGGTCGCAAGCAGCAGATGCGCGCCCGGCACGCGCCGCAGCAACTCGGCCCAGAGTTCGATCAGGTCCGCATTGAGTTTGGCGACATTGTTCATCGAAGCGAAAGTCACATAACCCTTGCGCAAGGCAGGCAACTCGAGCGCTGCGGCCGGCGCATCCGCGGGCGGGCGATAGCACCAGAGGCCGTGCGGCATGTGCAGCAGGCGCTCGCAATAATGCCCCTCGCTCGCGCCGGGCGGATCGCCATAGGCGTCGCTCAGGCGGTAATCCATGGCGCGCATGCCGGTGGTATTCGGATAGCCGAGGAAAGTCAGCTGCAGCGGCGCCGGCTTGCGCGCGAATACGAGCAAGCGGTTGCCGCGCGTGTGGCCGGACAGATCCACCAGGATGTCGATCGCATTGCGTTCGATCAGGTTGGCCGCCTGCGCGTCGTCGAGCGCACTGATGTCGCGCCAGGCATGGCCGTACAGCCCTCGGCTCGCCTCGGGTATGGCCGCATTGGCATAGCAGGTGATCTCATAGCGCCCGCGCTCGTGCTGCGGCAGGAAAGAATGGATGAAATCCGATGCCGCGTGGCCGAAGAAATCGGCCGACACGTAGCCTATGCGCAAGGGACGCTCCGGCTCGGGCGCATGGGCGTAGGCGCGCTCGCGCCACAACGGATCGGCGACACGCCGGCCCCATTCGAAATGCGCCGCGCTCGTCTCGTCGGCGCCGGCGCGCTCGGACAGGGTGAGCGCGAACAGCAGGCTCTCGCGCGCATCGGCGTAATCGGGCGCCGCGGCGAGGCAGGCACGGAACGCTTCCACCGCCGCAGCCGCCTCGCCGCAGGCCAACAGCGTCAGCGCGAGGTTGTAATGCAGCGCGGCATTGCGCGCATCGAGTGCGAGCCCCGCGCGGTAGGCGGCGAGCGCATCATCCAGCCGCCCCGCCTCGTGCGCGAGATTGCCGAGGTAGAGCAGCGGCAGCGGCGCCGCCGGGTCTTCGGCCGCGGCGCGCTCGAACGCCGCGCGCGCTGCGGCGCTGCGGCCCAGCGCGCGATAGGCGAGCCCAAGCTCGGCCAGCGCAGCGGCGTCCCCACGATCGTGTTCGAGCACGGCCTGCAGCGTGGCGAGCGCAGCCGCGGCATCGCCGCGCGCGCGTTCGGCTTGCGCGCGTGCGACGAGTTCGGCCTGTGGTGCGCGCGGCCGGCGCAGCAGCTGGCTTAGCAAGCGCTTAAGCATGGCCCCGCTCGCTGCACCACTGGCGCCAGATCTGATGCTAATGCGCCTCGGGCGCTGCGCAGCAGCGCCGGCACCGAGTTCTTCAACATGCGCCGCCCTGCGCCACAGCTTGACGCGCGCACCACTCGGACCACGCCTTGCGGTAGCAGTCCTCGAGACCGCGCGTGAACGCAGCCGCAGCGCACAGCGGCGAGCCGAGCATGCGCTCACGCATGCTCGAGCGCAGTTGCGCCAATTGCGCAAGATCATGCGCCAGATCTAGTGCAATGCGCATGTACTCCTCCTCGCTGTGCGCAACCAGCCCCGCCAACCCCGCAGTGGTCAATATGCTCAGGCCGGCACGCGACAGGAATGTCTCACCTGCGAGGTTGACCACGGGAACGCCCATCCACAGCGTCTCGCAAGTAGTGGCGCCCCCGTTTGAAGGAAATGAATCGAGGGCGATATCGATGCGATGGTGCAGGGCCCAGAATTCATCCCAGGGCAGGAAGCCGAGGAATTCCAGTCTGGTCGGAGCTACGCCATTCAATTCAAACTCGCGCGAGATCCCCGCGCGCGCGGCCCCCACCGGAACGCCGGCAAGCACCAATTTCGATTCTGGCTGCGCGAGCAGCAGCCGCGACCACAGGGCGACCTGCCGCGGCGTGAGCTTGAACGCCGAGTTGAGCGAGCCGAAGGTGATATGCCCCGCCGCGAGCGCCGGTAGGGGCCCGATTTCAGGCATCCTTAGCGGCGGCGCGAAACACCAAAGACTGTGTGGGAGGCGCAACAACCGCTCACGGTAATATGCGTCGCTCCGGCCAGGCGGATCGGCGAGCGCATCGGTGATCCGGTAGTCCATCTGCGCAAGACCGGTTGTGCCTGGATAGCCAAGATAGGTCACCTGCACCGGCGCCGGCTTAAGCGCAAACAGGCCCAAGCGGTTGCCGGACGTGTGCCCGGAGAGATCGATCAGAATGTCGATGTCGTCGCGGCGAATCGCCGCCGCAGCAGCCGCATCGGACAAGGAAACGATATCGCGCCAATGCGGCGCGAGTTCTTCGCAGCGCCGCGTAAATTGATCGATTACCGATGTATTCGTATAGCAATACGCCTCGACACGCGCCGGATCGTGATGCTCGAGCAGGGTCAGGAAAAAATCGCTCATCGCGTGACGGCGGAAATCGGCCGAGACATAGCCGACGCGCAAGCGACGCTCAGGCTGCGGCGCGTTACCGTGCGCCGGCACGCCGCCGCTGGGCGCGGCGAAACGCTCCGCCCAGCGGCAATGCGCCTCGAAAATCACACGGGGATCGGCGCCAGCCCGATTGAGCAGAGTGAAATAGCTAGTGTGCAACCGGGCGAAATCCGGATGCAGCGCAAGCGCTTCGCGGCAGGCGGCGAGCGCCTCCTCGGCGCGCCAGCAATCTTCCAGCGCGAGCACGCGAATATGCAGGAAAGGCGCGAAATCCGGCTTCAGCGCGAGCGCGCGCGCTATGAGCTCGAGCGCGCGCTCGCAACGGTCGGCGCGGCGATTCGCCTCGGCCGCGTTGGCCAGTGCCTGCGCGTCTTCGCCCGCGAGCGCGAGCACGCGCTCGAAGCGTTCGCAGGCGAGCGGGTACACGCCGAGGTTGAGCGCGGCGACGCCCGCCAGCTCCCACGCCTTGACCAGGCGCGGATCGCGCTGCAGCAACTGCTCGCACACGCGCGCCGCACCCGCATCGTCGTGCAGCTGCAACAGCCTGACTGCCTGCTCGAGCTCGGCCGCCGGCTCGTCGCCGCCTGCGCGCGCCGGATTCCGGCGCAGCAAGCCTGCGAACAGGCCTTTCAGCATAATCCGCTGCGTGCCACGGAGCCGGCGCACCACTTGCGCCAGGCCGCGCGATACAAGGCTTCCAGGTCGCGCGTGAAGCCTGCCGCGTCCAACAGCGGCGAAGCACGCAGGCGTTCGCGCAGGGTCGCGCGCAAGCGCGCGAGCGCGGGCAGATCTGCCGCCAACTGCGCGCCGATATCGACATAGGCCTCCCAGGAGTCCGCGACCAACTGTGCCAGCCCGGCATTGGCGAGCAGACTCAGGCCGGAACGCGAGACGCCGCCTGCGCCGCAGCGGCTGAGCACGGGCACGCCCATCCACAGCGCCTCGCAAGTGGTGGTGCCGCCGTTCATCGGGAACGGATCCAGCGCGATATCGACCTCGAGGTATTGCCGCAGGTACGCGTCCCAAGGCAGGCGCGCGACCAGATCGAGGCGATCGGCGTACACGCCGGCCGCATCGAAAATTTCAAGCATCCGGTCCAGGCTCTCGCCGCTGGGGGCGCCGACGATGCGCAAACGGGCATCAGGCAATCGACGCAGCAGAAGCGCCCAGGCTCTCATGCTCTGGTTGCTCACGCGCGGATAGCTGGAAAACGAGCCGAACGTGACATAGCCCCGGCTTTGCGCGGGCAATTCGTTGCAGGCGGGCATCGCAGTCGGCGGCAGATAGCACCACTTGCTGTGCGGCAAACGCAACAGCGATTCCCGGTAGCCCTGGCCGGATTCGCGCTCCGGATCGGCGTAGCTGTCGCTGATCCTGTAGTCCATCCCGGCCATGCCGGTGCTGCCCCAATACCCGAGCCAAGTGATTTGCACCGGGGCCGGTTTGCGCGCGAACAGCAGCAGCCGGTTCCCCGCGGTATGCCCGGCGAGATCGACGAGTATGTCGATGCCGTCGGCGCGGATGCGCTGCGCCGCTTCGGCGTCGGAGCGCGCGGCGATGTCGCACCACTCATCGGCGAGGCCGCGCAGCTGCGCCGTGACCTCGTCCGGCCGCTTGCAATTGGAGTAGCAGTAGCTGCGCACGGCGCGGCGGTCGTGATGCGCGAGAAACGGCTCGACGAAATAGGCCAGCGCATGGCGGCGGAAATCGGCCGACACATAACCGATGCGCAGCGGCCGCTCCGGCTCGGGCGAATTCGCATGCGGCGGCGCCGCGGCGGTCAGGGGATCCGCATACAGCTCGCCCCAACGGCGACATTCGGCGGCGACCTCCTGCGGCGGCAGCAGGTCGGCGCGGCTCAATAGAAACAACAGATTGGAATGGGCGTCGATATTGCCCGGCTTGAGTTCGAGCTCGTGGCGCAGGCAATCCAAGGCCTCGTCCAGCCGGTCCAATTCCTCCAGGGCGCTGCCCCGCACCTGCCACGCGCGCGCGTCGCGCGGCCGCAGCTGCAGTGCGCGTTCGCTCAATTCCAGCGCGCGCGCCATATGTCCGGCGCGGCGGTTGATTTCGCCCGCGTCGACCAGGTAGTCGGGCTCGTCCGGCTGCAAGGCGAGAATGTGCGCATAGCAGTCCAGCGCCTGTTGCAGTTGTTTATCGTCCAGCGCCATGCGCGCAAGCAGCGACCAGGCCTGCACCTCACGCGAATCGAGCGCCAGCGCGGCGCGGCACAGGGCGGCGGCCGCGCTCTTGTCGCCGCGCGCATAGCATTCCTGCGCCTGTTCCAGCTGCGCGGCGGCGCCGGCGCCGTGCGCGTCGGTTCTGGACGCGGACCGGCGCTTGAGCGTACGCAGCAGGCCCTTTAGCACGCTGGCGCTCCGTCGCCTGGGGCAGCGCGCCAGGCTTCGCGGTATGCGCCTTCCAGCGCAGCTACGAAGCCTGTGCCATCGAGCAGCGGCGAGCGCGCAAGCCTGGCGCGCATGCCGGAGCGCAGGTGCGCGAGCGCCGGCAGGTCGAGTGCGAGCCGCTGTGCGATAGCCAGATATTGCTCCGCGTCCTGCGCCACCAGTTCGGCCAGGCCCGCGTTCACCAGCACCGTCGCCGCCGTGCGCGCAAAGCCGAAGCTGCCGGCCAGCGTCACCACGGGCAGGCCCATCCACAACGCATCGCAGCTCGTCGCCCCGCCGGTATAGGGAAAAGGATCGAGCGCGATGTCGATCTCGCCGAGCGTCTGCCAATATTGCGCGCGCGCCAGGCGCGGCAGCGTGCGCATGCGTTCCGCGGCGATGCCCTGTTTTTCCAGGGCGGCGCGGATGCGCTGCGCAGTCTCCTCGTCGGGCAGGGCCATGAGCTGCAGGTGCGCATGCGGCAGGCGGCGCAGCAATTCGCCCCACAGCTCGAGCACGCCGTCGTTGAGCTTGGCCACGTGATTGAACGAGCCGAAAGTGATGTGGCCGTTGCGCTGCGCCGGCGGCGCGCAGATTTCCGGTGCATCCTCGGGCGGCTCATAGCACCACAGCGTCTGCGGCAGGCGCAGCAAGCGCTCGCTATGCAGGCGCTCGCTCGCGCCCGGCGGATCGGCGATCGCATCGCTGATGCGGTAATCCATCGCCACCATGCCTGTGGTATTGAGGTAGCCGAGATAGCTTATTTGCACGGGCGCAGGCTTGCGCGCGAACACGCCCGGACGGCCGCCGCGGGTGTGTCCCGACAAATCGACCAGAATGTCTATGGCATCGGCGTGGACTAGCTGTGCCGCCTGTGCGTCGTCCATGCCGGCGATGCCGCGCCAGCGATGCCCCAGGCGCCGCATTGCCTGCGTCTGCGCATCGCTCTCGTCCGAGTTGCTGTAACAGACGACATCGAAGTTGTCGCAGTCGTGGCGCGCAAGAATCGGATGGACGAAAGCCGCCGTCGCATGCTCGCGCAGGTCCGCCGAGACGTAGCCGATGCGCAGGCGCCGCGCGCCGCGCACCGGCGCATGCGCATAGCGCGGCAGCGGGTCCGCGTGCATCTGTCCCCACAGGCGGTGTTCGCGATACCACGCGTCCAGGTCGCGCTGCGCCAGCGCATTGGACATGAACAGCATGAATTGTCGCGCGAGCGCATCGCCGGGCGCGCGCTGCAGCGCTTCGCGCAGGCAGGCGATCGCTTCGGCTACCAGTCCGCGCTCGTACAGTGCCAGCGCGAGGTTGTTGCGCGCCTGCGCCTGCGCGGGATCGAACGCGAGCGCCGAGCGGTAATGCGCCGCGGCCGCGTGGTAGTCGCGAAACTCCGCTTGCAGCAGCTGGCCGAGATTGACCTGCGCCGCCACGAATTCGCTGCGCAGATCCAGCGCCCGGATGAATGCGGCGCGCGCGCCGGCGAAATCCCTTTGCGCGCACAAGGCGACGCCGAGATCGTTGTGGGCATCGGCATGATCGGGCTCGAGCGCCAGCGCAAGCCGGTAGCAGCCTATGGCCTCGGCCCAAGCTCCGCGCTCGCGCGCCGCAGTGGCGCGGCGATACAGGTCCGCCGCGGAATTTCCGCGCGGCGGCAGCAAGCCCGCGAGCATGCGCGCCAGCATGGGCTAGGCCGCGGCGCCGTCGGCGCCGCGCCGGCACGCGCTCACTGCGGCGATCGGCCGCACCACGCGCGCCATATGCCGCGGTAGGCCGCCTCCAGGTCGCGCGCGTAGCCGCGCGCATCGGTGAGCGGCGAGGCGCGCATGCGCTCGCGCTGACCGGCGCGCAATGCAGCCAGACGCGCGCTGTCGCGTGCCAGTTCGACCGCGATGTGCACGTAGTCTTCGTCGCTGCCCGCAACCAGCTCGTTCAGCCCCAGGCTGCCGAGGATGCTGAGTCCAGCGCGCGACTGGAAGATATCGCCGCTGCGGCTGACCACCGGCACGCCCAGCCACAGCGCTTCGCAGGTCGTGGTGCCGCCGTTCATAGGAAAGGTGTCGAGCAGGATGTCTATGCCCGCATACAGCGCCCAGAAATCCTCGGTCGGCAGCCGGTCGTGCATGCTGATGCGCGACTCGGCAATACCGGCCTGGGTCAGGGCATCGCGTATGCGCGCCCGCCCCTGCTCCGGCACCGTACTGAACACCATGCGCGAGCCGGGAGTCTGCGCGAGTATGCGCGCCCACAACGCCAGCATGCGCGGCGTGATTTTGCTCGCTCCGTTCATCGAGGCGAACGTCACCGCGCCGCTCGCCTGGGCCGGCGGCGGCGCCACCTCGGGCATATCCGGGCTCGGGCGGTAGCACCACATGCAGCGCGGCAGGCGTACCAGCGTTTCGCGGTAATAGCGCTCGGTCACGCCCGGAGGATCGCACACCGCGTCGGTGAGGCGGTAATCCATGGCGCGCATGCCGGTCGTGTTCGGATAGGCGAGATAGGTCATCTGAATCGGAGCGGGCTTGCGTGCAAATACCATCAGACGGTTGTCGCGCAAGTGGCCGGACAAGTCGACCAGGATGTCGATGCCGTCGTCGCGAATCTGTGCAGCGAGCGTCGCATCGTCCAGATCGAGCACCTCGCGCCAATGCTCGACATGCTGCGCCAGGCGCCGGGTCACATCGTCGGCGATGCGGCCGCTGTGATAGCAGAACACTTCGAACGCCGTGCCGTCGTGCTGCGCCAGCGCCGGCTCGATGAAATAGCTCAACGCGTGCTGGCGGAAATCGGCCGAGAGGTAACCGAGGCGCAGGCGCCGCTCCGGCTCGCGCGAGTTGTTATGGGGTGCGGCCTGCGCCAGCAGCGGATCGGCATGGATTTTTGCCCAGGCGACATGCTCCGCATACACTTCCTCCGGCCGCATGCTTTCGAGCAGGATCATGATGCAGATGAGATTGCCATGCGCGATGTTGAGACCCGGGTCGATCTCCAGCGCCTTGCGAAAACAGGCGGTCGCTTCTTCGGTGCGCCCGGCCTGAACCAGCACGCTGCCAAGGTTGTTGTGGAACACGGCGTCGTTCGGACGCGCCTTGATCGAGCGCTCGAAATACTCCATGGCAAAGCCCAGATCGCGGATGCGGTGCCCGGTCAGCCCGAGAAAATGGAGCGCATCCGCATTCTCCGGATCGAGTTCCAGCACGTCTTCGAACAGCAATTGTGCCCGCACCAGATCGTTGGCATCAAAGCGGGCACGCGCCTCGACCAACAGCTCCTGCGGCGTGAGCGCCGTTGGCGGCGGCTTCGGCGAGCCGCGCCCTATATTGCGCAACAGCGACTTGAACAGCATTTTCATGGTTAACCCGGGCCCGGCAGGCGGGCTCCGGTGCCGACACGATTCTGGGCATTCAAGGATAGCGGAAACGCCCGAAGCGCGTAAGGCGCTGGCGATGTTCGCCGGGTGCTGCCGTCCGGCTGCTGCAGTTTGAATTCACTGCTTCGACATATTGCTGCCACTCGCTCTACCGGGAAACGGTCATAGTCCAACGAAAGCGATCTATCCGGGCGAGCAGCGGACGTTCCAGATAACGGCAGGAGACCCGCCGCCATCGCCACTGTCAGGGCCATCTGCGCGGCATTGATAGCGGGCAGGTCCCATTCCCCGGGGTAGATGCCGGGAAGGGGCAGGAATACGAATACCTGGTACATGGTGGAGACGAGGAAATACCCCAGTGTGTAGTAGAGGTAGACGCCGTAGCTGATTTTTCCCAGCGCGCGCAGCGGCCTCCAGGTCAAGGCCGAAGACCGACGCGAAACCCGGCGCAACGCAAGTATGAGCACCGCGCCGCACACCAGTAAAAACAAGGTCAGGAACCACGCATTGCCTGGCAGGCGCATCCGTTGCAGGCGGCTAGTCAGCGCATAGGGCGCAAGTCCGGTTAGCCATACCAGGCGCGCAAGCGGGATGCCGGCGGCGACCAGCAGCGCGGCGCCAGTACGCCGGTTGAGCCAGGTGCGCAGGCGCGCGTCGCGCGACATCAGGCAAATCGCAGCACCCATGGCCAGGCTGTCCAGATGCAAAAGCAGCGCAGCCAGCGTCAGCATCGGATTGTCCGATGCCAAAAGTATCCATGTCCGCAACAGCGGCATGCCGAACCCGTGCAGGCCCATCCAGCAATTCGGCACGTAGAAAGCGAAGTGGGTCCATTCGGGCAGCGCGGACGGCATTTCGGCTTCCATCGGGCTCAGGGTAAAGTCGCGCTTGATCAACCAGGTCTAGCCCAGCATGAGGTAATAGGCGGGAAAAATGCGCAACGCCCGGCGCGCATAAGAATTCCCGAAATAGGAAGGGCGCCGCTTGCCGCCGAGCAGGATGCCGGTGATCAAATAACCGGACGGTACGAAAAACAGCACGCCCCCGGTCCAGCCCAGGCTGAATCGCTCCGTATGGAACAGCAGCACCCCGAGGATGGCCAAGCCGCGCAGTCCGTCGAGCTGGGGAATGTAGCAGGATGGGAATTTGGACGGCACGTCCGACAGTATCCGTGATTGATGCAGGAAAAGGATTTCGAGCCTTGCTGTTCCTGTCCCGAAATGGAAAGCCCCTCGCCAGAGGGGCTTTCCGTGACCGCGTCCGGCACGCTGCTTCAGACTGACTCAAACAGCGTCCGGCTTGCACAAGCGTTGGTCCTCGTATTGCGGCAATCCTTAACGGCAGGTGGCCGGCATGTATTTCGACGGCGAGCCTATGCAAGACCAAGTGATCGTGCCGGTCAGGGTGCTGTAAGTCGGCGTGACAGTGATGGTCACCGACTGACCGACGCTGCTCGAAGCCGTGCTGCCATACACCGTTATTGTGCCAGCATCGGTAACCGAAGCCGTCGATACCTTGCCAACGACAGGAATGGTCACCCCGGCACCCGCACTGATCGTGTTGCTCGGATCGGTTTGGAATTTCTCCGAAATCGCGGTGCGCACACCGCTCGCCGCCAACATCAATTCCGACACCTTGGCGCGTACGGTGTAGTCCTGATAGGCCGGCAAGGCCACTGCGGCCAAAATGCCGATGATCGCGACCACGATCATCAATTCGATCAGGGTGAAACCCTTCTGAATTGTTTTCATACCCAAGTCTCCCAGAAATTTTGCAGCGACGGCTGACCGCTGTGTCTTTGAAAAAGCAAACAGCATGCCAGATGGGCATCTACCTGAAGCGTCTTGCTTGCGGGCGCCTAAAACGAAAAAAGCCCCTCGCGCGAGGGGCTTTGCCGAACAGAGAACTTGCTTAACGGCAGGTCGCGGGCAGGTACTTCGACGGCGTGCCCTGGCAGGACCAGGTGATGGTACCGGTCGCCGTGCTGTAAGTCGGAGTCATGGTGATGGTTATCGACTGACCGACGCTGCTCGAAGCCGTACTGCCATACACCGTCACCGTGCCGGCATCGGTGACCGAAGCTGCCGACACCTTGCCAACGACAGGAATGGTCGCCCCAGCACCGGCACTGATCGTGTTGCTCGGATCGGTTTGGAACTTCTCCGAAATCGCGGTGCGCACACCGCTCGCCGCCAACATCAACTCCGACACCTTGGCGCGTACGGTGTAATCCTGATAGGCCGGCAAAGCCACTGCGGCCAGAATGCCGATAATCGCAACCACGATCATCAATTCGATCAGGGTGAAACCCTTCTGAATTGTTTTCATATCCAATGCCCCCTTTAAAGTTACAACGGCAAGGCACCGCTGCCCTGTGGACGAAGCAAACAGCGTGCCAGAATCTAGGTACAGGAAACCCATTACATTCAACTAGCTAAGCTCCAGCCGAGCCATTTACGCTGGGCCTTGACCAAAGAAGGGCACCATGTGACGAAAAACGTCACATGGTGCCGATCCTCAATCGATGCATCCCCCCTTCAGGCAAAAAAAAGCCCCTCGCGCGAGGGGCTTTGCCGAACAGAGAACTTGCTTAACGGCAGGTCGCGGGCAGGTACTTCGACGGCGTGCCCTGGCAGGACCAGGTGATGGTACCGGTCGCCGTGCTGTAAGTCGGAGTCATGGTGATGGTTATCGACTGACCGACGCTGCTCGAAGCCGTACTGCCATACACCGTCACCGTGCCGTCGTCGGTGACCGAAGCTGCCGACACCTTGCCAACGACAGGAATGGTCGCCCCAGCACCGGCACTGATCGTGTTGCTCGGATCGGTTTGGAACTTCTCCGAAATCGCAGTGCGCACACCACTGGCCGCCAACATCAACTCCGACACCTTGGCGCGTACGGTGTAATCCTGATAAGCCGGCAAGGCCACTGCGGCCAGAATGCCGATAATCGCAACCACGATCATCAACTCTATTAGGGTAAAGCCCTTTTGGACTGATTTCTTCATATGGAAGGCTCCTGAAAAATTGCAGCGAATAACGATCGCTGTGTGTCTATGCTAAGCAAACTATGTGCCAAATTCCGGCCAAGCGTAGTTTTACGCTCCCATTAGCGCATTCCGTCGCGAATCTTCACCGGTCCCAAGATGCACGAGCCCGTTACTTTGGGTTTACCCAGGCCTCGCATTCCCAGTCTGTGGCAGGCGCCTGAATTCGGTGATGACCGAACTGGTTACATCATCCCATCGTCCTAGTTCGGTTTGGCGAAACAGGCGCGCAGCCGGATACCAGGGCAGGGCGGCGCCACTGTGCAGATAACGCCATTCCGCAATCGCCGGCACCATGACCCATACCGGCCGTCCCAGCGCGCCAGCCAGATGAATGACCGCGGTGCATACGCTGATCACGAGATCGAGCGCGCAGACCAGGGCGGCCGTTTCGTCGTAGTCTTCCAATGCATCTTGCCAATGCGGCAGGACCACGCCCTGCTCGCGGCTGAGCACATCAAGTTCCGCGGCGCAATCGCCGTACTGCAAACTGACGAACCGGGCGGGCTGCTGCAACAGCGGCAGGAATTCAGCCAGCGCGAATGAACGCAAATGCCGTCGCGTGCCGGCAATGCCGCCGCGCCAGGACAGGCCGATTTTCGGCCCCGGGCCGAGTTCGTCCAGCCTGGATCGCCAATAGGCAACGCGCTCCGGGTCAGCGCGCAGATAGCCCGCGTGGCGCGGAAATTCCTCGAGGCGGTTGCGAAAGAATCCCGGCAGGCTGCCCATTGGAATCTGTCGCTGGATCGCCGGCGCCTGTTCGCGCCAGCCGGGCGATTCGCCCGCAGACACCTCGGCATAGACGCTGGCGCCGGGAAAGGAACGCCCGAACAACCGCAGCAGTTTCGGGTTGCATTCGATAGCGCAGCGCCCAACGCGCGCAATCGCCTCGTTGAAGCAGGACGCGAACATGATCTGGTCGCCGAGCCCCTGTTCGCTGCCGATGAGCAACGTCCCGCCCGGCAGCGGCAGACCGTCCCAGCGCTCGAGCCCGTACGAACGATCGGCGGCGTAGCGGCTATGATGTCGCGCTTCAAAGTCGCGCCAGCCTTGCTCGAAATTTCCGTGCTTGAGATTCATGTAACTGCGCACCAGGCGCGTCTCGTGATCGCCGGGGTCGCGCTCCAGCACCGCATCGACTAGCGGCAATCCCTGCGCATAGTCGCCTTTTTCCAGCAGGATCCAACCCAGGTTGCTGAGCGCGACCGGCCATTGCGGATCCGGCTCCAGCGCGAGCCGCAGCAAGCGCTCGCCTTCGTCGAATCGGCCCAATTCGCGCGCGAGGATCAGCCCGAGCAGATTGCAGGCCTCGCGCTCGATCGGGCGCCGCTGCACCAGCGGCCGCAACAGCGCCAGCGCCGGCTCGTGCTCTGCCCTGGCGTGGTGCCAGGCGGCAAGCGCGTAGGCGGCACCCGGATGTCCCGGGTTCGCGCGCAGGAACTCGCGATAGGCTTCGGCCTCCTCCGCCGGCCGGTGCAGCGCGGCCAGCGCCTTCGCCCGGGCAACGCAGGCGGGAAACAGTTGCGGCGCGTAGTGCAAGGCAAGGTGAAAGTAGTCCAGGGCCGCCGCCGCATCGTCCTGGGCGAGATGGGCTATACCCATGCGGTAGTTCAGGTCCGCGTCGGCGGGAGACGCGGACAGCGCCGCTTCGAGCGCGGCGTGCGCGCCGGGTTGCGCCGCTGGCATTGCCGCGCGCGGTGCGGCGGGCGCCGGTCTTGCGTCTCCGGCGAGCCAGCGTTTGAGCCTGTTCAGCACCGAGGATATTCCGCGAACCGCTTTAGCGCTGCGCGGCGACGTAGAGCATGGCGTCGCGTTCGGCGTGCCACTCGTCCGCCAGCGGGCAGTCCGCATATTCGGCGAAGTAGGGACCACCTATGGTGTAGTGCGCGAGCGCGATGTCCTCGGTCGGAGCGTCATAGCCGACCAGATGATTCCAGCGATGCGGCAGCGCGCCGATCAGGGCGTCGCTCGCTAGCCACTTGAACTGATGCAATTCCAGGCCGCTCGCGCGGTTCACGTACTCCGGGGTCAGCGCGGTGCAGCGCGCGTTATTGAACAGCATCACGCTGGACCAGTTCTTCTTCGCATACGCGGTCTGCGCCGCCCCCAGGAACTTGACGGTCTCTCTCGGCTTGTGGTTGTGCTTGACCACTTGCACCGCATAGCGCTCGTCGCGCAGTTCCCACAGCTTGGCGACGTCGTCGCGCATCAGCATGTCGCAGTCCATGAACAGGCTCCAACCCTCGTACCCGGACAGATAAGGCGTAAGGAAGCGCGAAAACGAGAAATCGGTGGACTGCAGTGCGTGGCGTTCGCGCGTGAGCACCTGCCTCAGTTGCGCAAGCGCCAGCGGCGCGATCGCAACCGGCGCGCTGGCGCGCGCCTGTATGCTGTGCGCGAGCACGTTGTAGGCGACCGTTTCGCGCGGGTCGAATCCGATGAAAATCCTGATCAAGCTGTCTCCTTCGGCAGCGCCGATTCTTCCGCGCCGGCCGGTACGCGCTCGCGCCTGCCGGGCGCCAATGTTCAAGCCGGGATCATGCGGCTTGCGCCACGGCCGCGGCCTGGGCATAAGTCACAGTCCGCGCGCAATTTGCGCTTCATGCGCTTCGGTCAGGCTGATATAATCCGCCGCGGGCGTTTACTTGACCATCCCGGCGGGAGAATTATGATTCTAGAGTTTTTTTCCACGCGCAAGGTTACAGAATTCGCGAAGAGCCTGGCGCAAGACGTCGCCAAGCGCTATCCGCCCGCGATCGCCAACAATCCGGCCCAGATGGTGTCGCACAAGCGCCTGTCCGGCATACTCGAGGAGGCCTTCACGCGCGCTGCCGAGTTCAACCGCGAGAACCAGCTGGGCTGGTACAAGAAGGCCAAGCTCGGCAACGAGTTCAAGTGGGAACTCAAGGAAATGGGCTACGACGAAAAATTCGTCGACGTAGCCACCGAAGGGCTGATCGTCTACGTCACCCGGCGCGCGCCGCCCAAGGCCTGAACCCGCCGCCCCGGCGCGCCGGGTTCAGGGCGTATATCCCGGGATCTTGCTCTCGTCGACGCGGTCGATCTGATTCGCGTCGAGAAACTGCTCGGCGTAGCGCTGGTAGACCTTTTGCCGGATGAACACGTCGAACAGGTCGGGATCGATGTGGCCGCCTTCCTTGAATTTCCCCAGGATTTGCAGCGACTCGGTCAGGGTCTTGCCCTTCTTGTACGGCCGGTCCCTGGCGGTGAGCGCCTCAAAAATGTCGGCAATGCCCATGACGCGCGCCTGCACCGACATTTGCTCGCGCGTGAGGCCGCGCGGATAGCCCTTGCCGTCCATGCGCTCGTGGTGTCCGCCGGCATACTCCGGCACATGGCGCAAATGCTTGGGCCAGGGCAGCGCCTCCAGCATCTTGATCGTGGCGACGATGTGGTAGTTGATGATCTCGCGCTCCTTGGCAGTGAGCGTGCCGCGCGGGATGCTGAGATTCTCGATCTCGTCGTCGGTGAGGAAATGGGCGGTATTGCCGGACTGGTCCAGCCACTTGTACTCGGCGATTCTCTTGACGTGCTCCTGCGCCTCCGGCGGCATGAATTCGCCGCCGATATTGGACTTGCGCAGGAACTCGCGGTCCTGGTCGAGCTGGCGCAAGCGTGTCCGATATGCCTGCTGCAGCTGGTTGCTGCGCTCGCGCAGCGATAATTCGTCCAGCCCCTGCTGCTGCAGCGCGGCACTGCTCTTGAGCAGTTCGATCTCGGCGTCGCGCTTGAGCACCTCGAAGCGCGTGTCGATCAGGTGGATGCGATCGAAGATCGACTCGAGCTTGGTCGCTTTGTCTACCACGTGCACCGGCGTCGTCACCTTGCCGCAATCGTGCAGCAGGCCCGCGATCTTGAGCTCGTAGCGGTCCCTGTCGGTCATGTCGAAATCCCGCAGCGGTCCCGCCTTGGTTTCATTCACCGCTTCGGCGAGCATCATCGTGAGCTCGGGCACGCGCTGGCAATGGCCGCCGGTATAGGGGGATTTCTCGTCGATCGCGGTGTTGATCATCGCGATGAACGACTCGAACAGGGCCTCCAGCTGGTTGATCAGCTGACGATTGGTGAGCGCGATGGCCGCCTGCGAGGCGAGGGACTCCGCCAGGCGCTGGTCCGCGTCCGAAAACGGCACGACCTCGCCGCTCGCCGGATCCTGCGAGTTGATCAGCTGCAGCACGCCGATGATCTCGTTTTCGTGATTCTTCATCGGCACCGTGAGGAAGGACTTCGAGCGGTAGCCGGTTTTCTTGTCGAAATTGCGCGTGCCGTTGAAGTCGAAGCCTTCCGCGGTGTAGGCGTCGGCGATGTTGACGGTCTGGCCGGTCAGCGCCGCAAACGCGGCCACCATCTGGTTGTTGGGTTTGCCCTCCTTGGTGTACAGATGGATCGGATAGAACGGAATCGCGTTGCCGGTGGTGCCGCCCATCGCAATCTTGAGCGACTCGGTGCGCATGATCTCGAATTTGAGGCGCTTGGTGCCGTCCTCCTCGGTCAGCAGATAGAGCGTGCCGCCGTCGGCGCGCGTGATCGTCTTGGCCGCGAGCAGGATGCTCTCCAGCAGCCGGTTGATGTCGCGTTCGGCCGAGAGCAAGGCGCCGATTTCGTTGAGCTGTTCCAGGCGCCGGAACAGGTCGTCCACGGTCTGGACTGCGGCTCCCTCGCCTTTGCGCGCCGCTGTCACCTCAGGTTTTCCCCATCGCCGCCTGCGCCACGCCTACTTGATGCAGACCGCGCGCACCGTGGGCATATCGGTGAGGCCCATCAGCACTTTCTCCATGCCGTCCATTTTCAGGGTACGCATGCCCTCGTCCAGGCAGCAGGCGAGCATTTCGGCCACGCGCGCATGCTCCTGAATCAGTTTTTTCAGCGGGTCGGTGCCGACCAGCAGTTCGTGCAAACCCACCCGGCCCTTGTAGCCGCTGCCGCCGCAGGCATCGCAGCCGATTTTCTTGTACATGGTGAACTGGCCCTTGTCGTTGGCGTAGTTCTTGACCCATTCCTTGTACACGTTCTCGTATCCCGCCTTGGGATCCTTCTTGAACGTCGAGGTATTGACCAGTTCGCTGCAGTATTCGGTCAGGAACGCCTTCATTTCCTCGGGTGCCGGATTGTAGGATTGCTTGCACTTGGCGCACAGACGCTTCGCCAGACGCTGCGCCAGGATGCCGAGCAGCGCGTCGGAGAAGTTGAACGGATCCATGCCCATGTCGAGCAGGCGGATGATCGATTCGGGCGCGCTGTTGGTGTGCAGCGTGGCGAACACCAGGTGGCCGGTGAGCGAGGCCTCGATGCCGGTCGACACCGTTTCCTTGTCGCGCATCTCACCCACCATGATGATGTCCGGATCGGCGCGCAGGAATGCCTTCATCACCATGGCGAAATCCAGCCCCGCCTTCTTGTTCACCTGCACCTGGCGCAAGCCCTTCTGCGTGATTTCGACCGGATCCTCGGCGGTCCAGATCTTGGTGTCCGGGGTGTTCAGGTGCTTCAGCACCGAGTGCAGCGTGGTGGTCTTGCCCGAGCCGGTCGGCCCGCAGACGAAGAACAGGCCGTAGGGCTTGGCCACCACCTCTTTCAGCGTTTCCAGGTTGTGCGGCGTGAGGCCGAGCTTGTCGAGCGGAATCGGTTCGCCCGCGGCGAGGATACGCATGACGATGTCCTCGACCCCGCCCTGGGTCGGAATGGTCGCCACGCGCAGCTCGATGTCGAGCGGCCCGAACTTCTTGAATTTGATCTTGCCGTCCTGCGGCCGGCGTTTCTCCGAGATGTCGAGGTCGCACATGATCTTGACGCGCGCGACGATGGCATTGCGGTAGGAGGCCGGCACCTCGATGTAAGGCGCGAGCGAGCCGTCCTTCCTGAAGCGGATTTCGGTCTTGCCCTTGCCCGGGTACGACTCGATGTGGATGTCCGAGGCGTTCTGGTTGTAGGCGTCGATGATGATCTTGTTGACCAGCTTCACCAGCTCGTTGTCGGCCGCCTGCGACAGGTCGTCCGCGACGCCCTCGCCGCCGCCTTCCTCGTCGTCTTCCAGCCCCGAGAGCAGATCGCCGATATCGCCGGTATCGACCACCTCGGCGCCGTAGAACAGGTTCAGCGTCTCCTTGAACTCGCGCTGCGTCGTTACCTTGTAGATCAGCTTGCTCTTCGGAAACACGTTCTGCACGATGCGCGAACTGCGCACGCGTTCCGGGTCGAGGCACAACACCACCACGCCGTCCTTGGTGTCGTCGATCGGCACCCACTGATTTTGCTCGACGTATTCGCGCTTGAGGTTCTTCAGCAGCTCCGGCGGCTTGATGCGGTCGGGTTTGTGCGGTTCGTAGGGCACGCCGAAGAATTTCGACAGCGCCTGGCCGATCGCCGGCAGCTTGACCTGGAATTCCTCCACCAGCACCTGCTCCACATCGACTGCCTTCTTGCGCGCGGAGCGCGCGGCGAGATCGAACTCGGCCGGCGAGATCACCGCATCGCTTACGAGGAAGTCGTACTTGGTCTTGATGATCTGCGGCTTCTGCCGCTGCCTGAAGGCGATGGCCAGCGTCTGCGCCAGCGCGCTCACGCCTTCTTCCATCAGCGCCGTGAACGGCACGCCGGCCTTGTTGTTGATGATCTGGATGACGCCGATCAGTTCCTCGCCGTCCAGGACCGGCGCGGCCAGCACCTGCTTGGTGCGGTAGCCGGTGCGCTTGTCCACTTCCTGGAGAAAGCGCAGGTTCGGATTGATCGCCTTGAGCTCGGCTTCGTCGTAGCAATCCTTGATGTTGATCATCTTCTTGGAATAGGCGACATAGCCGCCCATGGAATGCTCGGCGATCGGCAGCTTCAGGTCCTTGAACGAGTTCAGCCCGGTCTTGACCTTGGACACGATCGATTGCTTGTCCTCGCCGACGACGTAAATGGTGAGCCGGTCCGCGTTGAACAGGCTGCAGATGTCGGACGAAACCTCAAGCATGATCTCGTCGATATTGGAGGTGGCGTGGATTTTGTTGGTGACGTTCTGCAGGTTCTTCTGGAACATCAGCCTGGCGTTGACGTCGGCCGACCCGGTGGCCGCGGCCTGTGGTGTATTCAGAACAGCACTCATAGTGACCTCGCCATTAGATCCGCGCAGCCGGTGGCGGCTGCTGCTGCAACGACATATTTCACACTATACGACAAAAAAAGCCGGCGACAAAAAAAGCCGGCCGCGCTTACCTCGCTTGGTCCCCGCCCCACAGCCCGCCTTCGAGCACGAACACGCGGTAGCCGCGTTGCGCCAGCAGGAACGCGGCCGCCGAACTGCGCCTGCCGCTTTGGCAATAGACGATATATTCCTCATCCATGGCCAAAGCGCCGAACGCGTTGCGGATTTCAGACAGCGGAATATTGCGCGCGCCGGGCAGGCGGTCGTACTGGTATTCGGACGGGTAGCGCACGTCTATCCACTGGGCGCCGTCGAGCACCTTCTGCTGGGCCTGCTCCATGTTGATGCAGTGCAGCAGCGGCTCGCGCAGCAGCGCGTTGAAATCCTGCTTGGCCAGACGCAACAGGCTGCCGTCGGTCGTCATGGTCACGGTAGCGTTGCGCTTGGCCTCGGCGACCAGCGCCTCTTCGCCGAAGGTGTCGCCGCTCCTGAGTTCGGCCAGCAGCATGCTTACTCCGCCGACTAGGCGTTCGACCTGGCAGCGGCCGGACTCGACCAGGTAATAATAATCGCCTTCCGCGCCTTCGCGGATGATCACCTCGCCTGCCTTTGCCTCGACCCGCTCGAAGCGCCGCAGCAGCTCGTCGATGTGCGCCGGCGGCAGCTGGGAAAACGCGCCGAAGCGCAGATTGTTGATGCCGAACATGCCCGACATTGCGCCCCAATCGGCGCCGCTCGCGGGCCGCTCGGCGGGCTGCTTCGCCGCGGCTTGCTCCTGTAGCGCCACCTGGTCCCAGGTGAGCATGATATCGAGCAGGTCGTCGTCGATGCGGATCAACTCCACGTCAGTCACCGCCCTGGCCGAAGCGAACGTCCGGTGTTTCCCCAGCGAGCGGCGCGCCGCGGGGGAACCGCCCACGATCACCTCGGAGCGGCCTTGCTCATAGGCGAGCGCCAGTTCGCCGCGCACCACATAAACCGCTTGCCCTGCGGTCGAACGCAGGCGGAACGGGTCGCTGCCGCGACGTACCGATTCGACGCGGCAAAGGTCGGCCAGCTCCGTCAGCCGCGCGTCCGAAAGCGACGACAGCGGATCCAGGCTCTTTAACGCTGCTACGCTGACTTTGGTAATTGGCATGCGCGTATCCCCGAAACCGGCTATCCCGCTGCCGCTAGAATTCGAATACCTGGTTGTTCTGCAGCATGCGCGGCTTGTACTGTCCGGCGCACTCCTCGATTTCCTGCATCGTCAGCTCGATCTCGCCCGGCTTCAGGTGGGTGATGAATATCTCCGCACTGCGCTCGAGTTTGGTCAGCTCCTCCGCCAAAAGGCTTGGGCAAAAGTGCTTGGCGGCTATGGCCAGGTCGCGCTCGCGGTTGCAGAAGGCGGTCTCGATTATGAGGTAGCGCAGGTTGCCAATTTTGTTCACAACCTTCCACAACGGATCGTGCGTGGTGGTGTCGCCGGTAAACACCAGGCTCGCCTGACCCGAATCGACATGGAAACCGACGGCCGGGACAGTGTGATCGGCCGGAAGCGGGGTGATCTTGCGCCCTTTCAGTTCCACCGTTTCGCCGAGTTGCAGAACCTCGTATTTCATGAACGGCTTGCTCGGCGTGGGAATCTGCGAGAAATCGGGCCAGATGCTCCAGTTGAAGATGTGATTGCGGATGATCTCCAGCGTCGGCTCGGTCGCATGCACGGTCAGCGGCTTGTTGCGCATGCCGCCGACGGTATCGACCAGGAACGGGATGGAGCAGACGTGATCCAGGTGGGAATGCGTGATGAAAATATGGTCGATCAGCATCAGCTCCGCCAGCGACACGTCGCCGACACCGGTCCCGGCATCGATCAGGATATCGTTGTCAACGAGCAGCGTGGTAGTGCGCAGATGCCGCCCGCCGATACCGCCGCTGCACCCGAGTACCTTCAGTTTCATCGCCCGTGCCCGCTATTTGGTCTTGAATGCCGTTACACCGTCCCAGTCGGCGCCGGGCGGTTCGATGCGACACTGCCGGATGCGCTCCGCATACAGCTGGTAGAGCTTGCATTCCGGCGACATGCGTTGCGCCTTGGACAACTCCATTTCCGCCTCGTCCCAGTTCTGTGCACGATAGGCCTTGAGCGCCTTGTGCCACAGATCGATCTCGTCCAGGACGTTCTGCTCGACCTGACCCTCGATGCCCATCGGCTCGAAAATGTCCACCGGTTCGTCCTTGCCCTTGACCTTGACCCGGTCGATTTCGCGGAACACAACGTCTTTTACCGCCTGCCGCGTATTGGGGCCGATGAGGATTCCAACCCCATAGACGCGCGTCAAACCCTCCAGGCGCGAAGAAAGGTTGACCGCATCGCCCATTACCGTATACGCCTTGCGCAGCTTGGAGCCCATGTCGCCGACGCTCATGCTGCCGGTGTTGACGCCGACGCCGATGCGGATTGCGGGCCAGCCGCGCTCGATCATCTGCACGCGCAGCTTGTCGAGCTCGGCCTGCATCGCCATTGCGCTGATCACCGCCTGGCGCGCGTGCTCGGGATCGGCCACCGGGGCGCCCCAGAAGGCCATGATCGCATCGCCGATGTACTTGTCCAGCGTACCCCGATTGCTGCGGATGACCAGACTCATCGCGGTGAGGTAGTCGTTGATGAACTGCGACAATTCCTTTGGCGTCAGGCTCTCGGAAATCGAAGTGAAACCGACGATGTCGGAGAACAGCACGGTCAGCTCCTCGCTCTTGCCTTCCATGCTGTACTTTTCCGGGTCCTCCGCCATCTTGTCGACGAGTTCCGGCGGCACGTACTGGCCGAACAATTCGGTGAACTGGCGCTTGCTGCGCGACTCGACGAAGTAGCCCCAGGACATGTTGAACGCGAACAGCGCGGCGATCATCAGCAGACTCGAGGCGAGCGGCAGAATCAGGCCGCCCTTGCTCCACACCGCAACGTCGAGTCCGGTAATGAGCACGGTCGCCAGCAGCGACACCAGCGTCGCCTTGAGCGGGCTCAGCAAAGGAACCAACAGCGACAACGTGATGCCGCCGATCAGCAGCAGGACCACCTCGGTCCCGAGCATATAGGCCGGCTTCTGCTTGAAGTCGTTATCGAGCATCGCCGCAATCATGTTGGCGTGGATTTCCACCCCCGGGTACACGCTGCCCACCGGCGTGGAGCGCAGATCCAGCAGACCCGGCGCGGAAGTGCCGATGAGCGCGATCTTGCCCCTGAGTTCGTCCTTCGGCACCTTGTCGAAATAAACGTCGGCTAGAGAAATATATTTGAAGCTGCCGCGCTTGCCGCGATAGGGAATGAACGCGCTCACAGTGTCATCCACGGGTATCGTCACCGGCCCGGCCTTCAGATATTCCAGCCCGGAATAGCTCTTGCTGGAATACTGCTCCTCCGCGAAGCCGGGCTCGACCGGCGGGTAGCCTGCCAGCACGCGGATGACCGCCAGCGACAGCGCCTCGTAATAAGCGCCGTGGTACTCCGCCAGCATCGGCACGCGCCGCGACACGCCGTCGGCATCGACCAGCGGATTGAAGTGGCCGCCGCCGGCGGCATTGGCCTGGAATTCGGGCAGATTACCGCCGTAGCCGCGCCAGGTGGTGAAACGGATATTGCGGCCCTTGAACGCGCCCTCGGCCAGCACCGGCTTGGGAATGGCACCGGACTGCACCGCGCTCTCCTCGCTGTTGAAATAATAGCCGAGCACGACCGGCCGCCCTTTGAGCGTGTTCGCAAAAATGGCGTCGTAATCGAGTTGCGGCGTGAGTTCCTTCAGCGCCGACTGAAACGGGCCCACACCCTTGAGCCTGCCTTGGGCGAGTTTTTCCAGCACCGGCAGTCCGGAGCTCTCGTCGGGTTCGGCGAACACCACGTCGAAGCCGGCGATGACGATGCCGTATTCGTCGAACAGCTTCTTCAACAGCGCGGCGAGCTTGTCGCGGCGCCAGGGCCAGCGCCCGAGCGCATTCTTGTCCAGGCTGCGCTCGTCGATGTCGAGTATGACGATGCGCGGGTCCACGCCGCCGGGCATGGTGAGCGCGAGCCGGGTGTCATAAATGATGTTGTCGAGCCGGGTAATCAGGCCGATGTTGTAGAACTCGGCGACATGGCCGACGAACACCAGCATCAGCGCGAGGCCAAGCGCGATCCGGACGATATGCCGTTTCAAGCCTTCCCCTTCCTATTCCGGGAGCGGCAGATCAGGTCTTGAAGAAAAATTCCACCTTCACTCCGGCAAGCTCGATGACATCATGATCGTTGAGCGCATGCGCCTGCACCTCGATCGGTTTGCCGTTCACGCTCGGTTTATTTGCGCCTTCGACGTGGGTAATGAAAAAGCCCTGCGGCCGGCGCGTGATCACCGCGACCTGCACCCCAGGCTTGCCCAGCGTCGTGAGCGGTTTGACCAATTCGAGTTCCTTGCCGGCGCCGGCGCCGGACATGAGTTTGAGCATCGCGTGCCGCACTGGCGCGGCGGCCGCGGCCACTGACGCGGCGGTAACGCCGACCTGGGTGTCGCCATGCGACTTGGCAGCGGCGGCTGGCGCCGCAGGCGCAGCGGCCGACACAGGCGCGGGCGCAGCCGCAGGCATGGTGGCGACGTGCGCCGGGGCCGCGGCGGCTGGCGCTGCAGCAGGCGCTTCGGGCGGCTTTCTCGCCGCGCCCGGGCGCAGCACCATGGTTTTCTCGAAATCGGCGGCTTTGGAGGCGCCCGGCACGGCTTCAGCCATGTACTTGAGTTTGTACTTGCCGAGTTCGATCACGTCGTTGTTCTGCAGAAAATGCTTCTTCACCGTCTTGCCGTTGACGAAAGTGCCGTTGGTGCTGCCCAGATCCTCCAGGAACGAATCTGCGAGTATGGTCACGATAACGGCGTGCTCGCCGCTGACCGCCAGGTTGTCGATCTGGATGTCATTGTGCGGTTTGCGGCCGATGGTGGTGCGCTCCTTGGAGAGCGGAATCTCCTTGAGCACCAGACCGTCCATACTGAGTATCAGCTTCGCCATAGCGTTATCCTCGTGCTATCTAAACCATCCGAAAATTTTCGATGCCAAGCCCTGCCCGGCCGGGTACTCACGCAATATCTTGATCAGGATAACCGACACGTTGTCGCGTCCACCATTGTCATTCGCCATCTGCACCAGTTGTTGCGCCGCCAGATTCAGATTGGCGCCCAGCGCCTGCAAGGTCATACCGATATCGTCGTCGCTCACCATATCCGAGAGCCCGTCGGAGCAGAGCAAATAAATATCGCCGGGCAGGGTGTCATATTCGTGAATCTCCGGCTCTACCACGGGATCGATGCCGAGCGCTTTCGTCACCAGGTTCTTATTAGACGAATGCTTCGCCTGCTCCTTGGTCAGCATGCCGGCGTCGATCTGCTCCTGCAGCAGCGAATGGTCCTTGCTGACCTGGCTGAACTCATCGCCGCGCATCCGGTACAGGCGCGAATCGCCGATGTGCGCGACCATCACCTTGTTATCGTAAAACAGCGCCACCACCAACGTCGTACCCATGCCCGCATACTGCGGCTGGCTCTGCGACGCCTGGTAGATCGCGGTGTTGGCTTTCGCGATCTGCTGTTGCAGCATCTTCGGCGCGGCCTTCTGCCCGCTTTGCGGGTCTACTTCGAAGGGCGCGTGCTTCTCCAGCAGTTGCCGCAATTCCGTGGTGAGCATCGTGGTCGCCATGCCGCTCGCCACTTCGCCGGCGTTGTACCCGCCCATGCCGTCGGCGAGCACCACCAGCCCCTGGTCCGGAACCGAGGCAATGGAATCCTCGTTGTTCGAGCGCACCATGCCGGGGTCGGTATGGCTCGCGATTTCCAGGGCTTGGCTCAGATCCATGCGGCGCGCTTCCTATGCACCGCATTCCATGTCGGCGGCGCCGCGCACCGCTACGCCCTTGCAAAATCCCGCTTTCGTCATGCCCGGCCCCCTGCGCTCCTGATCTTATTCTGCTAACGCCCGGCTATCTGCCCGATAGCGAAGGCATTTTACGACATTAGCCCCAGCGCTTGTGCTAATTCCACCCAGCCAACACAGCGCGCCTCGACTCGAGGAACGCGTCGCCGTATCGCCGCGATGCCAGCTGCCACCAGCCCTGCTTGCCGCCAGTTGCACCGCTTACCTGGACAGTACAGGCAAGTCTTATTTATAAACAGGGCGATAATGCCCATTCTTGCAGTTAAATATCAGATTAGTCAAATTTTTCTGCCGTTTTGCCGAACGCGGGCGCGCGCCGACGACGCGCGCAGCGGATAGAGCGCGGGAAATAGAGCGCACGGTACCCACCTACAAAAAAGCCCCTGCCATAGGGCAAGGGCTTTTTTGGATCTGCGCGCCATGCGCCGCTTGCGCGGCGCCACAGCGGCACCTGCAAACGGGGCTGCGCGCTTCAGCTGCCGAGGATCGTTCCGACGGCGATGCCGAGCTCGGCCGGTGCGAGCTTCTTGCCGCTACCCAATTTGCCTTTGCTCACCTCGATTTGCCCGCCTTGGGCGGTGATGAACATGCTGCCGGGGCCGACTGCGGTGACCTCACCGATCTTGCCTTTGACTGCGCCGAAAGTGCGCACCAGATGTTTTTTCGAGCCGAACAGCTGCAGCTTCTCCCCCCGGTGCGTGGTCCAGGCGCCGGGCGCGGGATCGCAGCCGCGGATCAGGTTGTGGATGAAATCGACGTGGCTGGCCCAGTTGATTCTGGCCTCGCCCTCGCGGCACCAGCCTTCGTAGCTCGCGTGGGCCTCCTCCTGGACCAGTTCCTTATGCCTGCCCGCCACCACCAGGTCCGCGGCCTCGAGCATCGCCGCCACGCCCATCGGGAACAGGCGGTCGAAATAGACCGTGCCCAGCGTGTCGTCGTCGCTCACCGGCGTCTTCTTCTGCAGGATCACCGCGCCTTCGTCCAAACCGTCGGAGGGCCGGAAGATGGTGAGCCCGGTTTCCGTTTCGCCTTTGATGATGGGCCAGTTGATCGAGGACGGGCCGCGATACTTCGGCAGCAGCGACGGGTGGTACTGAATGGTGCCGTGCCGCGGAATGCCGACGAATTCCTGCGGCGCGAATTGCAGCACGAACGCCATGATACCGATGTCGGCCTTGGCTGCCGCCAGCGCCTGCGCCGCCTCGGGTGCGCGCAAGGATTTGAACTGGTGCACCTTGAGCTTCCTCTCCTCGGCTGCGGCACGCAGCGCATCGGGCCGCGCCCCTTCCTTCTCCGGCGCGCAGAACACGGCGGCAACTTCGTCGCCGCGCGCGAGAAACGCCTCCATGACTGCCTTGCCGAAGTCCTGCTGACCGATGATTGCAATACGCATAATGTGTTCCTCTGCGATAAGTCCGTTGTTCCGCGGCTAGGCCGACTTCTTCGGCGGTGCGCTGAATGCGCCGGCGGTCTTGAGTGTCGCGACCTTCGCCTCGTCGTAGCCCAGCACCTGCTTGAGCACTTCTTCGGTGTGTTCGCCCAGCAGCGGCGAGCGTTCGATCTTCGCCGGCGAAGCCGAGAGCTTGATCGGCATGCCCACGTTCCACCACTTGCCGCGCTGCGGATGGTCGAGTTCGACCCACATCTCGCGGCCGCGCACATGCTCGTCGTGGGCGAGGTCCTCGGTCGACATGATCGGGCCGCAGGGAACATCGAGCGGATTCAGGATCGCCATGAATTCGCGCTTGGTATATTTCTCGGCGAACTTGTTGATCAGCGTCCACATGAGCTGCTGGTTCTTGCGCCGCTCGCCGATGGTGGCGAAGTGCGGGTCGGTCGCAAGATCGGGCTTGCCGATCTCCGGCCCGATACGCTTGGCCAGTGCGCTCCACACCGCTTCCTGCACCACTACGTAGAGCCAGTCGTTCGCGCCGTGCGGTTTGCAGTGAATCGCGTTGCCGAGCTGGCCGCCGCCGGAATCGTTGCCGGCGCGCGGCACATCCCCCATGCCCTGGTAGGTCGGCACCGAATATTCCGGCATATCGCCGCGGGTCAGGCGCTGGTGATCGCGGAACTTGACCCGGCACAGGTTCATCACGCCGTCCATCATCGCCACTTCGACGTACTGCCCCTGGCCGGTGCGCTGCGCTTGGTGCAGCGCCGCGAGCAAACCGATCGCGAGGTGCAGTCCGGTGCCCGAGTCGCCGATCTGCGCGCCGGTGACGAACGGCGGGCCATCCGGTACGCCGGTGGTGCTCATCGCCCCGCCCATCGCCTGTGCCACGTTCTCGTAGGCCTTGAACTCGGCGTAGGGTCCGGTGGAGCCGAAGCCCTTGATCGAGCCCATGACGATACGCGGGTTGATTTCGTGGATCTTCTCCCAGGTAAAACCGAAGCGGTCGAGCACGCCCGGGCCGAAGTTTTCCATGATGATGTCGCACTTCTTCAGCAGGTCGACGAATACCGACTTGCCTTCCGCCGATTTCATGTTCACCGTAATCGAGCGCTTATTGCAGTTGAGCATGGTGAAATACAGGCTATCGGCGCCGGGGACATCGCGCAGCTGGCCGCGCGTGGCATCGCCCTGCGGATTTTCGAATTTGATCACGTCGGCGCCCATCCATGCGAGCAGCTGCGAGCAAGTCGGCCCCGCCTGCACGTGCGTCATGTCCAGTATGCGGACCCCTTTGAGTGCTTCCATGCTAGATATCTCCTCCGTCGTCGGCATTTCGGCGCAAGCGCGAATGCCGCTGTATCAAAAAAACAATCTGCCGCCACACCGGTTGTGCTATGTTCGTGCCGCCGACTGCGGCCGGTGCATTAAGGCGCCTATACTAAGAAGTTCGCGCGCAAGCGCACCTTGACTGAGGTCAATGATTTAGCTTTTAATTTGAACTCGAAACGCCCCTGATCCCCGTATGCCCTCCATCGAAACGCATCCGCAACGCAACACCGTCCGCCTGCAACTCAGGCAGGGCCTAGTCCTCAAGGACATGCCGTCGCGGGCGTGGAACGATCTTGAGCCGCTGCTGGAGATTGCCGACTTCGGCAAGGGCGACCTGCTGGTGCACCAGGGCCACAGCGCGATGGAGCAATTCTTCATCCTCGACGGCATCCTCAAGCGCGTGGTGAGCGACCCCAAAGGCAAGGAAATGATCCTGCGCTTTGCCGCCGAGACCGACATGGACACGTCCTACGCAGCCTGGCGCCTGCACACGCCGATGCCCTACAGCATTGTCGCCGTGACCAAGGTGCGCGTGGCCAAACTGTCGATGCAGCAATGGGTCGGCTTTCTCGATCGGCATACAGACGTCAAGGCGCGCTTCGAATACGAAGTCATGAGCCTGATGTCCGAAGTCATGGCGCACACCATCACGCTGCATCTGCTCGATGCGCCGGGGCGGCTGTTGCGCTTCAAGCGCAAGCATCCGGAACTGCTCGAACGGATTCCGAAGAAGGAACTTGCCTCCTATCTCAACCTGACCCCGGAAACCCTGTCGCGGCTGAAGAAGCGCAAGCTGGCCGGCTGAGGCCGGCCGGCGCTGACTCCGCCCGTGACCGGGCGGAGTCAGATTGCACCGCTACGCTGCTGCTTGCGCTGCAGTCTTGCCCAGAGATGCGTTCTGGTTGGATGCGCTCACCCAGCGCGCACGCATAGGCGCCAAAGCGAACTTAGCCAGAATGCCGGCGGCGATGGTAATGATCGCCGCAGCGATGAACACCCGATCCCAGTTTCCGCCCGCCGACAATACCGATGCCAGAGGCACCAGCAAGGAAGCGGTACCTTTCGCCGTGTACAGCGTACCCGCATTTGCCGCCGCATTCTTGGCGCCGAAGGTGTCGGCGCAAATCGCCGGGAAGATCGAGAATATCTCGCCCCAGAACAGGAATATCAGCGCGGCAAACAGCATGAACGCGTACGGGTCATGGCCGAAGGTCTTGAGCCCGAGCAGCGCCAGCCCTTCGCCGACGAACACGAGGAACATGGTGTTCTCACGGCCTATCCGGTCGGAGATGAAACCGCACAGGGGCCGGGTGAAGCCGTTGCACAGATTGTCGATCGACAGGGTCATGGTCAGCAGCGGCAGGGTGAAGCCCAATAGGGATATCGGCATTTTCGCCAAGCCGTAGTCCTTTGCGATGGGGCCGAGCTGCGCCGTCGCCATCAAGCCTCCGGCCGCCACGGCCACAAACAACACATAGGTGAGCCAGAATACAGGCGTCTTCACCATTTGCGCCGGCGTGTAGTCATGCTTGACCGTCACCATGCGCGGCGCAGCAACGACGCCTTTGGGCGGAACCGGCCGTACCATCAGCATGGCGAGCACAAAAATACAGGCGCCCTGGAAGATGCCGAAATCGAAGAAGGCCGCCTCATAGCCCGAATTGTGGATCATGTTGGCAATCGGTATGACCGTGAGCGCCGCGCCGGCGCCGAACCCGGCCGCCGTCAGCCCGGCAGCGAGGCCGCGCTTGTCCGGAAACCATTTGAGCGCATTGCCCACGGAAGTGCCGTATACACAACCGGCGCCGATCCCTGAAATCACCGCGCCCGCGTAAAGCTCCGGCAGCGCGCTAGCGAAGGAATTGAGCACCCAGCCGACCGCAGCCAACACGCCGCCGACCGCGATAACCGGGCGCGGCCCGTACTTGTCCACCAACCAGCCCTCGACCGGGACCAGCCAGGTTTCAACCAGAACGAAGATCGAAAACGACAGCTGAATCGCCGAGCGGCCCCAATGGTACTTGGTATCCATCGGATTGACGAACAACGTCCAGGAATATTGCAGGTTGGCAATCAACGCCATGCAGATGATGCCAAAAACAAGCTGCGACCACCTGTTGTGATACCACTTGGAACTCTGCTGATTGTCTTGCATGGTTACGTTCTCCTCGCGTGCAAATTTTTGTAAGGCTCAGCTCCGGATCGCGCTGCGCTTGCGCCTGGAACAGCATTGAAAAATCCGGATCAAAACCGCGTACTTGCTCGATTCGCTTGCAGCAACGGTTATCGTTTGCCTGTGATTTTTTAACATTGACTTGAGTCAAATATTTCGGATCAAATGGGCTGGGGTATACCCGCACTTGATTCGACTGATTTTTCGCGCTAGACGCACAGCATCGGGCCGGTGCGCGCGTTCGAACTAGGTGAACAACAGGCGCCGGCAGTCAGCGAAAACCAGCATCGTGCTTTCGCGCCGGCTTCGCATTCAGAAGCGCGCTCGGGAGTGGCGCAGAGTGTACGGATCAGCGCAATTGCTGCACTGACAATGGAGATAACGGCAGATACCTAATCCGCAACGCGCAACGGCGCGTATCTGTGCGCCGCGCAGCGGCTTAACGTGGCGAAATCTGGGAGTGCTTCGGCACGCGCGCATGCGCCGTTTGCCGCAACGGCCGCGACGGCTGCCCGGTACTCCAGAGCAGACGTCGCGGCATGCAAACCAATCGGCGCGGCTCAGGCCTTCGCTGCTGCAGGGATGGCCGGACTGCCTTCTGCACCAGCCGCTTCGCCGGCGATCCTCTTGCGAATGATGGGCCGCAAAATGTAAAGGGCCATGATCGCGGCCGTGATGTCGAATATGGCCGAGATGTAGTAAGGCACCGAGAAAGAGCCGGCATAGAGCGCTGCCACCGCAGCGGCACCCCAGCCCGCCATGATCGACGCCAGGCCCTTGGCCGTATACAGAATGCCGTAGTTGCCCGAGGCGTTCTTCGGGCCGAACACATCGCCCGTTATCGCCGAGAACAAAGCGTATATCTCGCCCCAGGCAAGGAACACGAAGGGCATCAGGATCATGAACGCGATCGGGTTGCCCGAGATTTGCGTCATCAAATAGATGAGCGCGCCTTCAAGCGCAAACGCGAAGGCCATCGTGTATTCCCGGCCGAACCTGTCCGAAACCGCACCCCACATGATGCGCGCGAACGCATTGGTGACTCCCGCTACGGTTGCCACGAACGGAACAATCGCGATACCCATTACCTTCGCGTCGAACACGTTGAGGGATTTCGCGATCTGCGACATGTTGCCCGTGGTCATCAGGCCGCCGGTACAGACCATGAGGAACATGAAATACATGACATAAAACTCTTTCTGCGACAGCATCTGCATCGCGGAAAAATCCCGCCGCGTTTGCGCCACCGCTTTGGGTTGCACCCAGTCTTTAGGCAACCAGCCTTTGGGCGGATGGTGCAGGATCAGCGCCATGGCAATGGCCACGACGCCTTGACCAACACCCCACGCCGCCATCGCGCCGGCCCAGCCCATGGAGCTGATCGAAGCGCTGATGGGGATGAGCGTAAGCGCCGAGCCGCCACCGAATCCTGCAGCCGTCAGGCCGGCTGCCAGGCCCCTTTTATCGGGAAACCATTTGACCGCATTGGCGACGGTCGCGATGTAGATGATGCCCGCGCCGGTACCGGCGAAGACGCCGTAGCAGATGTACAAGTGAAAAACGGAAGTCGCGACCGTTCCGCCGAGCACCCATCCCAGAAAAATGAGCACCGAGCCGACGAGCATGAGATTGCGGATGCCGAATTTATCGATCAAGTATCCCGCCAGCGGCACCGGCCAGGTCTCGAACAGAATAAACAGGGTGTAGATCAGCGCGATCTTGGCGTAAGGCTCGGTCGCAAACTGCTGCTTCAACCCCGGTGTAAACAGAGTAAAGGCGTACTGGAAGTTTGATATGACGACCATCGCAATCACACCGGCCGCCAGTTGTATCCAGCGATTTCCGGCGATCGGGCCCAAGGTTTGCTTTGCGAGATCGGTATGCGAACTGCTACCGTTTGACATGATAGTGTCCCCCTCAAAAAGTACATCGCTCAATTGGAATCCCGCTGGTTGCGGAATTTATTTATTCGTGTCGGGCAGCTGCAATTATTAGCTTTTGCCGTACCAGCGTCCGTCAATCACGCGCCTGCGCGCGGTCCTGGCCGGGCCGGTATCTTCTATGCCTGAACACGTTGTCCTTACAGCATACCGCTGTTCGTGCGTCTAGCTGCATTGATCTGGGTCAATTTCGCAAAATGCCTGCAAACGAATTATCTAGGAATTTCCTGCGATTCGCCAACGGCGACCGTCTGCTTGCGCGCCAGCAGCTTTCCTACCGCCACCACCAGCGCCGCGCCGACCAGGCCTACGATCAGGTCTAGACCGAAGCCCGCGAGCATGGGTCTTTTCTCCAGCATCTGGAAATTGGCACTCATCCAATCGCCCAGAGCGGGATCGCTCACCGCCATTTCGCCGGCGACAAAGCCGAGCAGGGCCCCGCCCGCGGTGATGATGATCGGGAAGCGTTCCATCACCTTCATCAACAGCGTGCTGCCGAAAATCACCAGCGGAATGCTCACGCCCAGGCCGAGAATCAGCAGCGTGACACTGTCGCCTGCGGCCGCGGCCACTGCAATCACATTGTCCAGACTCATCACCAGGTCGGCGATCAGAATGGTCTTGATCGCCGCCAGCATGTTCTCGTGGCCGTCGATGTCCGCCTCGCCCTCCTCGGGCAGCAGCAGCTGCACGCCGATCCACAACAGCAGTACGGCGCCGAGCAGCTTCAGGTAGGGCAGCTGCAGCAGCGCCACGGCAAACAAGGTAAGAACAATACGCATCGCCACCGCCGCGCCGCTGCCCCAGGCGACGGCGAGTGTCTGCTGCCGCGGCGGGAGCGAACGTGCCGCCAGGGCAATCACCACCGCATTGTCACCAGACAAGACGATATTGATCCAGATGATCTTGAACAGCGGAATCCAGAATGCCTGCAGAGAAAAATCCATGATGCGCCCACGTTTACGTCAGCAGGCTTCGATTTTACTCCACGGCGGGAGCGATGGTTAGTGCGGCGCGCAGGCACAGGCGCAAGGCAAATGCGCCGCACGAGCGGCGCATCCCCGCGCGCGGCGCCAGTGGCTTGGAACCAGTAACAAAAGTCATTTTGTTACGGTCTGATTTAGGGGAGCACGAGGGGAGGCGACCCGAACGAAGTCCCCGGAGGGGATTTCCCCTCGTTTTGTTACGGACCCTTAGAACAGTCCTACTACCTTGCCGTCGACCAGATCGATCTTGTTGGCCGAGGGAACCTTGGGCAGGCCCGGCATGGTCATGATGTCACCGCAGACCATCACGATGAATTCAGCGCCGGCCGCGAGACGCACCTCGCGTATGTTGATGACGTGGTTCTCCGGCGCGCCGCGCAGCTGCGCGTCGGTCGAAAACGAATACTGCGTCTTCGCCACGCACACCGGATAGTGGCCGTAGCCGTCGTCCTGCAGTTTCTTGATCTGGTTGCGCACCTTGGCGTCGGCGGTGACCTCGCTCGCGCGATAGATCTTCTTCGCGATCTTGTTGACCTTATCCCACAGGCTGTCGGACTCTTCGTAGACGAAGTTTAGGCTGGATTTCTTCTCGCACATCTCGACCACCATCTTCGCCAGCTCGGCGGCGCCCTTGCCGCCGTCGGCCCAGTGGGTGGCCAGCACGACTTTGACGCCGAGCTTGGCCATGCGCGCCTTGAGCATGTCCACCTCAGCCGCGGTATCGCTGGTGAAGTGATTGATCGACACCACGCAGGGAATGCCGTACACCCTCTGCACGTTGTCGACATGGCGCTCCAGGTTCACCAGGCCCTTGTCCAGCGCGGCGAGATTCTCCTGCGTGATCGTCTTCAGGTCGGCGCCGCCGTGGTATTTCATCGCACGCACCGTGGCCACGATTACCGTGGCGGAGGGGCGCAGGCCGCTCTTGCGGCATTTGATGTCGATGAACTTTTCCGCGCCCAGATCGGCGCCGAAACCGGCTTCGGTCACGACGTAATCGGCGAGCTTCAACGCAGTCTGGGTAGCGATCACCGAGTTGCAGCCGTGGGCGATGTTCGCGAACGGACCGCCGTGAATGAAAGCCGGGCTGTTCTCAAGCGTCTGCACCAGATTCGGCGCGAGCGCATCGCGCAACAGCACCGTCATCGCCCCGTGCGCGTTCAGGTCGCGCGCGTAGATCGGCTTCTGGTCGCGGTTGTACGCGACCACGATATTGCCCAGGCGGTTCTTCAGATCCTCGAGCGAAGTCGACAGGCAGAAAATCGCCATCACCTCCGAGGCCACGACGATGTCGAAACCGTCCTGGCGCGGATAGCCGTTGCCCGGGCCGCCGAGCGACACCACGATGTCGCGCAGCGCGCGGTCGTTCATGTCCACCACGCGCTTCCATGCGATGCGGCGTACGTCGATGCCGAGCTCGTTGCCGTGATGAATGTGGTTATCCAGCAGCGCCGCGAGCAGATTGTTCGCGAGCGCGATGGCATTGAAGTCGCCGGTGAAATGCAGGTTGATGTCTTCCATCGGCACCACTTGGGCGTAGCCGCCGCCCGCGGCGCCGCCCTTCATGCCGAACACCGGTCCGAGCGAGGGCTCGCGCAGGCAGATCATCGCCTTCTTGCCGATGTAATTGAGCGCGTCGCCCAGGCCGACCGTGGTGGTGGTCTTGCCCTCGCCCGCGGGCGTGGGGCTGATCGCAGTCACCAGGATCAGTTTGCCGTCGGGTTTGCCCTTCAGGCTGTCGACGTAGTCGAGCGACACCTTGGCCTTGTAATGGCCATAGGGCACGAGGTGGTCTTCGCCGATGCCGAGCTTTTCCGCGGCGAGCTTGGGTATGCGCTGCATTTTCGCCTTCTGCGCGATATCGATGTCCGTTGGCATGATGATCTCCGTAATGGTGTTTGGACTAATGGGGCGAAATATAGGCACACGCACAAGGCGCGGCCTTGATGGCGGTCAAGAATTGCCGAAGCGGTGCGCACAATGGCCGCACGCCAACCTTCGGCCGATGTAGGTGGATACCTCGAGCTGTAGCGATCGAACTTGCGCGGACGGCGCCCCGTCCGCGCGGATCACCGATTGGGCACGGATAAAAAACACATCCGCGCCCAATCGGCGATCTCGCATAAAACCCTCGCACTGTCCTTGTTTTTATCCATAACCTTGCTTTCTGTGCGGATGCGCTTTTCATCCGCGCGGAAAACAAGGTTGGCGCGCGGAGCGCGCAATGCTGGCTCTTGGCACGCGCTTTTACTCAAGTCGTCGCATGCAACGACTGTCCGCCGCCGAAGCTCGAATGCACCGGCTTGGCGCCGCCTTTCTTCACTTTCACCGCGCAGTACTTGAACTCGGGGATCTTGCCGAACGGGTCGAGCACCGGGTTGGTGAGCTTGTTCGCCGCCGCCTCGTAATAGCAAAACGGGATGAACACCGCCCCTCTCGGGGTGCCGGCGTCGGCGCGCGCATACAGCGAGATGCTGCCGCGACGCGAAACCACGGTCACCACCTCGCCCGACTTCACGTCGAAGCCGTCGAGGTCGAGGGGGTGGAACGAGGCCATCGGCTCGGGCTCGATCGCGTCGAGCACGCCGGCGCGGCGCGTCATCGAGCCGGTGTGCCAGTGCTCGAGCTGGCGCCCGGTGATCAGCACCATGGGGTAGTTCGCATCCGGCTGTTCGTCGGCGGAAATCAGGTCGGCGGGAACGAATTTGGCGCGCCCGGTAGCGGTGGGGAAATGCTCGGTAAACACCACCGGCTGGCCCGGATCGCCCTCTTCCTCGCACGGATAGGTGACCGCCGAGTCGCGTTCGAGCCGCTCCCAGGTAATGCCGCCTATGGTGTCCATGCCGGCGCGCATTTCGGCGAACACCTCGGATACGTGGCCGTAGTTCCAGGGCAGGCCCATGCGCTTGGCGATTTCCTGGATGATCCACAGATCTTCTTTCGCCGCACCCGGCGGCTCGATCGCCTTGCGCCCGAGCTGCACCATGCGGTCGGTGTTGGTGACCGTGCCGTTCTTCTCCGGCCACGCAGTCGCAGGCAGCACCACGTCGGCCAGATAGGCGGTCTCGGTAAGGAAAATGTCCTGCACCACGAGGTGGTCGAGCGCGGCCATGGCCGCGCGCGCATGTTCCAGGTCCGGATCCGACATCGCCGGATTCTCGCCCATGACGTACATGCCGCGGATTTCCTTTTTCTTCGCCGCATGCATGATTTCGACCACGGTCAGCCCGGGTTTGCTGTCGAGCTCGGGTGCACCCCAAAGCTTGGCGAAGCGCGCCTTGGCCTCGGGGTTGTCGACGCGCTGGTAATTCGGGTACATCATCGGAATCAGGCCCGAGTCCGAGGCGCCCTGCACGTTGTTCTGTCCGCGCAAGGGGTGCAGACCGGTGCCGGGGCGGCCGATCTGCCCGGTCATGAGCGCGAGCGCGATCAGGCAGCGCGCGTTGTCGGTGCCGTGCACGTGCTGCGATACGCCCATGCCCCACAGAATCATCGAACCTTTCGAGGTCGCGTAAAGGCGCGCGACCTGGCGCAGCGTTTCGGCCGGGATGCCGCAGATCGGCGCCATCAATTCGGGGCTGAACTTCTTCACGTTCTCGGCCAGCGCTGCATAACCCGAGGTGCGGTCGCGAATGAAGTCCTGGTTCACCAGGCCTTCGGTGACGATGACATGCATCAGCGCGTTGAGCATGGCCACGTCGGTATCGGGCTTGAACTGCAGCACGTGGGTCGCATGGCGCGCGAGCTCGGTGCGGCGCGGATCGGCGAGGATGAGCTTGGTGCCGTTCTTGACCGCATTCTTGATCCAGGTCGCCGCCACGGGGTGATTCACCGTCGGGTTGGAGCCGATCACGATCACCACCTCGGCCAGCTGCACGTCGCTTACCTGGTTGGACACGGCGCCCGAACCCACGCCCTCGAGCAAGGCCGCCACCGAGGACGCGTGGCACAGGCGCGTGCAATGGTCGACGTTATTGGAGCCGAAGCCGGTGCGCACCAGCTTCTGGAACAGGTAGGCCTCCTCGTTCGAACCCTTGGCCGAACCGAAGCCCGCCAGCGCATGCTTGCCGTAGGTATCGCGAATGTCGCGCAGGCCGCCGGCCGCAAATGCCAGCGCCTCTTCCCAGCTCGCTTCGCGAAACGCGTCGCGCCAGTTGTCCGGATCGACCGTGTAGTCCGCGCTCTTGGGCACGCCGGGTTTGCGTATCAGCGGCATGGTCAGGCGCTGGCGATGGTGCGCGTAGTCGAAGCCGTAGCGTCCTTTCACGCACAGGCGGCCGTGGTTGGCCGGACCATCGCGGCCCTGCACCTGCACGATCTTGTTGTTGCTGACGTGGTAGGTCAGCTGGCAGCCGACGCCGCAGTAGGGGCAGACCGAGTCCACCGTCTTTTGCGCCAGCGTGAGCCCGGCGTTGCGCGCAGGCATCAGCGCGCCGGTCGGGCAGGCCTGCACGCATTCGCCGCAGGCGACGCAGCTGCTCGCCCCCATGGGATCGTCGAAATCGAACACGATCTTGGCCTGGTCGCCGCGGAAGGCGTAGCCGATGACGTCGTTCACCTGCGCCTCGCGGCAGGCCCTGAGGCACCTCGTGCATTGGATGCAGGCGTCCAGATTCACTGCCATAGCCGGGTGCGAAACGTCGGACTTGGGCTGCGCGCGCGGCGCAAAGCGCGGCTTGCCCACCTCGAGCTTCTTGGCCCATAGATCGAGTTCCGAATTGGGCGTGTAGGACTGCTCGGACATGTCCGACAACAGCAACTCCAGCACCATTTTCTGGCTGGCGACGGCGCGCGCGCTGTCCGTGCTCACTTCCATGCCGGTCCTGGGCGTGCGGCAGCAGGAGGGCGCGAGCGCGCGCTCACCCTTGATCTCGACCACGCAGGCGCGGCAGTTGCCGTCCGCGCGCAGTCCTTCCTTGTAGCACAGGTGCGGAATGTCGATGCCGTAGTGCTTCGCCGTCTGGATGATGGTTTCGTCGGCGCGTCCGACCACCGTCTTGCCGTTGAGCTTGAACTCCACCGGCAGCGCGGCGATCTCTTGTTTGCTGATTGCGGTCATAGTGTTCGCTCCTGCCTTAGCTCACGCGAGCTCGTGCGCAAAATATTTCATTACGCTGAGCAGCGGATTGGGCGCGGCCTGCCCCAGGCCGCAGATCGAGGCGTCCATCATTACCTGTGAGAGTTCGGCGAGCAGCGCTTGGTTCCATTTTGGCTGATCGAGCAGCGCCAGCGCCTTGGCCGTGCCCACGCGGCAGGGCGTGCACTGGCCGCAGGATTCCTCGGAAAAGAAATGCACCAGGTTGCGTGCCGCGTCGGTGGCGCGATCCTGATCCGACAGGATCATCACCGCGGCCGAGCCGATGAAACAACCGTAGGGCTGCAGCGTGTCGAAATCGAGCGGGATGTCGCCCATGGAAGCGGGCAGGATGCCGCCCGAAGCACCGCCGGGGAGGTAGGCGTAGAACGCATGCCCATCGAGCATGCCGCCGCAATATTCCGCGATCAGCTCGTTCACCGTAATGCCCGCCGGGGCCAGATGCACGCCGGGTTTGTTCACACGTCCAGAGACCGAGAACGAGCGCAGGCCCTTTCTTTCATGGCGTCCGTGTCCGGCGAACCAGGCCGCACCCTGCTCCAGGATTTCGCGCACCCAGTACAGCGTCTCCATGTTGTGCTCCAGCGTCGGCCGTCCGAACAGGCCGACCTGGGCCACGTAGGGCGGGCGCAGGCGCGGCATGCCGCGCTTGCCCTCGATCGATTCGATCATCGCCGATTCCTCGCCGCAGATATATGCGCCCGCGCCGCGGCGCAGATGGATCGGCGGCAGCGCGCAAGGTGGGTCGGCCTTGAGCGCCGCAATTTCCTTTTCCAGGATTGCACGGCAGCCGGCGTACTCGTCGCGCAGATAGACATAGACCTCGGCGATGCCCGCGGTCCAGGCGGCGATCAGCATGCCTTCGAGGAAGCGATGCGGATCGCGCTCGAGGTAGTAGCGGTCCTTGAACGTGCCGGGCTCGCCTTCGTCGATATTCACCGCCATCAGGCGCGGCTCGGGCTCGGCGCGCACGATTTTCCATTTGCGCCCGGCCGGAAATCCCGCGCCGCCCAGGCCGCGCAGTCCGGAATCCTCCATCACTTTCGTGAGTTGCTGATAGTCGCGCTTGCCCGCGAGGCATTGCTGCAGGATGGCGTAGCCGCCCGGCTTGCGGTATTCGGCGTAGGTGACGTACCTGCCCGGCTTATGCTTGACCGCCTTCGCTGCGACCAGTTTCATCACCCCGCCCGTAGTCGCGTGCGGCAGCGGATTCTGCCCGACCACGGCCACGGGCGCCGATTCGCAGCGGCCCACGCAAGGCACGGCGAGCACACGCACGTCGCTGCCGAGTATGGCCGGCAGCTTTGCCAGCAGCGCCTTCGCGCCGGCCATTTCGCAGGACAGCGACTCGCACACGCGCACGGTGATCGCCGCGGGCGCCGCATCGCCCTCTTTCACCACGTCGAAATGGTGATAGAAGGTCGCGACTTCGTAAACTTCCGCCAGCGCCATTTTCATTTCCGCGGCCAGCGCAGTAAGGTGCGCCGCGGACAGCATGCGATAGCGATCCTGTATCTTGTGCAGGTGCTCGATTAAGAGATCGCGCCGTCGCGGCGCATCGCCCAGCAACGCGCGCACTTCGGCAAGCGCCTTGGGATCGGGCGTGCGGCCCTTGATTGTTCCGCGCGGCTTGCGCTCGGATTTGATCGGGATGATGACTTGATTCACAAATGTCCTCTATACAAAACGCGCTTGCGTTCAAGCGTGCGTTCAAGACACTTGCGATCTGCCTGGCTGCAAATCACATCGGGCGCGGGCTCCTGGATGACACAGGCTCTCCTGCTCCCGTTCTTGCTACAGCTTACATTCTCATCGGCGCCCGCTTTCTGCTACGGGCCTACTTCAGAATCGACTTCAGTGTCTTGCCCATCTCGGCCGGATTGCGCGTGATCTTGATGCCGCAAGCCTGCATCACTTCCAGCTTCTCCTGCGCGGTGCCCTTGCCGCCGGAAATGATGGCGCCGGCGTGACCCATGCGCTTGCCCGCGGGGGCGGTAATGCCGGCGATGAATCCGACCACCGGCTTCTTCATGTTGTCCTTCACCCACAGCGCCGCGGTCTCTTCGTCCGAGCCGCCGATCTCGCCCACCATGATCACGGCATCGGTCTCGGGATCGTCGTTGAACATTTTCATCACGTCGATGTGCTTCATGCCGTTGACCGGATCGCCGCCGATGCCGACGCACGACGATTGCCCGATGCCGAGTTCCATCAGCTGACCGACCGCCTCATAGGTCAGGGTACCGGAACGCGACACCACGCCGACGCGGCCCTTCTTGTGGATGTGGCCGGGCATTATGCCGATCTTGATTTCGTCCGGCGTGATCACGCCGGGGCAATTCGGCCCGACCAGGATGGCTTTCTTCCCCTGCTTGCGCATGCGGTCCTTGATCTCGATCATGTCGCGCACCGGTATGCCTTCGGTGATGCAGATCACGAGATCCAGGTCGGCATCGACCGCTTCCCAGATCGCCGCAGCGGCGAAAGGCGGCGGCACGTAGATCACCGAGGTATTGACCCCGGCTTTCTGCTTCGCTTCCTTGACGCTGGCGTAAATCGGTATGCCTTCGAAATCCTCGCCCGCCTTTTTCGGGTTCACGCCGGCGACGAAGCAATTCTTCCCGTTGGCGTAATCGCGCGACATGCGCGTGTGAAATTGGCCGGTCTTGCCGGTGATGCCCTGGGTGACGACGCGGGTGTTCTTGTTGATCAGGATGGACATTTCGTTTCCTTTTAAATCCAGTGTGGGGGATCCAAAGGGGGCGTGCCCCCTTCTTGTTGCGGATTTCCCTTTACTTGCCCGCGACGGCGGCGACGATTTTCTGCGCCGCGTCGGCCATGTTGTCGGCTGAAATGATCGGTAGGCCGGAATCCTTCAGGATCTGCTTGCCCATCTCGTCGTTGGTGCCCTTCATGCGCACCACCAGGGGCACGGACAGATTGACTTCGCGCGCCGCGGCCACCACGCCGCGGGCGATGGTGTCACATTGCATGATGCCGCCGAAGATATTGACCAGGATCCCCTTGACCTTCGGGTTCTTCAGCATGATCTTGAACGCCTCGGTCACTTTTTCCGCGGTGGCGCCGCCGCCGACGTCGAGGAAGTTGGCCGGCTCCGCACCGTACAGTTTGATCGTATCCATGGTCGCCATCGCGAGGCCGGCGCCGTTCACGAGGCAGCCGATGTTGCCGTCGAGCGAGATGTACGACAGGTCGAATTTCGACGCTTCGATCTCGGCCGCATCCTCCTCGTCCAAGTCGCGCAGCGCGACCAGATCCGGGTGGCGGAACAGCGCGTTCGAGTCGAAGTTGATCTTCGCGTCCAGCGCCACCACGCGGCCGTCCCCGGTGAGCACCAGCGGGTTGATTTCCGCCAGGCTTGCGTCGGTGTCCCAGAACGCCTTGTACAGCGCCTGCAGTACCACGCGCGCCTGCGGCACCGATGCCGCGGGAATGCCGATTTTCGCAGCGACTGCGTCGGCCTCGGCGTCCTTCAACCCGGTTTCGGGATCGACGAACACCTTGTGGATTTTCTCCGGCGTGTGCGCGGCGACTTCCTCGATGTCCATCCCGCCTTCGCTCGACGCCATCAGGCACACCTTCTGCGTCACGCGGTCGACCACCATGCCGACATAAAGTTCTTTTTTGATGTCGGCGCCCTCCTCGATCAGCAGGCGCCGCACCTTCTGCCCCTCGGGGCCGGTCTGGTGCGTCTTCAGCTGCATGCCGAGGATCTGGCCGGCGTAGGCCTTGACCTCGTCCAGCGACTTCGCCAGCTTCACGCCGCCGCCCTTGCCGCGGCCGCCGGCGTGGATTTGCGCCTTCACCACCCATACCTTGCCCGGTATGGTTTGCGCCGCCTTGAGCGCCTCATCGACCGAGAAACAGGGTACCCCCTTGGGTGTGGGCACGCCGTACTTGCGCAGCACTTCCTTGGCCTGGTATTCGTGGATTTTCATGTCTGGCTTCCTGGTTGAATCGCAATCGGATGATCAGGCAGACGGACGGGCAAGCGCATTGACCCAAGTCAATCGCCGTCAATCGGTGCCGGTCTTGGCCTCGCGCTGCCAGCGCGGATAGTACAGGCGCACCGCCTCGCCGCCGGTTTCGAGCGCATGGCAGCGGTCGAGCTGGAACCGCTTCCTGCCAGCTTGAGGATGCGAGGGACGGGATCTGCGGACAGCGGCATTGCTGGTGCGGAAGGATTCATCAAAACAGGCCGCAAATGGTAACACAATCGCGTGTGGCGAACCGTGGCCGGCGCTCGCGGACGATCCGCCGGCGCACGCCTGCCGGCTTAGTCAATTAAAATCGCCGGTATTCGGAAATCGGGGAAGCACAAGAACATGAAACACATCCTCGCACTCGACCAGGGCACCACCAGCTCCCGCGCCATCGTGTTCGCCGAAGACGGCAGCGTGCGCGCGCAGGCGCAGCAGGAATTCCGCCAGATCTTCCCCCACCCCGGATGGGTCGAGCACGACCCCGAGGAGATCTGGGCTACACAGCTCGGCGTCGCCCGGCGCGCACTGGCGAAGGCCGGGCTCAAGGCGGCGGACATCTCCGCCATCGGCATCGCCAATCAGCGCGAGACCACGCTGCTGTGGGAGCGCAAATCCGGCCAGCCGGTGCATAACGCCATCGTGTGGCAGGACCGGCGCACCGCCGACGCCTGCGCCAGCCTGAAGCGGCGCGGCAAGACCCAGACCGTGCGCGACACTACCGGCCTGGTGCTGGACCCGTATTTCTCCGCGACCAAGCTCGCCTGGCTGCTCGACAGCATTCCGGGGCTCCGCCTGCATGCCGAACGCGGCGAGCTTGCGTTCGGCACGGTCGACAGCTGGCTCGCCTGGAAGCTCTCCGGCGGCGCACTGCATATCACCGACGTCTCCAACGCCTCGCGCACCATGCTCTACGACATACACGCGGGCGACTGGGACGAAGCGCTGCTCTCGCTGTTTCGCATTCCGCGGAAATTGCTGCCGCGGGTGGTGCCGTCTTCGCGGGTCTACGGCGAAAGCGCGAAGAAACTTTTCGGCGCGCCTATCCCGATTGCCGGCATCGGCGGCGACCAGCAGGCTGCGCTGTTCGGCCAGGCCTGCCACTCGGCCGGCATGGCCAAGAATACCTACGGCACCGGCTGTTTCATGCTGCTACACACCGGCGCCAAGGCGATGCCGTCCAAACACGGCCTGCTCACCACGCGCTGCGCCCAGCACGGCGCCAACGCGCAGTACGCACTCGAGGGCGGCGTGTTCATCGGCGGCGCCGTGGTGCAGTGGCTGCGCGATGGCCTGGGCTTCATCCGCGCGTCGCACGAAGTCGAAGCGCTCGCCGTGAGCGTCGAAGACTCGGGCGGCGTCTACCTGGTGCCGGCCTTCGCCGGCCTGGGCGCACCGCACTGGGACGCCTACGCGCGCGGCACCATGCTCGGCCTTACGCGCGGGACCACGCGCGCGCATATCGCGCGCGCGGCGCTCGAGGCGATCGCCTACCAGTCGGCCGAAGTGCTGCATTCGATGCAAAAGGACGCGGGCATCCGCCTGAAAGAGCTGCGCGTGGACGGGGGTGCCGCGGCCAACGACACGCTGATGCAGTTCCAGGCCGACATCCTCGGCGTACCAGTGCTGCGGCCGAAGGTGCTGGAGACGACCGCGCTAGGGGCGGCCTATCTCGCCGGGCTCGCCACGGGCGTGTGGAAGGACAGCACCGCGATCGGACGCCAGTGGGCGGTGGGGCGGCGCTTCGAGCCGAACATGAGCCGTGCCGAAGCCCAGGCGCGCCTCGCAGGCTGGACGCGCGCGCTGCATCGATCGAAGAATTGGGCCGGGCGCTGACAGACCGATGCGGATCGACATTTGCTTTTATCAATAACCGTATTTTCCGTACGGATGCGTTTTTCATCCGTACGGAAAAAACGGTTGGCGCGCGCAGCGCGCAATGGTCGATCGTCCACTTCGGTCGACGTCGGGGGATGCCTCGAGCAGCAGCGCCCGCGCTTGCGCGGACGGCGTCCCGTCCGCGCGGATCACCGATTGCGCACGGACGAAAACCACGTCCGCACGCAATCGGCGATCTTGGATAAAACTCTAGGCCGTGCCACCCACGGTGATTCCGTCTATCCTCAGCGTAGGCTGGCCCACGCCCACCGGCACGCTCTGCCCATCCTTGCCGCAGGTGCCGACGCCGGTATCCAGGCGCATATCGTTGCCTATCATCTTCACCCGCGTGAGCACGTCGGGGCCGTTGCCGATCAGCGTCGCGCCTTTCACCGGATAGCCGACCTTGCCGTTCTCGATCATGTAGGCTTCCGACGCGGAGAACACGAACTTGCCGCTGGTGATGTCGACCTGCCCGCCGCCGAAATTCACCGCGTACAGGCCGCGCTTGACCGAGGCGAGGATCTCCTGCGGGTCGCGCTGGCCGTTCAACATATACGTGTTGGTCATGCGCGGCAGCACCGTGTGCGCATAGGACTCGCGCCTGCCGTTGCCCGTGGCCGCCGCGCCCATCAGGCGCGCATTGAGGCTGTCCTGCATATAGCCGCGCAGGATGCCGTCTTCGATCAGCACCGTGCGCTGGCTCGCATTGCCCTCGTCGTCGATGTTGAGCGAGCCGCGCCGGTCGGGAATCGTGCCGTCGTCGACCACGGTGACGCCTTTGGCCGCGACGCGCTCGCCGATGCGGCCGGCGAAGGCGGAGCTGCCCTTGCGGTTGAAATCGCCTTCGAGGCCGTGGCCGATCGCCTCGTGCAGGAGTATCCCGGGCCAGCCGGGTCCGAGCACCACCGTCATCTTGCCCGCCGGCGCCGGCCGCGCGCCCAGATTCACCAGCGCCTGGTCCACCGCGAGCTTGGCGTATTCATGCAAGCGCGCGTCGTCGAAATAGGCGTAATCGAAGCGCCCGCCGCCGCCGGCGTGGCCCTGCTCGCGCCTGCCGTTTTCCTCCGCGATCACAGTGAGCGACAGGCGCACCAGCGGGCGCACGTCCGCGGCCATCATGCCGTCGGAGCGCGCCACCAGCACCACCTCGTATTCGCCCGCGAGCCCCGCCATCACCTGCACCACGCGCGGATCGAGCGCGCGCGCCTCGGCTTCGAGCCGCTCGAGCAGGCGCACCTTGTCCGCGTCGGGCAGCGACGCCAGCGGATCGGCCGGGCGATACAGATCGCGCCCGGTGCCGCGCAGCGCGGCGGCGTTGCGGCCATGCGCGCGCACGCGCCCCGACTGGCCGCGTTGCGCGATCGCGCGCGTCGCATTCGCCGCGTCTTCCAGCGCGACGAGGCTGATGTCGTCCGAAAACGCAAACGCGGTCTTCTCGCCCGAAATCGCGCGCACGCCCACGCCCTGCTCGATGTTGAAGCTGCCTGCCTTGACGATGCCCTCCTCCAGGCTCCAGCCTTCGGAGCGCACATACTGGAAGTACAGATCCGCATAGTCGATGCGGTGCGCCATGATCGAGCCGAACACCTGATCGAGCTTGCCCGCGCCGAGGTCGTAAGGGGCGAGCAGGCAGGATTCGGCAGTGGAGAAAAGCTGCGTCTGGGCGGGGCTGGCGGTCGTAGTCTGCATAGAAGGGATCGGGTCCTGGGCAAGAGTGCGCATTCTACGCTGTTCGACCACTGAGCCGTGGGCGAGTTCTGGCGCGGGCGCGGCCAGCGCTCCGCGCTGGAAACCGCAGGCCCGCGCGCACCGACGCCGTGCTGGTACGAATGGCCTAAACCGTTCAGCCGGGCCAATACAGCTATGCGCGTGCCTTGCGATCCGATAAAGTAACAAGCAATTCGGATGCGGCCGCCTCAACCGGATTAGCCGCAGGCGCGAGCCATCGCGCCGCGCCCCGGACGCGACAGAAAAGGGCAGACCGGCACATCAGCCGGACAGGCTAAATGGCCCAAGATCGTTTGTTGGCGGGCGTTTCCGGGGAACGACTGGTAATTGTAGAGCCGAGATAGATGACAAATCGTCAACTAAAAATGTCAACTAATTAACGGTAGCCATCACCATGAAACGCCGGAACACCGTGCCGGGAAACGGACACTAAATACACCTTTTGTATCGCCGCTGTGAAGCCCAACCCGGCGCCCAACCTCGCTCCTTTCGGTCGCTGGACGCTGCGCGATAAGGTCTCGTAGCGCCGGTTAGCTCTACGCTGGGCGTCGTTAGTAGTGGAAGCGCAACTGCGCGATCATCAATGCACCGCTCTCGACGCGATACACCATGCGATGCTCATCTGTGATACGGCGTGACCAAAACCCCGAAAGAGCATGCTTCAATGGTTCGGGTTTTCCTACCCCAGCGAATGGCTCGCGTTGTGTCTCACGTATCAGCTTGTTGATTCGCTCGACCATGTGCTTGTCTTGCTTCTGCCAATACAGGTAGTCTTCCCATGCATGGTCAGCGAAGATCAGCTTCATTTCGCCAGCTTACGCTCTACACCTTTACCGGCGTTCAGTTGTGCGACGGCAGCCAGAAGGCGCTTGGCGTTGGCGGGGGTACGCAAGAGGTAGGCGGTTTCCTCCAGCGCCTTGTAGTCTTCGAGCGAGAGCATCACGACGGACTGTTCTCCGTTGCGCGTAATGATCAAGGGTTCGTGGTCGTCGCAAACACGGTCCATGGCGCTGGCGAGGTTCGCGCGTACGGTGGTATAGGTAATTGCATCCATAATCAGCCTCCAAATATGTACGTGTTACTGTACATCCTTGACGACAGCTTGTCCAGTGCGACAGTGCCGGCGCCCAATCCCGCGTTCAAGAATGGACGTATGCTGTTCAACGCACATAAACGTCTGACGCCCAACAATTCCGCCGAGCGATGCTTTGAAAGGAGAACCGTCTATGCCTACAGGTACAGTGCGACTGCATCGTGTGCTGCGTGCGCCTCCGGAGCGGGTGTATCGGGCGTTCCTCGACGCCGACGCGATGGCAAAGTGGATACCGCCATACGGTTTCACCTGCAAAGTTCACCACATGGATGCCAAGGTCGGCGGCAGCTTTCGGATGTCGTTCACGAATTTCACTACGGGAAACGGTCACTCCTTCGGCGGCGAGTACCTCGAGCTTGTCCCTCACGAGCGGATTCGCTACACGGACAAGTTCGATGACCCGAACTTACCTGGAGAAATACAGGTGACGGTAAGCCTGACAAAGGTGTCCTGCGGCACTGAAATCAACATCGTGCAGGAAGGGCTGCCGGAGGTCATTCCGCTTGAGATGTGCTACCTCGGGTGGCAGGAGTCCCTGGCACAGCTTGCAACACTGGTCGAACCCGAGATCCCGGGCTGATGGACATGAAGCGCGGACGCAATCTGATCAAGGCATTCGCCGCGACCGTGGTGTCCGTCGCCGCCTGCGCCTGCACGCTGGCGCAGGCGCAGGACCCGGGCGCGCTCGCGCGTCTGCTCGCATCGCCGCAGCGCACGCCGGCCAACGTCGCGCGCGACCGCTTCCGCCATCCGCTCGAGACGCTCGAATTCTTCGGCATCCGGCCCGACAGCGCCGTGGTCGAAATCCTGCCCGGCAGCAGCGGCTATTACCTGGAAATCCTCGCGCCCTACCTGAAGGACCACGGCCGCTACATCGCCGCGAACCGTGACGCGCTCGCGCCGCCGCCCTATCTCGCCGATCAGCAAAAGCTGCTGGCGCGGCTTGCGACCGAACCCGGGCTTTACCGCAAGGTCGTGGTGACCGAGTTCAACGCCGACCTGCACGCGATCGCGCCGCCGGGCAGCGCCGATTTCGTGCTGACGTTCCGTAACTTGCACAACTGGATGCAGCGCAACGAAGCCGAGGGCGCGCTGCGCGCCTTCCGCAAGGCGCTCAAGCCGGGCGGCGTGCTCGGCGTCGTCGATCATCGCGGCCGCAGCGATCTGCCGCAGGAGGCGCAGACGAAGAACGGCTATGTGCGCGAGGACGTCGCCATCGCGCTGATCGAACAGGCCGGATTCAAGCTGGTCGGTAAATCGGAAATCAACGCGAACCCGAAGGACACGAAGGACTACCCCGAGGGCGTGTGGACGCTGCCGCCGACTTACCGGCTGAAGGACCAGGATCGCGCAAAATACGCCGCGATCGGCGAGTCCGATCGCTTCACGCTCAAATTCGTGAAACAGTGAGCACGCAGCCATGCACGCGCCAGCGCGCGGCGCGAAGTGCTGAAACGCGTTCTTTTGCCTTACAATAGGCTTAACAATCTACTCGGGGCCCGATAACGGCTGTCGGCCAAGGGCAATAACCGCGACTAAGGGAGTCCGAAATGGCGCTCAATCTTCCCAAGCTCAGCGTCCCCAAGCTCACGCTCGACAAGAAACAGCTTCCGCTCATCGCCGGCGGAGTGATCGTGCTCGCCGCGGCCGGCTGGTTCGGCTGGCAGTATTTCATGGAACAGCCGGCACCGCCGCCGGCACCGGTCAGACCGGCGGCGACTAAGCCCGTGGCGCCGAAACCGCAGTCGCCGGCCGACATCGCCAAGGCGCAGGACAAACTGATCGAGGACGTGCTGGCTGCTACGGGATTGAAGCAGCAGCTGGCGCAGCTGCCGCAGCACCTGATGGCCGGCGTGAGCCAGGCTGCGACGCAGCAGAAGAAGGCGCCCGCCGCAACGGTACAGGCAGTCGAAAACGCGATGGCCCAGTCTTTTACCGCGGAGGGATTTCAAACCCGGGTCAGCACCGACCTGAAGCAGAATTTCGACCAGAAGCGCATGCAGGCGCTGCTCAAGGCGTATTCCACGCCGACGGCTAAGAGCATGGTCGAGATGGAGCGCGCGGCGCAGTCGCCGCAGGAACTCGCCAAGTTCGCCCACAGCGCGGCAGCGACCAAGCCCGAGCGTGAAGCCCTGGTGAAGCGTATTGATGCCGCGAGCAGGGCCAGCGACCTGGCGGTCGAAACGGCCTTTGTTTCGATGAAAGCGCTGTCCTCGGGCATTGCCGGCGCGGGCACGCCCAAGGCCGCCGCGATGGACAAGTCGATAGAGAAACAGCGCGACGCGCAGACGCAAAAGATCCGCGATGCAACGCTGCTCGGGCTCGCCTACAGCTACAAGGATGCGAGCGACGCCGACCTCGCGAAGTACGCCGCCCTGTACGAAACCGAGGACGCCAAATGGTTCTACGGCCTCGTCTACGCCGCGCTGGTGGCAGAGGTGAAGAACGCTTCGACCCAGGCCGGCGAGCGCATCGCCGCGCTGACGAGCAGGCCTGCGGCGACGGCAGCGAAGGCCGGCAGATCGAAGTCGCGCGCGGATGCGCGCTCTTGCCTCAAGTTCGCCACCAACGCCGGTATCGCCAAGTGTGCCGAGGCCTACCGCTGAGCTGAGCCGGGCGGCGCGCAGGCCGCCCCTTACATCACCCTGTGCGTGAGCGCCGGCAGGCTGCGGCGCACGCGCTCGATCTCGGCATGATCGATCTCGGCCGTGACCACGCCGGGTCCGCTCGGCAAATCGGCGAGCACCTTGCCCCAGGGATCGATGATCATGCTGTGGCCCCAGGTGTCGCGGCCGTTCTGGTGATGCCCGCCCTGCGCCGGGGCGAGCACGTAAGCCTGGTTCTCGACCGCGCGCGCACGCAGCAGGATTTCCCAGTGCGCCTTGCCCGTGGTGGCGGTAAAGGACGAGGGCACGAGAATAAGGTCCACCGTCCCCATCTTGCGATACATCTCCGGAAAGCGCAGGTCGTAGCAGATCGACAGACCCAGCCTGCCGAAAGGCGTAGCGAGCGTGACCACCTCGCTGCCCGGCTCGATGCTGCGCGACTCCTGGAAGCGCTCCGTTCCGAGATCGAAGCCGAACAGATGGATCTTGTCGTAGCGCGCGACACGCCGGCCGCTATCGTCGAACACGAGACAAGTGTTCCTCACCTTATCCGGGTCGGCGCAGGCGAGCGGCGCCGAGCCGCCGACCAGCCATACCTTGTTGTTCGCCGCCGCCGCGGCGAGGAAATCCTGTATCGGTCCGTGTCCGTACTCTTCGCGCACCTCCACCTTGTCGCGGTCGCGCCGGCCGAGGAGGCAGAAGTACTCCGGCAGCGCCACCAGGCGCGCGCCCTCGCCCGCGGCTTGCGCGATCAATTCGCCTGCAGCCGCCAGATTCGCCTGCACTTCGGGCTCGGATACCATTTGCACCGCTGCAATCTTGAACCTGCCTTCAGCCATGGATCGTGATCCTCTCGTCGGCTCCGGGATGAATGATACCTAAGAACCCCTTGCAAAATGAATTTTGCAACGGCCAAATATAGGGGAGTATGAGGGGAGGCGCCCCGAAGGTGTTGATCCCCCTTGAGGGGAAAGTCCCCTCGGGGGATATCCCCTCATATTGCAACAGAATCGAAGCTCACTTCAGATCGCCGAGGCCGTCGACGGGCTGGTCGCGCGAGGTTCCCGCCGGCGTTTCGCGCGCGAGCTTCTCCACTTTGGGGTCGGCCCAGGTGCCGCTCACCGCATACTCGTAGGCGAAGGCTTGGCCCAGCGGGTCCTTGAGCAGGCGCTGCGCCAGAAACGTCGCGACCCCCGCAATCGGGTGGGCAAGCATGATGCCCGCAACCGACAGGCTGTCGCCCACGCTGGGCACCACGCGCACGTGCAGCGCCTGCGTTTCCTGCGCGACATCGATGTCGCCGGACATCGCCACCTGCGCCGAAGGTCCACGCATGACGAAGTCTTTGGTGCGCAGCACGCCCTTGGTCACCGCTGCGGTACAGGTGATGTTATCGAAGGCGAAGCCTTCGCTGAAAATATCGCGAAAGTCCAGGGTGATGCGCCGCGGCAGCGCCTGCAGGCTGAGGATGCCCAGCAGCTTGCCTATGCCCGGCTCGATCTTGAGGAACTGACCTTTTTCCGCAATCAGCGACAGGTTCCCGGACAGGCTGGGGTAATCGATGCTTTGCGGGCCTCCGGCCCAGTTGAGCGTGCCCGTCAGCGTCGCCCTGCCGCGCTGCATGCTGCCCGGATAGCCGATACGCTCCAGGTATTTCCCCACGTCGCTGACTTCGAGCTTGAGATTGACGCTGGTGCGCTGCTGTGCCGCGACGCCCTGCCACAGGCCGTCGGCGCTCAAGCGGGATTCCGGCGTCGTCAGGGTCAGCTTTTCTATGCGCCAGTCCAGCCCCGCATTCGCCGCCGTGAGCTCCAGCCGCCCGAGCTTCTTGTCGTGCACGACCAGATTGTCGGCAACGATGTCGAGCCCGGGCAGCTCCTTCGGCGGCACGTCATCTGCAGCCTTGCCCGGCGTAGGCTCGGGAAACGTGAAATGCGAAAGCTGCGCGCTCACCCGGCCCTTGCCCTGGGAGCGCCAGTGCACGTCGCCCGAGAGTTCGCGCGCATCGATATTGGCGAGCCAGTCGTTGCCGTGGAAGCCGGCGCGCAACGTGACATTGTTAATCCGCTTGCCGTACACATCCAGGGCGCCCACCTTGAGACTGAGCGAAGTCAGCGGCAACGGCGCTCCGTCGGAGCCGCCGAGCGCATGCAGCCATTGATCGAGGTCCAGTTCGGACGCGTTGCCGTTGAGCACAACGCCCGTTTCGGGCAGCCGGGGCGACTCGTTGAGGCCGATCGCTCCGCGCTGGATCACCATTTTTCCGTTGTCGCGGCGGCGCTGCACCTCCATGCGCAGGACCTTGCCCAACTCGAGCGTGCTGCGATCGGTCGACGGCGGCCCGCTCCAGCCGTCCTTGCGTGCCTCGGTGCTGACCGTGTGCTCGAAACGCAGCGGCAGCACGTCGGCGCTCGCCTTGGCCAGCGGCGCCGGCAGCGTCGACACCAGGCCTTGCAGTCCGGATTCCACCACGATGCTCACGCCGCGCCGGCGAAAACTCATGACCGAACTCCAGGCGGTGCTGCCGCTCAACTGGCGCAGCAGCGGCTGCCCCAGCGCCGCTTGCAGCGCTGCGGCGTTGAGCGTGCCGCGCGCATTGACGGCGATACTGCCGTCGCGTTGGCTGGCGATGCCGACCACGACCGGGCCGCCGAGGAACTGCGCGTTGACCGCGCGCATGTTTACGCTGCTGTCGGTGAATTCGAGACGCCCGCTCACTTGGGTCACCGGCGGCCATTCGGGATCGATGCGCACCTGATTTCCGATCAGCTGATAGCTGCCCGCCACTTTGACCTCTTGCGGATGCGCGAGCGGCAGCTCGAGCTTGAGCTGCAGCTTGCCGTTGCCCACGGCACTCATGTCTGCGGTGACACCGCCGATCAGATCGTTCACCGGGCTTTGCGCGACGAATTTGAGGAACTCGGCGGTCGGTCCTTCGGCCTGGCCGCGCACCTCGAGCCTGCGGTCCTGCGCGAACAGGTCTGCCAGGACGACATGCGCATTGATCACTTTGGTGCCGAGCACGTTCGCTTTGCGGCTGACGATCTCCATGCGCTTGCCGTCGAAATGCAGATCTGCATCGATGCCGTCTATGCTCGGCCAGCCCGGCGCGTAGCTTAGGCGCCCATCCAGCACCCTGGCCGCAATCTGGAACAGTCCGTCTTGTTTGCTCTGAAACGGGAAGTCCTTGAGGTTGCCCTTGAGGCGCAGGCTGACGTCGTTCGCATGTCCGGCAAGCAGAGCCTGGTTCAGCCAATCGAGCGGCTCCTTGTCCAGGAATGGAACGTAGCGCGTTACATGGCGCGCATCGGCGCGGCTCAGCCGCGCGGTGAGATCGATCACGCCGGGTCCGGCCGCCGCGGTGGTATAGGTGCCGAAAGCGGTGCCCGCGAGGTCGGCGTTGGCAAACGCAATGTTGGACAGCTTCAACTGCAGCTGCCCGCCGGCCTCGCTCCACGCGAGCTGCGCGGTGAGCGTGTCCAGATCGTGCGCCGCTTCGGCAAATGCGCCCGGCAGATCCACTCGCACCTTGCCCGAATTGAGCAGTGCGCTGCCGCCCTTTTCGTTGCCGTCGATGTTGCCGCTGATACCGGAGAACCCGGGAACATTGGCGTAGGCACGCATGCCCAGCCGCTCGAAATGCCCGCGCGCGTTATAGCGCTGCGGGCTCTGCAGCGGGCCCTGCCAATCGAAGTGCATATCGGAAACGCTGCCCTGAGGCGCGGCATCGGCGAGGAATTTGCGCAGCGGTTGCGGCAGCGGCAGGTACTCGCCCAGCAGGGCCAGCGGCTGCAATTCCAGCGCGTCGATGCGCGCCTCGCCCTGCTCTGCGCGCTCGCCGTCCGCGGGCTGCCACTGCAGCGCGAACTGCGCCGGCGGCAGCGTGACGCCGGATTGCAGTTCGAGCGCCACCTGCTTGCCGCTCACTTCGTAGCCGCCGCGGGCGCGCCGCGCCGACAGCCGCCCCTGCAGCGAACGCATTTCCAGCAGCGGCAGATCGGGCGCGAGGCGCGCACTGATGCCGCCCAGCGCCACGTCCGCCGTCACCTGCTCCAAGCGCTTGTTGGCAAAGTCCAGCCATAGCCTCAGGCCGCCCTGCCCATGCTGTATCTCCAGCGGATAATCGATCCAGGGGTGCCAAGCGGCGAGATCGGTGTAGGCGAATTCGGCATAGAGCTTGCCGGTCCAGGCCTGCAGCTGCTCCAGCGTTGCGCCTTCCAGGTCGCCGCGCAGGTCGAACGCGGAAGCGAGCTCGCGCGCCGGTTGCGCGTGCAGCGCGAAACGGTGGTGGCTGCCGCGGTTGCGCATGACGAAATTCAGATCGGCCAGAGACAGCAGCGGCGCCCGGCGCAGCTGATCGTCCCAGCCCAGCTGCGCATCGCGGACGATGACTTCGCGCTGCGCCAACAGCCAGTCGGCGAAACCCGCGCCGGCGTCCTCGGTTTTGAGCTTGACGCCGGCGACATAGAGCAACCCGTCCTGATCGCGGCGGACATTCAGGTGCGGTTTGTCCAGGGTAAGGGAATGGAAACGCAGGGTGCCGAACACGAGCGAATCCCACGCCAGGGTGCAGGACACCGCGGGCAGCGACAAGGCGACGTGCTCGTCGCCGTCGTACAGCCGCAATTCGGTCAGCGCAAGAAAGGGGCGCAGTCCCTGCCAGCCGGAATCGACGCTGCCGATGCTGACGCGCTGGCCGATATTGCGCGAAATCGCCTGCGCGACGAGTTCCGGATGCGCTTCGATCCACGGCAGAGCCCAAAAGCGCAGCACCAGCACCACGGCAGCAAAGCCGAAATAGGCGCTAAGCGCGGCGATGCCGGCGAAGCGCAGCAGCCGGCGCACCAGGCTGCGCCGCTCCGGTGCGACGCCGAGTTCCGCCAGCGGCGAAAATTCCTCTGCGGCAGGCGGCGTGGAGCTAGTTTCGGTTTGGTCGGATCGAACCATCCGGAGACGGGTTTCCCATGCTGATTGGGCGCGTTTCGGCGAAAGCCCTACAATGAACGCGCGCGCTGAAAAAAACAGATAACGTAACGTATCATTTTACCTGCAAAACATCTCCCAATGCCTCCAGATCAGGGTATTCCGTTAGACCACGCGCTAAGCTATTCGCGCTACGCCCGGCGCCTGGCGCAAGCCCAACCGGAACTGGTCCAGGCCGCCCTGGATGCGATCGAACAGCCTTTCGATACCGCTGCCATGCGCGCCTGCCTCGCGCGCGAGGCGCCCGCAGACGAGGACGAACTCAAGCGCGCGCTGCGCCAATTGCGCCGGCAAGTCATGCTGCGCGTGATGCTGCGCGACTTGGGCGGCCGCGCGCCGTTGGCCGAAGTGGTCGCCAGCATGAGCGACCTGGCCGAGCTCAGCCTGGACTATGCGCTGGAGCATCTAGTCCCCTGGCTGGAAGCGCAGTACGGCACACCGAGCGCAAATGGCAAAAGACAGGAACTGATCGTGGTGGGCATGGGCAAGCTCGGCGGACGCGAACTCAACGTCTCCTCCGACATCGACCTGATTTTCGTTTATCCGGAAGAAGGCGAGACCGTGTCCAGCGCGCCCGCATCCGCTGCCGGCGCTGGGCAGCGGCTGCTGTCCAATCACGAATACTTCACCCGTCTCGGACGCAGACTCATCAATGTACTCGCCGATATCACCGAGGACGGCCAGGTATTCCGCGTCGACATGCGCCTGCGCCCCAACGGCGATTCCGGACCGCTCGCCTGCAGCCTGGACGCGCTGGAAAACTACTTCATCGCCGAAGGGCGCGAATGGGAGCGTTACGCCTGGATCAAGGCGCGCGTCGTTGCCACAAGTGGCGACACCAGCGTACTTGCAACGAGCAGCAAGGACACAGCCGACGCGGGCGCGTTGGCGCAGCAACTGGGCACGGTCGCGCGGCCGTTCGTATTCCGCAAGTATCTCGATTTCGGCGCCTTCGCCGCGATGCGCTCGCTGCACGCGCAAATCCGCGCCGAGGTCGCGCGGCGCGATCTCGCCGGGCACGTCAAGCTCGGCCCGGGCGGCATACGCGAAATCGAATTCATCGCCCAGGCATTCCAGCTGATGCGCGGCGGACGCGACGCGGAGCTGCAGATCCGCCCGACGCTGCAGGTGCTGGCGCTGCTGCAGAAAAAGGGCCTGTTGCCCGCACCGGCGGTAGCCGAACTCGCCGCGGCCTACGACTTCCTGCGCCGCCTCGAGCATCGCCTGCAATACCTGGACGACGCACAGACGCACGAACTGCCCGAGGGAAGCGAAGACCAGGCGCTGGTTGCGCGCGCCATGGGTTTTGACGACTACGGCGGATTCCTGCGCGCGCTCGACGCGCATCGCGAGCAGGTGTCGCGCCATTTCGACGGCGTGTTCGCCGCTCCGGCGCAGAACGAACATGCCTGCGCGCCGCTGTGGCGGGGCGAGCTCGATGAGCAGGCAGCCGAGGAGCGCCTGTATACGCTGGGTTTCGCCGACGCGCGCGCCGCACACGCGCGCCTCGCCGCCGCGCGCGCCTCGCAGCGCTATGCGCAACTGCCACAGGCAAGCCGCGAACGCTACGACGCGCTGTTGCCGCGCGTGATCGAACTGGCGGCCAAGGCGGGCGCACCCGAGACCGCGCTCGCGCGCACGCTCGACCTGCTCGAAGCCATTAGCCGGCGCAGTTCCTATCTGGCGCTGCTGCACGAATACCCGCAGGCCCTGGAACGCGTGGTGCAGCTATTGGCCGCATCGGGCTGGGCCGCCGCCTATGTCACGCGCCATCCGCTGCTGCTCGACGAGCTGCTCGACGTGCGCACGCTGTATGCGGCACCGGACTGGAAGGAATTCGCCGCCGGCCTGCGCCTGCAGCTGGCACGCCATGAGGGCGACACCGAGCGCCAGATGGGCGTGCTGCGCGAAGCGCACCACGCCCAGGTTTTCCGCCTGCTGGCGCAGGATCTGGCCGGGCAGCTCACGGTCGAAGTGCTGGCCGACCATCTGTCGGCGCTCGCCGACCTGATGCTCGCGATTACGCTGGAGCAGTGCTGGTCGCAGCTGCGCAATCGCCATCGCGAGGCGCCGCGCTTCGCCGTCGTCGGCTACGGCAAGCTCGGCGGCAAGGAACTGGGCTACGCCTCGGACCTCGACATCATTTTCCTGTACGACGACGACGATGCGCGCGCGCCCGAGCTGTATTCGCGCCTGGCGCAGCGCATCAACAGCTGGCTCACCAGCGCCACCGCGTCGGGGGTGCTGTTCGAGACCGACCTGCGCCTGCGGCCCAACGGCGCCGGCGGCCTGTTGGTGAGCTCGGTGGAGGCATTTCGCCTGTACCAGGAGCAGGATGCCTGGGTGTGGGAGCACCAGGCGCTCACACGCGCGCGCTACTGCGCCGGCGACGCCGCGGTGGGCGCCGCATTCGAGACCGAACGCAGCGCCATCTTGCGCCGCAGCCGCGACCCCGAGGCGCTCAAACGCGAAATCGTCGCGATGCGGGCGAAGATGGCCGATGCCCACCCGAACAAGAGCGAACTGTTCGACCTCAAGCACGACCGCGGCGGCATGATAGACATCGAGTTCATCGTGCAATATCTGGTGCTCGCGCATGCGCGGCAATACCCGCAGCTGACCGCCAATCTGGGCAATATCGCGTTACTGAAAATGGCGGCGGAACTCGGCCTGATTCCGCTGGCCCTGGCGATGACGGTGCGCGACGGCTACCGCGAATACCGCAGGCTGCAGCATGCAGAGAGGCTGAACGGCGCGCAATACGCGCGCGTCGCGCACGCGCCGCTCGCCCGGTACATCGACGCCACGCTGGGGCTGTGGAAAACCGTGTTCGCTTGAAGTCTTAGCGATGCGGTGAAAATTGACCGTGGTCAATGATGCATGCCGGTCCGCCTCGCTACGATGACGCACTGAACCGACCGCCTGCGCGCCAATCGCGCTGCCAGCGCGGGAAATGCAGGGGCTTCGCCCATGAAACCCTTGATAACCGAACACATAGGAGAGACCATGTCCGCAAGACCAGAACAAACCGCAACGGCCACAGCAGGTGATGCCGTGGAAATGACCGACGGGTTTCATCTTGTAATCGACGCTCTGAAGGCCAACGATATCGACACGATCTTCGGCCTGGTCGGCATTCCCATCACCGACCTGGCGCGCCTGGCCCAGGCCGAAGGCATGCGCTTCATCAGCTTCCGCCATGAACAAAACGCGGGCAATGC
>JAJZPQ010000090.1 GCA_021811085.1 Pseudomonadota bacterium | reverse complement strand
TGCGGCAGCAGTGGCCAACCACGTGGTGTCATTGATGCCGGCTCTATTCAAACTAAAAAGGAGATTTTGGTATGCAAAAGAAACTCATCGCCCTGGCTGTCGCAGGCGCCGCTGCCGGCTTTGCCGCTCCGGTCTTTGCGCAGTCGACCGTGACCGTCTACGGCGTAGTTGACGTAGGCATTGAGAGCTCGAAGTTCAGCGACGCGGCCGGCACCCTGACCCGCATGATCACCAGCGGCAATACCACCAACCGCCTCGGCTTCAAAGGTTCGGAAGATCTGGGCAACGGCATGAAGGCCAACTTCATGCTGGAGACCCAGCCCTATCCCGACGTCGGCACCGCCGGTTCGGGAAGTGCCGGTAACAGCAACTTCTGGCATCGTACGTCGACCTTGGGCCTGTCGAGCGCGAGCTGGGGCAGCGTGAACCTGGGCAGCCAGTACACCCCGTGGTTTAGCGCGCGCGCAGCGAACGACATTTTCTATGTCGCCGGCGTCGGCAGCAACTACACCAACTTCGAACGCTCCAATACGCGGATCAGCAACTCGATTCGCTACGACTCTGCCAGCTACAACGGCTTCAGCATGGCAGCGGCGTATGGCTTCGGTCAGGCCGCTGGCTACGACACGCAAGAAGGCCAGACTGCTGCGACCAAGAAGCTTGGGCAGCTCACCGGCCTGAACCTCGCGTATGCCAACGGCCCGATGGCCCTGCGCTACGGCTTTGAAAAGTACCAGACCGCGCAAGGTCCGGATGTGAACAACAAAGCCAACACCATCAACGGTTCCTATGACTTCCAAGTCGTGAAGGCCGTTGCGGGCTGGGCCAGCTTCAAGAACGACGGTGTTGGCGGCGCCCCCGCGACCATCGACGAAAAGAGCTGGTATATCGGCGCTGTAGTGCCGGTGTTCGGCAAGGATCTGGTCAAGGCCGAATACAGCAGGCTGAAGGACAACACGGCGACTGCCGCTACCGGTTCGAAGGACGCGAAGATGATCAGCATTGGTTACGAGCATCCGATGTCCAAGCGCACCACGCTGTATGCCACCTACGCCAAGCTCAACAACGACTCGGGCGCATCGAGGACGTTCCTGTCCGACAACGCTGTTGGCGTTGCGGCCGGGTTCGACCCGTCGGCGTTCCAGATGGGCCTGAAGCACTCGTTCTAATCGACTCAGGTCGATCTGCAGTTCAAACGGCCACCTTCGGGTGGCCGTTTTTTTGGCCCTATAAAACGCGCAGCGTGGATAAGCCCGTCGCACGCGCTTGCTAGCCGCGCGCTTTCCCGGTCAGGAACATGCGCTCGAGTTCGATCCCTGGATCTGCCGCGCGCATGAACGCTTCCCCCGCGAGGAAGGCATGCACGCCATGCGCGCGCATCAAGCTCACGTCCTCGCGCTTGAGGATGCCGCTCTCGGTCACGACCAGGCGACCGGCTGGAATGCGCGGCAGCAGGTCGATCGTCGTTGCCAGCCGCGTCTCGAAATTGCGCAGGTTGCGGTTATTGATGCCCAGTAACGGTGTGGCCAACTCCAGCGCGCGATCGAGTTCCGCGGCATCGTGCACTTCGACCAGCACCGCCATGCCCAACTCCCGCGCCAGCGCCTCCAGTTCCTGCATGCGCGCAAGCTCCAGCGCTGCGACGATGAGCAGGATGCAGTCGGCGCCCAGCGCACGCGCCTCGTACACCTGGTAGGCGTCGAGCATGAAGTCCTTGCGCAGCGCAGGCAGCGCGCAGGCGCTGCGCGCTGCTTCCAGGTACTGCGGCGCGCCCTGGAAGAATTCGCGGTCGGTCAGCACCGACAGGCAGGCCGCCCCATGCGCGGCATAGCTCGCCGCGATCGCGGCCGGATTGAAATCCGCGCGCAGCAGGCCCTTGCTCGGACTGGCCTTCTTGATCTCGGCGATCACCGCCGCCTGCCCGTCCGCAATCTTCGCCCTGAGCGCAGCGACGAAATCGCGCGGCGGCGGCGCCGCGCGCGCCGCCGCGCGCAGGCGCTCCAGCGGCTGCGCGCGCTTCGCCGCGGCGACTTCCTCCGCTTTGTGCGCGAGAATTTTTTTGAGGATATCCGACATCGACCGGCGCTAGGCCTTGGCGCCGAGCTTTTGCGTCAATTGCACCAGCTTGTCCAGCTTCGCGCGCGCCGCGCCGCTGGCGATGGCTTCGAACGCCTGTTCCACCCCCTCTTCCATGCTCGCGGCCTTGCCCGCGACATAGATCGCCGCGCCGGCATTGAGCGCGACGATGTCGCGCGCGGCGCCCAGTTTGTTTTCGAGTGCACCCAGCACCATCGCGCGCGATTGCTCCACCGTTTCCACGCACAGCGTGCGCGGATCGTGCAGCGGCAGGCCGAAGCGCTCCGGATGCACGGTGTACTCCTCGATGCGCCCGTCCTTGAGTTCGCCGATCATGGTCTTGCCGCTGATCGAGATTTCGTCCAGGCCTTCCAGGCCGAATACCGTCATCGCGTGGCGCGCGCCCAGGCGCTGCAGCACGCGAATCTGTATCCCGACCAGGTCGGGATGGAACACGCCCATCAGCTGCGTCGGCGCGCCGGCCGGGTTGGTGAGCGGTCCGAGGATGTTGAACAGGGTTCTCACACCCAGCTCGCGCCGCACCGGCGCGGCGTGTTTCATCGCCGTGTGGTGGCTGGGCGCGAACATGAAGCCGACCCCGACCTCGTCTATGCATTGCGCCACCTGCGCCGGCGCAAGATTGATATTGACGCCGAGCGCCTCGAGCGCGTCGGCGCTGCCCGACTGCGAGGACACGGCGCGCCCGCCGTGCTTGGCCACGCGCGCTCCGGCGGCGGCGGCGACAAAAATCGCCGCGGTGGAGATATTGAACGTGCGCGCGCCGTCGCCGCCGGTGCCGACCACATCCACCAGATTCGCCGCGTCCTTCACCTCGACCTTGGTCGAGAGTTCGCGCATTACCTGCGCCGCGGCGGTGATCTCGCCTATGGTTTCCTTTTTTACGCGCAAGGCAATGGTGATCGCCGCGATCATCACCGGCGACATTTGTCCGCTCATGATCTGGCGCATGAGATCGAGCATTTCGTCGTGAAAAATCTCGCGGTGCTCGATGACTCGCTGCAGCGCTTCTTGTGCTGTCATGGACATGGTTCGATTCCTATCGGAGGAAATTTTTTAACAAGGCGTGGCCGTGCTCGGTCAGTATCGATTCCGGATGGAACTGCACGCCCTCGAGCGCGAACTGCCGGTGCCGTACCCCCATGATTTCGCCGTCTTCGCTCTCCGCCGTGACTTCCAGGCAGTCGGGCAGGCTGGCGCGCTCGATCACGAGCGAATGATAGCGGGTCGCGCGGAACGGCGACGGCAGGCCGGCGAACACGCCCTTGCCGGCATGGCGGATATCCGAGGTCTTGCCGTGCATCACCCGGCCCGCATGCACGATGCGGCCGCCGCAGGCCTCGCCTATCGCCTGATGCCCCAGGCAGACGCCGAGGATGGGCAGCTTGCCCGCGAAGGCGCGCACCAGCGGCACCGAGATGCCGGCTTCCCTGGGCGTACACGGCCCCGGAGAAATGACGATGCGCGCGGGCGCAAGCGCGGCGACGCCGGCCAGATCGATGGCGTCGTTGCGCACGACCTTGACCTCTTCGCCCAGCTCGCCGAAATACTGCACCAGGTTGTAGGTGAAGGAATCGTAATTGTCGATCATGAGCAGCATGATCAGCCCTCCAGCCGGGTGTCGAGGCCGGCAGCGGCCATTTCCGCCGCGCGCAGCACAGCGCGCGCCTTGTTCAGCGTTTCCTGCCATTCGGAGGCGGGGTCGGAATCGGCGACGATGCCGGCACCCGCCTGCATGTACAGCACGCCGTCCTTGATCAGCGCGGTGCGCAGCGCAATCGCGAGATCCATGTCGCCGTGAAAGCCGAGATAGCCGACGGCGCCGGCGTAAATGCCGCGCTTCGCCGGTTCGAGCTCGTCGATGATTTCCATCGCACGCACCTTGGGCGCCCCCGACACCGTGCCCGCAGGAAAGCTCGCGCGCAGCACCGCCATCGCATCCAGCCCCTCGCGCAGCTTGCCCTCGACGTTGGAGACGATGTGCATGACATGCGAATAGCGCTCGATCACCATGTTCTCGGTGACGCGCACGCTGCCGGTCGCGGCCACGCGGCCGACGTCGTTGCGGCCCAGGTCCATGAGCATCACGTGCTCGGCGCGCTCCTTCGGGTCCGCGAGCAGTTCGGCAGCGAACGCTTCGTCCGCGTCCGCCGTCTTGCCGCGCGGACGCGTGCCGGCGATCGGCCGCAGCGTCACCTTGCCGCCCTCCAGGCGCACCAGGATCTCGGGCGAGGCGCCGACGACGTGAAAATCCTCGAAATCGAAATAGAACATGTAAGGCGAAGGATTGAGCGTGCGCAGCGCCCGGTACAGCGCCAGCGGCCGCGCCGCAAACGGCAGCGACATGCGCTGCGACAGCACGACCTGCATCACGTCGCCGTCGTAGATATAGCGCTTGGCGCGCTCGACCGCCGCCTTGAAACCCGCCTCGCCGAACGCCGATTGCGCCTCTGCGCCCGCGTGCGGCGCTTCCGCCGGTATCTGCACCGGCGCGCGCAGCGCCGCGAGCAGCTCGCGCAGGCGCGCGCGCGCCTTCTGATACGCGCCCGGCACTTCGGGTTCGGCGTAGACCACCAGCGTCAATTTGCCCGAGAGGTTGTCGACGATCGCGACCTCTTCCGACAGCATCAGCAATATGTCGGGCGTGCCGAGTGCGTCCGGCGGCGCCGATGCCGCAAGGCGCGGCTCGATGTAGCGCACCGTATCGTAGCCGAAGCAGCCGACCAGCCCGCCGCAGAAACGCGGCAAGCCGGGCAGAGCCGCGACCTTGAAGCGCTTGAGATAGCCGTTGATGAACGCGAGCGGATCACCGGCGTCGGAACGTTCGGCGACGCGATTGCCCGACAACACCAGCACGGTCCCGTTCTGGACGTTGATGCGCGTCGACGAGGCGAGGCCGATGAACGAATAGCGGCCGAAGCGCTCTCCGCCCTGCACCGATTCGAGCAGGTACGAATAGGGCTTGTTGGCCAGTTTGAGATAAATGGACAGCGGCGTATCGAGATCGGCAAACGTCTCGAGCACCACGGGAATGCGGTTGAAACCCTGCGCGGCGAGGCGCTTGAATTCGACTTCAGTCATGACTACTCCAAAAAACGATCCGGAAAAACGACTACGGGTGGGCGCTGAATCGCATGCACCTGGGCATGCAGCCCGTGCTTAGGCCTAGGAACGCCAGCAGCGCCAGCTTTCCCAGGCGAAACGCGCCCATTTTCCGGATTTTGCGAGTATCACGACCGTGCGCTTTGAAGTAAGTCTGCGGCTTCCAAAAGAGACCTCACTATAGCATCACAGTCCAAATCGTGCACGTCCCCACCCTCGTTGTAGCCGTAGGAGACGCACAGCACCGGGCAGCCGGCGGCGCGCGCCGCCAGCGCGTCGTTGACCGAATCCCCGATCAGCAGCACCGCGGCCGGCGCGAGCGCGAACTCGGCGCAAATGTAGCTGAGTTGCATCGGATCGGGCTTTTTGCGCGGCAGCGTGTCGCCGCTCACCACCAGTTCAAAATAGGGAGCGAGGCCTTTTTGCTCGAGCAGCGGCAGTGTGAAGCGCGCAGCCTTGTTGGTGACGCAGGCGAGGCGCAGGCGCAGACTGCGCAAGCGCTCCAGCCCCTCTGTCACGCCTGGGTAAATGGCGCTGCGCCGGCCGGATTCCTCGAAATAGAACTGCTCGAACAACGCCAGTGCCTCGGCCTGCAGCTTCTGAGCCTGCATCGCGCCGACGCCGGCCTGCAAACAGCGCTGCACCAGCGTCGGAATGCCCTTGCCGATGAAACTGCGGATTTCGTCCTGACTGCGCGCGGGCAATTCCAGCGCGGCGAGCATGCGCGCGGCGGCTGCGGCAAGATCGGGAACGGTATCGAGCAGCGTGCCGTCAAGATCGATCATCGCGGCAGCGATGCCGCGCGCGAGCGGCATCGGATTCAGGCGGACTGGATCGCCGCGCGCATCGCGGCGATGGTCGCCTTGTAGTCCTTGGCGCCGAAGATGGCGGAACCCGCGACAAAGGTGTCGGCGCCCGCGCGCGCGATTTCCGCGATATTGTCCGCTTTGACGCCGCCGTCGACCTCGAGCATGATCGCGCGCCCGCTCTGGTCGATGCGGCGGCGCACTTCCGCCAGCTTCGCCAGCGCATGCGGGATGAATTTCTGTCCGCCGAAACCGGGATTGACCGACATGATCAGCACCAGGTCCAGCCGGTACAGTACATGATCAAGGTAGTCCAGCGGCGTGCCCGGGTTGAACACCAGCCCGGCCTTGCAGCCCTGCTCCTGGATCAGGCCGATGGTGCGATCGATATGCTCGCTCGCCTCAGGATGGAAACTGATGATGTCGGCGCCGGCCCGGGCGAAATCGGGGATGATGCGGTCCACCGGCTTCACCATCAGGTGTACGTCGATCGGCGCCTTGGTCAGCGGCCGGATCGCCTCGCAGACCATCGGCCCTATGGTCAGATTGGGCACATAATGGTTGTCCATCACGTCGAAATGGATCATGTCGGCGCCGGCAGCAATCACGCCCTGCACTTCCTCGCCCAGGCGGGCGAAGTCGGCGGAAAGTATGCTCGGTGCGATGCGGTAAGTGGGCATGGGGCTCATTCGGCGTCGGTGCCGTCTGCGCGCATTTTACCCGCTCACCCGAGCGCGTGTCGAAAAACGTACGCCGCCACCGGCAGGTGCTGCCGGCGCGGTGTAAAATACAGCTATGGAATCCGCAAAGAAATACGACATCAGCATCGCTGCCACGACTCAATACATCGCCGACCAGTCGGACGAAGCGAAGGACCGCTTCGTCTTTTCCTACACCATCACCATCCGCAACAGCGGCACGCTGCCGGCGCAGCTGATCAGCCGCCACTGGATCATCACCGATTCGCGCAACCAGGTGCAGGAGGTGCGCGGCCTGGGCGTAGTCGGAGCCCAGCCCCTGATCAAGCCGGGAGAGAAATTCGAGTACACCAGCGGCACCGCTCTGGCCACTCCGGTCGGCACCATGAGCGGCAGCTATCAGATGGTGGCCGAGGACGGCACCCAGTTCGACGCGCCGATACCGGAATTCACGCTGTCGGTGCCGCGCGTGCTGCACTAAGGTCCGCTGTAGCAGCGCGCTTGCGCGCTACTTGGGTTTGTCCTCGTCCTTCTTGTCCGAGCGCGGCCAGGTCCACCAGACAATGAACACGAGCACGCCCAAGGCGAGGGCCGCTTCGAGATAGAACATCCACATGCGTTGCTATACTTCGTTCACCATGGCTCGCATCATAAACCAGTGGCGCGGGCTTGGTGCGGCGGCGCTGCTGACGCTGTTTGCGGGCTGTGCGCTGCAGCCGCCGGCTCCACCCGCCGCGGCCCAGAGCTGCCCCGCCAGCGTGCCTTGTCCGGTGTGCCCGGTTTGCCCGGGTGTCGCGCCCGCGTTGCCGAAGGCTAAGACGCTGGAAGCGGTGAGCTGGTCCGATCTGCCCGGCTGGACGGACGACGATCTGCAGGCCGCGTGGCAGGCTTTTCTGCGCAGCTGCAGCCGGCTGAAGACGCAGGCCGCCTGGAATCATAGCTGCACCCTCGCCGAGCAGCTTGCGCCGACCGCCTCCGTGCGCAATTTCTTCGAAGCGCAATTCCAGCCCTACCGCGTCGCCAACGCCGACGGCAGCGTAGCGGGTCTCGCGACCGGCTACTATGAGCCGCTGCTGCGCGGCAGCCGCAACAAGGAGGGGCCGTACCGTTACCCGCTCTATGCCACCCCTGCGGATCTGCTGACCGTCGATCTGTCCGCGATCAACCCGGAACTGAAGCACCTGCGCCTGCGCGGGCGGCTGGAAGGCCGGCGCGTGGTGCCGTATTACCCGCGCGCCGAGATCGAGCGCGGACTGCCTTCTCTTGCCGACAAGGCATTGCTATGGGTGGACGATCCGGTGGACTTGTTCTTTCTGCAGGTTCAGGGTTCCGGCCGGATACAGCTGCCCACGGGCGAGATGGTGCGCGTGGGCTACGCCGACCAGAACGGCCAGCCGTACAAGTCGATTGGGCGCTATCTGGTCGAACAGGGCGAATTGAAGCTGGAACAGGCGTCGATGCAGGGGATCAAGGACTGGGGCGCTGCCCATCCGGCAAAACTGGATGCGCTGCTCGATCAAAACCCCAGCTACGTTTTCTTCCGTGAACTGCCCCAGCAAAGTCCGGACGCTGACGGCCCTGTGGGCGCCTTGGGCGTGGCGCTCACGCCGGGACGCTCGATTGCGGTCGATCCGCGCTACATTCCGCTGGGTGCGCCGGTGTTTCTCGCCACGACCTGGCCCGGCAGCACGCAGCCGCTCGCACGCTTGATGCTCGCGCAGGACAGCGGCGGCGCCATACGCGGTGCAGTACGCGCTGACTACTTCTGGGGTTTCGGCGACACCGCAGGGGCGCAGGCCGGACGCATGCGCCAGAATGCCTACATGTGGGTGTTGCTGCCGCTGGGCTATCCGCTCACGCAATAGGCGTGAAGAAAATTCCGGCGCCTATTTTCCGCCCTGCGCCAGCAGCTTTTCCAGTTCCTCCACCGGCCTCGCACCAGTCACGCGCTCGCCGCTCGCGAACACCAGAGTCGGCGTGCTGTTGAAATGGTACTTGCTTCCGAATTGCAGGTTTTTCTCTATCGGCGTATCGCAATTCGCGGCAGCAGCAGCCGGCACCTTGCCGTTCAGCATCAGCTCGCTCCAGGCCTTGGATTTGTCGGCGGAGCACCAAATCGCTTTTGCTTTCACCTGCGAATCCTGCGACAGAATCGGGAACAGGAAGGTATAGATGGTGATGTCGTCCACCTTGGCCAGCTCTTTCTCCAGGTGCTTGCAGTAAGGGCAATTCGGATCGGAGAAGATCGCCAGCTGGCGCTTGCCGTTGCCGCGCACCGTCTTGAACGCAGACTCCAGCGGCAGATCTTTCCATTTGATCGCGGTCAGTTCGCGCATCCGCTTTTCGGTCAGGTTCTGCATGCTCTTGCCGTCGATGATGTTGCCGCTGAAGATGTAGTTCATCTTGTCGTCGGTGTAGAGAATTTCGCTGCCCACGCGCACCTCGTACAGCCCGAGGTAAGGGGTCCTGGTCACCGCATCGACTTTGACGCCGCTCAGGCGGCCTTCGAGCGTGCGTTTGATGATGTTCTCTGTGGTGAGCTTGACCGGCGGGTCCGCGGCGAGCGCCAGAACCGGCGCGAGCAGGGCGAGGACCAATAGACGTTTCAACATGAATTTCCCTTTATTGCTATTTAGCCCAGAGCGCGGCGGACCAGCAGGTTTTTTAGGACAGGCAAGGCATTGGTTAAGTTCAACCCGGCATTGCGCAGCCTTGCCGCGGTGGCGCCGGGCGCCGCGAACAATCGCTGCAGCCCATCGGTCACCCAGGCAAGCGCGAGTATATCTTCCGCGCGGGCGCGCTCATAGCGCCGCAGCAGGCGAATTTCACCCGGATCGCGGAATATTTCACGTTGCAGCAGCACGCGTGCGAGGTCCCTGGCATCGCCGAAACCGAGATTGACACCCTGCCCCGCGAGCGGATGCAGTACATGGCCGGCGTCTCCGATCAAGGCCACGCGCGGCGCAGCCAGGCGCGCCGCACGCTGCAGGGCCAGCGGAAAGCGCGTCGCGGCGCTGAGCAGTCCGAGCTCTCCCAGCGTGTCTTTGCCGGCCTCTGCCACGCGCGCACAGAACGCGTCCGGAGACAAAGCGAGCAACTCGGCCGCATGCGCGTCGGGGGTGGACCAGACCATGGACATGCGCTGTCCGGGCAGAGGCAGATAGGCGAGCACGCCGTCGCTGCGAAACCACTGGTAAGCGGTGTCCTGGTGCGGCCGCGCACAGGCGAAATTCGCGACCACACCCATCTGGCCGTAGCGCTTTTGCTCGGACTTGATTCCCGCGGCCTGGCGCGCCCAGGAATGCATGCCGTCCGCGGCGACCACCAGTTTGGCGCGCAGGGTTCTGCCGCCGGCCAGCGAAAGTTCCGCCGCGTCCTCACGCAAATGCAGGTCGACGCAGCGATCCGGACATAGGAGCTCGAGGTTATGCTGGTGTTCCAGCCCCTGCCACAGCAGCGCTTGCAGCAGCCGGTTCTCGACGATGGTGGCGAGTTCCGCCACCCCTGCCTCGTAGGCGGAAAACTGCAACTGCGCATCCGCGGCGTCACCGTGGATGCGCATCTCACGCACGGCGCAGATGCGGCCCTGATCCAGCCGTTTCCACACACCCAGGCTTTGCAGGAACGCCACGCTGCCCGGACTGATGGCGTAGATGCGGCTGTCCCAATTATCGGCCGCAGCCTCCGGCGCCTGCGCTTCGACCAGCGCCAGCTTGAGCCCTGCGCCGCGCAGCGTCATGGCGAAACTCGCGCCAACCAGGCCGGCGCCAACGATGACGATATCGAAATCCATGGAGGGATTTTAAACGCAAAGTCGGCCAAGGATCGCAAACGCGATGGGCGCATTGCCGCGCTCCGCGCCCGCTGCAGCCACCCATGAGCGGGCTACGCCGGGCGTCCATGCATATTTTTTCTTCTTGGATTCAGTCGGATAGCAAGACCATCGCTTGACAGGGGTGGGGTAGCCCGAGGATAATCCGCGCCTTCGTTCGGCGAATTAGCTCAGCCGGTTAGAGCGACGGAATCATAATCCGCAGGTCCCGTGTTCGAATCACGGATTCGCCACCAATTCTTCCGAAAACCGCGCCATTGCTAGCTTTTGGCGGTTTTCGCTTCCCCTGCGGGGTGGTCCAAGAAGTGGGCCAATCCGCCATGAAAAAAAGTCTGCAACACCTCTACCGCGACCGGCGCGGAACGTTTTATTTTCGCGTCACCATCTCCGGCAAAACGCTCAAGCGTTCCCTGCACACCAAGATTCAAGAACTGGCTACCATGCGGGCTTCGTCCCTCAACTGGCATTGGAGCGTCATGGCGCAGCCCAAAGAACCGTCCGTCGCAGAAATTCTAAGAAGCGCCCAACAGGGCAAGACAAAAAAATTCGACGTGGAGCTCACACCCGGCGGCGGCGCCAAGATCACCGGCATCAACTCCGACGACGACGCGCGCCGAGCCGGGGAAATCATCAAACAGCGCGGCCAGATCGTTTGGGAGACGGCGCCCAGCCCCCAGAACCCCCAGAATCCCCGCGCAAACGCCCTTTCCGGCCACGCCAAGCGCTTTTCCAAGGCTACCCCCGCCTACATCCTCGAAAAGAGCCTAGACGACGCCAACCGCGACAAAACCCTCGACGACAAAGAATCGACCTTCCGGATGTTCGCCGAGCAATTCGGCGATTTGCCCCTCGGGCAAATCGACAAGGAGAAGGCTGTCGCTTTCAAAAAACTTTTTGTCGCCCAAAACCTTTCCATCACCCGCATCAACGCCAAGATCGGCCACATGAGCGATTTTTTTTCTTACGCCATCGGCCACGGGGAAGCCGGATTCAACCCCTTTGCCGGACTGCGCATTCCCAAGAATTCGCAGTCCGTCGAACACTTCGAACCCTTTACAACCGAGGATCTCGATCGCATTTTCAACCCTGCAAATTGGCCGAAGTACGCCCTCAAAAACAAACCCCATTTCCACTGGATTCCGTTCCTGCTTCTTTACACCGGCGCGCGGCCCGAGGAGCTTTCCAGCGTCAAACTTGACCAAATCCGGCGCGAGCACGGCGTCGATTTTTTCGCGCTCAAGGCCGGCAAAAACTCCAACAGCATTCGTAAGATTCCATTCCACAAAGCCGTCGCCAATTCCGCCTTCATGGACTATTTGAAGGAGCGGCGCGCGGCCGATCCGGGCGGAATGCTGTTTCCAAAACTCCACCCCAGCAAAAACGGCTACTCAAAAAACGTCTCCCGGCGCTTCAACGAAACCTATCTGCCTGCTATTGACATCCGGGAGTCCGCCAAGCGCCTTTACAGCTTTCGGGCCACGTTCATCACACGCATGAGCGAGCTAAATGTCAACACCGCAATGCTCATGGCTTTGGTCGGCCACTTCGAACAAAGCGCCTTGGACTTGAGCTCTCCGCATTTCAAAAATTACCAAGGCGCCAAGCGCGTAACGGCCCTCAAGGACACCATCGACTTGTTCGATGTTGTCCCCTCAATGGCGTTTTAAGGCGCCGGCGTGTGTCCGTTACTTGGACACACGCCGGCCGGCCAAGGGTTGCCTTGGCCGGAAAAAGACGGAGCCGCCGGCTCCGCAAGGCCTGCCCTGATGGCCGGCCTTGAGTCCTCGCTTTGTTGGCGCGAGGATCTCTTTTATGCAAAAGAGAACTCACTACGCTTTAACCATCGCACACTTACGTGTGCTCTGGTCAAAGCTTGTTCGCCAAAGAGGCTGCGCCCCTTTGGAATCCCCGCCTCCCCTTTCCGCCGGACATCCCCTCAAGGGGATTGGCGGGCGCAGCGCAGCGCAAGCGCGGACCTGCGACTCGGACCCTGCGGCCCGCGCAAGAAACGCAACCCCGCAAACCCAAAACCTTGGCCGAGGCGCCTGAGCCATGGCCAAAAATTTCGCCATCTGCCGTGTCGAAAAACGCAAGACCATCGCGCAAGTCGGCCGGTCTGAAGGCCACAACCTGCGCGAACTTCCAACATCGCACGCCGACAAAAAAGCCCCCGCGCCCAAGATATTATTCGGCGCGAAAGGGTTGACTGCCGAGCTCAAAAAAGTTCTGCCGGAGAAGCGCAGGAAAGACGCCGTGCTCGCTTTCGAAGTTCTTTTGACCGCCAGCGCCGAATGGTTCGAAGGCAAAACTCCAAAGCAAAAAAAAGAGTGGGAGCAGGCCAACGTGGAGTTTTTGAAGGAACGTTTTGGAACGAACCTGATGCAGGCGGTTTTGCATCTCGACGAGCAAACCCCGCACATCCACGCCTATTGCCACACAGTCCGGGAAGCCGGCCGCATGAGCTACAAGGACATGCTCGGCTCGCCGGAATTGCTCCGCGAGCTTCAGGACGATTACGCGCAGGCCATGAAACCTTTTGGCCTCCGGCGCGGCCTCAAGGGCCGCAAGGCCACCCACGAGGAAACAAAAAAATGGCGCGCAGAACAGGCCCGCGAATTTTTTCTCCCGCCGCCGACCGAGGCCGACGTTCCTCGGGCGACCATGCAAGACCGCCTCAACCCCGAGCCTTACGTCAAAAAAGCCTTGGAGCAGTTTTGGCGCAAGATCAACCGCCAGCTTTCAAAGCTCATGACCGCCGCGCAGGAGGCCGCCAAATACCGCAAGCACAACGAAGAGCTTCTGGAGCGCCTCAACGCCTTGGAGGCGAAAATCGACGCCGAAGCCGCTCGCTCTGAATTTTACAAACAGGGCTTGGCGATGCTCTTGGGCTTTGAGCCGGACATAGAAACCCTCGACGGCCGGACCAAGACAATCAAAGCCATCAAAGACCTTCGGCGCAAAATCCACGGCCCCGACCGCGAGCCTCCCGAGCGCGTCGTTCCCGTTCAGCCCAAACCCGCCCCCCCCCAAAGTCGAGCTGCGCAAGCGCT
>JAJZPQ010000089.1:8560-13619 GCA_021811085.1 Pseudomonadota bacterium | reverse complement strand
CAACCGACATCATGCAACAGGCATCCGCGCCAGCTGTTCTCGATCCGGAAGTCAGGCAGGCCCGGACCGCGGACGGAGCCGCCGCAGTTCAGCTGTCGGGCGCATGGGACATCCGCGCGCTCGAATCGCGCGCGCGTTCGCTCAAACGGGAGCTGAAGCAGTACGCGACCGACCCGGGCAGCGGTTGGGACCTATCCCGAATCCAGCGCCTGGACCATATCGGCGCACTGCTGATCTGGCAGGCCTGGGGCAAGCGCCGCCCGGCCCGGCTCGCGCTGGCGCAGGCGCACGAAGTGTTCTTTTCCAATTTCGATTCCACCACCGACGCCGCACGCGCGGCGCCCTTCGATCCTCTGGGTTTGGTGCGCGGACTGGGCGTCCGGGTGTTGCACGCGCTCGACCATCTGCTCGGCATCGTGCAGCTGATCGGACAGATACTGATCGACTCGGCCGCCCTGATACGCCACCCACTGCGCGGCCCCTGGCGCGAAATTTCCGCCAGCGTTTTCCGCGTCGGCACGCAGGCGCTGGGGATCACCGCGCTGGTAGGTTTTCTGATCGGCGTAGTGCTGTCCTATCTTTCGGCCGAGCAACTGAAAGCGTTCGGCGCCAATATCTTTATCATCAACCTTCTCGGCATGGGCATCATCCGCGAGCTCGGTCCGGTGATCGCGGCGGTGCTGGTAGCCGGGCGCTCCGGTTCGGCCATCACTGCGCAGTTGGGCGTGATGCGCGTCACCGAGGAACTAGACGCGCTCTCGGTCATGGGTATTCCGCATACGGTGCGCCTGATCCTGCCCAAAATCGCTGCCCTTGCGATTGCAATGCCATTGCTGATCCTGTGGACCTCAGGCATCGCATTGATCGGCGGCGCGCTGGCCGCCAACGCGCAGCTGGGTATCAGCGTGCATTCCTTCATGATCGGCCTGCCCGGAGCCGTGCCGACGGTCAACCTGTGGCTGGCGATGGCCAAGGGCGTGGTGTTCGGCGCACTCATTGCCCTGGTTGCCTGCCACTTCGGCCTGCGCGTGCAGCCCAATACCGAGAGTCTGGGCATAGGCACCACCAACTCGGTGGTGACCTCGATCACCGCGGTGATCATCGCCGACGCCATATTCGCCGTGATTTTTTCCGACGTCGGCATTTCTCTTTCATGAACCCGGTCATCGAAGTCGCGGGCTTGTGGACGCAGTTTGGCGACCACGTGGTGCACAAGGACCTGAATCTCACGGTGATGCCGGGCGAAGTCGTGTCGTTGGTGGGCGGATCAGGCAGCGGCAAAACCACGCTCATGCGGCAGATACTGGGCCTGGAGCAGCCGACGCGCGGAACGGTCAAGGTGTTCGGCATCCCGCTGCAGGGATCGAACGCGCAACTGCTGCACAAGATCCGCAAGCGCTGGGGCGTGCTGTTCCAGGAGGGGGCGCTCTACAGCGCGCTGTCGGTATTCGACAATATCGCCCTGCCGCTGCGCGAGCTGCGCGCCTTCGACGAGGACTTCATCCACGACATGGTGATGCTCAAGCTCGACATGGTCGACATCGAGCGCCGCCACGCGTCCAAGATGCCCTCCGATCTGTCGGGCGGCATGATCAAGCGCATTGCGCTGGCGCGGGCGCTGGTGCTGGAACCCGAACTCGTGTTTCTCGACGAACCGACTGCGGGACTCGACCCGGATCGCAGCGAGAGCTTCGTCAAGCTGATCCGCTCGCTGCATGAAACGCTCAACCTGACGGTGGTGATGGTGACGCACGACCTGGACACCTTGGTATCGCTGTCGGACAAGATCGCGGTGCTTGCCGAGCAAAAGCTCATCGTCTATGGAACCTTGCGCGAGGCGATCGCGGTAGAGCATCCGTTCATACTCAATTTTTTCCTCGGCGAGCGCGGCTTGCGCGCGCTGTCGGCGGTGGGTGCTACGATCAACCCAGGCGGCAAACATTAGGAATTAGGGAGGTCTTATGGAAAACCGCGCACACGCGCTTGCGGCGGGCTTGTTTACCCTGGTGCTGGGAGCCGCGCTCGCGGCCGTAGCCATGTGGTTCAGCAAGGACGAGCTCAGGCTGGTTCCGTATGCCCTCGCCACGACCAGCGCCGTGACCGGACTCAAAGTCGAGGCGCCGGTGCGCTACCGCGGAGTGGACGTGGGCAAAGTCGACGACATCAGCATCGACTCGGCCAACGGCGGCCGCGTGCGCATCCGCATCGGCGTGCGCGAGGGCACGCCGATCACCAAGAGCACTTACGCTCAACTGGGGTATCAGGGGATCACCGGTCTCGCCTACGTGCTGCTGGGCGACGACGGCAAGTCGGCGGAAGCGCTGCCTAGCAGCGCGAAGGAAGTCGCGCAAATCCGCATGAAGCCTTCGCTCATGGACGACGGCGAAAGCCTGTTCGGCTCGTTTGTCGAAATCGCGGACAAAGTCAAGCAGCTGCTCGACGACGAAAATCAGGGGCATATGCGGCGCTCCCTCGCCAATCTGGAGGAAGCGACGCAGCGCGTGAGCACGGTGACGAAGAAGCTGGAACCCAGCCTGGAAGCCATGCCCGAGCTGATCGCCGAAACCAAAGGGCTGGCCAAGGACGCGCGTGCCAGCATCGGCAAGGCCGGCCAGCTCATAGGCAATGTCAACGGACTCGCGCTCAAGCTCGATGCACGCGTGGACAAGCTCGCGCACGCGGTCGCGAGCGTGGAGGAAGTCGGCGCCACGGCGCGCGCCGTGAATGATGAAACGATGCCGCGCGTGAATGGGCTCGTCGACAATCTGTCCAAGAACACGCACGCGCTGGGCCGCGTGATCAACACCCTGGACGAGCAGCCGCAGAGCATCGTCTTTGGCACAGCGCCGGGCAGACCCGGCCCGGGCGAGCCCGGCTTCACGGGAGAAAGATAATGCTGCGCAACGCTTTATGGTTGTCCCTTGCCCTGCTCACCGGCTGCGCCCTCGGGCCGCAAGCACGCGTAGGCATGGTCAACTACGATTTCGGCCTGGCACGCGTGGACAAGGACGCCCATCCGCGCCTGCATCAGGATCTGGTCGTCGCCGAGCTCGGCGCGCCGGCGTGGATGGACAATTCCGGCATCTTTTACCGCCTGGCGTATCAGGACGCAATCCGCCCCCAAGCCTATGCCCTGAGCCACTGGGTGATGCCGCCTGCGGCGCTGCTCGGGCAGAGGCTGCGCGCGAGCATCGCGCGCGCGAACCGGGCGGGAGTCTTCACCAGCGCCGACGGCGTGCGCGCCGCCTACACGCTGCGGCTGGAACTGGAGGAGTTCAGCCAGGTATTCGATGCGCCCGACAAGAGCCACGCGCTGCTGCGCCTGCGCGCGAGCCTGATCAACCAGCGCAGCGTCGTGGCGCAGCAGAGTTTCGAGCTCGAACAGGCCGCGGCCACCCCCAATGCCGAGGGCGGAGTGCGCGCACTGATCGCGGCGAGCGACGCGGCCGGCGAGAAGCTGGTCGATTGGCTCGCACAGAATCTAGCGCACTAGCGGCGCCGGAGCGCGTGCGTTCGCTTGTTAATCGAGCTGCGGCGGATCGAACCAGTTGGTGAGCGCAAGGCCCCCGTCGACGACGATGCTGGCGCCGCTCACATAGCCGGCGATCCGGTTCGACAGCAGCGCCAAGGCCATCGGCGCGAGGTCGTCGGCCTGTCCCAGCCGTCCGAGCGGAATGTGGCGCGCCAGCGCCGGATCGGCGACGAAACCGCCGGCGGCGATCGCGCCGGGCACCAGCGCATTGACGCGGATCGCGTACCGGCCCAGCGTCCGCGCGAATTCCTTGACCAGGATGTCCATGGCCGCCTTGGAGCTGCTGTAATGCGGCAGATTGCGCGGCGTGTGCGCGTGCAGCGAAGTCAGATAGAGCATGCTCCCCGACGCTTTCGCCGCGATCAGGCTTTTTGCGATTTCGCGCCCGAGATGAAATCCTGCGTCCAGATTCACTGCGCGCATGCGCTCCCAGGTCCCGTCGCTCACCGCGAGCAGGTGATCCTGCTCGCGCCGCGGCGGCGATGCGCTGTGCACGAACAGCGTGACCAGGCCCAGCTGCCTGCGCGCATCATCGAGCAGGCGGTCGCATTCGCTGCGCTCGGCCAGATCGCCCGACCAGGCGAACGCGAGCGCGGGATCGGCGGCCGCCGCCGTGGCGGCGCGCAGCCTTTCCTCGTTGATGTCGACGAATAGCGTGCGCACGCCCTCTGCCACCAGCGCCAGCGCAATCGCGCGGCCGATGCCGTTGCCGGCGCCGGTCACGACGGGGGCGTCGCGCTTGCGCTCGAATGCCTGGTCGAATATGGCCACAGTGTTTTCCCCCGCCGTGTTGACTTGCGTCCAGCTGCCTGCTCGGCTGCGCGGCGATGAATGCATCGAACTGCGGGCACTCGCGCCTGGATCCTGCGAAGGGCAAGCAACTACGGGGATTTTGACACAATTTTCCGTTGCCGCAATGCGGGCTTTTTGCCAGAATGCAGGCGCGACAAAATGGGAGCGACGATGGTTCTTTTTCCGGGCAAGGCCTACGACGAAATCAAGGTCGGCGAGAGCTTCGGCTCGACCATGACCGTCACCGAAACGCACCTGGTGCTTGCCGCGGGGCTGTTCGGCGACTTCAATCCGCTGCACACCAACGAGATGCACGGCAAGCAAAGCCGCTTCGGCAGCCGCATCCTGCACGGCCCGTTCACGAGCGCGCTGGTGTCGGCCCCGGTGGGCATGTACTTCGGCGGCACCGCCATCGCCTATCTGGAACATACCTGCCGCTTCAAGGCGCCGGTGCGCGCGGGTGACACGCTTACCACGACCTGGACCATCGCCGAGAAACACGACAAGCCCAAGCACCACGGCGGCATTGCCGTACTGCGCGGCGTCTGCAGGAACCAGGAGGGCGAAGTGGTGGTCGAGGCCGACGGAAAAATTCTGGTCAAGAGCCGCGAGAAAAAGTAAGCGGTCATTTCAGATTTATCGAAATGGACCCTGATTCAGCGGAGCATGAGGGGATGCGCCCCGAAGGGCTCGATCCCCCCCTGAGGGGAAAGTCCCCTCGGGGGATATCCCCTC
>JAJZPQ010000089.1:0-8460 GCA_021811085.1 Pseudomonadota bacterium | reverse complement strand
TCCCCTCGGGGGATATCCCCTCATATCGAAAGGAAAGCGGGCTCAGCCGTGCTTTAGTTTCAGCAACAGCACCGTGCCGGTGAGCGCCAGCGTGACCGAGTTCGCCACGATGATGGGCCAGGCACCCAGGACCAGGCCGTAGGCGAGCCAGAAGCAGACTCCGGTCGTAAACACCAGGTACATGCTCAGGGATATGTCACGCGTGGAGCGCGTTTTCCATACGCCCCAGACCTGCGGTGCAAAGGCGACCGTGGTGAGCACACCCGCCACCGAGCCGAGAACATCTGCCAGATTCATCGCATTTCCCTCGTCTTTGCAGCGCCCGCCTCAGCCGCGGCGGCTTTCCTTCACCACCGAGCGGCGCACATAGCTGATGCCGACGGCGGCCAGCAGCGCGACCAGCGGGATCGCCGCTCCCATGATGAGGTCCGGGTCCACGGCGTAGCCGGCGGACTTGAACGCCTGCGCCAAATGGCCCACCAGGCCGACCAGATAATAGGTGATCGCCGCCACCGACAGCCCCTCTACCGTTTCCTGCAGGCGCAGCTGCAGGCGCGCGCGCCGGTTCATCGACGCCAGCAGTTCCTGGTTCTGCATTTCGCGCACGATGTCCACGCGCGTGCGCAGCAGATCGCTGGCGCGCGCCACTCGCTCGGACAATTCGACCTGCCGCCGCGCCACCGACTCGCAGGTGCTCATGGCCGGCGCCAGGCGGCGCTGCATGAACTCGTCTATGGTCTGGATGCCCACGATGCGCTGCTCGCGCAATTCCGCGATGCGCTGGCGCACCAACCCGTAATAGGCGCGCGCGGCGCCAAAGCGATAGCTGCTCGCGGCGACCCCGCTCTCCACCGCCGCCGCGAGCCGGGTGAGCCGGTCGAGCAGCGCAGGCTCGTCGGCCGGACTCTGCTGCACCATCAGACCGGTGATGCCGGCCAACTCGCCCTCGGCGGCGGCAAGTCTGGGGCCGGCTGCGCGCGCGAGCGGCAGCGCAAGCAAGGCGAACATGCGATAGGTTTCGATTTCCAGCAGGCGCTGCAGCACGCGCCCGGCGCGGCGCCCTCCCATGCCGTAATCGAGCAGCAGGAAACGCGAACAGCCGTCCGCATGAATGCGGAAATCGGTGAATGCGGCCGCGCCGCCGTCGGCCACCTGCGCGCCCACCAGCGTGTTGCCGGCGAAATGCGGCGCGATCGCTTCGATGTCGAAGTCCGCTGCCGCGCCGGGCAGCAGCGCCACATGCGCGCCCACGAGCAAACTGCCGGGCAAGGCGGCCACCCATTCCGGCGGCAGCGCTTCGATCGCCGTTTGCGCAAACGGCTCGCCGCCGGCACCGGCGGCAAATACCGTGTAGCTGCTGAACTCGCCGTGGCGCTCCCAGCGCAGGCGGAAGGCGCCGCAGTCGGCAACGAAATAGCTCGCATCGGGCGGCGGCGGCGCGCAGCCATGGCGCGCGCACAGCTCGGTCACATGCGCATATTCGCGCGCGCGCTCGGCGGGCGGCGCCTGCAGCGCCAGATAGGATGCCCGCACCGGGGCCTGCAGCGCCTGGTAAGGCCGCGCATGCACCTCGTCGTTGAGGGCGGCGCGCAAGGGATCGCTTTGCGGCAGCATCATGATTTGCCCGGCATGAGAGATTTCTTCTTCTCCTCTTCCCTGAGGCGCAGCAGCCGCCGCTGCACCTTGCCGGTGGTGGTCATCGGCAGCGCGTCGATGAATTCGATTTCCTCCGGATATTCGTACGGGGCAGCGCTAGCGCGGCGAAACTCATTGCAGCTGCTTCATGCGCTGATCGACGAAGGCAACCAGATCCGGGCTGAGGCCGCCTACCGACTTGGCACGGCGGAATGCATCCAGCGCCTCGGCGCTGCGCTGGTCGGCCTGCAGCGAAATGCCCATGCCCATCCACCACAGCCCGGCCCGCGGCGCGAGCTTGAGCGCTGCCTGATAGGCGGCCACGGCCTCCTTGTGCCGCCCCAGCCGTTGCAGCAGGGCCGCATCGAAGGCGTGATATTCGGCATCGCCCGCAGCGCGGTCGGCGTATTTCTGCAACAAGTCATGCGCTCCCTGCACGTCCCCGCGCTCCACCTGGATCCGCGCCGACAAGATGGCGTAGGCAAACCGATCCGGGTCCAGGCCCAGGCCGTCCTGCAGCAACTGCTGCGCCTCGTCGATGCGGTGGTTCTCGAGCAGCAGCCCCACGAGGGCTTGGCGCGCCGCCGCATGTCGCGGATCCAATTGCAGCGTCGCTCTGTAGCCGTCTATCGCTTCGGCCACCCTGCCCTGATTGAGCAGCGCTGCCGCCTTGCGAAACTCATCTTCCGACCGTTCCGCCGGCGAGGACGCGTGCTTGTCGATGCTGATCTCGCTCTGCGCCTTGGGTGCACCCTGGGCCAGCGCAGCACTGTCCGCCTTATGCGCCGGCCGCGGCGCAGCCTCGGCGGCGGGCGCGCGCTCCGTTCTGGCCTTGGCGGCAGCGCTTCTCTCCTTGATCGGCGTCGCGATCTCGGTGGCAAGCTTGAGCATGTCCACCCCGTGCGCCTCCGTCGCCTTGGCCACGAATGCAGACGGCGGCATCGCCGCCACAGGCGCAGGCGTCGGCATCACTGCCAAAGGCGGCAGCGGTGCGGGCGGGGTCGGCACCTGCGCCACCGGCACGGGCGCAGGCGCAGGCTGCGCTACCTGCGGCCCGGCCTCGCCCTGATGCCTTTTCGCCTGCAATTGGAATACCAGTTCGGTGACGACGGGGCGCGGCGAAATCTGGTACAGCACCCAGGCCGCCCAGCCGATGCCGATCGCCAGTCCGCCACCCACTTCCCAGGCGATACGCTTCCAGTCCTTGCGCTCCGGCACCGGACGCAGCTGCTGTGTCAGCGGCTTGCCGCTGCTACCGGCAGCATGGCGTTTGTCCAGATCCTGCAGCATTTTATTGATCAGGCTCATTTGAGCACCAGCCAGCCGATGCCGCTGCCGGCGAGCAGGCCCGCCATGGCGAGCCAAGCCCAATGGCGCGCGCGAAAGGAGCTGGCCGCAGGCGTATCGGCAATGGCCGCGCGCGTATGCCGGGCGCGTATTTGGCGCACGCCTTCGCCGTAGGCAAGCATCAGCGCCTTGTGCGCCAGGATGTTCACCAGCCGCGGTACGCCGCCGGTGGCGCGGTGAATCGAGCGCACTGCCGCGCTGCTGAATACCTGATCGCCGCTGTGGCCTGCGACGTTGAGGCGGTGCGCCAGATAGTGCTCCAGTTCCTCGCGCGTCAGCGTGCCCAGGTGATGCTGGAACGTAATGCGCTGGCGCAGCTGCCGCACCGAATCGTGTGCGAGCTTCTGGTCGAGCTCGGGCTGGCCGAACAAAATCACCTGCGCGAGCTTCCTCTTTTCCGTTTCCAGGTTGGTCAGCAGGCGCAGGGTTTCCAGGGTCTCCAGCGGCATCGCCTGGGTCTCGTCGAGGAGTATCACCACGCGCTTGCGCTCGCGCGCGAAGTCGAGCAGCGCGAGGTTCAGCGCCTTGTGCAAACGGTGCTGATCGAGATCGGCCTCGACCTCGACGTGCAATTCGTCGCACAGCGCGAACAGCAGTGTGCGCGGCTCGAGATTTGGATTCGGGATGTAGGCGGTGACACAGCTGTCGGCCAGCGTCGCAAGCAGCTTGCGGCACAACAGCGTCTTGCCCGTGCCCACTTCGCCGGTGATCTTGATAAAGCCCTCGCCGTTGGCCACAGCCACGAGCAGCGTGTTCAAGGCTTCCTGGCTGCTGGCGCAGGCGAAGAAAAAACTGGTATCCGGGGTGATGCCGAAGGGGGGTTCGCGCAAACCGAAATGATTGAGGTAAATCACTGTTGTCGGTTGGCCGGGCCCGTGCCCATATCGTTGCCCATGCGCTGCACACGATTGCGGGTGTCCTGCAGTTCCTGTTCCCAGTTCTTGTCGCTCTCGATGATGGTGGGCTTGATCAGGATCACCAATTCGCGCTTGATGGTATCGGTGGAAGAGTTGCGGAATGCGCCGCCTATCAGCGGCGCATCGGCGAGGCCGGGGATGCCGCTGCGGCCCTTGTTCAGCTCCACTTTCATCAGGCCGCCCAAGACGACGATGTTGCCGTCTTGCGTGCGCACCATGGTGTCCGATTCGCTGACGTTGATCGCGGCCACATCGACGCTTTGCGGGCCGACGCCGACCAGGTTGAATCCGACCGACTTCGGCGTCACGCTGGTGACCAGCGGATGAATGTGCAGCGCAATGTTGCCCTCGCCGTCGATCTGTGGCGTCACGTCGAGCGAAATGCCGGAGAACAGATTGCTGATTTGCGGCGCGACCGAGGTGGGTGTGACGACCCCGGCCACGGTCGAACCCGGGACCACGGCAATGCTGGTGACAAAGGGCTGGTCGGTGCCGACCTTGAGCACCGCCTTCTGGTTGTTGAGCGTCGCCACCCTGGGGCTGGACAGGACCTGCACCGAACCCTGGGACTCGAGAAACTGCAGCAAGGCGGCGAAGTTGTCCGTCTGCACCGCCAGGCCGAATACGCCTCCGGCTACACCGCTGGCGCCTCCGACTACGCCCCCCAGCGTCGCGAGCCCTGCCCCTGCGCCCGGGTTGGCATTAAAGGTGCTGCTGCTGCCGGCGCTGCTGCCGGCGGTGGCACCGCTCAGGCGACCGGTGACCCCCAAGCTGTTGGCCACGCCGCCCAGGCCGCTGGAAAAACCGCCGGCGATGCCGCTAGTGGGAAACGCCGCCCAGTTGATGCCAGACTGATAGGCCTGGTTCAAGGTCACGTCGATGATTTTCGCCTCGAGCATGACCTGGCGCTCGACCGAAAGCTGCATCGCCTTGAGCAGGGTCGCCACACTGCGCAATTCCTGCGGCATGGCGCGCACCACGACTACGCCGGACTGCGGGCTGATCACGATATTGCGCCCACCGCCCGTGCCGACGATGGTGCGTATGGCGTATTCGACCTCGGCCCAGAAGTCCGTCGTCTGCACCGTGGACATGCGCGTGGCGTCGGTCTGTATGCCGGCGAGCGCGCCAGATGAGTTCGGCGTCAGCGAAGGCGGCCCCTGCACGGTAGTGGTCGGCACCAGCTGCGCTGCTGTGGTCGCGCCGGTCAGAGTTTGCTGCAACTGCTGCGCAGGCGTGGTGGTGCTGGTAACGATGCCGCTGGATCCTGCAGTCACCCGCATGTCGCTCCTGCCCTGGCGTGCACCGATCAGATAGTTGACCTGGAATACGCGCGTCTGCAGGCCCGCCGGCTTGATGTAGATGCGCGTGCCGTCGACCTTGTACTCGTAGCCGTAGATCTCGCGAATCGAATCGAGCGCTTCGGTCAGGGTGACATCCTTGAGATTCACCGATATCGAGCCGGACACATCCGGGTGCACCAGCATGCTGTAGCGCGTTCCGGACACAATGGACAGGAATACTTCGCGCGCCGGAGCATTGTTCACGTTCAGATCGAAACGCCCCTCCATCGGCTTTCCCTGTGTCTGCGGCAGCTGCATGCGCAGCGGCGGCAGCAGGGCCCGGCTCACCGCATCGGGTTGTTTCGGCTGCGCGCGCTGCACACTCTGGTCCAACTCGCTCGTGATCTGCGCGCTGACCTGATTGCTGCGCACGGGCTCCTGCGCACAGCCGGCGAGGATGAGGGCGCTCAGGATCAGCCCGGCAATGTGCAGCGTTTTCATGGACGTTTCACCGCTTTCTCAGATTTACCGCCGGCGCCGGACGCCGCAGCCGCCTTCTCCATAGGAGGATACAACTGTAGCACTTCCAATCCCTGATCGCTTTTCAATGTCACCTCGGTCGCCGTGATCTTTATCAGCTTCGCCTTGCCGTAGCTCCCGCCCAAAGCCACATACTGGCCGTTGATGATCGCACCCTTGCGCGCGCTCGACAGCAGTATCGACTGCAGCGGCGTATGCGGGGCGGCACCGGCAGCAGCCGCACTCAGGAGTTCCAGCGGCGGCCGCGTCGGATCCGTGAGCGCCTGCGCGCTGCCGCTGCCCGGGAGCAGGAGCGCCGCCGCCGCAAGGCCCTGCGCGAGCGTCACACGGCCAGCCATGATTTCTCCGGACTGAGCGTATAGATGGTGAGCTTGAGCACAGACTGCGGATATTGCGCCACGTTGAGTTCCAATCCGTCCCAGAACACGCGCTGCGGCAGGCGCTCGAGCGTAGTCAGGTAATCGAGCAAGTCGAAATAGCTGCCTTTGATACTGAGTTCGACCGTGTGGCGAAAAACCTCGCGTGCGCCATCCGTCCGCGCCCGCCCGCCGGCAGCGCCGCGTTGGATGCCGGCGCCCGCGGACACACTGGTGCTGGGCAGGTTGCGCAGCGAAACCAGCTGCAGCTTCGCGTTCTTGCCTATCATGCTCTCCAGCATCGCCACCATTTCGCCAGGCGTGACGAACTGCTTTTGCTGTTGCTCGAACTGCCGGTCCAGCTGCGCCGTCTGCGCGCGCAAGCTCTTGAGTTTTTCCCGATTGAGTTCGTCCTGGTCCAGCGCTGCCGGTTTCACCAAGCTCTGGATCTGGGCCTGAATCGCCTTGGTTTCGTCTTCCTGCTGCGCAATCTGCGCCGACAGCTGATTGCGCCGCGCCAGCACCGGGTTCAGCAAGAACACCTGCAGCAGCGTCATCAGCACCAGCGCCACCGCGCCGAAGAACAGCGCCCGCTCGCGCAGGGCCATTGCATCGATGCTGTCGGCGTATTTTTCCAGCAGCTGCTTCATCGCGACTCACTACCGGGAATCTGCGCCGGTTGCTGCGCTGCGCGCGGCAGATCGGGCGCCGTCTGGGCGGTGGCCGCCGCATCGGCCTCGTCGGCAGGCTCGGCATAGCTGGAACCGAGGCGGAACTCGGTATAGCGGTAACCGGCAGGCGCACCGGGCGGACGCGATGCGTCGGCGGGCAGCACACCTTCGCGTTGCGTCATGCTGAGCGAGTCGAAGGCACGGCCATGCAGCGCGCGTTCCCGCTTCAGGCGCTGAATATAGACAGGCACCAGCTCGGGTTGCAGCACGCGCCCCACGATTTCGATATCCTCGCCGCCGGAGCCGACTTTGAAGCGCGTCAGCCACAAGCCAGGCAGCGACTGGCGCGCAAGCGCGCGCATGTACTCGGCGTAACTGGCGCCGGTGGCGAGCAAGCCGACGCCGAGACTGTCGAGTGTGGCCTTGCGCGCGTTCAACTGCGCCTGCAGCGCTTTCACTTCCGCATCGAGGCTGGCGTCGGGTTTCCTCGGCGCGTAGCGCGCACTGGTTTGAGCCAGCTGCGCTTTCGCCTGGTTGTACTGCCTGGCCGTTTCCACCGACTCCCGGTCGAGGTTCAGGCTCTCGATGCTGGCGTAACCATAGAGCAACGCGACGCCGACCAGCAGCAAGGCCAGCGCATCCACCATATTCGCCGCAGAAAAAACCTTTTTCTGCTTGAGGAAAATCGGATTGAACAGGTTGATCTGCTGGCTCATAGCGCGCTCGTCTCCGCACGCAGCGCCGCGCCCAGGACGTGCAGAAACCGCCACTGCTGGTCCACGCCCATGTCGGCGCCGGAAAATTCCAGCGCTTCGCCCAGGTCGATCTGGCGCAGCGGCAGGTACAACTGCGAACTCAGAAACGCGAGCAGCCCGATATCTTCCGGCATCGGGCCCAGCAGCAGTTCCGACAACGTGATGTTGCGGTACTGGCGCTCGAAGTGATCGAGCGAGCGCTGCAGTTCTACGCCGACGCGCTCGAAATAGGCTTGCCTCTGGTCTGCGTTCGCAGCGGCCAGCTGGTGCCAAGTCAGGTCGAGCCGGCGCGCGAGGTAGAGATCGCCGTCGAAGGAAAGGGTGAACAGGCCGCCCGAGTGATCGAAGGTGAGCATGCCGATGCCGCGGTGCGCGCTCGCATACAGTTCGGCGATATTGCGCTGCGCCGTTTCCGGAATGTCGATGGCCTCCAGCCCGATCTTGGCGCGCTCGAACTGGGCTATCTGCTTTTGCACGATCTCGTTTTTCGCGGCCACGGCGTACATGTAGTGGCTTTGCCCCTCCGCGTCCTTGTCGATCGGAATGTCGAGCACGTCCATGGTGGCGTCGTCGACGTGGTATTCGAGCAAATCCTTCACGCGCCAGCGGATCGCCGCCTTCAATTCCTCGCGCGGCACGTTGGGCGCATCCACCATCAGCAGCTGGTACTCCGCCGGGTGCAGCAGCGTCGCGCAGCGATAACGGTCCAGCTTGTATTCCCGCGCTGCCTGCTGCAGTTCCGCGCCGTCATTTTCGTCCATCTGGACCATGCCCCAGCGTTCGACCTTGGGCTTACCCTGCGCCGGGCGTTCGACGTGAGCCAGCCGTATGGCGTCAGGGTCGGTACTGATGGCCATCCAGCCCGGCTGTGTCTTTTTCTTGGAAAACCATGCCATCGAGGGTACTCGGCGGACGAGTTACTTGAAGTTATATCAATAAATCGTTGTTGTCAATGG
>JAJZPQ010000088.1 GCA_021811085.1 Pseudomonadota bacterium | reverse complement strand
CCGAGCGGCATCTCACGCGGCGCTTCCTCGAAGGCGTCGGCGAAATTGGCCCGGCCCAGCGCCTGCTCGTGCTGCAGGCCGAGCAGCGCATCGCGCGCCTGCGGGCTGCTCTGCAGCGCGACCTCGGGCGCGGAGCGCAGCATCTGCAGCAGCAGCGGCCACAGCAGGCGCAGCGCGCGCCGCGTCAACCATAGGCGCACCTCGAGCCGGTTGTCGGTGCTCACGCGCAGCAGCAGCCGGTCCTGTTCCGGGATGAAGTCGAGCTTGAGCTGGTGCAGGCGCATGGCTCAATCATATCGGCCGCATCGATCAAATTCAAATGCCGTGGCGCCGCAGTGCCCAGGCGACATGTTCGCGTACCAGTGCGGATGGATCTTCGGCGCGCGCTTGCAGCGCGGCGACCACGTCCGCGCCAGTCGGTGCATTGCCCAGTCCCACGGCAAGATTGCGCGACCAGCGCTCGTAGCCGATGCGGCGAATCGCGCTGCCCGCCATGCGCTCGCGGAAGCGGCTCTCGTTCCAGGCGAACAATTCCACCAACTGCACATCGTCCAAACCGTGGCGCACGCGGAAATCCGGCTCGCCGCTCGTTTGGGCATAGCGGTTCCAGGGGCAGGCGAGCTGGCAGTCGTCGCAGCCGTAGACGCGATTGCCGATCAGCGGCCGCAGCTCGAGCGGGATCGGGCCTTTGAGCTCGATGGTGAGATAAGAAATACAGCGCCGGGCATCGACCCGGTAGGGCGCGACGATCGCGCCGGTAGGGCAGATGTCCAGGCATTTGCTGCAGCTGCCGCAGTGATTCTTGACCGGCGCATCGGCGGGCAGCGGCAGGTCGGTGTAGATTTCGCCGAGAAAAAAATAGGAGCCGGCATCGCGCGAAAGCAGCAGCGTGTGTTTGCCGCGCCAGCCCAAGCCGCTTTTTGCGGCCAGCTCCACCTCCAGCACCGGCGCCGAGTCGGTATACACGCGATGACCGAAGGCGCCGATTTCGCGTTCGATGCGCTGCGCGAGCTGCGCCAGCCGGCTGCGCAGCAGCTTGTGGTAATCGCGGCCGGTGGCATAGCGCGCGATGTAAGCCTTTTCCGGCGCATGGATGACAGACCAGCCCTCTGCCGCCTCGGGCCGATAGTCCATGCGCACGGTGATCACGCGGATCGTGCCCGGATGCAGTTCCGCCGGGCGCGCGCGTTTCATGCCGTGCCTTGCCATATAGTCCATTTCGCCGTGGAATCCGGCGGCGAGCCAATGCGCGAGGCCGGCTTCGGCGCTGCCAAGGTCGGCATCGGCAATGCCCACCGCCTGGAAACCCAATTCGCGCCCCCAGACCTTGATCGCGCGCGCAAGCGCGGTGTAATCGCGACCAGTCTCGGCTGCGGACATGACTAGGCCGTTGCAGCCGGCTTGGCGCAGAGGAATGGAAAATCCATAGCCGCATTTCTTTCGCGAATTATGTTGCGCGAACTCAAATTCGATTTGCCCGGAATGAACTATACAGATCTCATTCAGGACGAACGATACCAAATTGCCACTCTCTCGAGGCCGCATATGCGCAGCGCGGCTCGCGTTGATGGGCATTGAAATTCGAGCATTCAGCCCCTTCGGGTCGAAGCGAGAAAATGACCAAAGTCGACCATCACCTATGGCAGCGCTTTTGGGCCGTCGCGACGCCTTACTGGCGCCTGGAAGAGAAATGGAAAGCCTGGGGCATGCTCGCCCTGCTGGTGCTGTTGCTGCTGGCGGAGACGCGATTCGCGGTGCTATTCAACCAGCAGACGGGCGAATTCACCTCGGCGCTGGCGGCAAGAGACGAGGAGCGTTTCTGGGACGCGATCCAGCTGTGCCTGGTCCTGCTCATGCTGGCGGTTCCCATCTATGCGTTCTACTACTACGTGCGGGACAAGCTCGGTATTCTTTGGCGGCGCTGGCTGACCAACCGATTCCTGGACGGCTATTTCAGCAAGCGGCATTTCTATGAACTGAATTCCAATGCGGGCATCGACAACCCCGATCAGCGCATCGCCGAGGACATCAACACCTTCACCCAGCGCTCGCTCTATTTCCTGCTGATACTCATCGGGGCGATGCTGCAGCTGGTTGCGTTCAGCAGCGTGCTCTGGTCGATCTCCAGGGAGATGGTCTACTTCCTTGTCCTGTATGCAACCTTCGGCACGCTGGTGACCCTGTTCGTATTCGGCAAAGTGCTGATCGGGCTCAATTTCCTTCAACTCAAGCGCGAGGCGGATTTCCGCTTCGGCCTGGTGCGCATCCGCGAGAATGCCGAATCGATTGCGTTCTACCGCGGTGAAGCGCAGGAGTCGCAGCAGATCAAGCGGCGCTTTACCGAGGCCTTCAACAATTTCAACCGGCTCATCAAGAGCCAGCTTTTCCTGAACCTGTTCCAGTATGCCTATGGGCTGCTGACCATCGTCCTGCCCAGCGCGCTTATCGCCTCGCGCGTGCTGTCGGGCGAGCTCGAAGTCGGCAGCGCGGTCCAGGCCGCGGGTGCTTTCGCGGCGGTGCTGAGTGCAATGACGGTGATCGTGGAGAACTTCGAAAGTCTGAGCCGGTTCGCGGCGGGGATCGATCGCCTCAGCACTTTTTCCAGGGTGCTGGCGGGGAAGGCGGAGGGGAGCCTGCGCTCAGGCGGCGTCATCGTCTCGGTGCACGCTTCCCGCCTCGCGCTGGAGGACGTCACCCTGCAGACGCCGAATCAAGAGCGAACCTTGATCCGCAATCTCTCGCTCGCCATCGACGCCGGACAAGGGTTGATGATCGTGGGGGACAGCGGCAGCGGGAAGAGTTCGCTGCTGCGCGCGATCGCGGGCTTGTGGTACTGCGGCAGCGGCAGGATCCTGAGACCGGATCCCGAGGACCTTCTGTTCCTGCCGCAGCAGCCTTACATGATCCTGGGCAGTCTGCGCAGCCAGCTGCTGTACCCGAATAAGGACAGACCGATCGCGGATGCCGATCTGCTCCATCTGCTGGAACGCGTAAACCTGCCGGATCTCGCCGCACGCTTCGGCGGCCTGGATCTCGACCTGGACTGGGACAAGCTTCTCTCCGTGGGAGAGCAGCAGCGCATCGCGCTCGCGCGGGTACTGCTCACCCAACCCAGGTATGTCATGCTGGATGAAGCCACCAGCGCCTTGGATGTTGCCAACGAGGAGAGCCTGTATCGGCAGCTGGCCGCAAGCGGTACGACCATCGTCAGCGTCGGTCACCGCGCCACTATCTTGAAATATCACCAGCAAGTATTGCAGCTCACCGGAGACGGGGCATGGCTGTTGCAGCCCGCGCAAGGCTACCGATTTGGCTAGCGGTATGCCGTGTCGATCAGAGGAATCGGTCGAGCAGCCGGCGGCTGGCCCGGTCGAGCCGGTTGATATCGCGCACCAGGAAATGAATGCCGTTGCTGTCCTCGATCAGCAGGCCGGACTTGCCGAGCCGGCGGATGTCCTCCTCTCCCCACAGAATCAGCGTGGTTTCGCCGCGGTCGGTGTCGATTTTCCAGGTGCTGGGCGTGGCGAAGCTCGAGACCTCGTGGATGCGACGAATCTCCGGCACGAATTCGCGCCGGGCGAGTTCCTCCTCCACCAGCTGCCGCAGCGCCTGCGGCAGCTGGTCCAGGCGCTCGATCCATGCGGCTTCGTGGCCGTCGGGGCCGACCAGCGCGATGCCTTCGCCGGGCGCGCTGATGGGAAAGGCGCGTACCGGTACCACGCCTTCGCACACGCTGCCGTCCGCGGCGGTCAATACCAGCCGGCCGAAGGCGTCGCGCTTTAGTTGGAAATCCGGCGCCTGCATTATTCGTCCTTCGCCTTGTGTTCCATCTTCCATCCTGGCTCGGCTGTCTCGTCGAGGTCCACGTCGATGTTGCGCGCCTGGGCCTCGTACAGGCGGTAGTAGGCGCCTTCGCGCGCCATCAACTCGTCGTGGTTGCCCGTCTCGACGATGCGGCCGCGGTCGAGCACCACCAGGCGGTTGGCGCGCCGCAGCGTCGATAGGCGGTGGGCAATGGCGATGGTGGTGCGCCCGCGCACCAGGTTGTCGAGCGCCTTCTGGATTTCGGTCTCCGTCTCGGTATCCACCGAGGAAGTGGCCTCGTCGAGGATGAGCATATGCGGGTCGATGAGCAGGGCGCGGGCAATGGAGATGCGCTGGCGTTCGCCGCCGGACAGCCCCTGACCGCGCTCGCCGACCAGAGAATCGTAGCCCTGCGGCAGGCGCAGGATGAACTCGTGCGCGTGCGCGGCGCGCGCGGCATCGATGATTTGCTGGCGTGACGCATCCGGTTTCCCGTAGGCGATGTTGTCGGCAACAGTGCCGAAAAAGAGGAAAGGTTCCTGCAGCACCAGGCCGATGTTGCGCCTGTAATCGGCGACCGCGAGCGAGCGGATGTCGGCGCCGTCGAGGCGGATAGCGCCCTCGGTTACGTCGTAGAAGCGGCAGATGAGGTTCACCAGCGTAGTCTTGCCCGAGCCGCTGTGGCCGACCAGGCCGATCATCTCGCCTGGCTCGACGGTGAGATCGACGCCGCGCAGCACCGAGCGGTTGCCGTAGCGAAAGCCGACGTCGCGAATCTCGATGCGTCCTTTTACCTCGCCCAGGCGCACCGGACGCGCCGGGTCGGGCACGCTGGAGACATGATCGAGTATGTCGAACAGGCGCTTCGCGCCGGTGGCGGCGCGCTGCGTGGTGGAGACGATGCGGCTCATGGAATCCAGGCGTGTATAGAAGCGCGTGATATAGGCGAGAAAAGCCGTCAATACGCCCACGGTGATCTGATCGCGCGACACCTGCCAGATGCCGAAGGCCCAGACGACGAGCAGGCCGACTTCGGTCAGCAGCGTCACCGTCGGCGAGAACAGCGACCAGATGCGGTTGACGCGGTCGTTCACCGTCAAATTGATTGCGTTCGCGGCGCGGAAGCGCTGGGTTTCGCGGTTCTCCTGGGCGAAGGCCTTCACCACGCGGATGCCGGGGATGGTGTCGGCCAGCACATTGGAGATTTCGGACCAGATGCGGTCGGCCTTCTCGAAGCCGATGCGCAGCCGGTGGCGCACCAATTGGATCATCCAGGCGATGAAGGGCAGGGGCAGCAGGGTGACCAGCGCGAGCCAGGGGTCGACAGAAAAGAGTATGACCGCGGTCATCGCGATCATGAGCATGTCGGTGGCGAACTCGAGCACGTGCACCGAAAGGAACTGGCAAATGCGGTCCGATTCCGAGCCGATGCGCGCCATCAAATCACCGGTGCGTTTGCCGCCGTAGTATTCGAGCGACAGCCGCATCAGATGTTCGAAAGTGGCGGTGCGCAAGTCCGAGCCGATATGCTCCGCGACGAGCGAAAGGATATAGGTTTTCACCCATCCCAAGCCCCAGGCGAGCACGGCGGCGCCGAGCAGGCCGCCCAGCAACAGCACGACCAGGCCGGCATCGATGGGTTTGCCGCTCTGGTAGGGAATCAGCACGTCGTCCATCAGCGGCATGGTCAGGTAGGGCGGCACCATGGCGGCGGCCGTCGAAATCAGCGTGAGGATAAAGCCCCAGAACAAAGGCCAGCGATAGGGCCTGGCGAAACGTCCCAGCCGCAGCAAGGTGCGCGTCGACGGCGGCGCATGGATTTCGCGCGCGCAGACCGGGCATTCCTCCTGGCCGGGTTCGAGCAGGGTGTTGCACTTGGGGCAACGCTCTTCGGGAGGCCGCTCGACGGGGCGGCCGGAAAGGCGGCTCTCGAGCTGGCGCTCGAATTCGTCAAACAGCCGCTGCGCAGCCGGGTTCTGACCGATGGTGTAACGCCAGGTTGCGAGACAGGACGCCGCGTCACGCAATTCCAGCGTGCCGACCCCGGCATGATCGTGGTGCAACAGGCTGAGTTCCGGCTGGAAAGTCCACTCCCGCCGTTTCGGCTCCTCTGCCTGAAGCGCGAGCAGGCGCCGATTCGTCAGCGCCACCAGCCCCCGGGAATAGCGCAACCCGGTGTCCAGATCGGTTTCCAGCCAGACTTGAAGGCTCTCGTCTGCCCCCAGACCTGCCTCGATTTCCGCCCGCCAGGCGTCGGGCAAAGCGGAAAGCTGATCAACTCCATGATTGTTAGCGGAAATCATCTATGAAATGCACCCGCAATCAAGGGCTGCGGCTCTATTGCTGCGGTGCAATGTCACTCCTTTATTTACGAGTATATGCCGAATTACCCGCGCCTACCCTCGATGCGGGTCGGCGGCCGGGAAATTCTTGTCGAAATCTGGTAAACCCTAACCCCATATCCCGCGTTAAGCCTCCCAGGTCTAGACTCAATCTTTGCCGAGCGTCAGCGCGGTGGCAGGCCCTATACGTGAAATATAAAAATATCGAATTCTTGCGTTTAACCCCGCTGCGCGGACCAAACCTCTGGACCTACCGCCCGATCATCGAGGCCTGGGTCGATATCGGAGACCTGGAGGATGCCCCCTCCAATAGTATCCCCGGCTTTTATGAGCGCCTGTCCTCCTGGCTGCCTTCGCTGATCGAGCACCGCTGCAGCGTCGGCGAATACGGCGGTTTCCTGCAACGCTTGCGCGACGGCACCTGGGCCGGCCATATCCTGGAACACGTCGCCCTTGAATTGCAGAACCTGGCCGGTCAGCGCACCGGCTTCGGCAAGGCGCGTCAGACCTCCAAGCGCGGGATCTATCGCGTCGTCGTGCGCTCGCGCCAGGAACAGGTTACGCGTGCCTGCCTCGAGGCGGCCCGCGACCTGGTCATGGCGGCCATCAACGACACCTCGTTCGACGTGCCGAGTGCGATAGCAAAGCTGCGCGAACTGGCCGATTCACTTTGCCTCGGCCCCAGCACCGAGAGCATTGTCGATGCGGCGACTGAACGCCACATTCCCTGGATACGCCTCAACGAGGGCAACCTGGTACAGATCGGCTACGGCTGCCGGCAGCGGCGTATCTGGACCGCAGAAACCGACGCGACTTCGGCTATCGCCGAAGGCATTTCACGCGACAAGGACCTGACCAAAAGCCTGCTTGCCGCCTGCGGCGTGCCGGTGCCCGAAGGGCGTGTCGTGAGCGGCCCGGAAGATGCCTGGGAAGCGGCAGAGGAAATCGGTCTGCCGGTAGCGGTCAAGCCGATCGATGCCAATCATGCGCGCGGCGTGTCGCTGGAATTGACTTCGCGCGAGCAAGTCGAGCGCGCCTACCAGTTGGCGCTTGCCGAGGGCAGCGAGGTTCTGGTCGAACGTTCCATTCCCGGCGTCGAACATCGCTTGCTGGTCGTGGGAAAGCAGCTGGTCGCGGCCTCGCGCGGCGAGACCGCCTGGGTCACCGGCGACGGCAGTTCGACCATCGTCGAGCTGATCGACAGCCAGATCAACAGCGATCCGCGCTGTGGCGAGGACGAATCCTTTCCGCTCGAGCCGGTGCGGCTGGAGCGCGAACCGGCAGTCGTCATGGAACTGCAGCGGCAAGGCTACGCTCCCGATTCGATTCCGCCCGCCGGCAAGAAAGTCCTGGTCATCCGCTACGGCAATCTCGCCGACGAAGTCACGGATGAAGTACACCCCGAGGTTGCAGCCGTGGCCATATTGGCCGCGCGCGTCGTCGGCCTGGACATCGCCGGCGTGGACATCGTCGCCGAGGACATCTCGCGCCCCCTAGCCGAGCAGCGCGGTGCGGTGGTCGAGGTCAACGCCGGCCCAGGTCTGCTGATGCACCTGAAGCCGGCCAAAGGCAGGCCGCGCCCGGTCGGGCAGGCCATCGTGGACAGTCTTTTTCCGCAAAACGACAGCGGCCGCATCCCTATCGTCGGCGTGGCCGGCACGCGCGGCACTTCATTGATCGCCCGGCTCGTCGCCTGGCTGATCCATCTCTCGGGCAAATCGGTCGGACTGGCTTGCCGTGACGGTCTGTACCTCGACTGCAGGCTGGTCGACAAGAACGATTGCGCCAGCTGGACTGCCGGGCAGCGCCTGCTCATCAACAAATCGCTGGAAGCTGCCGTATTCGAAAACGGCGCCGAAGTCATTCTCGGCCAGGGCGTGGCCTACGACCGCTGCCTGGTCGGCATCGTCACCGACGTCGATAGTGTCGAGGCGCTTGGCCGCTACGAGATCCACGATGCCGAGCAGGTGTTTCAGGTTCTGCGCACCCAAGTGGACATCGTCCTGCCCGAAGGCGCGGCCGTATTGAATGCGGCCGATCCTTTTGTCATGCGCATGGCTGACCTGTGCGACGGCGACACGATACTCTACGGCCTCGATCCCGATCTGCCGGCGATCGTCAAGCAGCGCGCCCGCGGCGGCCGCGCAGTTTTCCTGCGCGACAACCGCGTCCAGCTGGCGCATGGCCCCGTTGAAAGCATGCTGGTCGAACTGCCCGCATTCGCCATGCAATTGAGCGATGGACGCTGCGACGCCGATGCCGCTGCGAGCGTGCTCGCAGCGGCGGGTGCGGCTGTGGCGCTGGACATTGCGCTCGACATCACGCGCGTCGGCATTGAAACGTTCGAGCACGATTGCAGGGGCAAACCGCCTGTGCAAAGCCTGCCGCGCAAAGCGGTCAACCTGTAGCAGCCGGCCAAAGACGAACTGATGGACGTTTCAAGAATCCGAGCCTTGCGCGGCCCCAACCTGTGGAGCCGCAATACCGCGATCGAGGCAGTGGTTCACTGCCGCGAGGCAGAGTGTGCGCTGTCCGGACTGCCCGGCTTCGAGGAGCGCTTGCGCGCCCGCTTCCCCAATATCGGTTCTATGCGGCTGATCGGCCAGGTCGGAGATATTTCTCTCGCCCATGCGCTCGCGTTCGCCGCACTCGGCCTGCAGGCGCAGGCCGGTTGCCCGGTGACGTTCACGCGGGTGACGCAAACCATCGAGCGCTGCGTATTCCAGGTGGCCGTGGAATATTCGGAGGAGGCCGTAGGCAGGCTGGCGCTCACGCTCGCAGAGCAACTGTGCCTGGCAGCCATGGCCGATGCGCCGTTCGACCTGGCCGATGCGCTCGCGCGCCTGCGCGAACTCGACGCGGACGAGCGCCTGGGGCCCAGCACCGGAGCGATCGTCCACGCCGCCGTCGCGCGCGGGATTCCCTATCGCCGCCTCACCAAGGGCAGCCTGGTGCAGTTCGGCTGGGGCAGCCGCCAGCGCCGCATCCAGGCCGCAGAAATCGACCGCACCAGCGCCATCGCGGAATCGATCGCGCAGGACAAGACGCTCACCAAGCGTCTGATCGAGGCGGCCGGCGTACCGATTCCACAGGGCCGCCCTGTCGCCGACTTTGAGGACGCGTGGAAGGCCATGCAGGAAATCGGCGCTGCGGTGGTGGTCAAACCTCAGGACGGCAGCCAGGGTAAAGGCGTCACGGTCAACGTCACGACGCGAGAACAATTGGCGGCGGCCTTCGCCACCGCAGCGGATTACGGCTCGACCGTCCTGGTGGAACGCTTCGTGCCGGGCCACGATTTCCGCCTGCTGGTGGTGGGCAGGAAACTCGTCGCGGCGGCGCGCCGCGAACCGCCTCTGGTCATAGGCGATGGCGTACACACGGTGCAACAGCTGGTCGAAGAGGTCAATCGGGATCCGCGCCGCGGCGTAGGGCACGCCACCTCGCTGACGAAAATCCGCTTCGACGAAGTGGCCTTGCGCCGCCTGGAACTGCAGGGGCTCAGCGCCACATCGGTGCCGGCGCAGGGTACGCGCATTGTTCTGCGCAACAATGCCAATCTGTCCACCGGCGGCACCGCCACCGACGTGACCGACGACGTGCATCCGGAAGTGCAGGCGCAGGCCGTAGCGGCGGCGCAAATGATCGGTCTGGACATCGCCGGCGTCGACATGGTGTGCGAAACCCTGCAACAGCCGCTGGAGGAGCAGGGCGGCGCCGTGGTCGAGGTGAATGCTGCGCCCGGCCTGCGCATGCATCTCATGCCCTCAGCCGGCAAAGCCCACGCAGTGGGCGAAGCCGTTATCGCCGACATGTACGCGGAGGGCGAGGACGGCCGCATTCCGGTGGTGGCGGTGACCGGCACCAACGGCAAGACCACGACGGTGCGACTGATCGCGCATATCCTATCCTGCAGCGGATTGCGCACCGGCATGACCTGCACCGACGGCATCTATGTTGGCGGACGCCGCATCGAAAGCGGTGATTGCTCCGGTCCCAAGAGCGCGCGCAACGTGCTCATGCACCCTGAGGTCGACGCAGCGGTGTTCGAGACTGCCCGCGGCGGCCTGTTGCGTGAGGGCCTCGCGTTCGACCGCTGCAAGGTGGCAGTGGTCACCAACATCGGTGAGGGCGACCATCTTGGACTGAGCTACATCGCCACGGTCGAGGACCTCGCCGTGTTGAAGCGCGTCATCGTGCAGAACATCGCAGCCGACGGCATGGCCGTGCTCAACGCCGCCGACCGCAATGTGGCCAAGATGATCGAGAACTGCCCTGGCGCGGTCACGTTCTTCGCGGCCGATCCCCACCATCCGGTAATGGCTACGCACAATGCAAGGGGAAAACGCGTCGTCTATGTCGAGGACAACGCCATCGTCGCCGCCGAACGCGGCACCGCGGTGCAGCGGATCGCACTCGATGACGTGCCGCTCACGCGCAAGGGAACGATCAGTTTCCAGGTCGAGAATGCGATGGCATCTGTTGCAGCCGCGTGGGCGCTGGGTCTGAACTGGAACGTGGTTCGTGTCGGCCTGAATTCCTTCGTCGGGGACGTGCGGACGGTGCCCGGCCGCTTCAATATGTTCAGTTACCGGGGTGCGACGCTGATCGCCGATTACGGCCACAACCCGGATGCCATCCTGGCTTTGGTGCGTGCCGTGGAAGCGATGCCCGCCCAACGCCGCATGATCGTCATCAGCGGGGCGGGCGACCGACGCGACGAGGACATAAGCCGGCAGACCGAAATCCTGGGTGACGTGTTTGACGAGATTCTGTTGTACCAGGATCAATGCCAGCGCGGCCGCAAGGATGGCGAGGTGATCGATCTGCTGCGCCGAGGCCTGGTACGCGCCAGGCGCGTGTCCACAGTCGAGGAAGTTCGCGGCGAATTCCTCGCCATCGACACCGCTCTCGCCCGCGTGCAGCCGGGCGATCTGTGCCTGATCCTGATCGATCAGGTCGAGGCGGCGCTGGATCATATCGAGCGCCGGCTGGCCGAAACCCCGATCAGGCGGCTCGAAGCAACTGTGGACAGAATTCGGGCATGAACGCCCGGCCGGTCAAGCGGCGCAGCGTCGATTCAACCCTGACTTTCAAACTGCATTTGCCCGACGAGGCCGCGACACGCGCGCTGGGGGCGCGGCTGGCGCACGTGCTCGTGCCGGGCTTGTCGCTCTACCTTCATGGCGACCTGGGCAGCGGCAAGACCACGCTCGCGCGCGGCCTGTTGCGCGGTTTGGGCTACGCCGGCCGGGTAAAAAGCCCTACCTACACCCTGGTTGAACTTTATCCTATTTCTAGGTTAAACTTGTACCACTTTGATTTTTATCGCTTCAAAGACCCGAAGGAGTGGCGTGATGCGGGTTTCAGCGAATACTTCAACGGCGCCTCGGTGTGCCTGGTCGAGTGGCCGGAAAAGGCGGCGGGCTTGTTGCCTCCGGCCGACCTCGACATTGCGTTCGAATTCGCCGGCGATGGGCGTGACCTGAGCATTCGCGCCGGAACCGAAAGTGGCAAAGCATGCTTAAACCGATTGTCGCAATTGCCGCCCTGAACGGTCCCGCCTGCAGCGGCAAGCTTAGGCTTGCACAATTATTCAGCACCTTCGTCCTGTTCGCGTTTGCGTTTATCGGCAACGCCGTAGCGGCAGAGCGCATCAGTGCGATACGCGTCTGGCCGGCGCAGGATTACACGCGCATTACCATAGAATCCGCGCAGCCGATCCGGCATGAATTGCTGCTGGTGAAAAATCCGGATCGCCTGGTGCTCGATCTGGAAGGCGTGGCTTTCGAAAGCGTGCAGCGGGAAATCGGCGACAAGATCCTGCCCAGCGATCCTTACATCGCCCAGATGCGCGCCGGCCGCTACAAACCCGGCGTGGTGCGCGTGGTGCTGGATCTCAAGACCGAGGTGCGGCCGCAGATCTTCATGCTCGACCCGGTGGGCGATTACGGTCATCGCCTGGTGCTCGATGTCTATCCGCTCGTGCCGGTCGATCCGCTCATGGCGCTGCTGCAGAAACCCGAGGTAAAAGCCGAAGCGGAGGCGCCGGCGGCCGATGCTGCGCCGGGGGCGGCGCAGGCGGCGGCAGCGCCGGAGTCCAGATCCGAATCTGCGGCCAAGGCTGAACCCGGCGCCAAGCCCAAGCCGGTCGTATCGCGCCTGGTGACCATCGTCGTCGACGCCGGGCACGGCGGCGAGGATCCGGGCGCCAAGGGCCGCGGCGGCAGCCGCGAGAAGAACGTGACGCTCACCATCGCGAAGAAGCTCAAGACGATCATCGACGCCGAGCCCAATATGCGCGCCGTGCTGACGCGCGACGGCGATTATTTCATCCCCTTGCAGGTGCGCGTGCAAAAAGCGCGCAGGGTGCACGCCGACCTGTTCGTGTCGGTGCATGCCGACGCTTTCGTCGGGTCGCATGCGCGCGGCTCCTCGGTATTCGCGCTGTCCGAGCGCGGCGCGACCAGCACCGCGGCGAAATTGCTGGCCAAGCGCGAAAACGAGTCCGACTTGATCGGCGGAGTCGATCTCAACGTAAAGGATCGCTATCTGGCGATGACGCTGGCCGACCTGAGCCTGACGGCGCAGATCAACGACAGCCTGAAGCTGGGCAAGGCGGTGCTGTCCGAATTGGGCGGGGTCAACGATTTGCACAAGGGCCGAGTCGAGCAGGCCGGCTTCGCTGTGCTCAAAGCGCCCGACATTCCGTCCATACTCGTCGAGACCGCCTTCATCAGCAATCCGGACGAGGAGCGCAAGCTCACTGACGAGGCTTACCAGGAGAAAATGGCGCAGGCCATATTCAAAGGCATCAAGCGCTACTTCACCAGGAATCCGCCGCTGGCCAGATCCACTCTGGCCGCGAATCAAGCTACCGACTAGCCGTTCGAATTCATCGCGACAGGCAGCATGCAGCTGCGACCGCCTAGGGCTTTCCAGCCAGGCGGGCGCCGCGCTGCTCGTGCCACGTGCGTATCGCCACCACCAGCGCCGGCAGACCGGGAACGATGATTAGCGCCAGAATGATCCAGGTCAGATTGTCCTTCACCCAGGGGATATTGCCGAACAGGTAACCGGCAAGCGTCAGGGTAGCGACCCAGAGCACCCCGCCGGCGACGTTGTAGGATTGAAATCGTGCGTGCGTCATCTGTGCGACGCCCGCCACGAATGGGGCGAACGTGCGCAGTATCGGCAGGAAGCGGGTGACCACGATGGTTATTCCGCCGTGAAGCTCGTAGAAAGCATGGGCCTTATCAAAAGCGCGGCGGTTGAAGAAGCGCGTATTCTCCCAGCCGAATACCTTGGGCCCGAAATAACGGCCGATCCAGTAATTGGTGGTGTTTCCAAGGACTGCGGCCGCGATCAGCAGCAGGTTCAGCATGAGGAGGTCAAGCTGGCCGGCGCCGCCCGCCGTGGCGGTCAGGGCACCGGCAATGAACAGCAGCGAATCGCCGGGCAGGAACGGCGTCACCACGAGGCCGGTCTCGCAGAACACGATCAGGAACAGCAGCAAATAGACCCAGACGCCGTATTGCTGCAGCAGGCTGGCGAGGTGTTGGTCGAGGTGGACCACGAGGTCCCAGAGATAAAGCAGCAGTTCCATGTTTGCCTTTCTTGAACAGGCGCCATCTTACCGCAGCAGCGC
>JAJZPQ010000003.1 GCA_021811085.1 Pseudomonadota bacterium | reverse complement strand
TCGCCGAAAAACATATGGCTCGCTTCCGCGGCGCGCGGATGGACGATGCGCGATCCGGCCTGGCTGATTTTCGCGAGCGCGCGGCCGATGCCGTCGGGATTGCGCGTGAATTGCACCGAGGAAGCATCGGCCAGGAATTCGCGCTGGCGCGACAGGCCCGCCTGGATCAGCCGCCCGAAGAAAACGCCGATATAGCCGATCGCGATCAGACCGACCCCCAGCAGCACGAAAGACGAGCCCTTGCTGTCGCGGCGCGAGGAGGCGTTGGCGAGCATGCGCCCCAGCGTCGTCAGCAGCAGTATCCCGCCGAGCACGCCCATCAGGCGCAGATTGAGGCGCATGTCGCCATTGAGGATGTGGCTGAACTCATGTCCGATCACGCCCTGCAGTTCGTCGCGGTTCAGTCTCTCCAGCGTGCCGCGGGTGACCACCACGGCGGCCTCGCTGGGCGAGAAGCCTGCGGCGAACGCGTTGATCGTCTGTTCGCTGTCCATCACGAACACCTGCGGCACCGCCGTGCCCGAGGCGATCGCCATCTCCTCGACCACGTTGAGCAGCCTGCGCTCGGCAGCGTCGCTGCTTTGCGTGGAAACCAGCCGCGCTCCCATCATGCGCGCGAGTGCCGCGCCGCCCCCGGCCAGGCTCATGATCTGAACCGCGCTGCCGCCTGCGATCAGCGCGAGAGTGGCGAGCGTCACGAACAGGTAGAAGGACGCCGGCGCCGTGATGCGTGCGCCGCCGGCCTGTTCGACCGATACGCCGATGAAAGCGAGGGCGGCGACAATGTTCACCGCGACCACGATCGCCACCACAGCCAGAAGAAACAGCACGACCAGACGCGTAGTCTGGCGCCGCGCTGCGTCCTGCTGCTCGAAGAAATTCATACTGCCCTGGCCGCTGCGCCGGCCGCCGGCTCAGCTGAACGATACTTTCGGCGCCTTGCGCTCATCCGCCGATTCGGTCGCCTGCAGCAGTTCCGCGGACTTGAACTGGAACATGCCGGCGAGGATGTTGTCCGGGAAGGACTCGACCCGCGTGTTGTAGCTCATCACTGCATCGTTGAAGGCCTGGCGCGCGAACGCAATCTTGTTCTCGGTGCTGGTGAGCTCTTCCGACAGCTGCATCATGTTCTGGTTGGCCTTGAGGTCCGGATAGGCTTCGGACAGCGCGAACAGGCGCCCGAGCGCGCCGGAGAGTCCGGCCTCGGCCGTGGCCAGGCCCTGGATCGCCGCGCCGTCTCCAGGGTCGGCGGCCGCGCGCTGGTTGGCGCTCATGGCCGTGTTGCGCGCGGCGATCACTGCTTCCAGCGTCTGCCGCTCGTGCGCGATGTAGGCCTTGGCCGTTTCCACCAGGTTGGGGATGAGGTCGTAGCGGCGCTTCAATTGCACGTCGATCTGCGCGAACGCGTTCTTGAAGCGATTTCTGAGCACGACCAGTCCGTTGTAAATCGAGACGGCCCAGAAGACGGGTGCGGCGAGGATTACCAAGAAAATGATCAGACCGGTCCAGTTCATGTCGTTCTCCCTTAGGCTGCTCCGTCTCGCGGCAGGAACAGTTGCAGCAGATCGTTCAGAAACCGCTGTCCGCGCTTCGTCGGCGCGATGCGGACGTGGTCACGCGTAATCAGACCACGCTGCACCGCTTCGCGCAAGGGCCGTTCCACCGCGGCGAGGGTGAGGCCGGTGCGCTCGGCGAACAGCCCCGCCTCGAAGCCCCCGGTCAGGCGCAGCGCGTTCATCATGAACTCGAAGCCCAGGTCCTTCGGCGCAACCGTATGCTCTTCCTGTATGGGCGTGCCGGCAGCCGTCTTCTGCATGTATTCGCGCGGTTGCTTGTAGCGCATCTGGCGCAGGATGCGATCGGGAAACGAAAGCTTGGAATGCGCGCCGGCACCTATGCCGAGGTAGTCGCCGAAGCGCCAGTAATTGAGGTTGTGCCGGCACTCCCGGCCCGGCAGGGCGAACGCCGAGGTCTCGTAATTGACGTAGGCATTTTCGGCCAGCCGCGCCTCGATCAGTTCCTGCATGTCTGCCGCGAGCTCGGAGTCCGGCAGCGGCGGCGGATGGCGGTAAAACAGGGTATTGGGCTCCAGCGTGAGGTGGTAAGCCGACAGGTGGGTGGTGCCGAAGCCGCGCGCGGTGTCGATATCCTGTTCGGCCTCGAGCAGCGATTGCCGCGGCAGGGCGTACATCAGGTCGAGGTTGATGTTGTCGAAATGCGCCTGCGCAATGCCGATCGCGCGCCGCGCCTCTTCGCCGTCGTGGATGCGGCCGAGCGCGCGCAGGTGCTCGGGATTGAAGCTCTGGATGCCGATGGACAGGCGGTTGATCCCGCAGGCGCGGTAGTCGCGGAACTTCACCGATTCGAACGTGCCCGGATTGGCCTCCAGCGTGATCTCCGCATCGGCGGCGAGATTGAGCCGTGCGCGAAACGCAGCCAGCAATTCCTCGATCGCGTGCGCGGAGAACAGGCTGGGCGTGCCGCCGCCGAAAAAAATCGAATACACGCGCCGCCCCCAGATCTGCGGCAGTGCGAGTTCCAGGTCGGTGATCAGCGCGCGTACGTAATCCGCTTCCGGCGCTTCGTTGCGCGCTTCGTGCGAGTTGAAGTCGCAATAGGGGCACTTTCTCACGCACCAGGGGATGTGCACGTAGAGCGACAGCGGCGGCAGCGTTTTGAGGCCGGTGCCCGCGGGTTGCGACACGACGGTGGTGGTGCCGGCTGGCATGAGTGCTGCGCGCGTCTCTTGCTGCGTCAGGGAAAGCTGCGCAGCTTTTCGACCAGCTGGCGCAGGGCCTGGCCGCGGTGCGAGAGCCCGTTCTTGCGCTCGGCATCGAGCTCGGCCGCGGTCATGCCCAGTTCGGGCAGAAAAAAATGCGGATCATAGCCGAAGCCGTTCGCGCCGCGCGCCTGCGCGCGGATTTCGCCCCACCAGTAGCCTTCGCCGATCAGCGGCTGCGGATCGGCTGCGTGGCGCACCAGTACCATGGCGCAATAGTAATAGGCGCGGCGGTCGCTGCAGGCCGCGAGCGCGGCGACGAGCTTGTCGTTGTTGCTCGCGTCGCGCTCCTCGCGGCTGGCGCCGCGGCCGGCATAGCGCGCGGAATGCACACCCGGCTCTCCCCCCAGCGCGAGTGCGCATACGCCGGAATCGTCCGCGAGCGCCGGCAGCCCGGCAAGCGCGGCCGCATGGCGCGCCTTCGCCAGCGCGTTCTCGATAAACGTGAGATGCGGCTCTTCCGCGTCCGGGATACCGAGCGCGGATTGCGTCAGGATTTCGCAGCCCAGAGGGCCGAGGATGGCTTGGATTTCGCGCAGCTTGCCGGCGTTGCTGCTGGCAATGACCAGTTTTTTCATCGGCGCATTTTACCGCGTACGCGTCACAATGCTGCTGCGGTGCTACGGCGCGCCTTGCGCAAACCAGGTCGCGCGCTATTTCCGCCTTGGCTTTGGCTGCGGCATCAGGCTGAGCAGCTCGCGGCGCATCGGTATCTTTTCGTCCATGCGCTCGGAGATGCGTTTGCATACGCTGCGGCACAGTTCCACCATGGTCGCGTCAGCAGTGCGGTAATACACCTGATTGCCTTCCTTGCGTCGCGCGAGGACGCCGCTGCGATGCATGATGCCCAAGTGGCGGGAAACATTGGTCTGGGTCGCGCCGATCTCTTCGACGATTTGTGAAACGGTTTTCTCCGTTTCGCACACGCAATGCATGATGCGTATGCGCGTCGGCTCGGAAAGCACGGCGAAATAAGAGGCCACGGCGTCGACGGCGTGGCTGTGTTCATCCATCCGATTTCCGATCTCTTGGCATTTCCAATTCAATATATGAGCAGTTGCTCATATTGTCAAATCGCCGCGCGCGCAAGCTTCATCCAGGGCATGCAGGCAGCGCCAGGGTCCGGGTCCGAGCTGATTGGTGCATAAAACCGGCGCATTGCTTTTTTGGATCAGGTTCATCAGATCAAAAAGTTTTACTTTTTCCGTAATAAGAGGAGCATATGCGCATAGGCACATATACGCATATTACGAGGACAGGCAAAACTCAGTTACCAACCCACCGCGCCCGCGGCCGCCCTGTAAAGCCATAGCTGACCGACCACTGCGACCCCAAGGCGCGTTCTGAACGCAGGAGATGCCAACAGTGCGCACTGGAACATTCATGGCTGCCGTAATGGCTTCCATGCTGCTCGTTTCTGCGGCTCATGCCGCGCCCGACGCCGGATCGGCCAAGTTGTTGAAGTCGACCGCCGACCACAGCAAATTCAAGGAACTGAAGCAGGCGTTCAATTCCGGGCCGGAAGTCACCAAGGCCTGTCTCAGCTGCCATACCGAGGCGGCGAAGCAGATTCAGAAGACCGAACACTGGAATTGGGAATACAAAAGCCCCGAAGGCCAGCTGTTGGGCAAACGGCACGTCATCAACAACTTCTGTACTTCGATCACCTCGAACGAGGCCGACTGCGCCGCCTGCCATATCGGCTACGGCTTCAAGGACGAAAAATTCGACTTCAGCGCGCAAGTCAACGTCGACTGCCTGGTCTGTCATGACACCACGGGCAAGTACAAGAAGCCCATAGGCTTCGCCGGCAACCCCGTCACCAAGGATACGGAATTTCCGCCCGGCTCGGGCAAGATCATCAAGGCGGTCGACCTGCAGGCAATCGCGCAGCACGTGGGCAAGTCCAGCCGTACCACCTGCGGTGCCTGCCATTTCTACGGCGGCGGCGGCGACGGGGTCAAGCACGGCGACCTGGACAGTTCGCTCGAGGCGCCGGAGAAGGCCTTGGACGTGCATATGGACGCGGAGGGCAACAACTTCGTCTGCGATACCTGCCACGACACGCAGGGCCACCAGGTGCCCGGCAGCCGCTACGCGCCGACCGCGCAGGACAAGGGCGAGGCACATGTACGCGGCAAGCACTACAGCACCAGCCCGACCACTTGCCAGGCCTGCCACGGCCAGGCGCCGCACAAGAAGATCGCCAAGCTCAACGACCACACAGACAAGGTGGCCTGCCAGACCTGCCATATTCCGAAGTTCGCGCGCGGCGGCGTACCGACCAAAATGTCCTGGGACTGGTCGACTTCGGGCAAGCGCGGGCCCGACGGCAAGCCGCTGGTGACAAAGAATGCCGACGCCTATGAGGTCTACAACGGCAAGAAGGGCGACTTCGTCCTGGCCGAGAACGTGATACCCCAGTACATCTGGTTCAACGGCAAGGTGAAATACACCCTGCGCGGGGACAAGATCGAGGCCAGCAATCAGCCGGTTCACATCAACAGCTTCGAAGGCAGTGCTAGCGACGGCAAGTCGCTGATCTGGCCGGTCAAGGTATTTCACGGCAAGCAGGCCTATGACCCGGTGAACAAGACGCTGGTGGTGACGCATCTTGCCGGAGAAGACGACACCGCCTATTGGGAGAACCTGAACTGGAAGAAGGCGGTCGCCGCGGGCATGGCCTCGGTCAATGCGCCATTCTCCGGCAAGGTCGACTTCATCGCGACCGACAGCACCTGGCCGATCACCCACATGGTGGCGCCGGCCAAGGACGCGCTGCACTGCCAGGACTGCCATGCAGCCGGCGGCAGGCTGGAAAAAGTCCCCGGCATCTACATTCCCGGACGCGTCAGCGACCACAACCGCTGGCTCGATACCGCGGGCTGGGCCATTGCGGCGCTGACGCTGCTGGGCGTTCTCGGCCACGGCCTTGGGCGCGTCGTCGTATCCAAGCGTAAACACTAGGAGGCATTGATCGTGGCACGCATGTACATCTTCAAGCGTTTCGAGCGCTTCTGGCACTGGGCACAGGCCGCGCTCATCATTTTCATGCTCGCGACCGGTTTCGAGATCCACGGCAGCTACACCCTGCTCGGCTGGCAAAAGGCCGCCAACCTGCACACCACGGCGGCATGGACGCTGATCGGGCTGTGGCTGTTCGCGATCTTCTGGCATTTCACCACGGGCGAGTGGCGGCAGTACATTCCGACGAGCAAGAACATTCTCGCCGTCATGAACTACTATTCGGTGGGCATTTTTACCGGCGCGCCGCATCCGTTCCGCGTGACCCAACTCGCGAAGCACAATCCGCTGCAGCGGCTGGCCTATCTGCTGGTCAAACTGTTCATCAACCCGCTGATCTGGATCAGCGGCCTCGCCTATCTGTATTACAACGAACTGGCTGCAACCAAGATCGCCGCGCTCGCCGGCCTGCCGCTCGGATCGATCGCGCTGGTGCATACCGCGGCCGCGTTCATGATGCTCGCGTTCCTCATCGGCCACCTCTATCTGTCCACTACCGGCCATACGCCGCTCGCGCACATCAAGGCGATGATCACCGGCTGGGAAGACCAGGAAGAAGCGGAACCGGCGCCGGCCGCCGGGCGCAGCTAGGCGGGCCGGCAATCCAGGATTTTCTTACTGTCACAATCTCGGGGAGCAAAACATGAACAAGAAGTTTTCGAAGCGCCTGCTCGTGGCGCTGATCGCAGGGATCTGGCTGCCGTTGTCGGCATACGCCGCCGATGAAGAGCTGATGAAGAAGATAGACGCGCTGTCGCGGGAAATCGAGCAATTGAAACAGCAGGTCCGCGCCAACGAAGAAAAGGCCGGCAAGGTGGCCGAAGAGTTGAAGAGCGAGACCAGGAAGGCGTACGCGAGCGACATCGAAGAGCTGAAGGGGCAGGTGAGTAAGGTCGAGGGCAAGTCGCTCAGCCGCTGGCTCACCGTCGGCGGGGACTACCGCTTCCGCATCGATTCCTTGAAAGGGGAAACCAAGACCTTCACCGACGTGAATGCGACTTTCGCCAATGCGCAGCAGAAGCTGCAGGCGGATTTCTTCAACAATCCTTCGACCGCCGCCGGCTCGTCCACATACTTCGGCGCGCCCGCCGCGGGCGCCATGTCGACCGCCGGAGCGCTCAGCGCGCTGATGAATTTCTCGCAGCAGATGACCGCGGTCAGAACGATAGACCAGGCCAATGCCTTTGTCTCCAATCCGGCGAATGCGGGGCTGATCCGCGGCATAGGCGGGTTCGCAGCTCAAGTCCCCGCTTACAAGCCCGAAAACACCACGCTGTACACCAACCGCTTCGGCCTCGATCTCCATGCCAAGGCCACGCAGGATATAAGCGTCACCGCGCGCTTGGCTATGTATAAGGTATTTGGCGCCCAGGACGACAACGCCGTCGCCAATGCAGGCAATGCGCCGTATTTTGCCGACCGCGTCGGCGTATTCGATGGCACGCTCGGCCATGTGCCGTCCAGCAGCTACCTGAACGTCGACCGGGCGTACGCCACCTGGAGCAACATCGCCGACAGGGACATGTGGTTCTCGGTCGGCCGGCGCCCGACGACCGGCGGCAATTCGAGCAATGTGAGACTGAATACGCCGCGCCCCGGCAACGGCGGCACGCCGTCTCTGCTGGTCGATTATGCGTTCGACGGCATGACCTTGGGCTATGCGCCGGACATCGACGCGCTCCCGGGGGCGTACGGCAAGGTGTGCTACGGCCGCGGGTTCGAGAGCGGCTTCCGCAAGACGCCGGGCAACTCCCTCGCCGATACCGACATGCTCGGCATCTCGCTGGTCCCGATCGACACCGACCCGCTGCGCGTGTGGCTGATGTGGGACCGCGGCTTCAACATCTTCGATGCGCCGGTCATGAGCAACACTTACTACGGCAACACCTCGCCCAAGATCAACCTGGGTGATATCGAATGGTGGGGCGGTGGCGTCATGAGCACGCTCAAAAAAGTGGGCCCGGGCGACCTCAACCTGTTCGCGGACGTCGCTTTGAGTACGACCCATCCGAATTCGAACGTTTCATCCCAGTTCGGATTCCAGGGCCTGTTGACCGGGAGCTTCTTCGCTCCCGAAGCGCCGAGCAGCAAGACCGGCAGCGCGATCGCGCTGGGTGCGCGCTACGACCTGCCGTCGAAAACCAAGCTCGGTATCGAGTACAACCACGGATCGAAGAACTGGATCACATTTGCGCCTGCGGCCGACGACATGTGGACCTCCAAGCTCGGAACCCGCGGCAATGTCTATGAAGCCTACCTGATCCAGGAACTGGCGAAGAAGCCGGTTTCCTCGTTCTTCAGCAAGGCGTTCTTCCGCCTCGGCTACCAGTACTACGACTTCCAGTACAGCGGCAGCAACAACTGGGTCGGTGCGCCGGTGAAGATTTCGGATATCAATGGCCAGATGATGACCATGACCCCGCTGCAGAAGGCCTACAACCTGTATGCGACCTTCGAGGTGAAATTCTGAGGCGGGTGATCTGCCGGATTGGCGACGCGTTCGCACCCTCCGGCAGGTTTGAGTCGAGTTTAATTGAATTATTTTTGCGCTAAAGGAGTATGCAATGAGCAAGAGAGTATCAGCGATCATTCTGTCGGCCATGATGGCCTTATCGGGCCTCGCGTTTGTCGGCAGCGTTTCCGCCGAGCCGGTAACCATAGTCGGCACCATTTCCAAGATCCAGTTGGCGCCGGACGGAAAATCCGCAACCGCGGTGCTTAAGGACAGCAAATCGGGAGCGTCGGTCACCATCGACATCACCGACAACCTGACCTTGGACAAGTTCAAGGACAAGCGCATCGTCGAAGGCGACGAAATTCGCACCAAGTTCGACAAGGAAGGCGGAAAGAACCACAGCAAGTCGTTCAAGAAAACCGCCGGCTGCTGAGGCAGTTCTAGCTGGCAGAATTCCAACGGGCATGACGAGGGAGCTTGGCCGTGCGCCCCCCTGCCTCCCCCGAGGGGGGCGCCCTCCCGCTCCAGCGCGGATGGATAAGTAGTCAATAAATGGAAACGCATTCGATAGTCAAAGTAGCGCAGGGAAGCGCTTTTGGCTTGGTGCTGATGGTTGCTGCCGCGGGCTTCGTGGCTGCAGCGGACGGCCCAATGGCCAAGCCTTTGGCGGTGCCGGTTCCCACCGAGTTACCGCCGGGCGAACTGGGCAAGACCGTGGCCCTGGGGCGCGACATCGTCAACCAAACCAACACGCATCCATTGAGCCGGCAATACGTCGGCAACAGTCTCGCTTGTGCCTCCTGCCATCTCGACGGCGGTACCAGGCCGAAGGCGCTGAGTTTCCTCGGTGCAGCTTCCGCCTACCCTACCTACACGCCGCGGGAAAAACAGGTCATTACCCTGGAAGACCGCATCCTCAACTGTTTCATGCGCAGCATGAACGGCGTGCGCCCGCCCAACGGCAGCGAGGTCTCGGTGGCCATCGCCGCCTATATCACCTGGCTGTCCGAAGGCTATCCGGTCAAGATGAGCCTCAAGGGGCCATTCGGACCCAACGCGTCGCCGTCCTTGAACATCGACGAGGACGATGGGGACGTGCCGCACGGCAAGGCGCTGTATGGCTCCGCTTGCGCCGGTTGCCACGGCAGCGATGGGGCGGGCGTAGGGAAATTCCCGCCGCTATGGGGCTCGCAGTCTTACAACGACGGCGCCGGCATGGCATCGGATCTCAAGCTGGCGACCTATCTCAAGCACACCATGCCTCTGGGCGACCCTATCCTGAGCGACCAGGAGGCGCTGGATATCGCAGCCTATGTCAATGCGCAGCCTCGACCGAGGTTCGTGCTGCAGGATCATTTGGGTCTCAGAAAATGATGCGGCCAAGAATCGCGTTCGCCCAAACGCTGCTGCAAAGACCGCCGGGACGGGCTGCAAGATGGCTGGCCGTGCTCTCGCTGCTTTGCTGTTCTCTGGCCGCCGGCGCGCAGCCAAGCGCAAGGCATCGGATTGATTTCGTATATTTCGGCAGCCCGGAGTGCTCCTACTGCCGCGGCTGGGAGGCGGTCGATCTTCCCAAGCTAAAAAGATACGGCTCGTTTCGGCAGGTGCGGTTTACCAAAGTCACGAAAGCCATAGGCTCCCCCGTTCCGCAAGCCTCTTCGTTCCCGGAACAGGTCAAATACCTGCGGGAGCCGATTGCCGCAAAGCTCGAGGGCGCGGGTTCCCCCATGTTTGCGATTCTGACCGACGGCAAGGTCGTGGCGGCCTGGAGAGGCACAAAGAAATACTCACCCGAGCAGATCCTCAAAATTATCAGGCAGCAACAGGCGCAAAGTCGTACCGGTCCAACTCTCAAACTCGCTGTGCATACTGCGCTCGAGCAGGGAAGCCGCACGGCAGCGCTTGTCGCCCACTGAGCCGCGGGAACTATTCAGCCGTCTCGCTGCCCTGCGCCGCGTCTGTCCGTCGCAGTTCAGGCGGCGAAAAAATCCTTGAACGCGGCGATCGTCCGGTCCACGTCCGCGCGCGAAACATCCAGATGGAGCACGATGCGCATATGCGGGTCGACCTGCGCCAGTATGCCTTTGCGCCGCAGCGCATCCTCGAGCAAGGAACACTGTGCCTCCGGTATGTCGACAAAGACCATGTTGGTGTCCGGCGCGGTCACCTTGATTGGCGCAATGTCCGACAAACCCCGGGCGAGGCGCGCGGCGTTTTCGTGGTCTTCGGCCAGCCGCGCGATGTTGTGCTCCAGCGCATACAGGCCCGCCGCTGCGAGGATGCCGGCCTGACGCATGCCGCCGCCCAGCATTTTGCGCCAGCGCCGCGCCTGTTTGATGAACGGCTGACTGCCGCACAGCAGCGAACCAACCGGTGCGCCCAGGCCCTTGGACAGGCAGACGGAGACGCTGTCGAAGCCCTTCACCGCCTCGCGCAGGCTGATGCCGAGCTTCACCGCCGCATTGCAAATGCGCGCGCCGTCCAGGTGGGTGGCGAGGCCGCGCCGGTGCGCAAGCGCAGTCGCCGCCGCAAGGTAATCGGGCTGGAGCACGCGCCCGCTGAACGTGTTTTCCAGCGCGAGCAGGCGGCTGCGCGCGAAGTGGAAGTCGTCCGGCTTGATCGCGCGCTCGATGTCGGCGAGCGCGAGGCTGCCGTCGGTCTGGTGGGCGATGGGCTGCGGCTGAATGCTGCCGAGCACGGCGCCGCCGCCGGCTTCGTACTTGTAGGTATGCGCATTCTGGCCGACGATGTATTCGTCGCCGCGCTGGCAGTGCGTGAGCAGCGCGATCAGGTTGGTCTGCGTGCCCGAGGGCGCGAACAGCGCCGCCTCGTGGCCGAACAGTTCGGCCGCGTGCGCCTGCAGGCGGTTGACCGTTGGGTCGTCGCCGTAGACATCGTCGCCCACCTCGGCCGCGGCCATGGCGGCGCGCATGGCTGCACTCGGGCGCGTGACGGTGTCGCTCCTCAGATCGATCAGCTTGTTATCGTTCATCGCAGTCCTCGGGTATTGCGTATCAACCTGCCGCCAGGCAATCGACGGCTTTTTGCACGCCGTCGCGGCCGAACGGGATGCCCTGGACGAGCATCGCGGCTTCGACGCCCGCGAGGCAGCCTAGAATCATGGCTGAATTCACGTCGCCGAGGTGTCCGATACGGAAGGCGCGGCCGGTCTGCGGGCCGAGGCCGCCGGCGAATGCGACGTGGAAGCGCTCGCGCGCCACGCTGCGCAGCGCCTCGACATCGATGCCCGCGCGTACGTCTATGGTGGTGACCGACACCGAGCGCGCCTCGGGCACGCGGCAGTGCAGCGACACTGCGCCTGCCTGCGACCAGCATTCCACCGCCGCCTGCACCGCGCGCGCGAGCAAGGCGTGGCGCGCATGCACTGCCGCCATGCCTTCGCGTTCGAGCAGCGCGAGCGCAGCCTCGAGCCCGAACAAGAGGTTTTGCGGCGCGGTACCGCAGAACTTGCGGTAGCTGTAATCGGCCTTGCGCCGTCCCCAGTCCCAGTAATAGCGCGGCGTGGAATTGCGCGCGGCAAGTTCGCCCGCGCGCGCGTCGATTGCGACCAGGCTCAGGCCGGGCGGGCACATCAGCCCTTTCTGCGACGCGCCTACCGCTACGTTGACGCCGAGCGCATCCATCGCGAACGGCGCGGCAGCGAGCGACGCGACGACGTCGGCCGCGAACAGCGCCGGGTGGCCGGCAGCGTCGAGCGCCGCGCGGATCGCTTTCAGGTCGCAGGTCGCGCTGCTCGCGGTGTCGGTATGCACGGCGAAGACTGCGGCGATTTCGCGCTTCTTGTCGGCGCGCAAAGCCTGTTCGACGTCGCCCGGGTCGATCGGATAGCCCTCGCGGTAAGGTGTGCTGATCACGCGTCGCCCGGTGGCCTCGGCCTGGAGCGCCCACTGCTCGGAGAAATGCCCGCTGCCCGGAATCAGCACCGCCTGTCCCGGCGCGAGCAGGTTTTCGATGGTCGCCTCCCAGGCGCCGTGGCCATTCGAGACGTACATGAAGACGTCGGCGCGATCGGTTTGCAGCACGCGCCGCAGGCCCGTCTCGCAGGTCGCGATCAGCTGCTCGAGGCGCGGGTCGCCATGGTCCATCGGCTGGCGATGCATGGCGTTGAGCACTTCGGTGGGGATGTGCGTGGGGCCGGGGGAGTGCAGGAAACGTTCGCCGGGGATACGATCGTGGCTATAGCCGCTCATTTAACTCTTGACTGTGCTTTGCAAAAACGGCAATTTAACACGCAACCGGTCCAGCCGCGTCGGCGTCGCGTCTATTGCGTCTGTGACCAATGTCAAACGCCGCGCCGCGAGGCGGGTTAGGCTGAGGGCCCCGCGCACGAGCTGTGCCCGCGCTACCCGCCGGACCGGCAACGCTCACGCGGACTGAACGAGGAGACATCCTTGGACATTCGGGCGGTTGAACAAGCCTACAGACGCTACGCACGCTTTTATGACGTGTGCTTCGGTGCCGTGTTTCAGCCCGGGCGCAAGGCGATCGTGGAGCGCATGGACTGCAGTACCGGCGAGCGGATTCTGGAAGTCGGCGTGGGCACGGGGCTTTCCCTGCCACTGTATCCGCAGGACGTCAGCGTCGTCGGCATCGACATCTCGCGCGAAATGCTGCAGCAGGCGCGCACGCGCCTCGTGCGCGACGGACTCGAGCCGATGGCGCGGCTGATGGTCATGGACGCCGAGAACATGGCGTTCGAAGACGACAGCTTCGACAAGGTGGTCGCCATGTACGTCGCCTCGGTGGTGCCGAATCCCGCGCGCCTGGTCGACGAGATGCGCCGGGTGTGCAAGCCCGGCGGGCAGATATACATGGTGAATCATTTTCACAGCCGCAATCCCATCCTCGGCGGGGTAGAGAGCCTGCTCGCGCCGCTGTCGAAGCAGCTGGGATTCCGCCCGGATTTTTCGCTGGACCGGTTTCTCGGCCAAACCGGGCTGGACGCGATGAACATCTGTCCGGTGAATCTGTTCGATTTTTCCACGATGGTCGAGGCGAGGAACAACAAGCAAGGCGCAGAATCGATTGCGGCGCCGGCGTTCGCGCCATCCTGAAATTTGTGGCAGGATGACTGCGCAACGGCGGGATACGATTGCGAGGTGTGAGCATGAGCGAGGAGCGAACCCGGCACCACGCCGAAGCGGTCAGCGCTGCATCCTGTCGCGCAGCACGCGACAACGCACCGCGGACGGCTCTGGGCGGCAAAGTGTTCTCGGCAGAAAGGCTGCTGCTCGCGCGCATGATGGAATCCCTGGGCAATCCGCCGCTGGATCTGGTGTTGTGGGACGGACAGGCGATCGCGAGCGCGAACAGCTCGCCGCTGGCGCAGGTTCTGATCCGCGACCGCGGTGCGCTGCTGAAGCTGATTGCGAATCCCGAACTCGGCTTCGGCGAAATGTACGTCGCGGAGCGCATCGACGTGCAGGGCGACTTGGTGGACTGCCTCGAGGCGATCTATCGATCGATGCGCGGCGCCGGTCACGGCCAGATCGCGCAAAAACTGCTGGCGCCGTTCAATGCGCCGCCCCGCAACACCGAGACCAGGGCGCGGCGCAATATCCATCACCATTACGACATCGGCAATGATTTCTACAAGCTCTGGCTCGACCGGGACATGGTGTACACCTGCGCCTATTTTCCGGACCCGGCCATGGCGCTGGAGCAGGCGCAGGCGGCGAAGCTCGACTACGTATGCCGCAAGCTGCGCCTCGCGCCGGGGGAAACCGTGCTCGAAACCGGCTGCGGCTGGGGCGCCCTGGCGCTGCACATGGGCAAACACTGCGGCGTCACGGTCAAGGCCTACAACATCTCCAAGGAGCAGATCGCGTTTGCGCGCGCACGCGCGCTGGCCGAAGGGCTGGAGGGGCGGGTAGAGTTCATCGAGGACGATTACCGCAACGTCGACGGCGAATTCGACGCTTTCGTGTCGGTGGGCATGCTCGAACACGTGGGCATCGATCACTACCAGTCACTGGGGGCGGTCATCGACCGCAGCCTCAAGTCCGGCGGGCGCGGACTCATCCATACCATCGGCCGCGACCGCCCCAGTCCGATGACGCCCTGGATAGAGCGCAACATCTTTCCCGGCGCGTGTCCGCCCAGTCTGTCGCAGATGATGCAGATCTTCGAGCCTTTCGGCTTTTCCGTGCTCGACGTGGAGAATCTGCGGCTGCATTACGCCAAGACGCTCGAGCACTGGCTCGAACGCTATGAGGCCAACAGCGGTCGCGTGACGCAGATGTTCGATGCCGCGTTCGTGCGCACTTGGCGCCTGTACCTGGCCGGCTCCCTGGCTGCGTTCCGTTCGGGCGACATGCAGCTGTTCCAGGTGTGCTTCAACCGCTCCGGCCACAACGACGTCCCCTGGACCAGGCAATACCTGTATGCACCGTGAAACGACGCGATGCGTAGTTGCGACGCGCTCATAGTCGGAGGCGGCCCCGCAGGCTCGTCCTGCGCCTGGAAACTGCGCCAGCAGGGCATGGCGGTCACGGTGCTGGACAAGGCGCAATTCCCGCGCAACAAGGTATGCGCCGGCTGGATCACCCCCGCGGTGGTGCGGGCGCTGCAGCTCGATGCCGGCGACTATGCCCGGGGGCGCGTGCTGCAGCCGATATCGGCTTTTCGCACCGGCCTGATCCGTGGCGCCGAGGTCGAGACCCGCTATCCGGGCACGGTCAGCTTCGGCATACGCCGCTGCGAGTTCGACCACTATTTGCTGCAGCGCTCGGGCGCGCAGCTGCGCCTGGGCGAGACGGTGAATTCGCTCGCCAGGCGCAGCGGACTCTGGGTCGTCAACGACGCGATCGAGGCGCCGCTGCTGATCGGCGCGGGCGGGCATTTTTGTCCGGTGGCCCGTTTTCTCGGCGCGAAACTGGGTGCAAACGAGCCCGCGGTGGCGGCGAAGGAAGTCGAATTCGAAATGGATGCGGAACAAGCCGCGGCGTGCCGGGTGCGCGCGGATATGCCGGAACTCTATTTTTGCCGCGATCTCAAAGGTTACGGCTGGTGCTTCCGCAAAGGCGGCTATCTGAACATCGGCCTGGGCCGCGAGGGCCACCAGGGTCTGGCGCAAGCGCTGCAGGACTTTTGCGATTTTCTCAAGCAGCGCGGCAGGATCCCGAAGAACATTCCGGAAAAATTCCAGGGTCATGCCTATCTACTGCACGGACGTTCCGGACGCAGGCTGGTCGATGACGGCGTGCTGCTCATCGGCGATGCGGCCGGGCTGGCCTATCCGGAAAGCGGTGAAGGCATACGCCCGGCGGTCGAATCCGGCCTGATCGCGGCCGACGTCATTGCGGCAAGCGGCAGCGATTACCGCGCCGCGCGCCTGCAGGCCTACGGCGAGCGCTTGCGTGCGCGCCTCGGGCCGGGGGCGGCCCCGGCCGCCAGCATCGTTCCCGCCTCTGTGCGCAACATCCTTGCCGGCGCGCTGCTCGGCAGCCGCTGGTTTACCCGCCGCGTGGTGCTCGATCGCTGGTTCCTGCACGCGCAGCTACCGGCGTTGCAGTAGCGCAGCCGCGTCCTCATTGCCCGCGGGCGGCCAGTGCTTGCAGCGCAGAGTCGAGCATGTCGCGCGCTTTGTTCCAGTCCGGATGAATCCTGTCGCTGGGAACGTGCTTGTGCGCGATGAAAGACACGTTGGCCTCGATTGCCTGCAGCAGGGCGATCTGGGCCAGTTGTGCCGCGAACAGCTGCTGGTACTGCTTGTCGGTCATGTTTGCCTCCTGAAGACTATGGGCCAACTCGACTACCGTATTGTTTCAATATAGACAATGCGCGCGGGCTGCAACAGCCGGGCATCGCCGCGGCTAGATCAGGCCCAGAGCCTGTTTCTGTGCGGCGACCAGCTGCGCGATCCCTGTGCGCGCGATCTCCAGCAGCATGTCCATTTCCTCGCGCGAGAACGGCGCGCCTTCCGCGGTACCCTGAACCTCGACAAAACCGCCCGACCCGGTCATGACCACGTTCATGTCGGTATCGCAGGCCGAGTCCTCGGCGTAATCCAGATCGAGCACCGGCTCGCCCTGGTACACCCCGACCGAAACTGCGGCGACAAAATCGCGCAGCGGCGTGCTTGCGATGAGGCCGCGCGCAAGCAGCAGCGTGACCGCGTCGTGCACGGCGACGTAAGCGCCAGTGATGCTGGCGGTGCGCGTGCCGCCGTCCGCCTGGAGCACGTCGCAGTCGATGTGCAGGGTGCGCTCGCCCAGCGCGGGCAGATCGGCGACCGCGCGCAGGCTGCGGCCGATCAGGCGCTGGATCTCCTGCGTGCGGCCGGACTGCTTGCCGCGCGCGGCCTCGCGATCGGTGCGGGTATTGGTGGCGCGCGGCAGCATGCCGTATTCGGCCGTGAGCCAGCCGCGACCCTGTCCGCGCAGGAAGGCTGGCACTTTTTCTTCCACGCTGGCGGTGCACAGCACCTTGGTGTCGCCGAACTCCACCAGCACCGAGCCCTCGGCGTGTTTGGTATATGCGCGGGTGAAGCGAACCTTGCGCAGCTCGTTCGCTTGCCGCAGTGAGGGCCGCGTCATACTGAAGGTCCTACCAGGGTCGAACCCATTTTGGGGGATTTACGCCCCGAAGGAAGTCCCCTCGGGGGACAAGGGGGCGTCGCCCCCTTGTTCGTAATCCTTGCGCGGGTGAAGCGCACTTGGCGCAGCTGGTCGCAGTTGCGCTTGCTAGGTCTTGTCATCGGTCTGCCTTTTGATTGCATTGCGGATCTGGGCGATGGCCCGTTCTATTTCATCATCGGAAAGATAATCGCCTTGTGCTGCACCGGCACCTGCGGTCTTTGCTGCGAGCGCCTGCGGCGGCTTGCGCTCGGCCGGAATCTGCTCGGATTGCGTCCCGCCCGGCTGTTCTTCCCAGCGCATCGCGATCGCAGACAAATTGTCGCATTCGCGTCCGGCGCGCCGTTCCGCCTCGTCCAGCAGCCCGGGCACAGCCTGCATGATGCCGTCTTTCAGTATCGCGCTGCTGATAATTTTTCCCGAGAGCGGGCTCCACAGTCCGTCGGAGCACAGCAGCAGGACATCGCCGGCCTCGAGCCGCACCGTCGCCGACAGGTCCACCCGCGGCGGCCGCGCCGAGCCGAGGCAATTGTAAATCCGGTTGCGCGCAGGATGCGCCGGCGCTGCCTCCTCGCGCATGCGCCCGCTGTCGATCAGCTGCTGCACCAGGGAATGGTCCTTGGTCTGCGCCAGAATTCTGCCCTCGCGCAGGTGATACAGGCGCGAGTCGCCCGCATGCGCCCAGCAGGCGCTATGGTCCTGCACTACGCTGGCGACGCAGGTGGTGCGCGGCGTCTCGGGCAGCCCGGCCTCGGCTGCCCCCTGCACAATCGCGTGGTGCGCGCCGAGCAAGGCGTCGCGCAGAAATGCGCCGGGATCGGGGAGACGGGGTTGGGCCGCGCGCTTGAACGCCTGGGTGATCGATTGCAGCGCGATCTGGGCCGCGATTTCGCCATGCAGGTGCCCGCCCATGCCGTCGGCGAGCAGCATCAGCAGCGCGTTGCGGCTGTAGCAATAGGCGACGCGGTCCTGGTTGGATTTGCGCCCGCCGCGCCGGCTCTCCTGGAAAATGGAAAATTGCATCGCCCGATTCAGCGCTCGCCGCGCCAGTTTGCGAGCTTGAGCACCAGGTTGCGGAAGTCCGCCGTGCGCGAAGTCAGCGACACCAGCGGGTCGCGCTCGCGCTGCAGCACTTTCTGCAGCGCGAACACGCTTTGCGGCCGGCGCAGGTGATCCAGGCGCAGGCACCAGTCTATGGTCTGCAGCAGCTGCTCGGAATATTTGCCGGCCCAAAGCTGCCGCGCGCGCACGTAATTGTCCTTGTCCATGCGCTGGTCGGCGGGCGGCGGCGCGGCTGCGGCGAGGCAGCAGAACATGGTCGCGCCCACGCTGTAGATATCGCTCCAGGGTCCGAGCAGCTCGCGCTTGCGGTATTGTTCGGGCGCGGCAAAGCCGGGCGTGTACATCGGGCTCAGGCGCGGCGTTTGCTCGGTAAGGGTCTGCCGCGCCGCGCCGAAATCGATCAACACCGGCGTGCCGTCGTTGCGGATGTAGATGTTGGCCGGCTTGATGTCCAGGTGCAGCAGCTTGTTCGTGTGCACTTCGCGCAACCCGTTCAACAGCAGCGTGAACACGCGGCGGATGAAATCCTCGCCGATGCTGCCGCGGCGGCGCGCGATATGCTCCTGCAGCGTGCGCCCGCGCTCGTAGCGCATCACCATGTACGCGGTTTCGTTGGCGCGGAAGAAATTGAGCACGCGCACCAGGTTGCCGTGCGCGAGCCCGGCGAGCGATCTGCCTTCCTCGAAGAAACATTTCATGCCGTAGCGGAAAGTGGCGAGGTCTTCCGCGGCGATTGCCGGCGGCGCGTCGCCCTGCTTGCGCAGCGCCAGCGAGGACGGCAGGTACTCCTTGATCGCCACCGGCACCTCGTTCTCGTCCTCGGCGAGGTAGACGATGGAAAAGCCGCCGCAGGAAAGCACTTTGCGTATGCGGTAGTTGTGCAGCTGATACCCGTCGGGAAGCGGCTGGTTGGCTTGCGTGGGCATTGCGCGGTGGCGGGCTCTGCTATGATGACAAAAGCGTCAGGGGCTGCGCACATTTTCGGCGCGCGAACTGGCAAAGTAAAGCGTACTCGCTCACACATTCAGACATTCACACATACACGGACTCACATGATTCAGAGCATGACCGGTTATGCGGCGCTGGCGCGCGAGACCGCGCAGGGTTCGCTGCTGCTGGAGTTGAAAAGCGTCAATAACCGCTTTCTCGACCTGCAGTTTCGCGTGGTCGAAGAACTGCGCTCGCTCGAGCCGAACCTGCGCGAGCTGATCGCCGCAAAAATCGGCCGCGGCAAGGTCGACTGCCGCATCAGTTTCACGCCGGCCGTCGTCGCCGGCGAGCAGCTGTCGCTCAACGCCGAGCTGCTCGCGCGCCTGGCCGAGCTCGAGCGCGAAGTGCGCGCGGCGATGCCCGAGGCGCAGCCGCTGCGCGCGGGCGAGGTGCTGCGCTGGCCGGGCATGCTCGGCGACGCCGCGATCGCCGCGGACGCATTGCGCGAGCCCTGCCTGGCGCTGATGCGCGCGGCCGTGGACGAGCTTTGCGCCACACGCGCGCGCGAAGGCGCCAAGCTGCGGGACATGATCCTCGAACGCGTCGCCAAAATGCAGGCGCTGGTGGAACGGGTCGCGCCGCTGCTGCCGCTCGCGGTCGCCGCTTATCAGGAAAAACTGGCGGCGCGGCTGCGCGAGGCGCTGGCCGCCAACGACGAGGAGCGCATACGCCAGGAAATTTCCGTGTTCGGCATCAAGGTCGATGTCGCGGAGGAGCTCAACCGGCTGGCCGCGCATCTGCAGGAGGTGCGGCGCGTGCTCGATGCCGGCGGCGCGGCGGGCAAACGCCTGGATTTCCTGATGCAGGAGCTCAACCGCGAGGCCAATACCCTGGGATCGAAGTCGGTATCCAAGGAAGTTTCCGAAGCCTCGATCGAGCTCAAGCTCCTGATCGAGCAGATGCGCGAGCAGATCCAGAACATCGAATGAGCGGCAACCTGTTCATCATCAGCGCGCCCTCCGGCGCGGGCAAATCGACGCTCACGGCCAAGCTGCTGGAGGAAGACCGGCAGATTCACCTGTCGGTGTCCTACACTACGCGCGCGCCGCGCACCGGGGAGGTCGACGGCCGCGACTATCATTTCGTCGACAAAGCCCGCTTCATGGCCATGCTCAAGCGCGGCGAATTCCTCGAAAGCGCCGAGGTGCACGGCAATCACTACGGCACTTCCGAGGCCTGGATCCGGGCGCAACGCGCCGCCGGCCGCGACATCCTGCTCGAAATCGATTGGCAGGGCGCGCAGCAGGTGCGCCGGATTTTTGCCGATACTATAGGCATATTCGTCCTGCCGCCCTCGATTGCTGAACTGGAGCGGCGCATGCGCCGGCGCGGGCAGGACAGCGAGGAAGTCGTGCGGCGGCGGCTGGCGGTTGCGGCAGACGAAATGAGCCACGCAGCCGAGTTTGAATATGTTATTATTAACAATGACTTCGAAGAAGCGCGGCGCGATCTGATCGCGGTCGTGCGTGCGTCCAGGCTGGTGTATTCGCGCCAGCTCGAGCGCCATCCCGACGTATTCAAGTTTTGATTTGGGCGCGGTTCGCGGGGAACCATCCCCTAAGCGCTTGCATAAACCGGAGGCTGCCGCTGCTGCGACAGCCTCGCAACCAAGGAATATCATGGCTCGCATCACCGTTGACGACTGCATGAAGCTGATCTCGAATCGTTTCGAACTGACCCTGGCTGCGACTTACCGCGCACGCCAGCTGACCAACGGCGCGACGCCGCTGGTGGAGCCGGACAAGGACAAGCCCACCGTCATCGCGCTGCGCGAAATAGCGGCCGGCAAAGTGGGCAAGGAAATGCTCAACCGGTCGAACGCCGCGTAATTACCAGGCGGGCTTCCCCGCCTTCTTGCCGCGGCGGGAGTTCCGACAACCATGAACGCTCTCGCTGAATTCACCGGCAATCTTGCCCGCTACCTCAAGCCGCCCGACATCGAGCGCGTGGAGGAAGCGTACGAATTCAGCGGCAAGGCGCACGAGGGACAATTCCGCGATTCGGGCGAGCCCTATATCTCGCATCCGCTGGCGGTCGCGCGCATCCTCGCCGACTGGCACCTCGATCCGCAGGCGCTGATGGCCGCGCTGCTGCATGACGTCATGGAGGACACCCAGGTCTCCAAGGCCGAGATCAGCAAGCGCTTCGGCAAACCGGTAGCCGAACTCGTCGACGGCCTGTCCAAACTGGGCAAGATCGAATTCCAGTCGCAGCAGGACGCGCAGGCCGAGAATTTCCGCAAAATGCTGCTGGCGATGGCGCGCGATGTGCGCGTCATCCTGATCAAGCTCGCCGACCGCCTGCACAACATGCGCACGCTGGACGCTGTGCCCCCGGCCAAGCGCCGGCGCGTATCGCGCGAGACGCTGGACATCTATGCGCCCATCGCCAACCGGCTGGGCTTGAACAGCCTGTACCAGGAGCTGCAGGAGCTGTCGTTCTCGCACCTGTACCCGCTGCGTTACCGGGTGCTGGCGAAGGCGATCAAGGCCGCGCGCGGCAATCGGCGCCAGGTCGTGGGCAAGATCCTGGATGCGATCAAGCAGCGCCTGCCCGAGGCCGGCATCGAAGCCGAGGTGACCGGGCGCGAGAAGCACGTCTACAGCATCTACAAGAAGATGCTGGAGAAGAACCTGTCTTTCTCGCAGGTGCTCGACATCTACGGTTTTCGCGTCGTGGTCAAGGACACGCCCTCCTGCTATCTCGCGCTGGGCGCGCTGCACGGGCTGTACAAGCCGGTGCCGGGCAAGTTCAAGGACTATATCGCCATTCCCAAGATGAACGGCTATCAGGCCCTGCACACGACCCTGTTCGGCCCTTTCGGCACCCCGGTCGAAATCCAGATCCGCACGCGCGACATGCACCGCGTGGCCGAGGCCGGCGTCGCCTCGCACTGGCTGTACAAGACTTCCGATGCCAGCCTGAACGAGCTGCAGCACAAGACGCATACCTGGCTGCAGTCGCTGCTCGACATCCAGAGCGAAAGCGGCGACGCCGCCGAGTTTCTCGAACACATCAAGGTCGACCTGTTCCCGGACGAAGTCTACGTGTTCACGCCCAAGGGCAAGATCATGGCGCTGCCGCGCGGCGCCACCGCGGTGGATTTCGCCTATGCCGTGCACACCCAGGTCGGCAACCGCTGCGTCGCCACCAAAATCAACTATGAGCTGGTGCCGCTGCGCACCGAACTCAAGAACGGCGATCGCGTCGAGATCGTCACCGCGCCGCACGCCAACCCCAATCCGGCCTGGCTGAACTACGTCAAGACCGGCAAGGCGCGCTCCCACATCCGCCATTTCCTCAAGACCATGCATTACGAGGAGTCGTCCGAGCTCGGAGAGAAGCTGCTCGACCAGGCGCTGCGCGCGCTCAATACCGATCTTGCCGACGTCGGCGACGAGCAATGGGAAAAGCTCCTGCGCGACATCACGGCAAAGTCGCGGCGCGAGCTGTTTGCCGACATCGGCCTGGGCAAGCGTTTCGCCGCGGTGATCGCGCGCAAGCTGCTCGCAGCGTCGGAGCAGCCGCTGGCGGAGGGCAATGCCGGTCCGATCGTCATCCGCGGCTCCGAAGGCATGGCGGTGCAGTTCGCCAAATGCTGCCGGCCGATTCCCGGCGACCCGATCATCGGCTCGATCAAGAAAGGCCAGGGCATCGTGATCCACACGCACGATTGCCCGACGGCGGCTAAATCGCGCACCGACCCGGACAAGTGGCTCGACGTGGAATGGGCGCCGCAGCCGGCGCGCCTGTTCGACGTCGGCATTCACGTGACCGTGATGAACCAGCGCGGCGTGCTGGCCAAGGTGGCGGGGGCGATCGCCGCCGACGGCGCGAACATCAACGGCATCAGCATGGACGAGGACCGCAGCGCCTATACCAACATGCACTTCACGCTGCAAGTCGCCGACCGCCAGCATCTGGCGCGCATCAAGCGCGGCCTGCGCCGCATACCGGAGGTCGTTCGCATCGCGCGGGTGAGGGACTAGCGCCCATGTTGTGGCCGGCCAGGCGTTTTTCGGAGGAGACCGCTTGAAAAATCCTTATGCCGAACTCGTCGGCTTTACGCTGCGCCTGGGCCGGCGCGGCAGCGGCAGCTGCAGCGCCGCGCTCGATGTGCGCCCCGAGTTGCTGAATCCGAACGGCGTCGTCCACGGCGGCGCGCTGTTCTCGATGGCCGACACCGTGATGGGCGCGGCGCTGCATACGACGCTGGCGCCCGGCGAATACTGCGCCACCGTCGAAATCAAGATCCATTTCCTGCAGCCGGTGAGCAAGGGCAAGATTCGCTGCAGCACGCGCGTGGTGCAGCGCGGACGCCGCCTCGCCGTGCTCGAATCGCATCTCAGCGTGGGCCGCAAGCAGGTGGCGCAGGCGCTGGGAACGTTCGCGATCTTCGCGCCGCGGCCGGCGCCGGCGAGCGGCGCTGCCGGCGCAAAACCGCGCCGTCTGTCAAAATGACAAGCTCAGCCTGAGCAATTTACGACACGGGAATCCAATATGAAAATCAAAGCCAACGGCATAGACATCAATTACACGGTCGAAGGCGAGGGCCCCTGGCTCGTCATGAGCCATTCTCTCGCCTGCAATCTGCACATGTGGGACGAGGAAGCGAAGCGCCTGTCCAAACGCTACAAGGTGCTGCGCTACGACACCCGCGGTCATGGCGCGAGCAGCGCGCCGGCCGGCGCCTATACGCTGGAACTGCTGGCCGATGATCTGCATGGCCTGTTGCAGGCGCTCGAGGTGAAATCCCCGCATTTCGTCGGCCTGTCCATGGGCGGGATGATAGGCCAGACATTCGCGCTCAAGTATCCGGGCGTGTTCAAGAGCCTCGCGCTGTGCGACACCAGCAGCCGCTACCCCGCCGAAGCGGCCGGCACCTGGGCCGAACGCATCAAGACGGTAGAGGCGCAGGGCATGGAGCCGATGGTCAAGCCGACTCTGGAGCGCTGGTTTACCGCATCCTACCGGCAGCAGCGGCCGGAAGTGGTGGAAAGGGTAGCGGCCATGATTCGCACGACACCCGTGCCGGGCTTTGTCGGCTGCTGCCACGCGATTCCGAAAATCAATCTGACCGCGCGGCTCAAGGAAATCCGCTGCCCCAGCATCGTGATCGTGGGCAAGGACGATCCGGGCACGCCGGTGGCGATGGCCGAGGATATCCATCGCGCTCTGCCCGGCTCGAAGCTCGTGGTCATTCCGTCGGCTGCGCATCTTTCCAACCTGGAGCAGCCCGACGCATTCAACCGGGCGCTGGGCGATTTCGTCGACCACGCCAACAAATAGCACGGGAGCGGCCATGGGCACGATCGAAACGCAACTCGGACTGGACCTGTCGGCATTCTGGATGCCGTTCTCCGCGAACCGGCAGTTCAAGCAGGCGCCGCGCCTGCTCGTCGCCGCGAAGGATATGCATTTCACTGCGCACGACGGACGCAAGGTGCTCGACGGCACGGCCGGCCTGTGGTGCGTCAATGCCGGCCACGGGCGCGAGAAAATCGTCAATGCGGTGAAAGCCCAGCTCGACCGGCTCGATTTTGCGCCGACGTTCCAGATGGGGCATCCGATGGCGTTCGAGGCGGCGCAGAAAATCGCCGCTCTGGCGCCGCCCGGCCTCGATCACGTGTTTTTCGCGAACTCCGGTTCGGAGGCGGTCGACAGCGCGCTCAAGATCGCGCTGGCCTACCACCGCGCCCGCGGCGAGGGCCAGCGCACGCTGCTCGTCGGGCGCGAACGCGGCTATCACGGCACCGGGTTCGGCGGCATTTCGGTCGGCGGCATGACCAACAACCGCAAGAGCTTCGGCAATCTGCTGCCGCGCGTGGATCATCTGCGCCATACCTGGGACCTGGAGCAACAGGCGTATTCGCGCGGCCAGCCCGGATGGGGCGCGCATTTCGCCGACGAACTGGAGCAACGCATCATCCCGCTGCATGACGCGTCCAATATCGCGGCGGTGATCGTCGAGCCGGTGGCCGGCTCCACCGGCGGGCTGATCCCGCCCAAGGGTTATCTCGAGCGCCTGCGCGCGATCTGCGACAAACACGGCATCCTGCTCATATTCGACGAAGTGATCACCGGCTTCGGCCGGCTGGGCAAGGCCTTCGCCGCCGAATACTTCGGTGTCACGCCCGACCTCATGAGCTTTGCCAAAGGCGTCACCAACGGCACCATTCCGATGGGCGGCGTGATCGCGCACAATCGCGTTCACGACGCCTTCATGCAGGGGCCCGAGGGCGCGATCGAACTGTTTCACGGCTACACCTACTCCGGGCACCCGGTCGCCGCGGCCGCCGCAAGCGCCACCATCGACCTGTACCGCGAGGAAAGCCTGTTCGAGCGCGCCGCTGCGATCGCGCCTTATTTCGAGCAGGCGCTGCATGCGCTCAAAGGCCTGCCCCACGTCATCGACATACGCAATCTGGGGCTGATCGGCGTGATCGAAGTCGCGCCGCGTCCGGGGCAAGTCGGCGCGCGCGCGTTCGACGCCTTCACCGATTGCTACGCCAATGGGCTGCTGGTGCGGCCCGCGGGAGATACGCTCGCGCTGTCGCCGCCCTTGATCGTCGAGAAAAGCCACATCGACGAGATGGCGGGCACGCTCGCCGCCGCGCTCAAGCGCATCGCTTAACGGGGAGGGGCACGATGAGCGCAGACCTCGTCTATACCAGCGCAACGGAGCTGGTGCGCAGTTACCGCGCGAAACAATTGTCGCCGCTGGAGGTGACGCAGGCGGTGCTCGCGCGCATACGCGAACTCAATCCGAAGCTCAACGCCTATTGCATCGTCGATGAGGATGGTGCGCTCGCGGCGGCGCGCGCCGCGGAAGCGCGCTGGGCGCAAGGCGCGCCGCTGGGCGCGCTCGACGGCGTGCCGGTCTCGATCAAGGACCTGATCCTCATGCGCGGCTGGCCCACGCTGCGCGGTTCCAAGACCGTCGATCCGGCCGGGCCATGGCTCGAAGACGCGCCGGCGACGGCGCGCCTGCGCGAGGCTGGGGCAGTGCTGCTGGGCAAGACCTGCACGCCCGAATTCGGCTGGAAGGGCGTGACCGACAGCGCGCTCACCGGCATCACGCGCAATCCGTGGAACACCGAGCGCACGCCCGGCGGCTCCAGCGGCGGCGCGTCGGCGCAAGTTGCGGCCGGCATGGGTACGCTCGCGGTGGGCACCGACGGCGGCGGCTCGATACGCATTCCCTGTTCCTTCACCGGCCTTTCCGGCATCAAGGCGGGCTTCGGCCGCGTGCCGGCCTGGCCGCTTTCGCCTTTTGGCACCGTGGCGCATGTGGGCCCGATGGCGCGCACGGTCGCCGATTGCGCGCTCATGCTCAACGTCCTGTCGCAGCCCGACGCGCGCGACTGGACTGCCCTGCCCTATGCGGGCACCGATTGGACACGGGGATTGGATGCGGGGGTCAAGGGGCTGCGCATCGCCTACAGCCCGCGCCTGGGCTATGTGAAACACGTGGATGCCGAAGTCGAAGCACGCGTCGCCGACGCGGCCAAAGTGCTGGCGGGCATGGGCGCGCAGGTGGAGGAGGTCGACCCGGGTTTTGCCGACTGCCGCGACGTGTTCTGGGTGCACTGGACTGCGGGCGCCTACAATCTGCTGCGCAATATGCCGCCGGAAAGATTCGCGCTGCTCGACCCCGGCCTGCAGCAAGCCTGTGCCAGCGGCGCGAAGCACACGCTGGCGAGGTATCTTGACGCCGTCAATGCGCGCGGAGCACTGGGCGAACACATGAAGCGCTTCCACCAGAAATACGATCTGCTGCTCACGCCCTCAACCGCGATTCCGGCCTTCGCCGCCGGCGTGGTCGCGCCGGAGCGGCCGGCGGGCGAAGAGGACTGGACCTGGTGGACGCCGTTCTCCTTCCCCTTCAATCTGACGCAGCAGCCGGCGATGTCCGTGCCCTGCGGCTTTTCCAGGGACGGCCTGCCCATAGGCCTGCAGTTGGTGGGCCCGATGCAGCGCGAGGATCTGGTGTTGCGCGCGGCGCATGCCTATCAACAGGAGACCAATCATCATTTGCGCCGTCCGCCCCTGTGACGGCAGCCTTATTTACGCACGTTTGATCAACCAAGGAATGGAGGAATCGATATGTTGCGATTGTTTAGACTGACAGCCCTGGTCGCTGCGCTCGTATGGACTGCGGGCGCCGTCGCCCAAACCTACCCGTCCAAGCCGATCAAATGGATCGTTCCCTATCCGCCCGGGGGCATCACCGACAACGTGACGCGGATCGTTTTGCAGAAGGTGCAGGAAAATACCGGCTGGAACATCGTGGTGGAGAATAAGCCCGGTGCGAACTCCATCCTCGGTGCCGACCTCGCGGCGAAGGCGGCGCCCGACGGCTACACGTTTCTTACGGTGATCGCGGCGCACGCGGCCAATGTCACGCTCTACGCGGGCAAGCTGCCCTACGACCCGGTGAAGAGCTTCGCCCCGGTATCGCTCGCCGGCATCGCGCCGCTGATCATGACGGCGAACAACAATTTCCCGCCCAAGGATGTGAAAGAACTGATCGCCTATGCCAAGGCGAATCCGGGCAAGATCTCCTTCGGGTCTTCCGGCATCGGCGCGGCGGCGCACCTGACCACCGAGCTGTTCAAGCAGACCGCCGGCATCGACATGGTGCACATTCCGTATAAGGGAACTGCGCCCGCGCTGCAGGACGAAATGGGCGGCAATATCCAGATCCTGGTCGACACGCCGAGTTCCCTGATGCCGCAAGTGCGCGGCGGCAAGATCAAGGCGCTGGCGATGTTCTCGAACAAGCGCCTCGCTTCCGCGCCGGAAGTGCCGACCATGGCCGAAGCCGGCGGTCCGCCGCTGGAATCCTCGACCTGGGTCATGTTCCTCGCGCCTGCGGCTACGCCGCGCGACATCGTCAAGCGCATGTCGGCGGAAGTGGCCAAGGTGATCGCTGCGAACGACATCAAGAGCCGCTTCGAATCGCTCGGCATCATCCCCGTCGGCAACAACCCCGAGCAGGCGGCGCAGTTCCTGGCAGACGAGATCACCAAGTGGTCCAAGGTGATTACCACGGCCGGAGTGAAGGCGGAGATTTAAACGCAGTAATGTGAGTCGACGGCGCCCCAGTGCCATCGGAATTCAGGCGCGGACGGAGCGCGCCTGAATTTTCAGCTGCCGGCGAAAGTTGAATCCGAGCAGAACCAGGCCCAGTGACACCGCGACGAACACCGGCGTGGTGCCGTAGGCATCGACTACTTTCGCCGCGAGCCAGACCCCGGCCGACTGGCCGCTGAACAGGCACAGCGCGAACAGCGACACCGCCGAGCCGCGCGAGGCCGGCGCCATCTGGGTCGCGTTGACCTGCAGCGTGTTGTGCAGCATATACAGGCCGACGCCGATTGCGATGATCCCCGGCAGGCAGGCCCAAGCGGTCGGAGCGAACGCGAGCCAGACATAGCCGGCGGCGAGTATCATTCCGCCGCCCGCGGCCAGGCCGCCTTCGCCGAGGCGCGCGACAAAGCGCCGCGCGCTGAGCGCGTACAGCATCCCGCCCGCGGCATAGGCGCTCGCCATCGCACCGGCTGCCGCCGGGCCGAGCGCAAAGCGATGCTGCAGGTGCACCGGAATGAACGCGATCGAGCCGAACATCATCATGCCTTCGGCGAACACGGTGCCGACGATGACGCGTACCCAGCGGTGCTCGAGCAGGCGCGCCATGCGCGCGAGGCCGGCGTAGATCGTCATCGTCGCATCGCCGGCCGAACGGCGCGTGACCGGATTGCGCCGCAGTTCGAGCAGCAGCAGTGCGCCGACCACAAGGTAGAGCACGCCGAGCACGACGAAGATCGCGCGCCAGCCGAACTGTTCCCCCAGCACGCCCGCGACCGATTGGCCGAAAGCAGTACCGAAAATCTGACCGAGCGCGAAGCGCGCGATCCGCGCCTGGCGCTGCTCGTAAGCGACGACATCGCCGATCCAGGCCATCGACAGCGGGATCAGCGCGCCCACGGTCGCACCGGCGGCGAAGCGCGCGACTATGAGGAAATGCAGCGTGGGCGCCGCGGCGCAAGCAAAGGTGCCGAGGGACGAGGCGAGCGTGGCGGCGCAGACCATGAGGTATTTGCCGTAGCGGTCGCCCAGCGGCCCATAGACGGCTTGCAGCAGCCCGTAGGAGACGGCAAACGCGGTCACGACCGAGGCGGCGCTGCCGGTGCTGACCGAGAATTCGGTGGCGAGCTGGGGCAGCAGCGTATCGGTCGCGCGCAGGCTGGCCGCACTCGCAAACGCCGCGAGCGACAGCAGGAATACCGCTCGGTTGGTCATGGGAACGGCGATTATCCCGGAAAACCGCTGCGACCGCGGCCGAATTGGCCGGGGCATTCGCGGAGGCACAGCCGCTGCCGCAATTCGCACTATGCATCGCTTGCGCAAACCGCTAGGGCCCAATATATTGAGGCCTCCAGCCGGAACCGGCGAATCCCGATTCAAAGAATAGGCAAAGGAGGCGGCAATGAACTCACGCTGGATAGAGGTCAAGGCGCAGGACGGCGGCAGTTTCAAGGCCTATCTGGCGCTGCCGCATCATGCAGACCAAGGGGCCAAAGGTCCAGGGATCGTGCTGATCCAGGAGATCTTCGGCGTCAATTCGCATATACAGGGCGTCGCCGACCAATACGCGAGCGACGGCTACACCGTGCTCGCGCCGGATCTGTTCTGGCGCATGCAGCCCATGGTCGACCTGGGCTACGGCCCGGACGATATGCAAAAGGGCATCGGCTACATGCAGAAAATGGATTTTGCCGCGGCCGTGAAGGACCTCGCCGCCACGGCTGCCGCATTGCGCGGCCTTGCCGCATGCAGCGGCAAAGTGGCCTCGATCGGTTATTGCATGGGCGGGATGCTGTCCTACCTGTGCGCGGCCAACGCCGGCGTGGACGCGGCAGTGTGCTATTACGGCGGCGGCATCCATACCAAGCTGGAGGAAGCCGGAAAAATCAAATGCCCGATCCTGTTCCATTTTGCCGGCAACGATGCGCACATTCCGTCCACGGCGGTCGAAGCGGTAAAGCAGACGTTCGCCGGACGCGAGGGCGTGCGCATCGATGTCTATCCCGGCGCAAACCACGGCTTCAACTGCTGGGACCGCGCCGCCTACCATCAGCAAAGCGCCGCGCTCGCGCGCGGGCGTTCCCTGTCTTTCCTCGCCACGACCATCAGCTGAGCGTCTGCGCATGAGCGACAAGACCTACCTCGACTGGCCGTTCTTCGACGTGCCGCAGCGCCGGCTCGCGGCGGATCTGGAAACCTGGGCGGCGGAGAATTTGGCGCAGCTGGATCACGGCGCGGAGGTGGATGCGCTGTGCCGCGATCTGGTGGCACGGCTGGGCAGCGGCGGCTGGCTCAGGCATTGCGTACCCGCGGCCTACGGCGGCGCGTCCGCGGACATCGATTCGCGTTCGCTGTGCATCGCGCGCGAGACGCTCGCGCGCCACGAGGGCTTGGCCGATTTCGCCTTTGCCATGCAGGGCCTGGGTTCGGGCGCGATATCCATCGCCGGCAGCGAGGAAGTGAAACAGCGCTATCTGCCGCGCGTGGCGCGCGGCGAGGCCATCGCCGCTTTCGCATTGTCCGAACCCGACGCCGGATCGGATGTCGGCGCCATGAGCACCAGCGCGCGCCGCGAAGGCGAGCACTATGTGCTCGACGGCGAGAAGACCTGGATTTCCAACGGCGGCATTGCCGATTTCTACTGCGTCTTCGCGCGCACCGGAGAGGCGGCCGGCGCGCGCGGCATCAGCGCCTTCGTCGTCGATGCCGACATGCCCGGCCTCGAGGTGGCCGCGCGCATCGAACTCATTGCGCCGCACCCGCTCGCCAGCCTGCGCTTTCGCGGCTGCCGCGTGAGCGCAAAGCAGCGCCTGGGCGAATCCGGCCAGGGTTTCAAGGTGGCGATGCAGACGCTGGATATTTTCCGCGCATCGGTCGCCGCCGCGGCGCTCGGGTTCGCGCGGCGCGCTTTGGACGAGGCTTTAGCTCGAGCCAAGGGGCGCAAGATGTTCGGCCAGACGCTGGCCGATTTCCAGCTCACGCAGGCGGCGATCGCCGACATGGCCACCGCCATCGACAGCGCGGCGCTGCTCACCTATCGCGCCGCCTGGCTGCGCGATGTGCGCGGCGCGCGCACCACGCGCGAGGCGGCGATGGCGAAAATGGTGGCGACCGAATCGGCGCAGCAGGTCATCGATCGTGCGCTGCAGATGTTCGGCGGCCTGGGCGTGGTGAGCGGCTACCCGGTGGAAAAGCTGTATCGCGAAATCCGCGCGCTGCGCATCTACGAAGGCGCGACCGAAGTGCAGAAGCTGATCATCGCGCGCGAGACGCTGAAGGGCTAAGCCCCTCCCTCGCCCCAGCGCTGCATCAGCTGGTGCTCGACGCCGAGCTGGTCGAGTACACGCGCCACAATGAAATCGACCACTGCGGCGACGCTCTGCGGCCGGTGGTAGAAACCCGGGTTCGCGGGCAGGATGACGGCGCCGGCATGCGCGAGCTTGAGCATCGCCTCCAGGTGAATCGCGGAGAACGGCGTCTCGCGCGGCACCAGCACCAGCTTGCGCCCTTCCTTGAGCATCACATCCGCGGCGCGTTCGATCAGATTGTCGGACATTCCGGCCGCGACCGCGGCCAGGGTGCCGATGGTGCAGGGAAGTATCACCATCGCGTCCGCTGCGTTGGAACCCGAGGCCACCGGCGCGAACCACTCCTCGCGGCCGAACACGCGCAGCTGGCCCGGCTGCGCCTTGAAGCGCTCGGCAAACAGCGCTTGCGCCTCGGCGGTGCGCGCGGGCAGCGTCAGATCCATTTCCTGCTTGGCCACCACCTGTGCCGCCTGCGAGTAAAGCAGGTAGACGCGCACGCCCGCGTTGATCAGGCATTCGAGCAGGCGTATGCCGTAAGCCATGCCGGAGGCGCCGGTAAGGGCGAGCGTGACGGTTTTGTTCATCGGATCTGCCGGTGCCGGATCATGACCTGGTGGCCCGCGCCGAACGCTGCGCCCAGGCGCTCGGCGAAATACACCGAGCGGTGCTGTCCGCCGGTGCAGCCTATGGCCACCGTGAGGTAGCTGCGGTTTTCGCGCTCGAACGCGGGCAGCCAGTTGGCGATGAAAGCGTGGATATCGCGGTACATGTTGCGCGTCGCTTCGTCTTTCTCGAGGAACGCGGCGACCGGCGCGTCCAGGCCGGTCAGGTCGCGCAAAGCGGGCTCGTAAAAGGGGTTGGGCAGGCAGCGCACGTCGAACACGAAATCGGCGTCCAGCGGTATGCCCTGCTTGAAGCCGAAAGATTCGAACAGCAGCGTCAGGCGCGAACGGTCGATTTCGACCAGTTTCTTGACCCAGCTGCGCAGCGTGTTGGGCGAAAGCTCGCTGGTGTCGACGTGATGCGCGAATTCGCCGACCTCGCCCAGCAACTCGCGCTCGCGCGCGATGCTCTCCTCAACGGTAAGCCCGCCCGCGCTCAAGGGGTGGCGCCGCCGCGTCTCGGAGAAGCGCTTGATCAGCGCCTCGTCCTTCGCCTCCAGGAACAGCAGTCGCACGTCCACGCCCTGCTGTTTGAGCGCGGCGACGGTCTGCGGCAACTCGCGCACCGAACTGCCGCTGCGCGCGTCCATGCTCAGGGCGATGCGCTCGTGCCCGGAGCCGGCAAGCGACGCCAGCAGCGGCCGCACCAGAGCGACCGGGAGGTTGTCCACGCAATAGTAGCCGCTGTCTTCCAGCACATTGAGCGCGACGCTCTTGCCGGAGCCGGAAAGACCGCTGATCAGCACGAGTTGCATAGCGTCAGGATAGCATCCAGGCGCGGAAAACTACATATGGCGTCTTGGATGCTGCCGCATGCCGCGAGCGGACTTGCGCGCTCACGCGCGCCAACCGTGTTTTCTGTACGGATAAGAAGCATCCGTACAGAAAACACGGTTATGGATAAAGGCAAGGACAGCGCAGGGGTTTCATACGAGATCGCCGATTGGGCGCGGATATGGTTTTCATCCGGGCCCAATCGGCGATCCGCGCGGACGGTTTCTCGTCCGCGCAACATCGCAATTACGCAACAACGGCGGGCGTCGTCCTCTTGTTCAAAGCTTTGCTAGCCCTTGAGGCACTCGCTCATGAATTTCTTGCGCTCTTCGCCTTTGAGTTTCTTCGCGCCGGCTTCCTTGTTGCAAAAGCCCATCTTCTGCTTCTGCCCTGTGGGCTTGCCCGCCGCTTTAGCTGCGGGCGCGGCCGCAGCTGCCGCGGGTGCCGCCTCCCCGCCCTTGAGGCAACTGCTCATGAACTTCTTGCGCGCCTCGCCTGCGAGTTTCTTTTCCTTGGCTTCCTTGCTGCAATCACCCATCTTGCTCTGCTGGGCGCCCATCTTCTTTTCCGCCGCGGGCGCGGCGGGCTTTTCGGCCGGCTTCTTGTCCTGGGCTTGCGCTACGGAAAGACAAAACAGGCTTGCCACCAGTGCTGCCATCAATTTATTCATGATTTTCTCCCTGTTAGCGGTTATCGACAATTGTCCCGCCTGGAGAATAACGCCGGCAGCCGCGCTCAGTTGACTTCGCGTTTGAGTTCGCCCTGCTGCCGCGCGATGAATTCCTGCGTGCTGTCGTAGCCGCGCAACTGAAGTATGTAATTGCGTACTGCGGCTTCGACCAGCACCGCGAGGTTGCGCCCGGCGGCCACCGGAATGACGACCTCGCGTATCGGCAGGCCGAGCACATCCTCGGTGAGTTCATGCAGGGGCAGCCGCTCGGCCGGCGCCGCGCCGGCCTGGCCCGGCTTTTCCAGGTGCACGATCAGCTTGAGATTCATCTTCGGCCGCACCGCGGTCTCGCCGAAAATGACGCGGATGTTGAGCACGCCGAGGCCGCGCACTTCGAGGAAATCCTTCAGCAGCGGCGGACAGCGCCCTTCCAGCGTCTTGGCGGCGATGCGCGAGATCTCTACCACATCGTCTGCGACCAGGCCGTGGCCGCGGCTGATCAATTCCAGCGCGAGCTCGCTCTTGCCCACGCCGGATTCGCCGGTGATGAGCACCCCGAGGCCGAGCACGTCCATGAATACGCCGTGCTTGGAAGTCGAATCTGCGAGAACCTTGGCCAGGTAGCGACGCAGGGTATCGATGACCGCGTCGGCCGCGGCAGCGGTTGCCAGCACCGGCACGCTTTTCATCTCGGCTTCCTGCAGCAAGGCCGCCGGTGCGGCTACGCTTTCCGCGAGGATGATGGCTGCAAGCTCTGCCGCGAACAGATTGGCTATGACTTGGCCGGTCGCGTCGCCGCTATAGCCGCCGATGTAGGCAAGCTCACGCCGGCCCAGCACCTGGATGCGGTTTGGATGGATCAGATTGAGATGGCCGACCAGCGCCGCGGTATCGGCGCTGTCGCGGCGCACCGGCAGCGCTTCGCCGCCGCGGCCGGTGACCCAGCCTAGGCCCAGCTTCGCGGCATTGTCTTCATACAGCCGCGCGATGCTGGTCTGTAACATCGGGTTGCCAATTGCTGATGAGCTGGTGCAGGGCGCCCGCGTCCTGGGCCTGGATGAATTGCTCGCGCAGATCCGGGTCGGAGAACATCTGCGCCAGTTCGGACAGGATTTGCAGATGCTGTTCCGTCGCCTGCTCCGGCACCAGCAGCACGAACAGCAGGTTCACCGGCTTGCCGTCGGGGGAGTCGAAAGGCACCGGGGTGGCGAGGCGCACGAACGCGGCCACCGCTTCGCGCAAACCCTTGATCCGGCCGTGCGGAATGGCTACGCCCTGGCCCAGGCCGGTCGACCCCAGGCGCTCGCGCGCGAACAGGCTGTCGAATACGAGGCTGCGTGCAAGCCCTTGGTTATTCTCAAAAATAAGGCCGGCTTGCTCGAACATGCGCTTCTTGCTGCTGACCTCGAGGTCGAGGACGATATTGGAGGGTGGCAGCAGTTTTGAAATGAGATTCATAGCGCAAGAGAATAAGGCGGCGGGCTTCCGGCGCGCCCGAATCGGGCAGAGGCTGCCGGAAGGCGCGCCATTCTACCCCAATTCCGCTGCCGGGGTTACTCCTCCTCCGCCGGCTGGCGTTTCAGGGCGTCGTGAGGGTGGGAAGACACCTTCTGCTTATGCTTGATGATCTGGCGATCGAGCTTGTCCATCATCAGATCGATGGCTGCATACATATCCGCATCATCGCTTTCCACGTGGATGTCCTTGCCCGGCATATGCACGCTGATTTCCGCTTTCTGTCGCAGTTTTTGCACCGACAGGATGACGTTGATTTCGATGACCTGGTCGAAATGGCGCTGTACCCGTTCCAGTTTTGACAGTACGTAGTCGCGAATTGCCGGGGTGACTTCGACGTGATGACCACTGACCTGGACGTTCATCTTCGGCTCCTTTTGAAGTTACAGCGACTTGCGCAGGCTCACCGGGGGGATATTCAGCGATTCCCGGTACTTGGCAATAGTGCGGCGTGCGACGACGATGCCTTGCTCACCCAGGATCTGGGCGATCTTGCTGTCCGACAACGGTTTCTTGCCGTCCTCGGCGTGGACCAGTTGTTTCAGCAGCGCGCGGATCGCGGTGGCCGAACAGGCGCCGCCGGTCTCGGTGGCCACATGGCTGCCGAAAAAATATTTCAGCTCGAAGATGCCGCGCGGCGTGGCCATGAATTTTTGCGTCGTCACGCGCGACACCGTGGATTCGTGCAGGCCCAGGGTCTCGGCGATCTCGCGCAGCACCAGCGGCCGCATCGCGACTTCGCCGTGGTCGAAGAAATGCCTTTGCTGTTCCACGATCGCCTGCGCCACCCGCAGTATGGTTTCGAAGCGCTGTTGCACGTTCTTGATCAGCCAGCGCGCCTCCTGCAGCTGATTGGACATCTGACCGCCGACCGCGTGCGATTTATTCTGCAGAATCTCCGCGTACATGCGGTTGATGCGCAGCTTGGGCATGGCATCCGGGTTGAGGCTGACGCTCCATGCGTTCTTCACTTTGCGCACGATGACGTCGGGCACGATATAGCGCGTATCGCTCGTCGCGTATTCTGCGCCGGGATGCGGGTTGAGGCTCTGGATCAGCTGCTGCGCGCGCCGCAGGCTGTCGTCGTCGCAGTGCAGTTGCCGCTTCAGCCGGGCGAAATCGTGTGCGGCGAGCGCTTCCAGATGGTCGTGCACGATACCGATCGCGAGCTCGCGCTCCGGGGTGTCCGGCGGCAGGGCCTTCAACTGCAGTTCCAGGCATTCGGCGGGTGTGCGCGCGCCGACGCCGGTGGGATCGAAGCTTTGCAGTTGATGCAGGGCGACGTGCAGTTCGTCCAGGCCCACTTCCAATTCCGGGGGCAGCAACTCGACGATTTCTTCCAGGCTTTGCGACAGGTAGCCGCCTTCGTCCAGGGCCGCGATCAGGGTGTTGACCAGGCTTTTGTCGCGCGCCGAGAGCTGGGTCAGGGCCAACTGCCCGATCAGGTGCTCGCTCAGGGTAGGGGCGACCGCAGCCAGTTGCGGATAATCCGATTCCTCGCCGTCCTCGCGCCTGGGCCCGGCAGAAGGCGCATCGGTAAACCAGTCGATTTCGGCCGCGTCGCCCGAGGGCGAGTCGTTGGCCGGTGCCTCGCTCTCGGCGGCGGCGTGTTCTTCGCGGCTCGCCCCGTTGAGAGGCGGGCTCACCGGCTCCGGTTCCACATCCGCGCGCTCCAGCAGCGGATTTTCCATGAGGAATTTTTCCAGCTCCTGGTTCAGTTCGAGGGTGGACAATTGCAGCAGCCGTATGGATTGCTGCAACTGCGGAGTTAGCGTCAGCTGTTGCGACAGCTTGAGTTGCAGGGTTTGTTTCATCTTGTGCGGGGAGCGGGTGGATAGCCTGCCGGCTACATGCGGAAATGCTCTCCCAGATACACTCGTCTCACGTTTTCATTATAGACGATTTCATCTGGCTTGCCCTGCGCCAGCACCGACCCTTCGTTGATGATGTAGGCGTGATCGCAGATGCCCAGGGTCTCGCGCACGTTGTGATCCGTAATGAGCACGCCGATGCCGCGCTGCTTGAGAAAGCCGATGATTTTCTGGATATCCAGCACGGCGATCGGGTCGACCCCGGCGAACGGCTCGTCCAGCAGGATGAAGCTCGGCCGTGCTGCAAGCGCGCGCGCGATTTCGACGCGCCGGCGCTCGCCGCCGGAGAGCGACAGTGCCGGGTTGTTGCGCAAATGCGCAATGTGCAGTTCGTGCAGCAAACTTTCCAGGCGCTCCTCGATCTGTGCTTGCGACAGATCCTGCAGTTCCAGCACCGCCTGCACGTTTTCCTGCACCGTCAGTTTGCGGAACACCGACGTTTCCTGGGGCAGATAGGACAGGCCCAGGCGCGCCCTGCGGTGGATCGGAAATTTGCTGATTTCCTTGCCGTCCAGGCTGATGCTGCCGCCGTCCAGACGCAACAGCCCGACCATCATGTAGAAGCAGGTGGTCTTGCCGGCGCCGTTGGGCCCGAGCAGGCCCACCACTTCGCCGCTTTGTACTTCCAGAGATACGTCCTGCACGACCGTGCGGGATTTGTAGCGTTTCTTCAGATTGCTGGCTGTGAGCTCGCTCATGGGCGCTAGCGCTTGCTCGCGTCGGGCGCAGGCGCCGTGCCGGGTTCTTCGGCGGGGGTGCGTGGCTGGATCACCGCATGCACCCTGCCATCGGGGCTGCCGCCTGCGCCGGGGCCGGCGCCGCCGCTCACGCTGAAATACTCGGTGCGGGCATCGTAGGAGATGTAATTGCCGCGCACCTCGTCGGCAGGCTCGCGCAGCAGCCGCGCCTGATTGAAGAATTCCACCCGGTCCAGTTTGCCGTTGTATTCGATGCGCTCGGCCTCGCCCTGGATGTAGCCCTCGGCGCCGTCGCGCTTCTGGCGGAACGTGGCCGGATGACCGGTCGCGCTGCCGTACTGGTAGCCGTCCTGGTCCTGGCGCACCGTGACTTTGTCGGCGTGTATGCTGAGCGTCCCCTGGGTCATGACCACGCGCCCTTCGAATACGCTGGTCTTCTGCACGTCGTCGACGTGCATGCGGTCCGATTCCAGATTGATCGGTTTGCCGCGGTCGGCGCGCTCCGCCTGCGCGGTTGCGGCCCATCCCAGGCAAGCGGCGCACAGCAGCAGTATTGCTAGTTCATTTGCCCGCATCGAACGTGCCCCGCACCTGCGACAGCAGCGTGAACTGCCGCGTCTTGTTGTTGAGTTCCATGCCGACCCCCGCGAGCCGGGAGCGGCCTTCGGTAATGGTCACCGGCCTGTTGGTGCTGGCCAAGTCGCGGTCGGGATAGATTTGCAGATATTCGGTCTGCATGCGCAACTCGCTGCGCTGCGCGCTGGCTTCGCGCACCACCACTACGTTGCCGAAAAAACTCGCCTCCTCGCCGTTCCTGGAGATGAGACCGCGGTCGGCACGGATTTCTATAGGGGCGGCATCGTCATGGCGCTGCACCAGGCGCGGCTCCACGATGTCGGTGCTCTCGTCGTCGGGATAGTGCAGCATGCGCGCGGCCGAAAGGCTGTACTCGGGTTTGCCGTTGGCGCCCATCTTGGTGATGCCGAAGTCCTCGGCGATGAAATCAGGATCGTGGCGCAGTTTGCCGGTCTTGTCGTAATCGGGTGCCTGTACCGCGCGCTCCAGCCAAAAACTGGCCGCTGCGAGCGCCAGCAACAGCAGCAGCGGAAACAGGCTCGATACGCGGTCGCGCTTCATTGCAGATGGGCGCTGATCGCGCGTTCGAGCGCGCCTTGGGCGCGCAGGATGAATTCGCACACTTCGCGCACGGCGCCATGTCCGCCGCCTGCGCGCGTCACATAGTGGGCGCGGGACTTGAGCGCCTCGGGCGCCGCCGGCACGGTCGCGGCGAAGCCGCAGCGGGTGATCAACGGCAGGTCGAGCAGATCGTCGCCCATGCAGCCCGATTGCTCCGTCGCCAGCCCCAGCTGCGCCAGCAGCGCGCCGTGGGCCTCGCGCTTGTCCTCCGCACCCTGATAGAGGTGGGAGATGCCCAGGTTGATCGCGCGCAGTTCCACCGCGCGCGATTTTCTTCCCGTGATCAGCGCGACCTCCACGCCGTATTGACGCAGCATCTTGATGCCGTGGCCGTCCTGGATGTTGAACGCCTTCAGCTCCTCGCCGCGCTCGGAGTAATACAGCGTGCCGTCGGTCATGACGCCGTCGACGTCGAAGATCATCAGCTTCAGATCCTTGGCGCGCTTGAGGGCGGCATCCAGGCTCCTGCGCTCGAGTGCGTCGTTCATCCGGTTCAGATTACCTTGGCGCGGAACAGGTCGTGCATGTTGAGCGCGCCCACGAGTCCGCCTTGGTCGTCGACCACCAGCAGCTGATTCACCTTGCGCTCCTCCATGATCTGTACCGCTTCGACCGCCAGCTTGTCGGGGCCGATGGTGCGCGGCCCGCGCGTCATGATGTCGACGATGCGCGCGGCCTTGATGTCTTCGATCTGGGCCAGCGTGCGGCGCAGGTCGCCGTCGGTGAACACGCCGCAAACGCGCCCGGCGGCATCGAGCACCGCAGTCATGCCCATGCGCTTTTTCGACATTTCCAGCAGCGCCTCGGAGAAGCCCGCGCTGTCGCGCACCGAGGGCACGTCCTCGCCGGTGCGCATGACATCGCGCACGTGCGTGAGCAGGCGCCGCCCCAGCGCGCCGCCCGGATGCGAGCGCGCGAAGTCCTCCGCGCCGAAGCCCTTGGCATCGAGCAAGGCGACCGCGAGCGCATCGCCCAGGGCCAGCGCCGCGGTGGTGCTGGCGGTGGGTGCCAGGTTCAGCGGGCACGCCTCCTTGTCCACGTGCGCGTCCAGGTGTACGTCGGCCTCGTGCGCCAACGACGAATTTGCGTTGCCGGTGATCGCGATCAGGCGCGCCCCCTGGCGTTTGAGCAGAGGCACGATCGTGAGCAATTCCTCGCTTTCGCCGGAGTTCGACAGCGCGATCAGCACGTCGTCGCGCGCGATCATGCCGATATCGCCGTGGCTCGCCTCGGCCGGATGCACGAAATAGGCCGGCGTGCCGGTGCTGGCCATGGTGGACGCGATCTTGCGCGCGATATGGCCGGACTTGCCGATGCCGCTCACCACCACGCGCCCTTTGCAGTTGAGCAGCAGTGCCACGGCGTCGAGAAAGCTCGGGCCCAGCCGCGCAGCGAGGCTCAGCACGGCCTCGGCTTCGATGGCGAGCACCTGTTTTGCCAGCTCCAGCGCGGTCTTGGACGGTAGGATTTTGTCCATGCGGGACGCTGCAGGTATCATAGATCAAGTATAGCAGAACCCACCCCCCCTTCTTTTCGGCGCCAGGCATCCGATGAGCAATCCCCTAGAGCTGGTGCTGGTCCTGCTGGCCAGTGCCGTGCTGGTGGTGGTGCTCGCGCGCAGCCTGCATCTGCCGCCCATGCTCGGCTACCTTCTGGTCGGGGTCGCGATCGGTCCGCATGCCCTGCACTGGGTTCCGGAGAGCAAGGAATCCGGCTATGCCTATCTGGCCGAGTTCGGCGTCGTATTCCTGATGTTCTCCATCGGCCTGGAGTTCAGCCTGCCCAAGCTGTTCAGCATGCGCCGCGTGGTGTTCGGCCTGGGAATGGCGCAGGTGTTGCTCACCGTCTTTTTGCCGACCGTCGGCGCCTGGCTGCTGCGCTTTCCCTGGCAGTTGGGCTTTGCGCTGGGCGGCGCGCTGGCGATGTCCTCGACCGCGATCGTGAGCAAGCTCCTGGCCGAACGCATGCAGCTCGAAACCGCGCACGGGCGCGAGATCATCGGCATCCTGCTGTTCCAGGATCTGGCCGTGGTGCCGCTGCTGATCCTGATCCCGGCGCTGGCGCAGCCGGCCGAGCACCTCGCACCGGTGCTGGCGCTGGCGCTGGCAAAAGCGGCAGTGGTGCTGTTCCTGATCCTGTTCGCCGGGCAGAAGCTGATGCGCGGCTGGTTCCATATCGTGGCCCAGCGCCGCTCGCGCGAGTTGTTCGTGCTCAATGTGCTGCTGATCACCCTGGGCCTGGCCTGGGCCACCGAGCTTGCCGGCTTGTCGCTGGCCCTGGGCGCGTTTCTCGCCGGCATGCTGATTTCGGAGACCGAATACCGGCATCAGGTGGAAGAGGACATCAAGCCGTTTCGCGATTTGCTGCTGGGCCTGTTCTTCATCACCATCGGCATGCAGCTCGACGTGTCGGTGGTGGCCGATCGCTTCGGGCTGGTGCTGCTGCTGTTTGCCGTACCGGTGCTGTTCAAGTTCGCGCTGATCGCCGCGCTCTCGCGCATGTTCGGGGCCACCGCGGGCAATGCCCTGCGCACCGCGCTGTCGCTGGCGCAGGCGGGCGAATTCGGTTTCGTGCTGCTGGCGCAGGCAGGCGGCGCGCGACTCCTCGACGGCTCCCTGCTGCAGCCGGTGCTCGCGGCCATGCTGCTCTCCATGCTGAGCGCACCTTTCCTGATCCATTACAGCGACAAGCTGGTGCTGCGCTTCGTCGCTTCCGAGTGGATGCTGCGTTCGCTCGCGCTGCACCAGATCGCGGTCTCCGGCATGGCGGCGGCCAAGCACGTCGTGCTGTGCGGCTACGGCCGCACCGGGCAGAACCTGGCGCGCTTTTTCGAACGCGAAGGCATCAGCTATGTTGCGCTCGACCTCGACCCCGAGCGCGTGCGCGAAGCCGCCGCCGCCGGAGAGAGCGTGGTGTACGGCGACGGCGCGAGGCGCGAGGCGCTGATCGCCGCGGGCCTGGCGCGGGCCAGCGCTTTGGTGATTTCCTTCCCCGATACGCCGGCCGCGCTCAAGATCCTGCATCATGCGCACGCGATCAATCCGGCATTGCCGGTGATCGTGCGCACGCTCAACGACGCGGACATGGAGCGGCTGCAGGCAGCCGGAGCGGCCGAGGTGGTGCCCGACACCTTCGAATCCAGCCTGATGCTCGCAAGCCATGCGCTCGTCTTAATGGGCGTGCCGCTCGCGCGCGTGGTGCGCCGCGTGCGCGAAGTGCGCCATGGCCGCTACAGTCTGCTGCGCGGTTTTTTCCATGGCGAGGATGACGACGCGGCCGATGCAGGCGAGCAGCAGCCGCGCCTGCATTCGGTCACGCTGACCCAGGGCGCTTATGCGGTGGGCAAGACCCTCGCCGAAATCGACTTGGCCGCCCTGGGCGCGGCGGTGACGCGCGTGCGCCGGCACGGCCGGCGCCTGGGCGAGCCCGGGCCGGACACGCGCTTCGAGGCCGGGGACGTGGTGGTGGTGCTGGGTGAACCGGACGCGCTGGAGGCGGCGGAGATACGCTTGCTGCAGGGGACGAAGTGAGAGGGGAGCAGCAAGCAGCCGCTATACTAAGGTTTGATTGACCTTAGTATAGCCAGACCCATCAATCTTCATTTGGGCCACCTCACGCCCAAGGGTTGAGAACAGTCAGGCCGTGAATGTTCTTAAAGTCCTTTGCGTTGCGGGTCGCGAGCGACAGATCGTGGCTCAATGCCGTCGCGGCGATCTGGCCGTCCTCGGTCGAAATGGAATGCCCACGGCGCGTGCGCTCCGCGACGAGTAACGCGTACTCGGCGGCGCAGGCGCCGTCAAATGAGAGCGTGTGCCCTGCAAAGTCCTCATTGAACATCTGTTCGGCTGCTGACGCCAGGCTGTCGCGGCGCTTGCCGCGAGGCAGCAGGGCGATGCCCAGCAGAATCTCAGCGCGGGTAATGGCGCTGACGAAATACGCCGTATTTTGCTGCCGGCCAAACCAGTTCTGCACCTCCGTGGAGGGTTTCGGGCGCATGAGTTCGGAAAGGACGTTGGTATCGAGCAGGATACCGCCCATGCTCAATCTTTCGGAGCGGGGGATAACCGTGCCGCGCGGCGTTTTGGAATCGGCAGGTCTTCCGCTTTGAGGCCAGCAAAACGCTGCTGAATCCGCTGCGCGAAACCGGTGCCGGCGGGCTGTGCCTGTACCGCCCGGCGCAGGATGTCGCGCGCCTCCTGCTCCATGGAGCAAGCGTGGCGCGCTGCTTGCTGGCGCAGCAGGCTCTTGAGTTCGTCGTCCAAATTGCGGATCGTCAGGTTGGCCATGACAGCACCCGGAGTGATTGCAGTGCATGCATTATACGCATTGCGGGCGGATGCAGCAACGAGGATCGGAACACGAGGATCGGACCACGTGATTCGCTCGGACGCAGTCCCGCCTGATCGAGTGGCTGGTCAAGGCCAATCGCGGTTCGATGGCGTCCGCAGCCCGCGGCGAGCGCCTGCTGCGGAATCCCCACATCGTCGCGCGTCGTCGTCGAACTCCGCAAGAATCATGCTGGCCGGGGCTTCGGGTGCGGATTGATGCTATCCGGGAAATGGCACCAGACGATGTCGCCTGCCGTGGGCTCGCCCCAGCGGCCGGTCATCTATGCCGATTCCGTTTCGATCAGGCTCGAACGGACCGAGCGCTTGGTGCCTTGCGGGACACGCCTTTTGATCTGCCGCACCTGGGCTGCCATCAAGGGCCCATCATCCTGCTCATACTGCGGCAAGACCCTGACGGCGAGCTCATGCAGCGCCTGGTGAATGGCCTGGGTTTCGTCCACGCCCAGTTGCGCGGCCAGTTTGCGGTCTCGCGGCTTACTCCGGTCGCGCTGTCGACGGCGCGGTAGCGAAAAGCGATCTGATTGTTTTGGCTGCGGGTACTCATGGTAATTCCCCGGCTACATTGGATATCTTAAAGATGTCTCAACGATGTGAGGATGTCAATTCTCGAGTGAGGCCGGCGACGTGGTGGTGGTGCTGGGCGAGCCGGACGCGCTGGAGGCGGCGGAGATACGCTTATTGCAGGGGACCAAATAAAAAGCCCGCCCTCGAGAGGGCGGGCTTGGTTAGCTGTTCCCTTGGGTTACATGTTTTTACACAGTAAGTATTGATTAGTCCCGGTCTCCGCGTAGACATCTGTCGGCGCATTCGCCCCGGTCGGATCGTTCGCCCCGGTCTGCTTTAATCCGCGCACTTGGCCCGAAGCAGCGGTACCATCGTCCATCTGGGAGTCAACTGCAATTGCGATTTTATCGGGTAAATTGCTGCTGCAAATAATGCTCGAAGTAAAGCCCATCCCGCCTGTCTGTACACCCATGATTCCATTCGCTGCGTTAGCCGGTTGCTGACCAGCAGCCTGACCAGTGGTTGCGCCACCGACGAATCCGGCTAACCTCAAATGCTGCCAATATAGATTGCATTCCGATTGCCCCGCCGCAATGCCGGTCATGGTAGTAGGTGGCCCATCGTTGTACCCGGCCTTTGCAGCGCTGCAGTTAAATGACCCGTTACCATTGCCGTTGGAAGTAACGTCAGTGGTGCCGTCCGATGCCTTCCAGCGTCCTGTCGCGTTCAAATCGTCACCAGGCAGGGCACGGTAGCGATCCTGGTAAGAGTTCACCGCCGCGGTGATGCCGTTGAAGTCGTTGACCACGTTCTTGATCTTGGCCTGGGTGATCATTTCCTGACCTTTCAGGATGCCGCCCAGGAGCAGGCCGATGATCACCAGCACGATGGCGATTTCGACCAGGGTAAAGCCGGTTTGTCTTGTCTTCATATCATTTCCCCCAATGGAGAAAGTTAATGGTAGGGTAAGGCCAGCAATATCCATGCCCGATTTTAAGTGAGTTATTTCACGTTCTTGGCCAATATTTCACTCAGATTAGTCAAGATTCAGACAGATATGTCAATATTCTGACAAATCACCTTAGGGTTTCTTGTTCGCCGCGCCCTTCTTCAGACGTTCCTCTATCTCGTGCAGCCGGCCATCCAGAAACCTCAATTCGCTGGGATCGGTGATCCTGCCGCTCGCAATCATGCCGCCTATCATAACCCGCTCCGTTTCCAACTCGTTCAGGTCTTCGCGGATGAAGATTCCCATGGTGATCGCCCAGGCCGGAACGTTTTTTGCCGTGGTGTACTTTTGCAAGGCGTCCGCATAGCTGAGCGCAAGGGCGATATCCTTCAGGCGGTACTTGGCGAGGAAAGTCGCGTGCGCGAGCCAAGGCCAGCGCCGATTCGGGTCGAGCAGGTACTGGCGATAGACGAAATCGAGCATGCTGCGCGCTCGTGCTTCGTCCGGAACCTCGGCGTAAAGGCGGCTGGCCGCGAGCAGCGGGTATTGTCCCTCGGGGTCGAGTTCGAGTATGCGCGCGAGCCAAGCCTCGACGCGGGTGTAATCCAGATCCTTGTAGGGCACCTTGCTGCCGGACCGGTAATCGAAAGCCTGCAGTTCCAGCATCAGAACCTTGGCGAGCGCGATGGGCTCGCCCAGGCTGGCCAAACGCAGCATCGCAGTCGCGGGCGGCGGCAACAGGTCGGGTGCGCGCGCGCGGGGGTGGGGCATGGCCATGTGCAGGCCGATCTGCAGCAGGAGGCCCGCAACAAGCAGCGCCAGCACCGGCGCGGAAACATGGCTCAGCGGGCGTACGTCGCGCATTCGCCTGCTCTGGGTCTAAGCCGAGACTTTGATCATTTCGAGCGATCCCTTGACACTGGGACAGTATCAGGCGGCAAGCGGCTCGATCGCGGATAACGCAGGCCGGCCGATCTCATCGAGCGCGCGGTCCAGATCGTAGCGCGCCTGCAGATTGAGCCAGTATTGCGGTGATTGACCGAAACGGCGCCCAAGGCGTAGCGCAAGGTCCGCTGTCACCGGACGCTTGCCCTTGATGATGTGCGACACGCGCATCGGCGATACCCTTATGGCGCGTGCCAACTCCGCCTGGGAAATGGCCAACTCGTCCAATAGCTCCGCGAGAAGCAAACCCGGGTGCCGTGTGCGCAGCTTGCGGCCGCGAACGGTGACATCAGAGAAGTCCAACAGGTGCAGCTTGTCGACGGAAATGCTCATACTCGTCTCCAATCAGTGGTAATCGGTGATCTCCACATCGAACGCGTCGCCACCGGTGAAGCGGAAACACACACGCCATTGGTCGTTGATGCGGATGCTCCACTGCCCTTTGCGGTCGTGCTTCAAAGCTTCCAGCCGATTCGACGGTGGCAGGCGCAAATCGTCGATGCGCACGGCCGCGTCGAGCATGTCGAGCTTGTCCTTGGCGCGCCGGCGAAGCTCGGTAGGAAGCCGCTTTGCTGGAAGTCCCAGGAACACGGCTGCAGTAAGCTTGTCTTGAAAGGACTTGATCACTGGTATTGAATATAAACAAATCGTTTATGATTGTCAACGCGCGAGCGGTCGTTCGTCGCGCATCAGAAATTCTTGCGCTGCAGATCGAACAGGGCGGCGCCGCACAACAGCAGTACATATATTGCGGTTTGCGCCAGCAGTTGAGAGAACTCCGCCGCCGTGGGTGCGGCGTAGATCAGCCACCCGGTCTGCGTCATGCGATCCAGGCCGGGCAGCAGGAACGCGATCGCATCGATGACGAAGTTGACGACCTTTTGCCCCAGGCTAACCGCATCGTACAAGGGGTTGGCGGCCATGATCTGCAGCGCGCTGATCGAGCGCGCAAGCAGATAGAAGCCTGTGACCGCTGCGAGCGCCGACATCACCTGGGCGAGTGTGAACACGCAAAACAGCGCGAACGCCGTGACCAGCAGCAGCTCGCAGGCGAGCGACAGGCCCCACAGCGCAACCCGCGCCGCAGGTGCAAACAGCGCCAGCGGCAGGCTGGATATCAGCGCGAGCGCGAGCGCGACCGCGGCGTAGCCCGCGAGCTTGCCGAAAAAATAGCTGCTGCGCCGCAGCGGGCGCGAAAGTATCAACTCCATCACCTTGTCGTTGAATTCGCGCACCATGCTGGTGACGACGAAACCCGCCAGCATGAACACGGCGCCGACGCGCAGCAGGGCGGCGAGCAGCGCCGCCTGGATCTGATTCGATTCGGTGAGCGCGATCTGCTGCAGGAACTGGGTTAGCCCGAGTCCGGCCGCCACCAGGATCAGCGCCAGTATGAGCAGGCGGTTGCGCAGCGCTTCGAGCAGGGTGTAGCGGGCGATGGGCAGGATATGGCGCAGCACGATTCTTTCTATGGGCAATCCAAAAGTGGCGGATGCCGGTATTTAGCAAATACCGTCGGTATTTAGCAAACACCGTGCCCGCCTTTCTCAGGGTAAACTGCAAGCATAACAACTGCAAGCACCATGGCCACCGCTACCCCGAGCCGCGCCTATCCGGCGCTTGTCACCCGCTACTGGCGGCTGCTGTTCGTCGCTATGCTGGTGTTGTTGCACCTCACCGCGATGCGCGGTGTCGAAGATTTCTGGGCGCGCGCGCTGATGCTCGCGCACTTCGGCCTGTTCATTCTGTGGCAGCCATTCATGCGCGGCGAGCAGAGGCTGACGCCGCTGCAGCTCGCCGCCATCGTCCTCGTCTGCGTGCTCGTCCTGTTCTACTGGAACTGGTGGCTGATGCTGTTGTGGTTGTGCATACTTGCCGGCGTGGTCGGCGGCAAGGTGTTTCAGTTTCAGGAGCGCTGGCAGCGCTACTTCCATCTGACGGTGTTGCTGTACCTGGTTTCGCTGCTGTTGATCTGGGTGTTCCCGCAGCTGCTGCCCGGGTTTACCCAGCCGCAGGATCTGCAGCAGCTGACGGAGTACGGACTGCCGCTGCTGTTCCTGGTCCTGCTGGTGCTGCCGGCAGAGGCCGATAACGGCGAGACGCCGCAGGTCGTCGATTTCTTCTACAGCGCGTTTCTGTTCATGATCATCGCGCTCCTGGTGCTGGGCAGTTTCGCGTTCATGACCCTGGGCAAGGTGAGCTATCCGGTCGCGCTCACCTACAGCCTGCTGCTGATCGCCGCGATCTTGCTGTTGCTGGGGCTCACGTGGAATCCGCGTGCCGGATTCGCCGGTCTGGCCATGTTGTTTTCGCGGTATCTACTCTCCGTCGGCCTGCCGTTCGAGCAATGGCTGTACTTCCTCGCCGAGCTGTCGCAATCGGAGGCGCAGCCGGAACGCTTCCTGCAGCAGGCTTGCGCCGGCCTGGGCAAGCTGCCCTGGGTCAGCGGCGGCTCGTGGCGCAGCTCGGCCTACAGCGGCGAATTCGGCCAACCGAGCAAGACTACCGTGGAATATGCGGACCGCGAACTGCAGCTGCGCGTCTACTCCCGCTACAACCTGAGTCCGGCGCTGACCTGGCATTTCCGCCTGCTCGGCCAGTTGCTGGGCGAGTTCTACACGGCCAAGCTGCGCGAGCAGAAGCTGCAGCAGCAATCCTATGTGCAGGCCGTGCACGAGACCGGGGCGCGCATGACCCACAACGTCAAGAACCTGCTGCAGTCGCTCAATGTGCTGTGCGCAGCGGCGCAAAGGGAGGGGGACGGCTCGGGCGAATTGCAGGCCTTGATGCGGCGCCAGTTGCCGGTGATCACGCAGCGCCTGCAGCAGACGCTGGACAAATTGCGCCGGCCGGCAAGCGACAGCGGCAGCGAGGTGCAGGCGCTGGAGTGGTGGCGCGGCCTGCGGCGCAGCTTTGCCGGGCAGCAGATCGAGTTCGGCCAAGGCGAGATCGGCGCAGAGGCCCGGTTGCCGCGGGAATTGTTCGACAGCGCCGCCGACAATCTGCTGCAAAACGCGCTCGCCAAGCGCCGGCAGCAGGGCGATTTCGCGATCAGCGTCAGCTTCGCGTGCGGCGACGGCGCACGGCTGGAAGTGTGCGATGGCGGGCACGCGATCGCGGCGCAAACCGCAAATGAACTATTGCGCGGACCGGTGCCTTCCGAAGGCGGCTTCGGCATCGGCCTGTACCAGGTGGCGCGTCATGCCGAGACTTGCGGTTACTCCCTGGTGCTGGCGCAAAACGTCGAGGGCAAGGTGTCGTTCGTGCTTTCCGGTCCGCTTCAGAGTTCGTTTCAAAATGAGAAAACCTGATCTTTCTTTCGTGCGGGGCTTGGCCGAAACCTTGCGCGCTGCGCGCGCCAACCATGATTTCTGTACGGATAGAAAGCATCCGTACAGAAATCACGGTTATTGGCGAAAGCACGCAAGGCGTTGGGTTGGATACAAGATCGTCGATTGCATGCGGATAGCTTCATCATCCGCATGCAATCGACGATCCGCACGGACGGATTTATCGTCCGTGCAAGGTCTTGCTGACTCATTTTGCAACCGTTTCTAAGCCGGACGCAGCAGCAAGATCCGTCTAGCGGTACGGTTTTCGACTGGCCGAGGCTCGCGGTCGGGCCAGTGCGGCAGGGAGGTGTCTCGACGGGCCATGCTTGCGCACCGTCTTTGCATAGAAGCGCTTCCAGGGTCTTGTTGCGTCTTCACCTCGCTAGGCGAACGCCAAACGATGCCCCTTCGGCGCGGGAATAGGATCGCCGAATTCCCGCGCAGTATCCAGCCACAGCGCAATAGCCTGCTGCGCGTTGGCGAGCGCCGCTTCCGGCGCATCGCCGTGCGCCATGCAGCCCGACAACTCGGGCACCTCGGCGATGAACGCCTGGTCGGCTTCGCTCCAGTACAGGATGATTTCGTATTTGTGTGTCATTCGTCTGTTTCCAGTTTATGCCGCACGAGGACCGCCCGTACCTGCCGCACCTGATAAGGTTTTGCTTTACCGCCGTCCCGCTGCAAATTGATGCGCTCTTCGATGCCATCGCGCCTGAAAACATGATGACTGCCGCGCGTACGTTCATCGAAACCCGATTTCAACAGCAGACCGCGCAATTCATCGAACCCGATGTTGGCGTCGGAGCGTCCGAGCAGGCTGCGGAACCGCGTGCTGCCTCGACAATTTAGGCGCTGTGCCCGGCTGTCTTATTGCGCTTGGTGTTAATGTCGTTATGGCGATATGCGCATCGCGCTTTGCGTCAGGGAAGTTTCCCGGCGCTCACCATTCGGGTGATCAGCACGCTGACGGGAATATAGGCAACCAAGTCGTCGAATTCGCAGAACGAGGTATTCGGCGCGGTGTCGCTGCAGCCGCTCGTCTGCGGCGACTGCTCGTGCGAATAGAAAGTCGTCGATGTGGCAGTGGCATTGGCAGTCTCATCCGCATTGACGGCGGGCGGAGCGGTCAACTGCGTACCGCCGGTGGTATAGGCGCCGTAGCCGTTCTTGCCATATGAGATGACCACCGCGGGGACATTCGACACGCTGGTGCCGGGCACTTTGTTGGCGGCAGTGCGGGTGGTGACCGCGAGGGTCCCTTGTGCGCACAACGCAAAAGAGGACTGGGTCGGGGTAGGGACGGGGATGGTTGCGCCGCAACCCCAGGTGGTCGTTGTCTGTACGATCGAATCGGAAAAGGCCGACGAGACTTTGTAGCCAAAGCGCCTGCCCCAGACGTCGGTCTCGGACACCCCGAGAGTGGCCCAGGGAACCACGCCGAAGCCGTTAGCGTTGGTGCAGACAGTTTGTTGCGGTGGGCCTACCACGGTGACGGTGACCTGCTCCACCCCGGCGTTGGCCGCGCCGGTGGCGAGCGTGCCGTCCGCCGGACAGGGCAGCCGCCCGTTCGCCTGGGCGAAGCCGGTGAGCGCGTCCTTGATCTGATTCAGCCTGCTTTGGGTCTCGGCGATGTTGCGGGCCTCGACCTGCGTCGACACGGTGGACAGCACGCTGGTCAGCAGCAGGCCGACGATCACCAGCACGATCGCCATCTCGGCCAGGGTAAAGCCGGCGGTCCGGGCTTTCTCGTTTTCGCGTTCAGGGCGCAATGACGATTACTCTGTCGTTGATCGCGACGCCGTTGCCGGAAACCTTGCCCAGTCCGGTCTCGAACGTGTAGTTTCCGGTCACGATGTTTTGCGCGGTTATCGCATTTTGTGCCTCGAGGTAGTCGGTGATGGCCGAAGAGGGGCGCGAGCTACCGTTCAGCGAGCGACCCGCCAGGATAACGATCGCCCGCGTGTTGGTCGTGGGGTTCGCGTTGGGGGGCAGGTTGGCGACGCTCAGGCACATGGGGCTCGCCGAGGGGTTACAGCTGCCGGCGCCTCCCGGAGCATAGCCGGGGGAGACGGCATAGTAGGTTAGCCAGTGCCATCTGTTGGTGGTGAACCAACCGGCTATGCCATCGAAGGGATTGATCAAGGGGCTGTCGATCAGATTGGCGTTGCTGATGGTGACGGTCACCGTGGTGCCGATGACGCTCCACGGCATGGTTGCGTCGAGCATGACGATGCCGTCACCGGCGCTATTGAGCCTGCCGCTCAAGCTGCGCGCACTGATAGGAGTGCTTGTTGGGATAGAAGTCACGTCCGACAGCCGGCTTAGTTGCGCGAAGCCGAAGCCTACGCCGGGCACCGTTCCTGACATGCGGAACCGCGGTTGGCTGGCGACGCCCGACGAGGTGATGGTGCACGTCAAGCTTGTTGTTGTGGTGGCCCCGCAATTGAAGCTGGAGATTGAACCCGGGCCGCCGGTCCGGACTACGCTTCCCCAACCCGGCGTCCATTCGTAGTTGGCGCTTCCGAGCAAGGTGTTGCTATCGACCACGGGCAGCAGGCCTTCGTAGGTGCCGGTCTGGCCGTCGAAATTTGAATTGCTGGGGTCGTCAAACGGCGAGGCAAACGGAAACGCGCCCCAGGCGTCGAAATACCGGCTCTTGTTTCGCTGGGTAATATCGTCGCTCCATTGTTTGGTGCTGTCCGTCAATGTGGGGTCGCTGTTGTAGATGTACTGGGCAACGATGTCGCGCTGGATGCGGGCTGCGACCACCGGCTCGACTACCGAGAACAGGTCCTGCTGCGTGATCGTCAGCAGTTGGTCGTTGAATGGGTACGGGAGTATCGACGGGTTGGTCAGGTTCTCGGCGGCGGTGACGTAATCGCTGGTATTGGTATCGCCGTTAATGTCTTCCAGATAATTGATTGCAGTGTTGCAGGGCTGGGTGCTGTCGTTATTGGCGGTGCAGGTGACCTCGTCCGGACTGCGATTCTGGGTGCCTAGGCGCATCCCAGGCGCCAGCACCACCGCTACCACTTTGGTGGCCGGCGCCAGGCCGGAAATGCTCAGCTGGCCTTGGGTGTCGCTGTTGATGACACTGACGCTGGATCTAAAGTTGCCCGACATGGCGTACCACAGCCGCTCGCCGCTCGCGTCGCGTAGGTCGTCTATACCCAGGGTTTTGTACGGCAGGCGCCCGAGCCGGTTGGAACTGCCGCAGGAGGATTCGGCGAAGCCGTCGTTGTTGCGGTCGGGGCAGGGCAGGCGGCCTGGCCGGAAACTGGCGGCGCCCCCTTGCAGCGTTTCCGATGCCGACCAAGCGATTAGCGCCGCCTTGGCTTGCTGCATCACGTCCCGATTTTTGTCCGCTCTCGCCAGACTCAGAGCGACGCTGCTCTTGTTCAGGGAACTCACCAGCATGTAAGCGGCGGCCACGGCAAACAAGGCGAGTAACACCAGCATCGCCAGGCCGCGCTGACGTGCCGGCGACCGCATGCTTGCGCCGCGCATGGGTTCAGCGAGCCGGCGCTGCGGGTTTGGCCGCAGTGCCGCGCGCGGGATTGGGCCTGAGTTTGGGCGCAGGTCTCCCGACCGTGATCTCGCCGCCGTTCAGGTTGTCGCGCACTTCGCCGCTCGCGCGCTCATAGACCTCGCCAACCTTGAGGCTGACGCCGGGCTCGCCTGCGTTGGGCACTACCGTAACCCGCGTTGGGTCGCGGCCGCTGTCGCCGTCGTACTGCGGCACCCCGTTGATCCAGGTCGCGGTCTTGCCGCTGGAGCGCTGGACATGGCCGTCGAGCGTGAGCGGGCCTTCCTTGATTTGCGGTGCCTCTTCCTCGGCGCGGTTGGTGGCGCGCCTGCGGTCCAGGTCCTGGCGCTGCTGTGGCGTGAGAAACAGGCGCCCGAGTTCTTCCGCGGACGCTGCGGGTGCGGCGAGGCAGGCGAGCATCAGCGCGACCGCAATCAGGATTGCGTTTGATGAAAAGGATAGGAAGCAGACCCCTCGGCCCCCGGCCTCGGAACGACAATTCTCGGAATGACGATCAGGTGGGATGCCCATGATTCATTATAGTCGCGGGAAGGCGAAGGACTTAGAAACGGTTGCAGAATGAGTTAGCAAGACCTTGCACGGACGATAAATCTGTCCGTGCGGATCGTCGATTGCATGCGCATGGTGAAGCTATCCGCATGCAATCGACGATCTTGTATCCAACCCAACGCCTTGCGTGCTTTCGCCAATAACCGTGATTTCTGTACGGATGCTTTCTATCCGTACAGAAATCACGGTTAGCGCGCGCAGCGCGCAAGGTTTTGGCAAGCCCCGCACGAAAGAAAGATCAGGTTTTCTCATTTTGAAACGAACTCTTAGCCCGGCTTGCCATGGCCAATGGTGATCAGATCGAATTCGCAATCCGCCTGCAGCCGCGGGGCGAGCGTGGTGCCGCCGCCGATGCTCGCGCGCCCCACGTTGCAGCTGCGCACCGACAGATAGGGTTTGCCGCGCCGGGAAAGGTCGTCGATGAAGTTGAGCAGGTCTTCCTCATGCAGCAGCTGAATGCTCAGCTTCACGCGGCTGACCATGAACTTGACTCCGCCGCCGGGGCTGAAACCCGGATAGTCGAGCTCTTTCTGCGGCTCGATGCTGTAGCTGATATTGAACAGCCGCCGCTCGTTTTTGATCGCGGTCACGACGTCGACCCAGTCGAGGCGATTTTCCTCGCCTACGATGCCGCGCGCGGCCAGCGCCTGGTATTGCTGCAGATTGGCCTTGATTTCGCGCTCTTCCTCGTTGGCGCTCGCGAGCTTTGCCTGCACCTCGGCGCGCTGCGCGGACGCGGCGGCTCCCAAAGTCTTGGTCTTCTGCAAATAGTCGTTGGCAGCGATAGTGCTGACTGCGCCGGCGATGACCAGTGCGATAAAACCCGCGACCGGCAGGCGCAGCTTCTTGATATCGCCGCGGCCCAGCTTCATCGGCCGAGCTTCCTGCCGACGGTGAAGCTAAAAGACGCGTCTTCGGCGATCGCGCGTTCCGACCCGATGTCGCCTGCGAGCGTGTCTTGCGCGGTGACGGCGAAAGGCATGTGTACCATCCGGACCTCCAGCTGCGGGTTCCTTTTCAGCGCCGCGATGAATTGGCCCGCCATATCGGTGATCGAGCGCAGATCGACGCGGCGCGCACCCACGACCCGCGCCGAGACGGTCGCGAGCTGATAGCCCAGATCGGCGGCCGCAGGTGCGGCGGCCGCGGGCGGCGCTTCTTCCGCGGCCTTCTTGAGGTCGGTCTTGGCGCCCGTGTCCACCGGCATCTTGCCCACGCTCCACTGGATGCGCTCTATCTCCACTTGCGGAAAACCGGCGAGGGCTTTGCTGATTTCGGTGTAGAGGTAGGCCGGCGTCGCCGTCTCCGCCTGCAGCAAGCGATATTGTTTGATCGTGGTCTTGAGATTTTCGGTGGAGGTCGGCGTGTGCGGAAAGGTGGCGGTGACGCGCGCGTATTCGGCGCTGATCGTCTGGAACCGGGCCTGGTCGGAGGCGATCTGCCCGCGCAGTTGGTAGACCTCGAGCAGACGCACGCCCGCAAACAGCAGGCCTGCGGCGAGCGCCGCCGCGCCGGTCGCATACAGGCCGCGGCTGATCTGCCATAGGCGAAAGTGGTGGCGGTGCTGCTCCTGCCCGAACTGCTCGGCAGGCGGGGAAGAGGCGACCGCATTCAGGAACAAGGCGTCGCAGGGCGCCTCCGGCGGAAACTGTTTCAGACCGAGCTTGCGGCACTGGTCGTCCGCGTTGATGACATGGAAACGCAGCACTTCGCTGTCGCGGCAGGTTTCGCTGAGCGCGGCATGATATTTCCCGGCAGCCAGCACCATCACGTCTATGGGGGTGGCGATTGTCGGCAGCAGGCGCATGGTCACCAGGTATTGCTGCAGCCGCGCCGACTCGCCGGCGCACACCGCGGCCACGGCCGCTGCGTCGTCCAGGTTCAGGCGGCCGACGCGGGAAAAGCGGATCTTGCCTTCCTCGACGTAGCTTTGGCGCAATCCGGTCTGCTGCACGCTCACCAGCAGGCAGCGTTGCGGCTTGAGCCCGGCGCCTTTGATCAGGGCCGGCGCGAGCAGCGCGGTGGAGTAGATCCCGGCGAGGCGGCATTCGTTCTGTTCCAGTGCGCTGAGCCAGGGCTGGAACTGCTGCGTGTTGGAGAACGAAGCGTACAGAACCTTCTCGTTGCGCCGCTCGCCCTGCTCCGAACCCAGCGACATGCTCAGCGTGAGGCTGGTGTCGCGATAGCGTTGCGCGAGCTTGCGCGCGAGCACCTGGCGCCGGTCGCTGCGGCCAAGATAGGGAATGGTGTCCTGGTGGTAGTCTTCCTCGACCACGTCGACCACCAGGTAATACAGGTTGCGCGTGTGCGCGAGATAGGCCGAGAACGCGGCGACGCCCTGGTCGTTGCGCTCGAACACGGCATCGACCGCCAGACCGCCGCGCGACAGGGTATGCGCCGTCAGGCGGTTGGCGGTGAGGTAGAGCAGGCGTTTGTGCCGCAGCATGGTCGATTACGCTAGAACTTGATCTTGCTGATGGAGTCGTAGATCGGCCCCAGCACCGACAGCATCACCCAGCCCAGGATCGCACCCAGAATCACGGTCATCGCGGGCTCTATCATCACCTCCACCTTGCCGATCGCCTCCTTCACGTCGCGATTGTAGAAGTAGGACACGTTGAGCAGCGAGTTGTCGAGCTTGCCCGAGGATTCGCCCACGCGCAGCATGCGTATCACCAGCGGCGGAAACAGGCCCACGTCCTGGAACGCGGTGGAGACGTTCTTGCCTTCGGCGATCTGCATTCCGGCGCGCTCCAGGCCTTCACGGATCACCAGATTGCCGGCGATCTCTTCCGAGGTCTTGATGCAGTCGAGTATGGTGATGCCGGCGGAGTACATCATGGCGAATATGCTGGCGAAGCGCGACAGGATGATCTTGCGCTGGATCGGACCGAGAAAGGGCAGGCGCAGCTTGAAATCGTCGAAGCGGTAGCGGAACGCGGGGCTGCGCTTGATCGCGACACCGATGCCGACGAATGCGATCACCGGCGTGGCGATGACCGCCCACCAGTAGTTGATCAGAAAATCCGAGACCTGGATCAGGATGCGCGTCTGAATCGGAATCGCCTGGCCGGTACTCTTGATGAAGCCGAGCATCTGCGGCACCAGGTAGATCATCAGGAACATGGTCACCGCGAACACGATGCCGCCGACGAAGACCGGGTACATCATCAGTTTCTTCGTCTGCGCGATCAGCTCGTCCTCCCACTTCAGGTTTTCCGCGAGGCTTTTGAGCACCTGCGACATGCGGCCGGTTTCCTCGCCCGCGCGGATCAGGCTGGCGAAGACTACGGGGAACACGTCGGTATAGTCCGCCATCGAGCCCGACAGGTTCTGCCCGCCCTGGATGCTCTCGATCAGGCCGGAGATGACTTCGCGAAAGCGCGGGTTCTCCAGGCTGTCGCGCAGATCGGTGAGCGATTCGAGGATGGGCACGCCGGCGGCGGTCAGCTGCTCCAGATGGAAACAGAAGTTGATCAGATCCGGCCGCCCGATCGCGCCCTTGAACATGCTGGTGCGCCGGCGCGCCGGTCCGCCGACGATCAGGTCCAGCCCCATGCGCTGCAGCCGCAGCTCCAGATCGATCAGGTTGATCGCCTCGATCTGGCCCATGAGCGACTTGCCGCGGGCGTCTATTGCCTTGTAGGAGTACAGCGCCATGCGTATCCGGGGGCAGGCGCGCTACATGCGGTCGGTGAGGTCCACCACCCGCATGAGTTCGTCCAGTGTGGTCGTGCCCTCGAGGACGCGACGCGAGCCGTCGTCGGCGAGGGTGCGGAATCCCTTGGCGATGGCGGCGAGCTGCAGTTCGCGCGCGGTGGCGCGGCGCGCGATGAGTTCGTCGATGTCGACGTCGAGCTTCAGTATTTCCATGATCGCGAGGCGCCCGCGGTAGCCCTGGTAATCGCAATGGTCGCAGCCTACGGCGCGGTAAATCGTCGGCGGCCGGTCGGTTTTTACCCCGATCAGGCGGCATTCGGCCGAGGTCGCGGTGTAGGGCTGGCGGCAGTGCTTGCACAGGCGCCGGATCAGGCGCTGCGCGATGATGCCGATCATGTTGCCGGCCATGACTTCGGGGGTGACGCCGGTATCGAGCAGACGCGGGAACGCGCCCACCGCGGAGTTGGTGTGCAGCGTCGAATACACCTGGTGGCCGGTCATGGCGGCGCGAAACGCCATTTCGGCGGTTTCCTCGTCGCGGATCTCGCCCACCAGGATCACGTCCGGGTCCTGGCGCATGAGCGAGCGGATGCCGTTGGCGAAGTCCATTTTTGCCGCTTCGTTCACCGAGGTCTGGCGGATCAGCGTCATCGGGTACTCGACCGGGTCCTCCATGGTCATGATGTTGACCGTGTCGGAATTGATGTGATTGAGGATCGAGTAAAGCGTCGTGGTCTTGCCGCTGCCGGTGGGGCCGGTCACGAGGATGATGCCCTCGGGGCGCGAAATCATGCGCTTGAGCAAATCGAGCTGGCTCGATTCGAGACCGAGCCCGTCCAGCGGCACGATGCCCTTTTGCCGGTCGAGAATGCGCAGCACCACGTTCTCGCCGTGGCTGGTCGCCTGCGAAGCGACGCGGAAATCGACCTGCCGGCCGGTGAGCGAAAGCGATATGCGTCCGTCCTGCGGCGCACGCGTTTCCGCGATGTTCATTTTCGCCAGCACCTTGATGCGCACCGCCATCGCCGGCCAATAGGTCTTGTGCAGCGAGCGGATCTGGCGCAGCACGCCGTCGATGCGGTAACGGATGCGCAGGAAATTCTGCTCCGGCTCGAAGTGGATGTCGGAGGCGTTCTTTCCGACCGCGTCGGCCAGCAGCGCGGCAATCAGCCGCACCACGGGCTGGCTGTACTGCTCGCCCGCACCGGCCAGGCTCTGGTAGTCGATTTCGCCGGTCTCGATCTCGTGCAGGATGCCGTCGATCGACAGCTCGTGGCCGTAGTACTGCTCGATCGCGCGCGAGATCTCGGTATCGCCGGCGAGGCGCGTCTCCAGCTCCAACTCTCCGCGCAGGCGCGCGCGCAGCTGGTCCAGCGCGACGATGTTGTTGGTGTCCGAGAGCGCCACGATCAGCGCGCCGTGCTCGCGGTCGAGCGCGATCGGGAAAATGTGATGGCGCAGCGCGAAATCGCGCGGCACCAGCTTCATCGCCTGCGAATCGATGATGATCTGCGACAGGTCCACGCTTTGCAGGCCGAGCTTTTCCGACAGCGCGTCGCGCAGCGTGGCCTCGGAGACGAAGCCCAGGTTCACCAGCAGCTTGCCCACCGGCAGCTTGGACTTCATTTGCTCCAGCAGCGCAATGCGCAGCTGGTCCTCGGTCAGGATGCCCTGCGAGATCAGGATCTGGCCGATATGGCGCTTGGCCGCGACGGTAGGGGTGGCGGGGGAATTCATGGTCAGTGCGCGAGTTGCGACACCCTCTTGTTGACCTGGGCGATGTCGAAGGTAACCGGGTGGCCCTCGGACAAAGCCAATGCGCGCCGGTAGTACTCCAGCGCCGGCTTCACCTGGTGCAGCTTGTCCAGGCTCACCGCGAGATTGTAGGCAAAGTCGGGATGTTCGGGGTCGCCGCTGTAGGCGCGGAAATAGGCTTGCTGCGCGTCGGCCCAGCGTCCTTGCGCCGCGTACTGGTTGCCCAGCGTGAATTGCAGGAAGCTCGCGTCGGGCTGCGCCGCGATCATGCTCTTCACGCGCGATTCCGCCGACAGCGGATCGATTTGTCCTTTCAGACCCATCAGCCCCGCCTGCGCATATGCGTCGCGCGGGTCGAGTTCGAGCAGCCGCGTATAGATGCTCTCGGCGGTCTCGTAGTGTTTGGACTGCATTTCCACTGCGGCCAGACCGAGCAGCGCATCGCGGCTGTCGGGGTTGCCGCGCAGCACCTGCTGGTAGCCGTCGTGCGCGCGCGCCAGGTCGCCCGCATTGAACGCCTGATAGGCGCTCTCGAGCACGGGGTCGGTCTGCACCCGGGCGGGCTTGATGGTGATGTCGCCTTCGCGCCGCGCTGCGCGCGGCTGCGCTGCACCTGTCGGCGCGGCTCGGCGCGCCGCGGCCGTGTCGCGCGCTTCGGGTCGAGCGGCGGCGCGAGCAGTCTGTGCCGCCGCGGGAGCCGGTGCTGTTCCTGGCCCCGCAGCAGCGGGCGTAGGCCCCAGCGGCTGACTGCCCGTGGGCGGCGCTACCGTGGCCGCGACCGGCGCAGCAGCGGGCTCGCGTAAAGGCGCGGCCGCCGCCGGCGGCGCGGCGGATTGCGCCGAGGGCGGGGGAATCTTGTAGTTGTTCTTCGGCTGCATCTCGTACCAGAAGTAGCCGACCGTTCCCAGCGCGAACAGCCCCAGCGCGGCCAGAGTGATGTAGAACGGTTTGCGCGGATTGACGTCGAGTTCCTTGGCCTCGAACAGCTGTTGCGCTTGTTTGCGTTCCGCGGCTTCGCTCGGCGCAATGAACTCTGTTTCGATCGGAGTCGGCGCTGCGCGCGACGGCGGTGGAGGCGGCGCGGCGGGCGCTGCCCGCGGGGTCTCCTCCAGCGCGAGCTCGAGTGCCGGCCTGTCGGCGCGCTCGGGCGCCGGCTCGGGCTCGGCCAGGCTCAGGTCATCGCTATGTATCTCCATCGGCTGCGAAATGTCCGGCAGCTTGTCGCGCGTGAACGGCGGCGGCGTGTCCGCAGCCGGTGCCTGCTCTTTCGCCGCCTGCTTGGCGAGCTCGGCCTTTTTCAGCGCTTCGAGCAGCAGGCTCATCGCGGATTGCCCTGCGTCTCGCCGAGCAGCGGCGGTTTGCCTGGATTGGGTGCAGCCATGAACTTGTCGTCGGGAAGGAACGTGCGGTAGCCGCGGTAGTCGCCGTCGATGCTGGCATCGCGGATAATGATCGGGCGCATGAACACGACCAACTCGGTTTTGCTATTGGTCTGGTTCTTGTTGCCGAAGAATCCGCCGTAGCCTGCGAGGCGGTTCGCGCCGGGGATGCTGTCCTCCAAGTCGTTGACCCGGTCCTGGATCAAACCACCCATCACCGCGATCTGGCCGCTGTTGACCTTGATCAGCGATTCCATTTCACGCGTCTGGATCACCGGAATATTGCTCGTGATCGAACCGCAGCCAGGTAGCCCGGCACCCGCCGCGCCGCAGGGCGCGGCCAGCGACGGGTTGGGGTCGGCGACATTGCCGACGATGCGCGATATGCTCGGTCGCACGTTGAGCAGTACGCTGTCTGCTTCGCCGATCTGCGGCGTGACGTTCATGATGAAACCGACCGCGACAATGTTGGGCGTGGTGGTAAAAGTCGTAGTGGTGCCGACGTTGGCCGTACTGGTGGTATTCGCCTGGATCGTGAAATAAACCTGGTTGTCCACCACTTTCAGGATCGCGGTTTGGTTGTTCAGCACCGTCAGCCGCGGGCTGGAGAGCACGCGCACGTTGCCGAACGATTCGAGCAGCTTGACCGAGGCGAGCAGATTGCTGTAATTGGGCGCCGCCGCGCCGAGCACGAATATGCTGCCGGTCGGCGACGCGGTGGTGCTGCCGCTGATCGATTGATTGAACGTGAATCCGGTCGAACCGCGGCGCGCAGCCGACCAGTCGATGCCTTGCTGATACTGGTTGTTCAACTGCACTTCCGCGATCGTGGCCTCGATCAACACCTGGCGTTTCGCGTTGGACATCACCTGGTCGAGGAATTCCTGTATTTTCTCGTGCTGGCGCGAGGTGGCGCGGATCGTCAGCACGCCGGACTCGGGGTTCGCGATCACCGAAGCGGCTTCGCGGAACGTGGCCGACGGTTGCGCGGGTGCAGCGGCTGCGGCGCCTGCGGCCGGGGCCGCCCCGGGCTGTGCCGCTGCGGCTGCGGCCGGCGCTGCAGCAGCGGCGGGCTGCGCCGCCGCCTGTCCCGGCGCGGGCAGGATCTTGTCGGTCTCGTGCAGTATGTCCTGCACGTTTTTCACCAATGTCTCCCAGAAGTGATTTTTTGCAGTGCTGCTTATCGACGTTATCGACTGATTGCCGCCTGCGCCTCCGGCGCCACCTCCGCCGCCACTAGACCCGGCCGCACCCGGCGTTGCCACCTGGGTCGAGGTACCGACGGTGCTGGCCGTGTCGCGCTGCATGTTGACGTAGTCGATCTGGTAGATGCGCAGATAAGGGGTGTCGGGCATCACCGCCAGATTCGGTCCGTCGAGTTCGTAGCGCATGTCCACCTGCTTCGCGATGCGCGAGAGCAACTGCGGCAGCGTCTGGTCGATGGCGTTGAGCGTGACCGTGCCGGTAATGCCCGAATGAATGTCGACGTTGAGCTTGGCATCGCGCGCGAGCGCGAACAGCAACTCCTGCACCTTGACGTTGTTGACGACTACGCTGTAGGTCTCGGGGCGCGCGGAGGGTTTGGGCTTGGGCAATATCGGCGTGATCCGCACCGGTTCGGGGACTTCGCCTGCGGGCGCCGCCGCCGCGGCCCCTATATGTCCGGGCGAGGGCTTCATCGGCTGCATGCCGCAGCCGGCGATGAGCAGACAGGTCCCAAACATCAGGCCAACTTTAAGATTCATGCCCCTCGCCATTGATATGTATATAGTTTCCCCTTCCGGATTATATAGCACAGCCATGATTGCGCAACTTGCGCGCCGCGCTCGGCGGACTGCGCGTTTCGCGGGTGCCTGCGTCGAGTTTTCGAGCCGCGGAAAATCCTACTGTCGATTCTGGCTGCGCATGCGCTCCACGCTGCGCACATAGGGGGCGAACTGCCTGTAGGCCGGCGGCAGGCGTCCGATGCCTTTAGTGGCTTCGGCGAAACTGGGATAGAGCCCGTAGGCGAGGCGGTAGTGCTGCTGGTCGTTGATCTTGACGCCGTAGAGGTAGAAATCGGACAGATCCAGGTTTCCCGCGCCGGCGCGTCCCAGCAGTTCTTCCACGGTGTGCAGGTCGTGCGCGCCGGCGGTGAACAGTTGAATCGAGAAATGATCACCCGGCGCGTTTTTTAACCATTCCTGCGTGGCGGCAAAGCGCGCCTGGGTGAATTTTCCGCCGGGCGGAGGCGCGGGTACCGCATTCTGCGAGCTTGGTTGGGTGCTCTGCGCTGCCGGTTTCGCCGGCGGCTCGTTCGGTGTTGTAGTGGCCGCGTGCGTGATGCCTGCCTGCGCCGGCGCGGTTGCGACACTGGCCGGTGCGGCCGCGGATGTTGGCTGTGCCGGCACTGCAGGCTGCACGCCGGGAACCGTGACCGCTGCCGGCTGCGCCGCAGACGCACTCATGGCGTCTGCTTGCGCGCCGGGCGCCGTTGGCGCGGACGCCAGCAGGTAATGTAGGCCCAAGCCCAGCGCCAGACCTGCCGCTACGCCGCCCGCCGCTACGCCGATGTTGCGCTTGCGCACGCCCGGGCGGTCGAACTCGGAGTCGCGGATGGCGCGCTCGACGTGCCTGGCCGTGATGCCGTGCTGGTTGTCGGCGAAGGCGGCGAGCAGCGACTTGTCGGCAAGAATGTTCACGCGCCGGGTGAGCCCCTCGGAGGCCTTGACGATGCGGCGCACCGCTTCCGCCGCGAACACATTCGGGCCGCGGTAGCCGGCCGCGCGCATGCGGAAGTCGAGATAGGCTTCGACGTCGGAGCGCAACAGCGGCTCCAGGCGGAAGCTGTGGGTGATGCGCTCCTTCAGCGGGCGCATCTGCGGCATGGATAAATTCGCATCCAGCTCCGGCTGGCCGAACAGCACGATCTGCAGCAGCTTCGAGTGGCTGGTCTCGAGGTTGGACAGCAGCCTGATCTGTTCCAGCGTTTCCTGCGGCATCGCATGTGCTTCGTCGATCAGCACCACGACGCGCCGGTCCTGGCTGTAGAGCTGGATCAGATGATCCTGCAGCGTGCGCAACAGCAGCGGCTGACGCTGCTCGCCGGTGTCGATCTTCAGCTCGTCGGCGATGGCATACAGAATTTCCTCGCGCGCAAGCGAGGGGTTCGACAGCAGTATGGTATCGACCTGCGCGGGCAGGCGCTCCATCAGCACCCGGCACAGCATGGTCTTGCCGCTGCCTACTTCGCCGGACACTTTGATGATGCCCTCGTCGTGGGTGATGGCGTAGAGCAGCGCTTCCAGCGTCGCGCCGCGGTTGGCGCCGGCGAAGAAAAAATCGGTGTGCGGCGTGATGCGGAACGGCGGTTCGTCCAAACCGAAATGGTCGAGGTACACGGCGCTATTTCCTGTCCTGCTGGTCCATGCGCGAGTACAGCGTAGTGCGGTTGATCCCCAGCAGTTTCGCCGCCTGGCTGACGTTGCCGTGCGTGAGGCGCATCGCCGCCTCGATATAGCCCTGTTCCCAGGCCTTGAGCATGCTGTCGAGATTGAACGCGCGCTCGCGCTGCAAATGGCGCTGCGCCTGTTCGATCAGCGTCTGCGGATCGCTGGGCGGCCCGATTTCCGCCGCTGCCGGCGTTTCCTGCGGCGCCGCCGGTTCCAGTTCGGGTTCGAGTTCGAGCACCGACAGTTTTTGCCCGGGATACTTGGTGCTGAGGCGGATGACGATGTTCTTCAGCTCGCGCACGTTGCCGGGGAAGCGATAGCCGCGCCATAGCGCGGTGGCGCCCGGATCCAGCGTGAACGGCGCGAGTTTGGCCTGTTCGGCATAGAAGCGGGTGAAGTGCGCGAGCAGCAGCATCTTGTCCTCGCCCATTTCGCGCAAGGGCGGGACGCTGATGGAGAACACCGACAGGCGGTGATACAGGTCGGCGCGGAAGCGCCCGCTCTTTATTTCCTGGCGCAGGTCGCGGTTGGTGGCGGCGATTACGCGCGCGTGGGAAATGCGCTGCTGCGTCTCGCCCACGCGCTGAAACTCGCCGTTCTCGAGCACGCGCAGCAGCTTCGCCTGTAGTTCCAGCGGCAGTTCGCCGATCTCGTCCAGGAACAGCGTGCCTTCCTCGGCATCCTCGAAATAGCCCGATTTGTTGGCGACGGCGCCGGTGAACGCGCCCTTGGAATAGCCGAACAGGGTGGGCTCGACCAGCGTCGGGGCGATGGCGGCGCAGTTGAGCGCGAACCAGGGCTGGGCTCTGCGCCAGGACAGGCGGTGCAGGCTGGCCGCGACCACCTCCTTGCCGCTGCCTGATTCGCCTTCGATCAGCGCCGGGAACGGCGAATCCGCGTACTGGCTGATCTGGCTTTTCAGCTTTTCCAGCATCGGGCTCGCGCCAATCAACTGCTCGCCCTTCGCCTCGGCGTCGCCGGAAATTTCTGCGCTGCGGAACTGCAGCGCGTGCAGTAGGAGTTTCTTCAGCGCGTCGGCCTCGCACGGCTTGGCCACGAAATCGGCCGCGCCCAGGGTGCGCGCGTGGCGCGCATTGGCGGCGTCGTTCTGGCCCGAGAGCACGAGGATTTTCATTTCCGGGGAGTGCGCGAGCAGTTCGGTGATCAGCGCAAAGCCTTCGTCCGGACGGTGCGGCACGGGCGGCAGCCCCAAGTCCACCAGCGCGAGCTGCGGCGGGGCATGCTGCCGGCGCACCATGGCCACTGCGCTTTTGCGCGAGTCGGCGACCAGCACCTCGAAATCCTTGCCCAACGCGTAGGCGAGGGTGTCGGTGATCAGAGGATCGTCGTCGACGAGCAACAGGCTGGGCTTATCAGCCATGGCTGTCGCTTTCGATGCATTTGAGAAAGGCCGGTTCCATCGCGTCGCAGGCATAGCGCTGCATCAGCGCGCGCGGGCTGCCGGAAAAGCGCAGGCTGCCCCGGTGCAGCACGACCATGTGCTCGCAAATTTCTTCCACGTCCGACAGGGCGTGGGAGGTGAAGAACAAAGTACGGCCCTGCTCGCGCAGCCGTCGCAGCAGTTGTTTCACGCTTGCGCGCGCCAGGGGGTCGAGCCCGCTCATCGGTTCGTCCAGAATCAGCAGATCCGGCTCGGCCAGCAGGCAGGCTGCCAGCCCGAGCTTTTGCGTCATGCCTTTCGAATACGAGCGCACCGGCTTGTCCAGCGCTGCGGCTTCGAGGTCGAGCGCGGCAAACATGGCATGCACCCGCTCGTCTTCGACTGCGCGTTTATCCAGCGTGAGCATATAGCTGAGAAAGTCGCGGCCGGTAAGAAAATAGGGCGGCATGAAGCGCTCCGGCAGAAACGCGAGGCGCGCGCGCGCGCGGTTATCGGTATGCCGGTTACCGAATATTTCGATGCGGCCGGCGTCCACGTGGCAGAAGTCGAGCAGGCATTTGATCAGCGTGGTTTTGCCTGCGCCGTTGATGCCGACCAGGCCGAAGCTCATGCCGGCGGCGATGTCCAGGTCGATCCCCTGCAGCACGGCCTGGCGGCCGTAGTTTTTCCTGACCTGTTCGAAACGGACTGCCGCCTGCGCCATAAGGGATGGGTGAGCCACTCGAATGCGAAGGTGATTACTATATCAGGCCCCAAGCGATGTGCGCGCGGGCGTCCGGGCGCGTCCCCCCTGCAGGCGTCTGGTAGAATGCGCTCTCCGCGCTCCCTTCCGACGTCAATCCGTGCCGACGATACCTGCAACAGACAATCTGGTCGAGGTCGAAAACGTAAACTTCGCCTACGACAGCCGCCAGATCCTCAAGGGCGTCAACCTCAATATCCGCCGCGGCCAGGTGGTCGCGATCATGGGGCTCTCGGGCTGCGGCAAGACCACGCTGCTGCGCCTGATCGGCGGCGCGCTGCGCCCCAACCAGGGCGAGGTGCGCGTCGGCGGCAAGGCGGTATCGCGGCTCAACCACGAGGAATTGTTCGCGCTGCGCCGCAGGATGGGGATGCTGTTTCAGTTCGGCGCCTTGTTCACCGACATGTCGTGCTACGACAACGTCGCGTTCCAGATGCGCGAACACACCGATCTGCCGGAGGAGGTAATCGACGACCTGGTGCTGATGAAGCTGCAGGCGGTGGGCCTGCGCGGCGCGGCCCGGCTCATGCCTTCGGAGCTCTCGGGCGGCATGGCGCGGCGCGTGGCGTTGGCGCGCACGACCGCGCTCGATCCGATGCTGATCATGTACGACGAACCGTTCGCCGGCCTGGATCCGGTTTCCATGGGCGTGATCGGCCAGCTCATCCGGCGCCTGAACGACTCGCTCGGCGCCACCTCGATCATCGTCACGCACGATGTGGCGGAGGCGCTGGAACTCGTTGACTACGTCTACTTCATGTCCGACGGCGTGATCGTCACCCAGGGAAACCCCGAGGAACTGCGCGCCTCGGACAAGCCGTTCGTGCATCAGTTCGTCCACGGCGAGACCGACGGGCCGATGCCGTTCCACTATCCTGCAGAAGATTACGCGCGCGACCTGCAGGCCGCGCAAGGATGAGCGCCGTGGTGAACGAATTTTTTGAGAATCTCGGCGGGCGCGCCACCGGCGCCATCCACCGCCTCGGGTTCGCCAGCCGTTTTCTGCTGCTGACGCTGCGCAACTCCGGCATGTGCCTGCGTCGCTTCTCGCTGGTGACGCGCGAAATCTATTTTACCGGTGCGCTGTCGCTGATCATCATCCTGGTGTCGGGCCTGTTCGTCGGCATGGTGCTGGGCCTGCAAGGCTACGATACCCTGGAGCGCTACGGCTCGTCCTCGGCGCTGGGCGTACTGGTGGCGTTGTCGCTGGTGCGCGAGCTCGGCCCGGTGGTGGCGGGGCTCCTGTTCGCGAGCCGCGCGGGCTCGGCCATCACCGCGGAAATCGGCTTGATGAAGGCGACCGAGCAGCTCGCGGCAATGGAAATGATGGCGGTCGATCCGATCGGGCGCGTGATCGCGCCGCGTTTCTGGGCCGGCGTGATCTCGATGCCGCTGCTCGCCGCGATGTTCTCTGCCATGGGCGTATTCGGCGGCTACCTGGTCGGCGTGCGTCTGATCGGGGTCGACGAAGGCTCGTTCTGGTCGCAGATGCAGGCCGCGGTCGACTTTCGCGAAGACATACTCAACGGCGTGATCAAGAGTTTGGTGTTCGGCATTGCGGTCAGCTGGATCGCGGTGTTCGAGGGCTATGACGCCCCGCCCACCGCCGAGGGCGTATCGGGTGCGACTACGCGCACCGTGGTGACTTCGTCGCTGTCTATACTCGCGTTGGATTTCATGCTGACGGCGTTCATGTTTCGAGGGGCATAAAAATGATGAAGCGTAAGACACTGGACCTGTGGGTGGGCGTGTTCGTCGCCATAGGCTTGGGTGCACTGCTGTTTCTGGCGCTGAAAGTGGGAAATCTTGCGTCCTTCTCCGCCGAGGAAACCTATCTAGTGAAAGCGAATTTTGATAACATTGGCGGGCTGAAGAAGCGCGCGCCGGTGAAAAGCGCGGGCGTGGTGGTCGGACGCGTCGAGGACATCGGTTTCGATACCGAAACCTACGAAGCGACCGTCGCCATGGCTATCGACAAGCGTTATGAGTTTCCGAAGGACACTTCGGCGAAAATCCTGACCTCGGGCCTGCTCGGCGAGCAATACATAGGCCTCACGGCCGGCGGCGATACGGCGAAATTGAAGAACGGCGACAAGATCAAGATTACCCAGTCCGCAGTGGTGCTGGAGAATCTGATCAGCCAGTTTCTTTTCAGCAAGGCGGCGGACGGCAACAAAGACAGTAACAGTAAATGACGAGGACGATGAACATGTTGCGGGCTTGCTCGGTATTGCTCTTGCTCGGCGCGCTGGCTGCGCTGGGCGGCTGCGCTACGGCCGGAGGCAATCCGGACGACCCGCTCGAAGGCTACAACCGCGCCATGTTCAAATTCAACGACGGCGTGGACAGAGCCATCATCAAGCCCGTCGCCAGCGGCTACAAGGCGGTGATGCCCGAGTTCGCGCGCACCGGCGTAACCAATTTCTTTTCCAACCTGGGCGACATCTGGATCGGGATCAACAACGTGCTGCAGGGCAAGCCGCGCGCGGGCGCCAGCGATTTCGGCCGCTTCGCGATTAACACGACCGTAGGCATTTTCGGGCTGTTCGACGTGGCCAGCAACGCCGGACTGGACAAGCACAATGAGGATTTCGGCCAGACTCTTGGCCGCTGGGGCGTGGGCAGCGGCGCCTATGTGGTGCTGCCCATACTCGGGCCGAGTACCGTGCGCGACGGCTTCAGTCTGCTGGTCGTGGACTGGCATGGCGACCCGCTGTGGTATGTAGGCAATATCCCGACGCGCAACGAATTGGTCGGCACGCGCCTGGTCGATAGCCGCGCCAACCTGCTCGATGCCAGCCGGCTGGCCGAGGAAGCGGCGCTGGACCGTTATTCCTACCTGCGCAGCGCCTATCTGCAGCGCCGCCGCAGCCTGATTTACGACGGCAATCCGCCGCGCGAGCCGGACGCGTCTTCGGACTCCTCCTCCGGTGTACAGAAATGATCAGACTGCTTGGCGTTATTTGTTTTTCCCTGCTCGCGCATGCGGTTGGGGCGCAGGATGTCGCGCCCGATGCCCTGATCAAGCGCATCAGCGACGAGGTGATCGGCATCATCAAGAGCGACAAGGATATCAAGGCCGGCAACCGGGCGAAGATCAACGACCTGGTCGAGGCCAAGGTGTTGCCGCATTTCAACTTCGCCCGCATGACGGCGCTCGCCGTGGGGCGCAACTGGCCCAAGGCGAATCCGGCGCAGCAGAAGACCCTGGTGGACGAATTCCGTACGCTGCTGGTGTTCACCTACTCGGGCGCCTTGTCGACCTACAAGAACGAAGTGATCGAGTTCAAGCCGCTGCATGCCGCTCCGGGGGACACCGACGTGACCGTGAGGACCCAAGTCAAGCGGCCAGGGGCGGAGCCGGTCAGCATCGATTACAGCATGGAGAAGACCGCCGGCGGCTGGAAGGTGTACGACGTCGTGGTCGGCGGCGTCAGCCTGGTGACCAACTACCGCGACACGTTCAACGCCGAAATCCGCGACAGCGGCGTGGATGGCCTGATCAAGTCGCTCGCAAACAAGAACCGCTCCCTGGAAAACCAGGGCGGCACCAAGTCCAAGTGATCAAGCAGGAAGGCGACCGGCTGCTGTTGCAGGGTCCGGTCACGATAGGCACGGTCTCCGCGCTGCTCGCGCAAGTGCGCACGCTGCTTGCGCCGGGTGCGGCGGTGCTCGATTTCGCGCAGGTCAGCGAAGTGGATTCGGCGGCGGTGGCGCTGGCGCTCGAGTGCCTGCGCGAGGCGCACCAGCGCAAACTTCCCCTGTCCCTGGCGAACCTGCCAGAAGCGATGCAGCACCTGGCCGAACTCTACGCCGTATCCGAATTGTTGCAGGCCGATCCGGCCTGATCTTGCACGCCGCCGTCCTGCGGCGCCGCCTATGACCCCCGCGATCCAGATTCAGCAGGTGCACAAGCGTTTTGGCGCAGTCCAGGCGCTCGGCGGCATCGACCTGGAAGTGGCGCCCGGGGAGTTTTTCGGCCTGCTCGGTCCCAACGGCGCGGGCAAGACCACGCTGATCAATATTCTCGCCGGGCTCGCGCTCGCCGACAGCGGCAGCGTGCGCGTCCTCGGTCACGACGTCGTCACCGAGTACCGCGCATCGCGCCGCGCGCTGGGCGTGGTGCCGCAGGAACTGGTGTTCGATCCGTTTTTCAGCGTGCGCGAAACCTTGCGCATCCAGTCGGGCTACTTCGGCCTCAAGCACAACGATGCCTGGATCGACGAGGTCATGCATCACCTGGACCTGACTTCCAAGGCCGGCGCCAACATGCGCTCGCTCTCGGGCGGCATGAAGCGGCGCGTGCTGGTGGCGCAGGCGCTGGTGCACAAGCCACCGGTAATCGTGCTCGACGAACCCACCGCGGGCGTCGACGTGGAGCTGCGCCAGGGGCTATGGGAATTCGTGCGCGGCTTGAACCGCGACGGGCACACGATCGTGCTGACCACGCATTACCTGGAGGAGGCCGAGGCCTTGTGCGGGCGCATTGCGATGCTCAAGCAGGGGCGCATCGTCGCGCTGGACACCACCAGCAAGCTGCTCAACCGCAGGGACAGCCTGTATCTGCGGCTGCGCCTTGCCGGCGCGGCGCTGCCCGCGGCGCTCGCGGGGCGCGTGCGCGACAGCCGCGACGCGCTGCATACGCTGCGTCTGCGCAGCTACGCCGAGGTCGAAGGCGTGCTGGCGCAGGTGCGCGAGGCGGGCGCGCAGATCGAGGAAATGGAATTGCTGCAGCCGGACCTGGAGGACGTGTTCGTGCAGATCATGAAAGAGGCGCAAGGCTAAACTCATGTCCGGCTTCAGCACGCTGCTGTACAAGGAACTGCTGCGCTTCTGGAAAGTGGCGTTTCAGACCATCGCCGCGCCGGTGCTGACCACGCTGCTGTACCTGCTCATTTTCTCGCACGTGATGCAGGGACGCGCGCCGGTCTACGGCGAGGTGCCGTATGCGGCCTTTCTGGTGCCGGGCCTGGTGATGATGGCCGTGCTGCAAAACGCTTTCGCCAACGCCTCTTCCAGCCTGATCCAGTCCAAGGTCACGGGCAACATCATTTTCGTGCTGCTGCCGCCGCTGTCCTACTGGGATTTCTTCGCCGCCTACGTGCTCGCTTCGGTGGTGCGCGGCATGGTCGTCGGGGTCGGGGTGCTGCTGGTGTCGCTCGGTTTTGTCGGCCTCTCATTTGCGCATCCGCTGTGGATACTCGCGTTCGCGCTGGCCGGCAGCGCCATCCTCGGTTCGCTCGGCCTGCTCGCCGGCATCTGGGCCGAAAAATTCGACCAGGTGGCCGCGTTCCAGAGCTTCCTCATCATGCCGCTGACGTTCTTGTCCGGAGTGTTCTACTCGATCCACTCGCTGCCCGCGTTCTGGCAGGGGCTGTCGCAATTCAACCCGTTTTTCTACATAATCGACGGCTTCCGCTACGGTTTTTTCGGCGTGTCCGATATCAACCCGGCCGTGAGCCTGGTGATTGCGCTCGCCAATCTGCTCGTATTTACTGCCGTCAGCCTCGCGCTGCTCAAGCGCGGTTATAAACTACGCCACTAAGAGGAAAACCATGGTTATGCCCGAGGATGTTAAGACTTACATCGAACAAGGCCTGCCGTGCGAGCATATCGAGCTCGTCGGCGACGGCCAGCATTTCCAGGCGCTGATCGTTTCCGCCGAATTCCGCGGCAAGAACCGGGTGCAGCGGCACCAGCGCGTGTATCAGGCGCTCGGGGAGCGCATGCGCGAGGAAGTGCATGCGCTGTCGATGCAGACCCTCACTCCGGAGGAGTGGCGCGAGCAGGCAACTTAAAGCAGGACGCATGGACAAACTCCTGATCCGGGGCGGGGTGCCGCTCTCAGGCGAGGTGCGCATTTCCGGCGCGAAAAACGCCGCGCTGCCGATCATGTGCGCGTCGCTGCTCTCGGCCGCGCCGCTGCGTCTTGCGAATGTGCCGCATCTGCGCGACGTCACCACGCTGCTCAACCTGCTCGGCGGCATGGGCGTGGCGGTGACGCTGGACGAAAAGCTCGGTTTGGAACTGGACGCGGGCCGCCTGCATACGCCGCTTGCGCCCTACGACCTGGTGAAGACCATGCGCGCCTCGATTCTGGTGCTCGGTCCGCTGCTGGCGCGCTGCGGCGAGGCGCGCGTGTCCCTGCCGGGCGGCTGCGCCATCGGCCAGCGACCGGTGGATCTGCACATCAAGGGCCTGCAGGCCATGGGCGCGGAGGTGCGCGTCGAGCACGGCTACATCATCGCCCAAGCCAAGCGCCTGAAGGGTGCGCGCATCTTTACCGATCTCGTGACCGTAACCGGCACCGAGAACCTGATGATGGCGGCCTGCCTGGCCGAGGGCACCACGGTCATCGAGAACGCGGCGCGCGAGCCCGAGGTGGTCGATCTCGCGAACTGCCTCAAGGCGATGGGCGCGCACATCGAGGGCGCCGGCAGCGACATGATCACCATCGAAGGCGTGAGCGCGCTCAGCGGGGCCGCGCACAGCATCATGCCGGACCGTATCGAGACCGGCACTTTTCTCGTCGCCGCTGCCGCGACCGGCGGCTCGGTGCGCCTGCGCAACACCAGCGCGCGCATACTCGACGCGGTGGTGGACAAGCTGCGCGAGGCCGGCGCCAGGATCAGCGCCGAAGACGATGCGATAGCGATCGAGATGGACGGCCCGCCGAAGAGCGTCAATCTGCGCACCGCGCCTTATCCTGCGTTTCCGACCGACATGCAAGCGCAGTTCATGGCGCTGAACTGCATCGCGCGCGGCACGGCGGTGCTGACCGAAACGATTTTCGAGAACCGCTTCATGCACGCGCTCGAGCTGCAGCGCCTGGGCGCGGACATCGAGATCTCCGGCAACGCCGCGGTGGTCAAGGGCGTGGCGCAGCTCGACGGCGCCACGGTGATGGCGACCGATTTGCGCGCTTCGGCCAGCCTGGTGATTGCGGGTCTGGTCGCAAGAGGGGAGACCGTGGTCGAGCGCATCTACCACCTCGACCGCGGCTACGAATGCATCGAGGAAAAGCTGTCCCAGCTCGGCGCGCGCATCAAGCGCGTTCATTGAGGCAGCGCCTACCGCGGAGTCCGCGGTAAAATTGCCGTTTAGATCAGGCCCCACTGTGTCTCAAATCACGATCGCCCTGTCCAAGGGCCGAATTTTCGAGGAAACGCTGCCGCTGCTGAAGGCGGCGGGCGTGGTGCCGCGCGACGATCCGGAAACCTCGCGCAAGCTGATCATCGCCACCAGCCGGCCCGACGTGCGCCTGATCATCGTGCGCGCCTCCGATACGCCGACCTATGTGCAGTACGGCGCGGCCGACCTCGGCATCGCGGGCAAGGACGTGCTGCTCGAGCATGGCGGCGACGGTCTGTATCAGCCGCTGGACCTGAAAATCGCCGCCTGCCGCCTGATGGTGGCGGTGCCGCAGGGCTTCGACTACGCGCGCGCGGTCAAGCAGGGCGCGCGCCTGCGCGTGGCCACCAAATACGTGCAGACCGCGCGCGAGCATTTCGCCGCCAAGGGTGTGCACGTCGACCTGATCAAGCTCTACGGCTCGATGGAGCTTGCGCCGCTGGTGGGGCTCGCCGACGCCATCGTAGACCTGGTCTCCAGCGGCAACACGCTGAAAGCCAACCATCTGCAGGCGGTGGAAGAGATCGTGCCGATTTCGGCGCGCCTGGTCATCAATCAGGCGGCGCTGAAGCTCAAGCGCGTTGCGATCCAGCCGCTGATCGACGCATTTGCTGCGGCAACGGAGAAAAGAAGTGGCTGAGATCGCGTGCCTCTCGACCCGCGATGCGGACTTCAGCGCACGGCTTGCGCGCCTGACCGCGTTCGACGCGACCCAGGACGAAAGCGTGGATGCGGCCGTGGCCGACATCCTGGCGGCGGTGAAAAGCCGCGGCGACGCGGCCGTGCTCGAATATACGGCGCGCTTCGACGGCGTGACCGCCGCCGCGCTGGCCGAGCTCGAACTGCCGCGCGCGGCGCTCGCGCGCGCGCGTGACGCGCTGCCCGCGGCGCAGCGCGCGGCGCTGGAGCAGGCCGCGCTGCGCGTGCGCAGTTACCACGAAAAGCAGCTGGCGCAGTCCTGGCAGTACACCGAGGCCGACGGTACGGTGCTGGGGCAGAAGCTGACGCCGCTCGATCGCGTCGGTCTGTATGTGCCGGGCGGCAAGGCGGCCTATCCCTCGTCGGTGCTGATGAACGCGCTGCCGGCGAAAGTCGCCGGCGTGGGCGAACTCGTGATGGTGGTGCCGACCCCGCGCGGCGAAAAGAACCAGCTCGTGATGGCGGCAGCCGCCATTGCCGGAGTGGACCGCGTGTACACCATAGGCGGGGCGCAGGCGGTGGGCGCGCTTGCCTATGGCACCCAGACCATCGCTCAAGTGGACAAGATCGTCGGTCCCGGCAACGCCTATGTCGCCGCGGCCAAGCGGCGCGTGTTCGGCGTGGTCGGCATCGACATGGTGGCGGGGCCGTCGGAAATCCTCGTCATTTGCGACGGCAAGACGGATCCGGACTGGATCGCGATGGATCTGTTCTCGCAGGCCGAGCACGACGAGCTGGCGCAGTCCATCCTGCTTGCGCCCGACGCCGGTTTTATCGATGCGGTGCAGGCGAGCATCGCCAAGCTGCTGCCGCAGATGCCGCGGCGCGAGACCATAGCCACCGCGCTGCGCACGCGCGGCGCGCTGATCCTGGTGCGCGACCTGGACGAGGCGGCGCAAATCGCGAACCGCATTGCGCCCGAACACCTCGAGCTGTCGGTGGAGGAACCGCTCGCGCTGGCGCAGAAGATCCGGCATGCCGGCGCCATTTTCCTGGGACGCCAGACCTGCGAGGCGCTCGGCGACTACTGCGCCGGCCCCAACCACGTCCTGCCCACTTCGCGCAGCGCGCGCTACTCCTCGCCGCTCGGGGTATACGACTTTCAGAAGCGCAGCAGCCTGATCATGGTCTCGGCCGACGGAGCCCAGACTTTGGGCAAGGTGGCGATGACGCTGGCCGAAGGTGAGGGCTTGCAGGCGCACGCGCGTTCCGCCGCATATCGCCTGCGCGATCCCAAGGGGTCTTTGTGAGCCGTTATTGGAGCAAAGTCGTCGCGGGCTTGACGCCCTATGTGCCGGGAGAGCAACCCAAATTGCCCAACCTGATCAAGCTCAACACCAACGAGAACCCCTACGGTCCCAGCCCGCGGGCGCTGGCGGCCCTGCGCGGCGAGGTGGGCGACACGCTGCGGCTTTATCCCGATCCGAACTGCGACGCGCTGAAGCAATCGATTGCCGCGTTCTACCAGCTGAACCCGGCCCAGGTGTTCATCGGCAACGGTTCGGACGAGGTGCTGGCGCACAGTTTCCTCGCCCTGCTCAAGCACGACGAGCCGCTGCTGTTTCCGGACATCACTTACAGCTTTTATCCTGTGTACTGCGGCCTGTATGGCATCGAGTACCGGCAGGTGCCGCTGACCGAGTCTCTGGAAATCCGCGTCGACGATTATCTGCAGCCGAACGGCGGCATCATTTTCCCCAATCCGAATGCGCCGACCGGCAGGCCGCTGGCTCTGGCCGAAATCGAGCGCCTGTTGCGCGCGAACGCCGGGTCGGTGGTGGTGGTCGACGAGGCCTACGTGGATTTCGGCGCCGAGTCGGCGGTCGGACTGATCGCACGCTACCCGCAGCTGCTGGTGGTGCATACGCTGTCGAAATCGCGCGCGCTCGCCGGACTGCGCGTGGGCTATGCGCTGGGCGACGCCGGGCTGATCGAGGCGCTGAACCGCGTCAAGGACAGCTTCAATTCCTACCCGCTGGGCCGCTTCGCCATCGCCGGCGCCGCCGCCGCGATCGACGACCGCGCGTATTTCGAGCAGATCTGCGCCAAGGTGATCGCAAGCCGAGCCCGGCTGGTGAGCAAACTGGCGGCGCTGGGCATGGAGGTGCTGCCTTCTGCCGCGAATTTCGTGTTTGCGCGCCATGGCCAGCACAGCGGCGCCGCGCTGGCCGCGAGCTTGCGCGAGCGCGGCATTATCGTGCGGCATTTCAAGAATCCGCCGCGCATCGAGCCGTTCCTGCGCATCACGGTAGGAAGCGATGCGCAATGCGATGCGCTGATTGCAGCCTTGAGCGACATTCTGGCCTAGAATAAGCGCGTATTGCTCCGAGCCTGCTTGCCCGCCTGTCGCGCTGGGTTAGAATGCAAGCAATCTCGGCGCTAGCTGCGGCCAATAATTTATGCGTACTGCCTCGGTCACCCGCAATACCAACGAAACCCAGATCAGCGTGAGCCTGAACCTGGACGGCGCCGGCACGGCTAAACTGGCCACCGGCCTGCCGTTTCTCGACCATATGCTGGACCAGGTTGCGCGCCACGGCATGATCGACCTGGAGATTGCGGCCAAGGGGGATTTGCACATTGACGCGCATCACACGGTCGAGGATGTGGGCATCAGCCTGGGGCAGGCGCTCGCAAAAGCCCTGGGGGACAAACGCGGGCTGCGCCGCTACGGTCATGCCTACGTACCGTTGGACGAGGCTTTGTCGCGCGTGGTGATCGATTTTTCCGGGCGCCCCGGGCTGGTGTATCAGCTCAAGTTCAGCCGCGCCTGGATCGGGGAGTTCGACGTCGACCTGGTGCGTGAATTTTTCCAGGGCTTCGTCAATCACGCCCAGGTGACGCTGCACATCGACAATCTGCGCGGCGACAACGCGCACCATCAGTGCGAGACCGTATTCAAGGCCTTCGGGCGGGCGCTGCGCATGGCGGCCGAGCCCGACGCGCGCGCCGCGGGTACGATTCCCTCGACTAAAGGCAGCTTGTGACTTCACACGTTTGACAGGCTGTGCCGGCTTGCGGCGAATCGACGGGCCGCGAACCGGATTCCTGTCCGCCGTATGGATTTTATTCCCGCTAATTTTGTCCAATTGCATTTGCAATGACTTCAATCGCAGTAATCGACTATGGCATGGGCAACCTGCGTTCGGTATCCAAGGCGCTGGAACATGTCGCGCCGCAGGCCGAGGTCATCGTTACCTCCGATTCCGTGGTAGTGCGGCAGGCCGAGCGCGTGGTGTTTCCCGGGCAGGGCGCGATGCCAGACTGCATGCGCGAGATGGATGCGCGGGGATTGCGTCCGGCGGTGCTCGAAGCGGCGCGCACGAAGCCGTTTCTGGGCATATGCATCGGACTGCAGATGCTGTTCGAGCGCAGCGAGGAAGGCGACACGCCCGGCCTGGGTGTTTTTCCCGGACAGGTGAAGCGATTTCCGCCGCAGGCGATGAAAGATGCGCAGGGCGGCAAGCTCAAAGTGCCGCACATGGGATGGAACGAGGTGATGCAGGCCGAGCCGCACGCGCTGTGGCGCGGCATTGCCGACGGCAACCGCTATTATTTTGTGCACAGTTTTTACGTCGAGGCGGGAAAACCCGAACTCGTCGCGGGATACAGCGTCTACGGTTTCCCCTTTACCTGCGCCGTCGCGCAGGATAATATTTTCGCTGTGCAATTCCACCCCGAGAAAAGCCAGACCGCCGGCCTCGCGCTGCTTGCCAATTTCGTGACCTGGAAGCCCTAGGCAGCGGGCATCCCCCCTTCTTTCTTCACCACTCCAACGACTCATGCTTATTATCCCGGCGATCGATATCAAGGATGGGCGCGCCGTGCGCCTCGAACAGGGCAACATGGACAAGGAGACCGTGTTCTCCGATGATCCGGCCGCAGTGGCCAGGCACTGGCTGGAGCAGGGCGCGCGCCGGCTGCACCTGGTCGACCTGAATGGCGCGGTCGCGGGCAAGCCCAAGAACGAAGCCGTGATCAAGGACATCGTGCGCGCGGTCGACGGCAGGATTCCGATCCAGCTCGGCGGCGGCATCCGCGATCTGGACACCATAGAACGCTATCTCGACGACGGTATCAGCTACATCATCATCGGCACGGCGGCGGTGAAAAACCCAGGCTTCCTGCAGGATGCCTGCACCGCGTTCACCGGCCATATCATCGTCGGCCTGGACGCGAAGGACGGCAAGGTGGCGGTGGAAGGATGGTCGAAAATGACCGGCCACGACGTGATCGACCTCGCGCGCAAGTTCCAGGACTACGGCGTCGAGGCGGTGATCTATACCGACATCGGCCGTGACGGCATGCTCAGCGGGGTCAACATCGACGCCACGATCAAGCTCGCGCGCGAACTGGTGGTGCCGGTGATCGCGAGCGGCGGCCTCACTAATCTCAACGACGTCAAGGCTCTGTGCAAAATCGAATCCGAGGGCATCACCGGGGTCATCACCGGGCGCGCCATTTACCAGGGGACGGTGGACTTCAAGAAAGCGCAGGCGATGGCGGACAAATTGGGCCAGGGGAAGAAGGGAGAGGCGTGAGCGCCAGGGCGATACCTCCTTTGCGCCGATCGCCTCCCGACATATGGGCCTAGCCAAGCGCGTCATTCCCTGTCTGGACGTCACCCGCGGCCGCGTGGTCAAAGGGGTGAATTTCGTCGGTTTGCGCGATGCGGGCGATCCGGTCGAAATCGCGCGCCGCTACGACGATCAAGGCGCGGACGAACTCACGTTCCTCGACATCACCGCGAGCTCGGATGAACGCGACCTGATCCTGCATATCATCGAAGCCGTGGCGGCGCAGGTGTTCATTCCGCTCACGGTCGGCGGCGGCGTGCGCAAAGTCGAGGACGTGCGGCGCCTGTTGAACGCGGGCGCGGACAAGGTCTCGATCAATACTGCGGCGGTGCAGAATCCGCAGCTGGTGGCCGACGCCTCGGGCCGCTATGGTGCCCAATGCATCGTCGTCGCCATCGATGCCAAGCGCGTGGCGGACGCCTCGGGCGCCGCGCCGCGCTGGGAGGTGTATACGCATGGCGGGCGCAATGCTACCGGTTTGGACGCGGTGGAATGGGCGCGTAAAATGCAGACTCTCGGCGCGGGCGAAATCCTGCTTACCAGCATGGACCGCGACGGCACCAAGTCCGGTTTCGACCTGGCGTTGACGCGGGCCGTGGCCGAGGCGGTGGACGTGCCCGTGATCGCCAGCGGCGGCGTGGGCAACCTCGAACACCTGGCCGCGGGCATACTCGAAGGCAAGGCCGACGCCGTGCTCGCCGCCAGCATTTTTCACTACGGCGAGTACAGTGTGCGCGAGGCGAAGGAACTGCTGCGGTCAAAAGGCATCGAGGTGAGGTTGTGATGGCGGACACGGACTGGCTCGATAAGGTTAAATGGGACGCCAACGGCCTGGTGCCGGCGATCGCGCAGGAGGCGGCGAGCGGCAAGGTGCTGATGGTCGCCTGGATGAACCGCGCAGCCCTGGAACAGACTGCCGCCAGCGGGGAAGCCGTCTATTGGTCGCGCTCGCGGCGCAAGCTGTGGCACAAGGGCGAGGAATCCGGGCATGTACAGAAAGTGCGCGAGTTGCGCCTGGATTGCGACGAAGACGTGATCTTGCTCAGCGTGGAGCAGGTCGGCGGTATTGCCTGCCATACCGGCCGACATAACTGTTTTTTCCAGAAATACGCGGACGGAAAATGGGTCGTGGCGGACCCCGTGATCAAGGACCCGAAGGACATTTACCGCAAATGAAGCGCCGATCGAGCCCGCGTTTAATCAGGGTTTTCCCCAACTTTGGATCGCGCAAGGGGGCGTAGCCCCCCGGTGCAAGGACTAGCGAACATGAGCGACATACTCGAACGCCTGGCGGATACCATCGAGGCGCGCAAAGGCGGCGACGCCGATGCATCCTACGTCTCCAGGCTGCTTGCGCGCGGCGAAGACGCCATCCTGAAAAAGATCGGAGAGGAAGCCACGGAGACGGTGATGGCGGCCAAGGACGGGGACAGGCTGCGCATCGTCGGAGAGACCGCCGATCTGTGGTTTCACTGCCTGATCATGCTTGCGCACTACGGCCTGCGGCCCACCGACGTGCTGTTCGAACTCAAGCGGCGCGAGGGCATTTCCGGCATCGACGAGAAGGCTGCCCGGGCCGCGAGCCCGCGGGTCGAGGCCGAGCGCAAATAGCAAGCTGGCCATGGACGGCTGCATTTTCTGCAAGATCATCGCCGGCAAGATACCGAGCAAGAAGGTGTTCGAGGACGAGGACATCCTTGCGTTCCACGACATCCACCCGGTGGCGCCGGTGCATTTCATGGTCATCCCGAAGCTGCACATCGAATCGCTGGCGCAGGTCGAGCCCGGCCACCAGATGCTGCTCGGCAAAATGCTGGCGCTGGGATCCAGACTGGCGCTGGAACAAGGCTGCGGCGATGGCTGGCGCACGGTTATCAACACCGGCCGCGTAGGCCGCCAAGAGGTGTATCATTTGCATATGCATATCATCGGCGGCAATGAGGTTCTGCCGGGGATGATTAAACGTTAGGGCAGCTTGGCCGGGGAGGTGATTCCTGGCGGCGCTTCCCCTGGTCTGGGTAAAGGCGGGGCGGCTGGGCTCCGTTTCCCGGTCATTCCTTTTAGGAGCAAAACCATGGGTTCATTCAGCATTTGGCATTGGCTGATCGTTCTGATCATCGTCATGCTGGTATTCGGCACCAAGAAATTACGCAACATCGGCTCCGATCTGGGCGGTGCGGTGCGCGGGTTCAAGGAAGGCATGAAGGAAGGCACTTCCGATACGCCGGCGAGCACGGCGCAGAAAACCGAAGGCAACGTGATCGAAGGCGAAATCAAGGAAAAATCGAAAAGCGCGTAAGTTGCGCTGAGGCCGGCGTGGGGCTGCCCTGCCCCGCGCCCGCGTTGATCCCGCTTCCCCAACCCCGGTCCTTGAAATGTTCGACGTCGGATTTTCCGAACTGATAGTTATCGCCCTGGTGGCGCTGATCGTGATCGGTCCGGAGCGCTTGCCCCGGGTTGCGCGCACGGTCGGGGCGCTGCTGGGGCGCGCGCAACGCTACGTCAACGACGTCAAGGCGGACATACAGCGCGAAGTCGATTTGGAGGAGCTGAAGAATCTCAAGTCGACGTTCGAGGACGCGGCGAAATCGGTGGAGCAGTCGGTGAATCAGGTCCAGCAGGAACTGAATGCGACTGCGGAATCGCTGAACCAAAGCATTTCCGCGGCCGTGGAAGACAAAGCCGCGGCAGACAAGACCGCGGAAAACAAGGCCGAAACGGGCGCACCCGAGCATCAGGCCGCCGCCGAAATCCCCATCCCTCCGGCGCAGATGGATCTGGGCCTCGAAACTCAGCCGCTTCACGAGACCGCGGCTCCGCCGCCGAAAGTCTGACGTCCAGTGAGCGCACAGGAAAGCTTCATTTCCCACCTGGTCGAGTTGCGCGACCGACTGCTGCGCTCGATTTACGCCGTGTTCGGCGTGTTCGCGCTGCTCTGGTTCTGGCCCGGCTTGTCCGAGATCTACGACCTGTTGGCGCTGCCGATGATGCGCACCTTGCCGCAGGGCTCCCACATGATCGCCACCGGCGTGATCACGCCGTTTCTGGTGCCGCTCAAAGTCGGACTGATGGCGGCGTTCATGCTGGCACTGCCCTATGTGCTGTATCAGATCTGGGCTTTCATCGCGCCGGGCCTGTATTCCCATGAAAAGCGCCTCGCCCTGCCGCTGGTGTTCGGCAGTACCGCGCTATTCCTGTCCGGGGTCGCCTACTGCTATTTCGTGGTGTTCAACTGGGTGTTCCGCTTCATCATCCACTTTGCGCCCAAGAGCATCACGCCCGCCCCGGATATCGAAGCCTACTTGAGCTTCGTGCTTACCATGTTCGTGGCTTTCGGGGTTACGTTCGAGATTCCGCTGATCGAAGTGGTGCTGGTGCGCACCGGCGTGCTCACGGTGGCCAAGCTCAAGGACGTGCGTCCCTACGTGATCGTCGGCGCCTTCGTCGTGGCCGCCGTAGTCACGCCGCCGGACGTGGTGTCGCAACTGCTGCTGGCGATCCCGATGTGCCTGCTGTACGAGTTCGGCATCATCCTGTCGCAACTGATGCAGCGTTTCTTCCGCGCGCGCGCGCCCGAGGAAGAGGGCGAACCGGATCCGGAGCAGAAACGCCTGCAGTAGCGGCCAGCGGCTACGGCATCACCCCCAATTCGCGCGCGCGCACCAGCGCATGCGTGCGATTGCCGACCTGCAAGGTCTCGTACATCTTCTTCAGGTACCACTTCACCGTCTCTTCCGAAATGAACAGGCGCTGTCCGATTTCGCGGTTGCGCAGGCCGAGGCCGAGCAGGTTCAGGATCTGCACTTCGCGCTGATGCAAGGGCGGCGGCCGTCGCGGGGCGCCGGCCTGCCCCGCCGCGGTACGGCGTGGGAGCAGCGCCTGCACCAAGCGCTGCGCGAGCGCGGCGTGCGCGCCGGCGTCGCTTCGCAGCAGTCCGGTGATGCGGGTGCCGGCCGCAAGGAAGGGGTAAAGGACCCCGGCCGGCGCCGCCAGCGCGAGCGCTTCGCCGATCGCCTTGGCCGCGGCGGCGGATGCGCCCATGCCCTCGCGCGCGAGCCCCTGCCAGATACGGAATTCGATTTGCGTGCGTGCCCGCCCCCGCACGGCACGCGTGTGTATACGCGGCAGTTGCGAGTTTGAGCGCTTCGGCAAAGCGCCCGCGGGCCAGCGCCAGCTCGACCGATGCGCTCACCCAGGATGCGTGATGCTCGGTTTGCAGCGCAACCGCTGCGTGGCCGAAGACTTCCAGCATGGCGCGCGCCCGGCGCAGGCATTCCTCCGCGCGCGCGAAGTCCTGGCTGCGGCAGGCCAGGTGCGCTGCGGCGAGGTCGGCGCGAAAGGCGACGCGATCGAGGTTGCGTTCGGCTCCGACTGCGCGCGCCCGTGCCAGGTCGGCCTCGGCTGCCGCGTCCTCGCCCAGCAGCGTCAGCACCTGCGCGCGGATCACTTGCGCCACGCCGACAAAGGCATAAGTCTGGGTGGAATCGAGCAAATCGATCGCCTCGTCCAGCTCCGTCAGCGCTGCGCCCGTATCGTTGAGTTCAAGTTGCATGATCGCCAGGGCCACACGCAGAAAGCCGGCGCTGCCGGTCCTGAGCCAGCGCCGGTTGCGCGTGTCGAGCAGCCAGTGCGCAAGCTCGCCCGCCGCTATGTCCGGGCGCGCGCGCAGGTAGTCGACAATGGCGATGTTGTAGCGCGCCATCAAATTGACGACCGTCTCCTCGCTGGCATCGGAGATGCGCACCGCTTCGGTGAAATGCCCGCGCGCCCCCTCCAGGCTTCCGCCCAGGCGCTCGGCATAGCCCAGCACGACGTGGGCATAGGCGCGCTGCAGCGGGTCTTCGGGGCCGAAGGCCCGCGGCAGGTCCGGCTTGAGTCCGCCGACATCGGGCAGGTCGTAGCGCGTCACGCCGCTCATGGTGCGCACGATCTGCAGCTCGGCGCGCAGCGTGGTCAGGCCGGCGACGCGGCGCCGGCCAGGGCGCGCGCGTTCGAGCGCCAGCTCGGCCGCGCGGATCGAACGGATCGCGGCGAGCGCATCGCCCAGGTACAGATGCGCCCAGGCTTCGAGCACGTCATGATCGACATCCTGCTGATGGTGGTGATCGGCGGCATGGGGACCATGTACGGGGCGGTGGTCGGCGCGACGCTGTTCGTGATCGCGCAGAACTATCTGCGGGACCTGATGAAGCTCGCCAGCGATGCGGCCATAGGGATACCGCTGCTGCCGGCGCTGGTGCATCCGGATCGCTGGCTGTTGTGGCTGGGGATACTGTTCATCCTCAGCGTCTATCGCTTTCCCACCGGTATCGTCGGCAAACTGAGGCTTAGGCAATGAACATGAGCTCGCATTACATCACCGTGCTCGAGCGCGAACTGCATTACACCGAATGGGGGCAGGGCAATGCCGCGACGGTCATCCTGTGGCACGGCCTCGCGCGCACCGGGCGCGATTTCGACGACCTCGCCGCCGTGCTCGCGCGCCGCTATCGCGTCGTCTGCCCTGACACCATCGGCCGCGGCTTGTCGCAGTGGAGTCCGGATCCCGACCGCGAATATTGCCTCGCGTTCTACGCGCGCCTCGCAGCGGCGTTCTGCGACGCGCTCGACATCGGGCATATGCACTGGGTCGGCACCTCCATGGGCGGATCCATAGGCATCAAACTGGCGAGCCGCAAGGGCGGCGCGCTGGCCGGGCGCATAGCCAAACTGGTGCTGAACGACAACGGTCCGCAGCTGGCGCAGGCCGCGATCGAGCGCATCCGGACCTACGCCGGCAATCCGGCGGCGTTTGCGCGGATGAGCGAACTGGAGGCCTATTTCCGCAAGGTGTATGCGCCTTACGGCATGCTCACCGAGCGCGAATGGGTGAAGCTCACCGAAACTTCGGCGCGGCGCCTGCCCGACGGCTGCGTCACGCCGCACTACGACCCGAACATGGTGCGCCAGTTCGTCAATTTTCCGCAGGATTACGAGCTGTGGCCCGAGTACGACGCGCTCGACCTCCCGCTGCTGTGCCTGCGCGGTGCGGACTCGGATTTGCTGCTGGCCGAGACGGCGCAGGCGATGCGCAGCCGCGGCCCGCGCGCGCGCGTGGTGGAAATCGCCGGCTGCGGCCATGCGCCCGCGCTCAACGTGCCGGCGCAGATCGGCCTGGTGGAGGAATTCCTCGCCGAATGAGATCGGCTACTCGTCCTCGCGCGGCGCGCCGGGGCGCTTGCCCACTTCGACGCGCAGATCAAAGCCTTTCTGCCCGCGCTTCAAACCCAGCGTGGTCTGCTTGCCCGGCACCAGCGCCACGATCAGATTGCGCATGGAATCCGGGTCGCGCACGGGCTTGCCGTCCACCGTGAGCACGATGTCCCCCGGCTTGACGCCGGCGCGATCGGCAGGGCTGCCGCGCTGCACCCCGGCGACGAGCACGCCGGCAGTGCTGCCGAGCTTGAACGAGTCGGCCAGCTCCGGCGTGATTTCCTGCAGTTCGACGCCGACCCAACCGCGCGTCACCGCGCCGGTGGCGATCAGCTGCTCCATCACCTGTTTGGCGGTGGAAACCGGAATCGCAAAGCCGATGCCGATGGAGCCGCCCGATTGCGACAGTATCGCGGTGTTGATGCCGACCAGGCTGCCAGCGGCGTCGATCAGCGCACCGCCTGAATTTCCCTGATTGATCGCGGCATCGGTCTGGATGAAATTCTCGAACGTGTTGATGCGCAGGCCGGTGCGATGCAGCGCCGAGACGATGCCCATGGTCACGGTCTGGCCTACGCCCAGCGGGTTGCCGATCGCCAGCACCACGTCGCCGACCTTCAGGTTCTCCGCCTGGCCCAGGGTGATGGCCGGCAGGTTTTGCGCGTCGACGTGCAGCACGGCGAGGTCGGTTTCGGGATCGTTGCCGACGACCTTGGCCGCGAGTTTCTTGCCGTCGGAGAGCGCCACCTCGATTTCGTCCGCCGCTTCGACCACGTGCTGGTTGGTCAGAATGTAGCCGCGCGGACTGATGATCACGCCGGAGCCCAGGCTGAACGCGCGCTGCGCCTCGTCCTCGAAGCGGTCGCCGAAGAAGTGGCGGAACAAGGGATCGTTCATGAACGGATTGCGCGGCCGTTTCACTTCCTTGCTGGTGAATATGCTGACGACGGCCGGGGCCGCCTTGCGCACCGCATCGCTGTAGGTAACGGCCTTGCCGCGCGCGTCGCTCGCCGGCGGCGGCGGCGCCTCGTTGACTTCGACCGGGATGGGCGGCCTGCCCGGCAGCCATTCGGGTTTGAGCGTGGCGACGACGAACAGAATGGCGAGGCAGATGGTGGCTGTCTGCGCAAAGGTCAGCCAGAGTCGGTACATCGCGTGCGTGTCCTTGCGTTCGTTTGAAGGCGAAGGGGATGCGCCCTTCAGGCTCGCTCGAGTCAGAGGCAGTGGTTCTGAGGCAGCCTCATGCTCCGGGGCGAACGCTGCGCCGGCGTACCTGCGGGTGCAATTCTCGCTGGCTAATTCGGTAGCGGCCGCAATGCAGCGCGAGGAACTAAACCGGTACTTGGACGGCCTGTTGGAGGTCTCCCGATTCCGGGATTATTGCCCAAATGCGCTGCTGGTGGAAGGGTGCGTTGCATCTTGCGCTGCCGCGTTCGTGCAAAAATAGGATTGCGAAGCGCCGCGCGCCGCCACGCTACCGAGTAGCGCAGCGTACAGGCTTTGGGCGAGTATTCGAAGGCGCACTTCGGCCCGGCGGCTACATCGGGACTTCCAACCCGGGACAAACCCCAATTGCGCCGGCGTTAAATTTGTTTATCTATTTCATGGTGTTAGCGCAAAAAACTTTAATCGGGCTGACACTTTCGGGTATAATCGCGTGCTTTTGCACTCAGCAGAATCTTGTAGATCGAGGAATCTTCAATGAGCGACGATAAGAAAGTAAACAAGGGCCGGCGCAATCTGGTGATCGCCTGCGGCGCCGCGGGCGGTGTCGCCGGCGTGGCCGCAGCCGTGCCGTTCGCAGCGAGCTGGCTGCCGTCGGAACGGGCCAAGGCGGGCGGCGCACCGGTGGTGGCCGACATCAGCACGCTGGAGCCGGGCCAGATCATGACGGTGGAATGGCGCTCCAAGCCGGTCTGGATCGTACGTCGCACCAAGTCCATGCTCGACGGCCTGGCGAAGGTCGACAGCAAGGTGTCCGACCCCCATTCCGACGTGCCGCAGCAGCCGGAGTACGCTAAGAACGAATACCGTTCGATCAAGCCGGAAGTGCTGGTGCTGGTGGGCATCTGCACCCACCTGGGCTGCTCGCCGGAGTCCGAGCCGATCGCGAACAAGGCGCTGATGGGGGCGGATTGGGAGGGCGGTTGGTTCTGCCCCTGCCACGGATCCAAATTCGATCTCGCCGGGCGCGTCTACAAAGGCTCGCCGGCGCCGATCAATCTCGAAGTGCCGAAATACACGTATCTGTCCGATACGCGCATTCTCATCGGCGACGATACGAAAGGGGCATGACGCATGGCAGCCGCAGAAAAACCCCCCGTTAGCGGAACCGGCTCAGTCGCGCTGGACGGCGCGCTCACTTGGGTCGACCAGCGCTTTCCGCTGATCTCGACCTGGAAGGCGCATTTGTCGGAGTATTACGCGCCGAAGAACTTCAATTTCTGGTACTACTTCGGCTCGCTCGCCATGCTGGTGCTTGCGATCCAGATCGTCACCGGCATTTTCCTCACCATGAACTACAAGCCGGACGCGAACCTCGCCTTCGGCTCGGTGGAATACATCATGCGCGAGGTGCCGGGCGGCTGGATCATCCGCTACATGCATTCGACCGGCGCGTCGGCATTCTTCATTTGTGTCTATCTGCATATGTTCCGCTCGCTCCTGTATGGTTCGCACCGCCGACCGCGCGAGCTGTTGTGGATTTTCGGTGTGCTGATTTATCTGAGCCTGATGGGCGAGGCGTTCTTCGGCTATCTGCTGCCCTGGGGACAGATGTCCTACTGGGGCGCGCAGGTGATCATCAATCTGTTCTCGGCCATCCCCTTCGTCGGGCCGGATATCTCGCTGTGGATCCGCGGCGACTACGTCATTTCGGACGCGACGCTCAATCGCTTCTTCGCGCTGCATGTGATCGCGCTCCCGCTGGTGCTGCTGGGCCTGGTGATGGCGCATCTGCTGGCGCTGCACGAGGTGGGCTCGAACAATCCGGACGGAATCGAAATCAAGAAGCACAAGGACGCCAACGGCATACCGCTTGACGGTATCCCGTTCCATCCGTATTACACGGTTAAGGACATCTTCGGCGTGGTCGTGTTCCTGATCGTGTTCGCGATCATCGTATTCTTCGCGCCGGAAATGGGCGGCTACTTCCTCGAAGCCAACAACTTCATCCCCGCCAACCCGCTGCAGACGCCGCCGCATATCGCGCCGGTGTGGTATTTCACGCCGTATTACTCGATCCTGCGCTCGGTGCCGCCGCTGTTCAATTCGCAGTTTCCGGGCGTGGTGGCGATGGGCGCATCGGTGATGATCCTGTTCGCGCTGCCCTGGCTGGACCGCGGCGCGGTCAAGTCGATCCGCTACCGCGGCCGCTACTTCAAAGTGCCGCTGACCGCGTTCGTGATCGTGTTCCTCGTGCTCGGCTACCTCGGCACGGAACCGACCACGGTGTGGGGCCAGTTCGGCCCGTGGCTCGGCAACGTCGATCGCGCCACCGTGGTGGCGCGCATCTGCTCGGTAATCTACTTTTTGTTTTTCATCCTGATGCCCTGGTACACCAAGGTGGACAAGACCAAACCCGAACCGGAAAGGGTGACCCACTAATATGAAAAAGCTCATTGCTACCCTGTTGCTACCGGCGGCGACTTTCGTTGCATTGCCTGCGTTCCTGCTTGGATCGCCTGCGGCGATGGCTTCCGAGGGCGGCGTGCGGCTGGATACGGCGCCGATCAAGCCGACCGACGTGATCAGCCTGCAGCGCGGCGCGCGCACCTTCGCCAACTACTGCCTCAACTGCCACAGCGCCTCGCTCATGCGCTGGAACCGGCTGGAGGAACTGGGCCTGAACGAGTCGCAGATCTCGGACAATCTCATTTTTACCGGCGACAAAATCGGCGATCTCATGAATGTCGCGATGACCAAGAAAGACGCGCGCAAATGGTTCGGCGCCGCGCCGCCCGACCTGTCGGTGATCGCGCGCGCGCGCGGCGCGGACTGGCTCTACAGCTACCTGCGCAGCTTCTACCGCGATCCGGCCCGGCCCACCGGCTGGAACAACACCGTGTTCGAGAATGTCGGCATGCCCAATCCGCTGTGGCAGCTGCAGGGCGAGCGCGTGCGCGTCGAGGAAAAAGCGAAAGGCGGCGAGGGCAAGGAAGGCCACGGCGGCGCCACGACGGTCAAGTACGAAATGGTCAAGCCGGGCAGCCTCACGACGGTGCAATACGACGCAATGGTTGCCGATCTGGTCAACTTTCTCGTCTACATGGGTGAGCCCGCGGCGACCACGCGCAAGCAGATCGGCATTTTCGTGCTGCTCTACCTGCTCGCAATGCTGCCTCTGGTTTATCTGCTGAAACGGGAATTCTGGAAGGACGTGCACTGATCTGGAAGCCGGTTGAAACACACCGGCAACTAGACTCGGAGGCGGGCGCCGCCCGCTTAATTTTTTAAGGCTTTCGCGATCATGATGAACCTTTATTCCGGCACTACCTGTCCTTTTTCGCAACGCTGCCGCATCGTGCTCTACGAGAAGGGCATGGACTTTCAGATCATCGACGTCGACCTGTTCAACAAGCCGGAAGACATCGCGGTGATGAATCCGTACAACCGCCTGCCGGTGCTGGTCGAGCGCGACTTGGTGCTGTACGAGTCGAACATCATCAACGAATACATCGACGAGCGCTTCCCGCACCCGCAGCTGATGCCGCCCGACCCGGTGATGCGCGCGCGCGCGCGCCTGCTGCTGTTCAATTTCGAGGTGGAGTTGTTCAGCCGCATTGAAATCCTGGAGGACGGTACGGCCAAACAGCAGGAAAAGGCGCGCGCGCACGTGGCCGACCGGCTGACCGAGCTGGCGCCCATTTTCGTCAAGCAGAAGTACATGCTGGGCGACGAATTCTCCATGCTCGATGTGGCGATCGCGCCGTTGCTGTGGCGCCTGAACCACTACGGCATCTCGCTCGGAAAACCTGCGGCGCCGCTGATGAAGTATGCCGAGCGGCTGTTCTCGCGGCCGGCGTTCATCGAGGCGCTGACGCCCTCGGAAAAGGTGATGCGCAAGTGACCGCGTAGCGGTCATCCCGAGGAGCGGGAGCGACGCGGGATCTGCCGCCGACGCAATAGCAGACTCCCTGCAAAAATTGCCCGTGCCAAGCGGGCATCCGGAGCGACCAGTTCATCTATGGCAGAACTCTCCACCAAGCCGTACCTGATGCGCGCCATCTACGAATGGTGCGTGGACAGCGGCTATACGCCCTACATCACGGTGACGGTGGACGCGCACACGCACGTCCCGATGGAATACGTCAAGGACGGGCAGATCGTGCTCAACATCGGCCCGATTTCCGTGGAGCGTTTCAAGATGGGCAATGACCTGATCGAGTTCTGCGCCCGCTTCAACGGCAGCAGCCGCGACATCTCGATTCCGGTAGGCGCGGTGTCGGCAATCTACGCGCGCGAGAACGGCCAAGGTTTGTCGTTCGAGGTCACGCCTGCGGATACGGCGAGTCCGGAAAAGCCGGCTGAGGCCGGCGCGGCCGATGAAACTCCGCCCGGGCCGCCGCGTCCATCGGGCAAGCCGTCGCTGCGGCGGGTCAAGTAACCATCTGACTCAGCGCAGTCGAATCCGCGGGCGGTTTCGGTAAGCGTACGCGGAGACATCTCCGGCGCACGCGTATAATATGCCGCGCATGCCGGGTTAGCTCAGTTGGTAGAGCAGCGCATTTGTAATGCGACGGTCGAGGGTTCGATTCCTTTACCCGGCACCATCGAATTCAACGCAATCCAACAAAGGCCAGAAGTCGTTGCGGAAGCAATGCTTCTGGCCTTATTCTTGTCCAAAATCCGCCGCGCTACTTTGTCGACATCTGGCGTGATTCCCGGCGACGCTGCGCCCGCCTCGCTGATCTTGCCATAATTACCAGTTCTGATAATATGACGCTCAAGCAAGTTCGATGGGTCGGAGACAGCCAGGAGCAAATTCGGGCGTTTCCCGATGACCTCCGGCGCGAGGCAGGGTATCAGCTTGAGCGCGTCCAAGCCGGCAAGGAACCAGCCGACTGGAAGCCCATGCCTTCGGTCGGGCTCGGGGCCAACGAGATTCGCGTGCGCGAGGACGGCGGCGCGTTCCGTGTCATCTACGTGGCCAAGTTCGCGGAGGCGGTGTACGTGCTACACGCCTTCCAGAAAAAGGCGCAGAAGACCCCGAAGCAGGACCTCGAGCTTGCCCGGCGGCGCTTCAGGGAATTGGTGCAGGAGAGAAGACAGCGATGAGCAAGAAATTGAAAATTACCCGCGGCTCGGGCAACGTCTTTGCCGACATCGGTTTCGACAAGGACGAAGCCGAGAACCTGAAGCTGCGCGCCGAACTGATGATGCGCATCGAGGACTGCTGTCAGAAAAGTGGCGTGCCTCAGGCAAAGATGGCAGAGGTTCTGGGTCTGACGGCGCCGCGCCTCAACGCCCTGCTCAAGGGCAAGATCGGCCTGTTCAGCTTGGACGCGCTGGTCAACATCGCTACGCGCGCTGGATTGAGCGTGCGGCTTCTCGTGAAGAAAGCTGCGTGAGTCGCTAAGCTAGTGGTGGCGTCATGTCGAACCTACTGCTATTTGGCGCGGGTGCCAGCGCACACAGCGGACCCGTTCGTGTAGCAAGTCATCCGGAGGACATGAATCGTTTCCTCACGGGCGACACCGGTCTCGCGCCTGCCATGGCTCTCTACTCTGAAGCGAAAGAGGTTCTGTTTCGCCCTGAATTCGTGGAACAGCAACAGCGGCACTTTGCGGATTTAGTATCCTGTGCACGAAAAATATTTATTGTCGGCTTGAGGGTAAACGCTCGTGATCCTCGCATTTGGTCGGTCCTCGCTGCCAGCCAAGCATCTCTTTTCTTCCCGCGCCTGCGTCGCAGCTGCGGCGCTCCCGGCTCAGCGATAGACCAGCACCGGCAGCTTGCAGTGCGTGAGCACCTTGCTTGTTTCGCTGCCGATCAACAGCCCGGCGATCCCGCTGCGGCCGTGCGAGGCCATGAAAATGAGATCGCACTTGCGCTCCTTGGCGGCCTTGATGATCGCTTGATAGGGCGAATCGTCGCTGACATAGAAGCCGGAGCAGGCAACGCTGCCCACGCTGGCGAGCTTCTTGATCTGATCCAGGTATTTTTCCGCAGTCTTCTTGATCTGCTTCTGGAACACGGCGAGCGGGACGAAATTTGCCGGCAGGTAATCGCCTGCAATATTCGGATGATATTGCGGCGCCACATAAAAGGCGGTCATGCGCGCGCCGTGGACTTTGGCGAAGCGCACGGCATTCTTCGCGGCGCGCAGCGACAAAGTCGACCCGTCGGTCGGAACGAGGATGTGCTTGAACATGTCGGAACCCCTTTTTGTTGGTGAAGGCGCCGCTATGATACCTGCTGCGGCCGCGCGGCGGCATTGCGTCCGATGCCGATGCGTGGGCTAAGCCGCCGCGAGCTGCCGCCAGGCAAGCCCGGGCGGAAACTGTGCGCGGGCTTTTTTGGCGTGCTTGCCGGCGCTGACGTCGCTGTGCGCAGGGGGTGAATCGAATTGCGGCGCGACGCCGGCCGGGACGCCCGCGGCCGGGTCGATCACGCCGCGCAATGCGTCGGCGTCCACGATGTCTATGCTTCTCTGGTGCACCTGGATGATGCCGGCGGTATTCAATGCCGATAGCGCGCGGCTCACCGTTTCAAGCTTGAGGCCGAGGTAGCTGCCGATTTCCTGGCGCGTCATGCGCAAATTGAACGAGCTGCGCGAATAGCCCAATGCGCCGAGCCGTGCCGAAAGGTTGAGCAGGAACGCCGCCACCCGGCCTTCCGCACCGAGCGTGCCCAGGGTCCAGGCCATGTTCTGCACGCGCACCAACTCGCGGCTCAGCACGCGATACAGCATGGCTTCCAGGCTGGGGCATTCGTACACCAGGCGCGCCAGACTGGTGAGCGGTACGATCACCACTTCGCTGGTATCGAGCGAAACGGCGGTCGAGCTGTAGTGCCCGCAGTCGATGCCATCGGCTCCCATCAGATCGCCGCACATCGGGAATCCCAGCACCTGTTCGCTGCCGGAGAAATCGGTGTAGACGGTCTTGAAGCAACCGGAGCGGACGACGTAGAGGGAATGGAATTTGTCACCCGCATGCACCAGCGCCTCGCCCTCGCGCACGCGGCGCAGGGCGAATGCGGTGCGCGCGAGCCAGGCGTCGTCGGGGTACTCGATATGCAGCAGCCGCGTCAGATCGCGTACGGAAACGTTGGCGCCCTCATGCTCCTGCAGGTCCGGCGCCCCCGCGTCGATGCTGCCAACAAAATCGAGTGCATCAAAGTGCGACATTGCGGCGGTCATTTTTGGCTCCATGGGTTTGATCTGCGGGTTGCATCCGTTTAATGGAAAACGGCGGGTGCGGGGCGTGCTGTCCAGCGCTGGACAATCTCCCGGATGCGCGGGAAATCGGAGGACTTATCCAGGAAAAATTCGGCGCCGGCGTCCATGCAGGCGCGCCGGTGCTGGTCGGTGGCGTAATTGGTGAGCACCGCGACGTGCAGCGCGGGCGCGGAGGGGTACACCGCTTTGAGCACTTCCAGGCCGCTGCCGTCCTCCAGCTGCAGATCCAGAATCACCGCGCCGGGATGGGTCGAGCGGATGCCCTCGATCGCGGCGCCTACCGTGCCCGCTTCTCCCACCAATTCGGCGCCTTCGATCCCCCTGATGGTGGCAGCGAGGCGCGCGCGGATCGCCGGCGAATCCTCGACCAGGTATACCTGGAGCGTCGCGTCCTGTTGAGCCCATTCCATAATCGCCGCCGGATCTGCCTGTAGTTGGCCCGAGTATGGAACATCAACTGCCGCGCCCACCATAGGCGCGGGCTGAAACGGGGCATCGGACTTTTCGGAAGCCGTGTAGGGCGATGCCTACACGCGGCGGGGATTAGGCGTCGCGCGCGTCGCCTAGCTTGTGTGCCATGGCGTAGCGCACCAGGTCGGCGACGCTGTCCATGCCCATCTTTTCGAAGATGCGCGCCTTGTGCGTGCTCACGGTCTTTCCGCTCAAATGCAGACGAGCGGCGATATCGGAGACGGTCGCGCCCGTCACCAACAGGCCGAATACCTCGTATTCGCGATCGGACAGCGTCTGATGCGGCAGATTATCGGCCTGCGGCCGCAGCGTGAGCGCGAGCTGCTCCGCCACGCCGGGGCTGATGTACAGCCCGCCTTCGGCGACCTTGCGGATCGCGGCGACCAGCAGCGCGGAGGCGCTTTCCTTGGTCACATAGCCGGATGCGCCGGCGCGAATCGCGCGCACCGCGTACTGCTCCTCCTGGTGCATGGACAGCACCAGCACGGCGAGCTCCGGGCGCGTGGTTTTGGCCCATTTGATCAGCTCGATGCCGCTTTTCCCAGGCATCGACATGTCGAGCAGCAGCAGATCGAAGCCGCCCGCGCGCACCCGCGCCATGACTTCGTCGCCGCTCACCGCCTCGCCCGCCACTTCGATTCCGGGCGCGCTCTGCAGTATGCGGCGCAGGCCGTCGCGCACGATCGCGTGGTCGTCGGCAATCAGGATGCGCGTCATGCGATCGCCCCCGCGTCTGCCGCGGCGAGCGGAATGCGCGCGCGCACCTGGCTGCCCTGGCCGGGTTTGCCCGTGATCGCGACTTCCCCGCCGAGCAGCGTCACCCGTTCGCGGATACCGAGCAGGCCGAATGCGCCCTGCTTGCCCTGGTCCGCGGCCTCGATGCCGCGGCCATCGTCGCGCACGAGGAGTTCCACCCAGTCGCCGTCGCGCTCGAGACGGATTTCGGCGGTGCTCGCATGCGCATATTTCGCCACATTGGTGAGCGATTCCTGGGTGATGCGGTATAGCGCAGACGCGATCGGCTCGGGCACCTGCGCCACGGCGTCGTCGATCACCAGGTCGGTGGCGATGCCGGTGTGCTTGGAAAAATTGTGCGTCAGCCAATCAAGCGCTGCGGCCAGTCCCAGGTCGTCGAGCATCAGCGGGCGCAAATCGGCGGCGATGCGGCGTGTGGCTGCGATCGTGCTGTCGAGCAGGCCGTGCATGGCGAGCGCGCGTTCGCCCAGCTCCACCTGGTCGGGGGGCAGGGCGGAGCGCAGCGACTCGAGGTCCATTTTCAGCGCGGTGAGCGATTGGCCGAGTTCGTCGTGCAGCTCGCGCGCGGTGCGGCGGCGCTCCGCCTCCAGCGCCTCGTTCGCGGCCTTGGACAGGCCGCGCAGTTCCTGCTGCGAGCGCTTGAGGTCCTGCTCGGCGCGCCTGCGCTCGGTGATGTCGCGATGAAATGCCAGCGCGAAGATGCCCCCGTCGATATCGATCGCCGAAGTGGCGACGTCGAGCGGCAGAATGCTGCCGTCCTTGCGAAAGTGCTCCACCTCGAAGCCGATGGTTTCCCCGGAGAGTATGCGCCTGAGGCGCTCCGGCGCGAGCTCCAAAGTCTCCGGCGTATCCAGTTCGCGCAGATTCATCTGCAGAAGCTCGTCGACGGCATAGCCGTGCATACGCGCGAAAGCGCCGTTGACGTCGATGACGTTGCCGTCCGCATCGAGCAGCAAGATGCCGTCGGTAGCCTGGTTGAACAGCGTGCGGTAGCGTTGCTCGCTCGCGCGCAACGCCGCCTCCACCTGCTTGCGCTCGGTGACATCGCGCAGAATCACGATGTACAGCAGCGTGTCTTGCAGCTGAACCTGGGAAACCGAGGCATCGATGGGAAATTCGCTGCCGGCGGCGGATATGCCGCTGAGCGCGAGATGCTGTCCCATTCTGCGCATCGGGGCGTCGGCGGCGCCGCCCTCGGCGGCGTACAGCGGCTGCAGTTCGAGCAGGCGCCCGCGAACGAAGCGGCTGATATCGGCGCCGATTGCCTGCGCGCTCGGGCAGCGGAAGGTCTGCTCCGCGGCGGCGTTGAACAGCACGATGCGCTGCTGCGTATCGACGATGATGATCGCGTCCATGGCCGACTGAATAATGGCCTGCAGGCGCTCCTCCGATTCGCTGACCTCGGCTTTCAACTCCTCGTCGACGCGCAACTGGCGCGCAAGCGACAGGGTGATCAGGGCGAGCAGGGTGGCGGTGAGCGCGGCGACAGCCCCGAACAGCGCCGCGCTGCGGCGCCAGGTGCGCAGGACAAAATCGGTGGACGAGGTCACGGTCACGACGAGCGGGTAGTCGTCGATTACGCGAATTGCGCTGAGGCGTTCCTGGCCGCCGCTGGCGCTGGGGTGGCGAATCAGTTCGCGTCCGGCGTCTACGCCCTGGGTGAACAGCGCTGAGTCGCGATAGTTGCGGGTGGCGGCTGCATTCGCCATCGGATAACCGGCGAGCAAGGCGCCGTCGCGGCGCAGCAGCCGTACCATCCCATCCGGGCCGAGTTCCTGCAAGCCCACCGGACCGAGGAAATAATCCGGACCGACGATGGCGGAGATGACGCCGACAAAGCGGCCATCCGGCGCATTCAGCCTGCGGCTCACGCTGATGCCGCGCTCGCCTTCGGCCCTGCTGACTATTGGCTGCGGCACGCGCGCCGGTGCGGCACGGCGCTCGCGGTGTGCGCGAAAGAATTCGCTGTTGCCGAGGTGAATCGACGGCGGCGGAAATTCCGCCGTGTGGGCCAGCAGATTGCCGTTCGCGTCCGACAGCATGAGTGCGCTGACGTAGGGCGTGTGCGCGATGATTTCGCGCAATTGCTGATGCAGTTCCCTTGACGGGACCTGCGCGTCGCCGGCTCCCGCTCTTTGCGCGTCTTCCGCGGCAGCGCGAAGTACGGCATCGACAGCGTGGGTCGAACGCACGGTCTGCTCGGCGAGTATATGGGCCAAGCCGAGCAGATGCTCTTCGGCGAGCTGGGTCACCTCGTCATGCATGCGCCACAAGTTGAACACGGTGCTGGCGAGGATCGACAGCACCGCCAGGGCGCCCAGGCTGAGCACCAGATAGCGCGGCCGCCGCGCGGGCGTCGCTCGTGGCCGCGCAGCAGCGATAGGTTTATCGGCTTGGGCCGATGGTTGCCGCAAACTGAATCCCCTTGTCAGGATCCGTCGGCGCCCAGCCTTCCGCCGCCGCAAGCCTACAGACCCTCAGGTAGCAGTATAAAAGAGATTGCCCTGGGACGACTCGCATTATGCGCAGGCCGCTGGCAGCGGGCGGCGCGGCAGTATCTGTCCATGCGCTGTGACCAAAATCAAGCCTGCGTGCGCAAGGGCGACCCATACTTGTGTCATCGCTCGCACCTGCACCTGGCGGCGGGCGCGTCGACTTTGCGTACAGGGGGCAGCCATGAATGTCGGAGAAATTTGCAGCCGGATCGTCGTCATCGCCGAACGCGGCACGCCCGTGCAGGAGGCGGCAAAGCTCATGCGCGATAATCATATCGGTGCGCTGGTGGTGACCGAAGGCGGTGCCGCAGCGCGCCGCGCGATCGGTATCGTCACCGACCGCGACCTGGTGGTCGAGGTGGTCGCGGCGGATGTGGATTACCGCAAGCTCACGGTCGGCGATATCATGTCGGAGCCCCCGGCTACACTCAAGGAGACGGCAGGACTGTTCGAGATCATCGCGCGCATGCGCAGCGGCGGCGTGCGCCGCCTGGTCGTGGTGGACGCAAACGAGCATCTGCTGGGTATCGTGGCCATGGACGACCTGATTCCGGTCCTGGCGGAGGAGCTGTCTGCGCTGGCGCAGGCAATACGGCTCGAGCAGCGGCGCGAAGCGCAGCGGCGGCATTAGCCGCGGCGCAATGGCGCCGGCGGCCGCGCCGGCTGTTGCTGCATCCTCTAAGGCTGCTTGTCGTTTTTCTCCAGCGCCACGCCGACCAGTTCCAGCGCGGCGCCGGCAAGCACCAGCACGACGCCGCTCGCCAGATCGTAAGGCAACCAGATCAGCAGGGCACCCAGCAATACGAGCAGCGCGCCAAGGCTGCGACGCAGCGCTTTGTTTCTGATCATCGACAGGTTCCCCCCGGGTTGGCGCGGGCAGCAATTGGTCCGCGCATGACGCAGTGATCAGGAGAACGCAAATCGGGCCGCCGCGGTGTGACGCAGATCAAACATGCTTCGGTCTCCCGCAGTGCGTGAGAAGCAGCGCGCCTGCGCGAAGCAACGTGCTTTTTGACCAATATCAACAGTGTGGCGGCGATTGCCGTTACGATGAATTCCAATCCCCAGCAGGAGCAAGCGATGGGCGCCAAATCGAAGTCGGGAAAAGTCCTTAGCGCGGCGCGCAAGCACGCGGCCAAAGCACCGGCCGGGCGGGGACGCAGCGCAACGACCGCCCCGGCCGCCTGGGAGCAGACGGCGCAGGTCCCCGAGGAGCGCGACGACGAGATCGATTGCCAGCGCATCGTGCAGGATGAGGGCGGCAGGAGTCGGCCTCCATACTTCGACGACTACAACTGAGCCTTTGCGCGCTGCCATGGCCGGGGCTGGACATACTCCCGTAGAGATCGCGTTGCGCGGCATCCACGCATCCGACGCGCTCGAACGCTACATCGATAGCGAGGCGCGCAGGCTCGACAAGGCTTACGCCGGGATCCGCAGCAGCCAGGTGGTGGTCGAGGCGCTGGAGCCGGACCAAAGTCAAGCCGCGAGGTTCGCGGTGCGGCTGATCATCACGTTGCCGGGAACCGAGGTGGTGGTCAACCGCGAGCACGGCGAGGACGTCTACATGGCGCTGCGCGACGCGTTCACCGCCGCCCGCCTCCAACTGGAGGATCACCTGTGCCGGCGCAATCTCGAACATGGCCGCCATGGCCACGATACACCCGGTTCACGCAGCTAGCCGCGACGCCGGTGCCGGATCCCAAGGAGTCACGCATATGACCGCCAAACAAGTGATTTTTCATGATGACGCACACGCGCGGATCATGCGCGGCGTGGCGGTGCTCGCCAACGCGGTCAAAGTCACGCTTGGACCGAAGGCGCGCACGGTAATGCTGGAGCGCGCGTACGGCGCGCCTACCATCATCAACTCGGGCGTCATTGTGGCCAAGGAGATCGAACTCAAGGATCACTTTGAAAACATGGGCGCGCAAATGGTGCGCGAGGTCGCCGCGAAGACCTCGGAAGTGGCCGGCGACGGCACTACCACCGCCATGGTTCTGGCACAGGCGATCGCGCTCGAGGGCATGAAATACGTGGCTGCGGGCATGAACCCGATGGACCTCAAGCGCGGCATCGACCGCGCGAGCGCAGCGGTGGTGGCGGAATTGAAACGCCTGGCCCAGCCCTGCAGCGGGCGCAAGGAGATCACGCAGGTCGCGACGATATCCGCCAATTCCGACAGCAGCATCGGCGACATCATCGCCGACGCAATGGAGAAAGTGGGCAGGGACGGCGTGATCACGGTCGAGGACGGGCGCGGCCTCGCGAGCGAATTGGAACTGGTCGAGGGCATGCAGTTCGACCGCGGTTTCCTCTCGCCCTATTTCATTAACGTCGCCGACAAGCAGCGTTGCGTGCTCGAGGACGCCTATGTGCTGCTGTGCGACAAGAAGGTCTCCGCGATACGCGAGTTGCTGCCGCTGCTGGAGAAGATCGCGCAGGCGGCGAAGCCGTTGCTGTTGGTCGCCGAAGATGTAGAGGGCGAGTCGCTCGCGATGCTGGTGGTCAACAGCCTGCGCGGCGTGCTCAAGGCCTGTGCGGTCAAGGCGCCCGGCTTCGGCGACCGGCGCAAGGCGATGCTCGAGGACATCGCGGTGCTCACCGGCGCGCAGGTGGTGGCGGAGGAGCTCGGACTCACGCTCGAGCATGCCGGCCTCGAGCATCTGGGCCGGGCGCGGCGCATCGAGGTGGACAAGGACAACACCACCCTCATCGGCGGCATGGGCGAACCCGCCGCTATCGAGGCGCGCATCGCCGCGATCCGGCGCGAGATCAAGGAGGCGAAGAGCGACTACGACCGCGACAAGCTGCAGGAGCGCGCGGCCAAGCTCGCGGGCGGCGTCGCCCTGGTCAAGGTCGGTGCCGCGACCGAAACTGAAATGAAGGAGCGCAAATCGCGCGTCGAGGACGCGCTGCATGCGACCCGCGCGGCGGTCGAAGAGGGCGTGCTCCCGGGCGGCGGCGTCGCGCTGCTGCGCGCGCGCCAGGCGCTGAGCGCGCTGGCCGGCGACAACCCGGACCAGGACGCCGGAATCCGGATCGTATTGCGCGCGCTGGAAGAGCCGCTGCGGCAGATCGTCGCCAATGCCGGCGAGGAGCCCTCGGTCGTGCTCAACCGGGTACTGGAAGGTGCGGGCGACTTCGGTTACAACGCCGCCACCGGCGTGTTCGGCGGCATGGTTGCGATGGGCGTGCTCGATCCATGCAAGGTGACGCGCTCGGCGCTGCAAAACGCCGTTTCCATTGCCGGACTCATCCTGACCACCGACTGCATGGTGGCGGAATTGCGCGAGGAGGCCGCAGCAGCATCTGCGCCGGCGGCGGACATGGAGATGTGAAGTCCCGGTCCGGGCATTCGCATTGAGGTCAGCATGCCAGAGCACGCCGTACACAACGCCGACATCGCGCGGGTGTTCGGCGAAATCGCGGACCTGCTCGAGATCGAGCAGGCCAATCCGTTTCGCATTCGCGCCTACCGCAACGCGGCGCGCATAGTCGAGGGTCTGCAGCTCGACCTCGCCGCGCGCCTTGCCGGCGGCGGCGAACTGCCCAAGCTCCCCGGCATAGGCGCGGACCTCGGCGCCAAGATCCACGAGGTCGCCGCGAGCGGGACCTGCGCGCTGCTGGAAAAACTCAGGCGCGAACTGCCCGCCGGCATCGCCGATCTGCTGCATGTTCCCGGTTTGGGGCCGAAGCGGGTGCAGCGCCTGTACCAGGAACTCGACGTGCAGACGCCGGAGCAGCTCTACCGCGCGGCGCGCGACGGCCGGCTGCGTGCGCTTGCCGGCTTCGGCGAAAAGTCGGAGCTCAAAATACTGCGGGGTGTGGAAGCGCACCTGAAGCGTCCGGGGCGCTACAAGCTCGCCGTCGCCGCGCAGTATGCCGAGGCCTATGCCGACTATCTGCGCCGGATTCCCGGCGTCGGGCGGGTCGAACTCGCGGGCAGCTTCCGTCGCATGCGCGAGACCGTGGGCGATCTCGACATGCTGATCACCGCCGCCGCCGCAGACCAGGTAATGCAGCGCTTTACCGCCTACCCCGAGGTCCGACAGGTTCTCTCTCGTGGCGACACGCGCGCAAGCGTGGTATTGCACGCGGGTATACAGGTGGACCTGCGCGTCGTGGCCGAGGCGTGTTACGGCGCGGCGCTGCATTATTTCACCGGCTCGAAAGCCCACAACATCGCCGTGCGCCGCCTGGGTCAGGCGCGCGGGCTGAAGATCAATGAATACGGCGTGTACCGCGGTGCCGCGCGCGTCGCCGGGGACACCGAGGAATCCGTCTACGCCGCGGTCGGGCTGCCTTATATTCCGCCCGAATTGCGCGAAGACCAGGGCGAAATCGAGGCCGCGCGTGCAGGCACACTGCCGCGTCTGGTGGAGTTGGGCGATTTGCGCGGGGATTTGCATGTGCATACCCGCGCAAGCGATGGCCATGCCGGCATCAGGGAGATGGCGCAGGCTGCCGCCGCGCGCGGCCTGTCCTATCTCGCGATCACCGAGCACTCGCGCCGGCTGCGGCTCGCGCACGGACTGGACCCGCAAGCGCTCGCGCGCCAGATCGACGAAATCGACCGGCTCAACGCCGAACTCGCCGGCATCAGGGTGCTCAAAGGCGTAGAAGTGGATATCCTCGCCGACGGCACGCTCGACCTGCCCGATTCCGTGCTTGCGCGCCTGGACGTGGTGGTGGGTGCCGTGCACAGCGATTTCCAGCTCTCGCGCGAGCGCCAGACCGAGCGCATCCTGAAAGCGTTCGATCAACCGCATTTGCACATCCTGGCGCATCCGACCGGGCGCTTGATCGAGCGGCGCGAACCCTACGACGTCGACATGCTGCGCATTATCCGCAAGGCCCGCGCCTGCGGGCGCTTCCTCGAGCTGAACGCCCATCCCGAGCGCCTCGACCTGCTCGACACCCATTGCAGAATGGCCAAGGACGAAGGCGTGCTGGTTTGCGTCAGCTCCGATGCGCACAGCGAACTCGACTTCGAGCATTTGCGCTATGGCATCGGGCAGGCGCGGCGCGGCTGGCTGGAAAAAGCGGATGTGCTCAATGCGCGGCCGCTGGCAGCGTTGCAGCGTCTGCTGCGCCGGCCGCCTCGTACCCAGCCTTAGGCTGCGCCGGGCGCGATTTGGACCTATACCCATGCGGCTTTTGGTGGATTAAAAAGGTGCTTTTCACCCCGCTTCGCCCAGAGTAGAATCACGGCCTCTTATGCGCCCCCAAGCCGTTTCAATCCTGGCCGGCCCGGCAGGCGCCCGGAAGGAGCAGACTGATTGAAGCCGACAGATATTGGCGCACCAGATTACTTCCATAAAGTCGTAGATTGCCAGTGGGCCTGCCCCGCCCATACGCCCGTCCCCGAATACATCCGCTTGATCGCCGCAGGCCGCTACGACGATGCCTACATGGTCAACTGGCAGTCGAACGTGTTCCCCGGCATCCTCGGGCGCACCTGCGACCGTCCGTGCGAGCCGGCCTGCCGCCGCAGCCGCGTGGAGGACGCCCCGGCCGGTGGCGCGCCGGGCGCAGCGGCGAAAGAACCCGTCGCGATCTGCCGTCTGAAGCGGGTCGCGGCCGACAACAAGGCGGACATCCGCGCGCGTCTGCCCGCAGTACCGAAAAAGAAAAACGGCAAGCGCGTCGCCTGCGTCGGCGCCGGTCCGGCCTCGCTCACCGTCGCGCGCGACCTGGCACCGAACGGCTATCACGTGGTGCTGTACGACGGCGACCTGAAGGCGGGCGGCATGATCCGCAGCCAGATTCCGCGCTTCCGCCTGCCCGAGGAAGTGATCGACGAAGAGGTCGGCTATATTCTCGGCCTGGGCGTGGAATTCCGCGCCGGCAAGCGCGTGGACAGCATGAAGGCCCTGCTGGCCGAGGGTTACGACGCGGTATTCGTCGGTTCGGGCGCGCCGCGCGGGCGCGACCTGGATATCCCCGGGCGCAAGGAAGCGGCGAAACACATCCATATCGGCATCGACTGGCTCTCCAGCGTTTCCTTCGGCCACGTCACCAAGGTATCCAAGCGCGTGATCGTGCTCGGCGGCGGCAACACCGCCATGGACTGCTGCCGCACCAGCCGGCGCCTGGGCGGCGAGGACGTCAAAGCGATCGTGCGCTCCGGCTTCGAGGAAATGAAAGCCTCGCCCTGGGAGAAAGAGGACGCGATGCACGAGGGCATACCGATCCTCAACTATCTCGTGCCCAAGGAATTCACCCACGTCAAGGGCAAGCTCACCGGCATCACGTTCGAAAAGGTCGCGGCGCAGTACGATGCAGATGGGCCAAATCGAGGCCGGCGCCGGTTGATGCCCACGGGCGAGCCCGACCAGCATTTCGAATGCGACGAGGTGCTGGTCGCAGTCGGCCAGGAAAACGCGTTTCCCTGGATCGAGAAGGACTGCGGCATCGCGTTCGACCAATGGGGCATGCCGGTGGTGGACAAGATCACGCTGCAATCCACACTGCCGCGCGTGTACTTCGGCGGCGACGCGGCGTTCGGGCCGAAGAACATCATCTGGGCCGTCGCCCACGGGCACGAGGCCGCGGTGTCGATCGACAAATTTTGTCAGGGCGAGGACGTGGCGAAGCGTCCGCCGCCGATGGTGCACCTGCTGTCGCAGAAAATGGGCATCCACGAGTGGAGCTACGACAACGAAGTCGCGCTCGACCGGCGCTACAAGGTGCCCTGGCGCGATCCGAGCCAGACGCTGAAAAACATCAAGGTCGAAGTCGAGATCGGGTTTGACCGCGCCACCGCGTTCAAGGAAGCGGAGCGCTGCCTCAACTGCGATGTGCAGACCGTGTTCACCACGACGAAGTGCATCGAGTGCGACGCCTGCGTCGACATTTGCCCGATGGACTGCATCAGCTTCACCGTCAACGGCGAGGAAGCCGATCTGCGCACGCGGCTCAACGCGCCGGCGCAGAACCTGACGCAGGACCTGTACGTCTCATCCACGCTCAAGACCGGCCGCATCATGGCCAAGGACGAGGACGTGTGCCTGCACTGCGGCCTGTGCGCCGAGCGCTGCCCAACGGGCGCCTGGGACATGCAGAAATTCCTGCTGCAAATGACCCATGCCGGCCCCGGCTGCCGCAGCCGCGCTCCAAAAAGGGAACCTGTAGCCGTATGAAGCCAAAACGGATCGAGAGCATCAACGACTTCGTCATCAAGTTCGCCAACGTCAACGGCTCGGGCTCGGCCTCGGCCAACGAGCTGTTCGCGCGCTCCATCCTGCGCATGGGCGTGCCGGTGAGCCCGCGCAACATCTTCCCCTCCAATATCCAGGGTCTGCCTACCTGGTACGAGGTGCGCGTGACCGAGAAAGGCTGGCTCGGCCGCCGCGGCGGCGTGGACCTCATGGTCGCGATGAATCCGCAGACCTGGAACCAGGACATCGCCGAGATCGAGCCCGGCGGCTACCTGTTCTACGACAGCACCCGGCCGCTGCCGCAATCGAAATTCCGCGACGACATCAACGTCATCGGCATGCCGCTCACCGACATCTGCAACGCGACCTACGACGACTCGCGCCAGCGCCAGCTGTTCAAGAACATCATCTACGTCGGCGCGCTCGCCGCGCTGCTCGACATGGACGCCGGCGCGATCGCCGAGTTGATCGGCGAGCAGTACAAGGGCAAGGAAAAGCTGCTCAAGCCCAATCTGAACGCGATGCAGATGGGGCGCGACTACGCGCTCGCCCACCTCAAGTGCCCGATCGGCCTGCGCGTTCAGCGCGCAGATGCCGTAGGCAAGAAGATATTCATGGAAGGCAACAGCGCGGCGGCGCTGGGCGCGGTGTACGGCGGCGCGACGGTGTGCGCCTGGTACCCGATCACGCCCTCGTCTTCGGTGGCCGAGGCGTTCGAGCGCTACTGCAAGCGCCTGCGCGTCGATCCCGAGACCGGCAAGAACAAGTTCGCGATCGTGCAGGCCGAAGACGAGCTCGCTTCGATCGGCATGGTCACCGGCGCCGGCTGGAACGGCGCGCGCGCCTTCACCGCGACCTCGGGCCCCGGCATTTCGCTCATGACGGAATTCATCGGCCTTGCCTATTTTGCCGAGATTCCGGTAACCGTCATCGACGTGCAGCGCGGGGGCCCGTCCACCGGCATGCCCACGCGCACGCAGCAAGCCGACATCCTGTCCACCGCCTACGCCTCGCACGGCGATACCAAGCACGTACTGCTGTTCCCCGAAGACCCGAAAGAGTGCTTCGAGTTCACCGCGCAGGCGCTGGACCTGGCCGACCGGCTGCAGACGCCGGTGTTCGTGATGACCGACCTCGACATCGGCATGAATACGCGCCTGTGCGATCCGCTCGAATGGGACGACGCCAAGCAATACGATCGCGGCAAGGTCATGAGTGCGGAAGAGCTGCAGGCGGGCAAGGACTTCGGCCGCTATCTGGACCTGGACGGCGACGGCATCCCCTACCGCACCTACCCCGGCACCCATCCGACGCGCGGCGCCTACTTCACCCGCGGCACGACCAAGGACCGCTATGCGCGCTATTCCGAGGCCGGTCCCGACTACGTCGACAACATGCAGCGGCTGCTGAAAAAATTCGAGACCGCGAAGACGCTGGTGCCCAAGCCGCTGCTCAGCGCCGCGCTGCATCCGGCGCGGTTCGGCGTGATCTATTTCGGTTCCACCAGTCCGGCCATGGCCGAGGCGCTGGACGCGCTCGCCGCGCAGGGCATCTACGTCAACGCGCTGCGCGTGCGCGCATTCCCGTTCCAGGACGAGATCGCCGATTTCGTCGCGGCGCATTCGAAAGTGTTCGTGATCGAGCAGAACCGCGACGCGCAGTTGAAGACCCTGTTGGTGAACGAGGCCCACATCAACCCCGCCAGCCTGATCTCGGTATTGCATTACGACGGCACGCCGATCACCGCGCGCTTCATCGTCAAGGAAATCGCCGCGGTGACCGCGGCGCTGAACGTGCGCCCGCTGAAAAAGGACAAAGCGGCATGACCTATCTGACCAAGCCCAAGCTCCACCACCCGACGCTGCAGAAGAACAAGGTCGGCTACACGCGCCGCGACTACGAGGGCAAGATTTCCACGCTCTGCGCCGGCTGCGGCCACGACTCGATTTCGGCGTCCATCATCCAGGCCTGCTGGGAGCTCGACATACAGCCGCATCGCGTGGCCAAGCTCTCGGGCATAGGCTGCAGCTCGAAGACCCCCGACTACTTTCTCGGCAATTCGCACGGCTTCAACAGCGTGCACGGCCGGATGCCCTCGGTGCTGACCGGCGCCAATCTCGCCAACCGCGAGCTGATCTACCTCGGCGTCTCGGGCGACGGCGACTCGGCTTCGATCGGCATCGGCCAGTTCGCGCATATCATGCGCCGCGGCGTGAACCTGACCTACATCCTCGAGAACAACGGCGTCTACGGCCTGACCAAGGGGCAGTTTTCCGCCACCGCCGATGCGGGCTCCAAGTCCAAGCGCGGCGTGGTCAACCGCGATGCGCCGGTGGACACGGTGTCGCTTGCGCTGCAGCTCGGCGCGACCTATGTCGCGCGCAGCTTCTCCGGCGACAAGAAACAGCTGGTACCGCTGATCAAAGGCGCGATTGCGCACCAGGGTGCGGCGTTCATCGACATCGTCAGCCCCTGCGTCGCGTTCAACAACCACGAGGGCAGCACCAAGAGCTACGACTACGTGCGCGAGCACAATGACAGCGTGAACCGGCTCGACTTCTGGCCCACGCGCGACGCGATCAGCATCGATTACCAGGCGGGTGCCGTGATCGACGTGGCGCAGCACGACGGCTCGGTGCTGCGCCTGCGCAAGATCCACCCGGAGTACGATCCGCTCGACCGGGTCAAGGCGCTCAACTACATCGCTGAGCATCAGGCGAAAGGCGAACTCGTCACCGGCCTGCTCTATGTGCATCCGGACGCGGAAGACCTGCACGCCCACCTCAATACCGTGGACACGCCGTTCAACCAGCTCAACGCGCGGGAGTTGTGCCCCGGAGCGGCGGCGCTCGCAAAAATAAACGCCGCGCTGCGCTAACGCGCGGGCATTGGCCGGGGCTGCCGGCTGCAGCGGCGTATCAGCGCGGCCGGGCGCCTTTGACGAAATACATGTCGATCTGGCCTTTGCCTTTGGCGTCCAGCTTACCGCGGTATTCGCACTCGAACTCGTCCCGGATCAGATCGTAGGTGTAGGCCGAGATATTGACCCGGCCGACCTCGCCCGCGCTTTCCATGCGCGATGCGATATTGACGGTGTCGCCCCAGATGTCATAGGCGTATTTGCGCCTGCCGACGACGCCCGCGACCACCGGGCCGGAATGCACGCCGAGCCGAAGCGACCACTTGAATGCGGCCGTGCGGTTTCTGTGTTCGAGATAATCGAGCATGCGCAGTCCGGCGCGCACGCAGCGTTGCGCGTGATCGGGGCAGGCTTTGGGCAGGCCGGCCGCCGCCATGTAGGCATCGCCTATCGTCTTGATCTTTTCGACGCCGCACTCATCGGTGATGTCGTCGAACGCCGCGAATATTTCGTTGAGTTCGCCGACCATGCGGTCGGCTGGCATGGCCGAGACCGCCTGCGTGAAGCCGCTGAAGTCGGTAAACAGAATCGTCACGAACTCGTGCCGGGCCGGGCGCGCGCTGCCCGTGGCAGACAGCTCCTGTGCAATTTCCAGCGGCAGGATATTGTGCAGCAGCTCCTTGGTGCGGACCTGCTCCTGCTGCAATTCGCGCGTGCGCTGGGAGACCTTATCCTCCAGTTCGTGCTCCGACCGCTGCAGAGCCTCGATCAGCGCCGCCTGGGATTCGAGCACTTGGCGCGACTTGCGCTCATTTTCCGCGGATAAATGCACCACCACCGGATACAGCGCGGCGCCGCAAAGCAAGGACGCGAGGCAGACCATGAGCGCGACGGCGAGCGAACTCGCGAATAGCTGGTCCTCCTGCCATTTCGGCACGACGCGCACGCCCTCGAAATAACCCGTAATCGGGCCGCTGCTGACGGCAGGCGCGCTGTGCAGCGGGACGAAAATCCGCAGCACCCAGCGCTTTCCCGGCAGCGAAAAGCTCGCGTAGGATGCCTCGGTGTAGCCCGGGTTGCCGTGATGGGGCAGGTAGGATTCGACCGCCGCCCCTTCGACGGTCATGGCTTCGGCCAGCTTGCGTCCGGCGCTGTCGTAGATTTCGGCGATGTCGAACAAGCCGCCGGAAATGGATTGGGCGGCCAACGTCGCGTTCTTGACGGCATCGGGGCCGCTGAGATCCGCCGCCTTGTGCTGTTCGATCAGGCCGCGCGATTCCTCGGTGGCGAGGGCGACGATGCTTTGTTCGGACAGTTCGCGCGCGACAAACCACGAAACAGGGCTCGCGATCGACGCCAGAACGACGCTGACGGCTGCGATTCGCAGCGCGGTGCGCTTCTGGAAAGGATTCATCGTATGCCGTCGATCAAGTGCTGCCGGGTGCGCTGAAAGGATGTCAACGCGCGTGCCCTGCTCGACGCGGAGGCCGGGCCAGGACCCCGCTAGCATAATGCATGTGCAAGCTTTCGGGCAAAGGCGCCATAATCCGGGCATGAAGACCGTTCCGCTTCCAGACGGCGAGCGCGTCCCCGCTTTCGGCCTCGGCAGCTGGAACCTGAGCGATGAGCGCGCCGCGCGCGCCGAGGAAATCGCAACGCTGCGCCTGGGCCTGGATCTCGGCGCGACGCTGATCGACACAGCCGAAATGTACGGCGACGGGCGCGCCGAGGAACTCATCGCCGAGGCGATCGCGGGGCGGCGCGACGAAGTGTTCCTGGTGAGCAAGGTCTATCCGCACAATGCCTCGGCCAAAGGCGCGATCGCCGCCTGCGAGCGCAGCCTGAAGCGTCTGAACACCGACCACATCGACCTGTATCTGCTGCACTGGCGCGGCGCCGTGCCGCTCGCCGAAACGCTGCAGGCGTTCATGCGCCTCAAGCAGGCGGGCAAGATCCGCCATTACGGCGTCAGCAATCTCGATCTCGCCGACATGCAGGAACTGTGGCGCCTGCCCGGGGGAGAAGCCGCCGCCACCAACCAGCTGCTGTACAACCTCGGGCGGCGCGGCATAGAGTGGGATCTGCTGCCCTGGCTGCGCCAGCGGCGCGTGCCGATCATGGCCTATTCGCCGCTGGAGCAGGCGCGGCTCATGCAGGATCGCAGACTCGCCGGATTTGCCAGGCGCGAGGGCATGACGCCGGCGCAGGCGGCGCTCGCCTGGCTGCTCGCGCGCGAGGACGTGATCGTGATTCCGAAGACCGGCAGCCGCGAGCGGCTCAAAGAAAATCTGGGCGCGCTGGCCCGGGTGCTGGCGCCAGCGCAGCTGGCCGAGCTCGATCGGCTGTTTCCGCCGCCCGCGGCAGCAAGCCCGCTGCAAATGCTCTGATCCGGCGCGCGCGGTGCGCGGCTGTGCGCGCCGAAAGGGTAGAATTCAGATCGCGGATTGCGCCAGCCACCGTTTTGCCGAGGTCGTGTGAAAGTTTCCATTATTCCGGTCACCCCGTTCCAGCAGAACTGCTCGCTGCTGGTGTGCGAGCAAACCGGGAAAGCCGCGGTAGTCGATCCGGGCGGCGATGTGGAACGCATACTCGAAGCCGTGAAGAAGCAGGGCGTCGAACTGGAAAAGATCCTGCTCACGCACGGCCATATCGACCACTGCGGCGGGACGGCGCAGCTGTCCGAGGCGCTGGGCCTGCCGGTGGAAGGTCCGCATATCGAGGATCGCTTCCTCATCGACGACCTGCCGCAGCAGGGCCTGCGTTTCGGTTTTCCGCAGCTGCGCGCGTTCACGCCGGCGCGCTGGCTCGCCGGCGGCGACCGCGTGCGCTTCGGCGCGGTGGAACTCGAGGTGCGGCATTGCCCGGGGCACACGCCCGGGCACGTGATTTTCTTCAGCGCGGAATACCGCCTCGCGCTGGTGGGCGATGTGCTGTTCGCCGGCTCCATCGGGCGCACCGACCTTCCGCGCGGCGATCACGCCAGCCTGATCCGCTCCATCCGCGAGCAGCTGTGGCCACTGGGAAACGACGTCACCTTCATCCCGGGACACGGGCCGACTTCTACGTTCGGCGACGAACGCGACAGCAACCCTTTCGTCGCCGATCGCGTGCTGGCGCGCGCCTGAGCGGCGATCCACCGGCGCGCTATCCGCCTGTGCGCTAACCGAGCTTCGATCATGAGCGAAACAAGCGACCTCGATTCCGAATTGCGCGAAGACGTGCGCCTGCTGGGGCGGCTGCTCGGCCGGGTATTGCAGGAGCGCACCGGTGAGGCCGGTTATGCGCTCATCGAAAACGTGCGTCAGACCGCGGTGCGCTTTCGCCGCGCGCAGCCGGGCGAGGCCGGCGCCGTGCGCACCGAGCTTGCCGGGATCCTCGACGGCCTTACCCGGCGGCAGAGCCTGGACGTGGTGCGCGCATTCAGCTACTTCCTGCACCTGCTCAACATCGCCGAAGACCGCCACCAGAAAAGGAAGCGACGCGCTCAGGCGCGCGAAGGGCTGCCGCCGCGCGAGGGCAGCCTGGCGCGGGCGCTGGCGCAGCTGAAGGCGGCCGGCGTGGACGCCGCCGCGCTCAAGTCCTGGTTCGAGGGCGCGCTGGTGAGCCCGGTGCTGACTGCGCATCCGACCGAGGTCAAGCGCAAGAGCACGCTCGATTGCGAGCGCGAAATTGCGCGCCTGCTCGAACGGCGCGATCGCGAGCAGCTGCTGCCGGCCGAGCAGACCGAGCTCGCGCACCAGCTTTATATCGGGATTCTGACCCTGTGGCAGACGGCGATGCTGCGCCTGACCAAGCTGCGCGTCGTGGATGAGATCGACAATGCGCTCGCCTATTACCGCGATACTTTCCTCGAACAGATCCCGCGTCTGTACGCGGAAATGGAGCATACGCTCGCCCGGCACTGCGGCACGGCGCAGCGCCTGCCCGCGCTGCTGCGCATGGGTTCGTGGATAGGCGGGGACCGCGACGGCAACCCCTACGTCGATGCCGGGGTGCTGCGCGCGGCGATCGAGCGTCAGGCACAGGTCGCATTTGCGCATTATCTGGAGCAGATCCACCTGCTCGGCGGGGAGCTTTCGCTCGCCGCGCGCCTGGTGAGCGTGACGCCGGAGCTGCTCGCGCTGGCCGATGCAGGCGGAGACGATTCCCCGTTCCGCCGCGACGAGCCGTATCGCCGCGCGCTGGTGGGCATCTACGCGCGCCTGGCGGCGAGCGCGCGGCTGCTGTGCGGCTATGCGCCGCCGCGCGAGCCGCATGCGACGGGCGCGCCCTACCATGCCAGCGCGCAACTGCGCGCGGACCTGGAAGTCATCGCGCACTCGCTCGCCAACCACGGCTCGGCCGCATTGGCCGAGCGGCGGCTGCGGCCCTTGATGCGCGCAGTCGAGGTGTTCGGTTTTCATCTCGCCGCGCTCGATCTGCGCCAGAACTCGGCAGTGCACGAGCGCGTGGTGGCCGAGCTGCTGCGCACGGCCGGCGTGCATGGCGACTACGCCGCGCTCGCCGAGCGCGAGCGCGTGGACCTGCTCACGCGCGAGTTGAGCGGTCCCAGGCTGCTGTACTCGCGCCACCTGGAGTACAGCGCGACGACGCAGGGCGAACTCGCCATCCTGCAGGCGGCAGCGGAGGTTCACGCACGCTTCGGTGCCGAAGCGATCCAGAATTACATCATTTCGAATTGCGCTTCGCTGAGCGATCTGCTCGAAGTGGGCCTGCTGCTGAAGGAAGTCGGGCTGCTCGCGCCGGGTGAGCCGGCACGCCTCGCGCTCAACATCGTGCCGCTGTTCGAGACCATAGCCGACCTGGGCCGCTGCGCCGGCGTGATGGCGCAGGCCTTCGCGCACGCGGCTTATGCACCTTGGCTGGATGCGCGCGCGCGCGTGCAGGAGATCATGCTCGGCTATTCCGACAGCAACAAGGACGGCGGCTATGTCAGCGCCAACTGGGCGCTGTACCGGGCCGAAGCGAACCTGGTCGAAGTGTTCCGCCAGCACGGCGTGCGCCTGCGCCTGTTCCACGGGCGCGGCGGCTCGGTCGGCCGCGGCGGCGGCCCCGCCTACGAGGCGATCCTGGCGCAGCCGCCGGGCAGCGTGGACGGCATGCTGCGCCTGACCGAGCAGGGCGAAACCATCGCGAGCAAGTACGCCGACGCGCTGCTCGGCCGCGAGAATCTGGAGACCCTGGTCGCGGCGACGCTCGAGGCGAGCCTGCTGCACGCGCAGCACGCCGACCCGGCCGCGCTGGGGTGGACCGAGGTCATGGACGCGCTCAGTGCGCATGCCTACCGGGCGTACCGCGAGCTCGTCTACGAAACGCCCGGCTTCGTCGAGTATTTCCGCATGACCACGCCGATCGCCGAAATCGCCGATCTCAACATCGGCAGCCGGCCGGCTGCGCGCAAGGCTTCCTGGCGCATCGACGATCTGCGCGCGATTCCCTGGGTGTTCAGCTGGGCGCAGTGCCGCGTGCTGCTGCCCGGCTGGTACGGCTTCGGCAGCGCGGTCGAGGCCTGGCTCGCCGAGCACCCGCAAGGCATGCAAACGCTGCGGCAGATGTATCAGGGCTGGCCGTTCTTCCGCAGCGTCGTGTCCAACATGGACATGGTGCTGGCCAAGACCGACTTGTCGATCGCTGCGCGCTACGCCGAACTGCTGCCGGACGCGGCGCTGCGCGAGCGCGTGCTGGCGCGCATCGGCGCGGAGCTGAACCATTGCCTGCGCCACCTGCTGCAGATCACCGGCCAGGCGACGCCGCTTGCCGACAATCCGGAACTCGCGCAAAGCATACGCAACCGGATTCCGTACCTCGATCCGCTCAATCACCTGCAGATCGAGCTGCTGCGGCGCTATCGCGCCGGCGACAGCGACGAGCAGACGCGGCGCGGCATACATCTTTCCATCAACGGGCTCACTGCGGGCCTGCGCAACAGCGGCTAGGCGGCTGCCGGCGAACCAATTCGGCCAATATTGTCCAATAAAAGGTTTCCCCGGCTTTACGCAGCCCCGGTTTTATGGAAGTATGTGCCCGCGGCACACGGGCCCCCGCGCGCATGGCGCAGCAAGGGCGGCGGATTCCGGCAAAGACCGGGACCGCAAGGACAAGTTCGAAACAGGGCTTTGCCCTGGAGAACGCTTGTCCAATTTAGGAGGATCGATGCTTCAAACCCAAGCGACAAGCGGGAACAGCCTGCTGGCTGTCGACGGCGTGTCGGTGCACTTCGGCGGTATTGTTGCGCTCGACGGCGTGTCGTTCGATATCGCGCCGGGACAGATCGCCGGCTTGATCGGGCCCAATGGCGCCGGCAAGACCACGCTGTTCAATTGCCTGTCGCGACTCTATCGCTGGCAGGGCGGTCGGATCGTGTTTGACGGCCAGTCGCTGCTCGATATCCCGCGCCATCGTATCGCGACCGTCGGCATCGGCCGCACGTTCCAGAACCTCGCGCTGTTTCGCAGCATGAGCGTGCACGACAACGTCATGCTCGGCCGGCATTGCCGCACGCGCAGCGGTTTTCTGTCTAATGCGCTGCGCCTGCCGCGCGTGGTGCGCGAGGAGCGCGCCTCGGCGGAGCAGGCGGCGCAACTGGTCGCGTTCCTCGGTCTCGAGGCGGATGCGGACAAGCGCGTGTCCGACCTTCCTTTCGGCACGCAAAAGCGGGTCGAGCTCGCGCGCGCGCTCGCGAGCGAGCCGCGGCTGCTGCTGCTGGACGAACCGGCCTGCGGCCTCAATCACGAGGAAGTCCACGCCCTGGGCAAGCTGATCCACGATATCCGCGGGCGGCTGGGCATCACCGTGCTGCTGGTGGAGCACCACATGAGCCTGGTGATGAGCGTGTCGGACAAGGTGGTCGCGCTCAATTTCGGGCGCAAGATCGCCGAGGGCACGCCGGCCGAGGTGCAGCAGCATCCCGAAGTGGTGCAGGCCTATCTGGGGAACGGCGACTGATGGCCGCGCTGCTCGAGGTTTCCAAGCTGCACGCCGCCTACGGGCCGACACGCGTGCTGCACGGCATCGACTTTGCGCTGGAGGAGGGTTCGATCACGACGGTGCTCGGCGCCAACGGCGCGGGCAAGACGACCACGCTGCGCGCGCTGTGCAATATGGTGCAGACGTCGGGCGAAATCCGCTTCGGCGGCGTGCGCATCGACGGCAAGGCGACCGAGGACATCGTGCGCCTGGGCATCGCCCACGTGCCCGACGGCCGCGGCACGTTCGTGCACCTGACCACCGAGGAGAACCTGCGCCTGGGCGCCTATGTGCGCCGCGACAAGCGCGAGGTGGAACAGGATTTCGAGCGCATTTACGGCTATTTCCCGCGGCTGAAGGAGCGCCGAAACCAGCAGGCGGGCACGCTTTCCGGCGGCGAGCAGCAGATGCTCGCGGTATCGCGTGCGCTGATGCTGCGGCCGCGGCTGCTGCTGCTGGACGAACCGTCTTTCGGCTTGGCGCCGCTGATCGTGCGCGAGATCTTCGCCATCATGCGCACCATCAACCAGAGCGAGAAGGTCAGCATTCTGCTGGTGGAGCAGAACGCGGCGATGGCCCTGGATCTGGCGGATCACGCCTACCTGATCGAGACCGGCCGCGTGGTGCTCTCGGGCAGCGCGGACGAAATCAAGCAGAACGACGCCGTGCGGCGCTCGTATCTGGGCTACTAGAGCGATACTCCATGGACGCTTTTCTCAATCAGGTATTTGCCGGTCTCGCCACCGGCGGCATTTACGCCAGCGTCGCGCTGGCGCTGGTGATGATCTACCAGGCGACGCACCAGGTGAACTTCGCCCAGGGCGAAATCGCGATGTTCTCGACCTACATCGCCTGGACCATGATCGACGCCGGCATGCCCTACTGGCCGGCGTTCTTTCTCACGATCGCGATCGCGTTCGTCCTCGGCGTGCTGATCGAGCGCGTCATCGTGCGGCCGGTGGAGCAGGCGCCGGTGCTGTCCGTCGTGGTCGTGTTCATCGGGCTGCTGGTGATTTTCAACAGCCTGGCCGGCTGGATCTATACCTACACCATCAAGGTGTTTCCGAGCCCGTTTCCGAAGGAGCCGCTGCATGTCGGCGATCACTTCTTTTCCGCGCACCAGCTCGGCGCGGTCGGCGTCACGCTGGTGGTGCTGGCGCTGCTGTACGCGTTTTTCCGCTATACGCCGCTGGGGCTGGCGATGCGCGCCGCGGCGCAGAATCCAACCTCCAGCCGCCTGGTCGGGATACGCGTGGGCTGGATGCTGGCGCTGGGCTGGGGACTCGCCGCGGCGATCGGCGCGATCGCCGGCATGATGGTGGCGCCGACGGTCTACCTCGACCCGAACATGATGTCGGGCATTCTGCTGTATGCATTTGCGGCGGCGCTGGTCGGCGGCATAGACAACCCCGGCGGCGCGGTGCTCGGCGGATTCATGGTCGGGGTGCTGGAAAACCTGCTCGGCGCCTATGTCATCGGCAACGAGCTCAAGCTCGCGTTCGCGCTGGTGCTGATCGTCGGCGTGCTGGTGGTGCGCCCCTCGGGCCTGTTCGGCCGAGTTCACGTAACCAGGGTATGACCGAATGACGCCTGCATCGCCTCTCACCGCCGCTTCCGCCGCACCGGGCAAGTCCCGGCGCATCGCGCTCGCCGTGCTGCTGCTCGCAATTTGCGCGCTGCCGTTCCTGGTGACCAACTACCATACGTTCCAGCTGACCATGGTGCTGGTGTATGCGATCGCGCTGCTCGGGCTCAATATCCTGACCGGCTACAACGGGCAGATATCGCTCGGCCACGGCGCGTTTTACGCGATCGGCGCCTATGTCGCCGCGATCCTGATGGACAAGTGGGGCGTGCCTTATTGGGCGACCGTGCCGGTGGCCGGCCTGGTCTGCCTCGCGGCCGGATTCCTGTTCGGCCTGCCGGCCTTGCGCCTGGAGGGGCTGTATCTCGCGCTCGCGACGTTTGCGCTGGGCGTATCGATGCCGCAGCTGCTCAAGTACAAGCACCTGGAATACTGGACCGGCGGGGTGCAGGGCATCGTCATCATGAAGCCGGACCCGCCCTTCGGCTTGCCGATCAACCAGGACCAGTGGCTGTACTATTTCACGCTCGCGATCGCGCTGGTGATGTTCCTGCTCGGCTGGAACCTGCTGCGCGGGCGCGTCGGGCGTTCGCTCATCGCCATCCGCGACCAGCCGATCGCGGCCGAGGCCATGGGGGTGAACAACTCGCTGTACAAGTCGCTCGCGTTCGGCGTATCCGCGATGTACACCGGCGTCGCCGGCGCGCTCGGCGCGATCGCGGTGCAGTTCGTCGCGCCCGACAGCTTCAACATCTTTCTGTCGATCACCTTCCTCGTCGGCATCGTGATCGGCGGGCTGGCCTCGATCCCGGGCGCGATCTACGGCGCGATATTCATCCAGTTCGTGCCGAATATTGCCGACCAGATTTCCAAGGCGGCACCCTGGGCGATCTACGGCGTGTTCATGATCGGATTCGTGTACCTGATGCCCGTCGGCGTGGCCGGCGCGATTCGCATCGCCTGGGCGCGGATCAGGCGCGGGAGCGGCCGCAACGGGCAGCAGTGACGGCGCAGGGTTACCGCATAGAAGTATCCGGCGGTTATGAAGCGAGGAATCAGAGGGGCGTGAGGGGATATGTCTCCTCATTTCATTAATCACGCAAAGGAGGTAAGCATGTCAACCAAGCAATTGTTAGTTTCCGCTACCGTAATGGCCGGGCTTGCGCTGGGTACGTCGTCGGCGCTGGCGCAGAAGAAATACGATCCGGGCGCAAGCGACACCGAAATCAAGATCGGCAACATCATGCCTTACAGCGGACCGGCTTCCGCTTACGGCACCATCGGCAAGACCGACGCCGCGTATTTCAAGATGATCAACGACCAGGGCGGCATCAACGGACGCAAGATCAACTTCATCAGCCTCGACGATGGCTACAGCCCGCCGAAAGCGGTCGAGGATGCACGCCGCCTGGTCGAGCAGGAGCAGGTGCTGTTCATATTCAACTCCCTCGGCACGCCGTCCAATTCGGCGATCCACAAGTACATGAACGCGAAGAAGGTGCCGCAGCTGTTCGTCGCCACCGGCGCAAGCAAGTGGAACGATCCTAAGGACTTTCCCTGGACCATGGGCTGGCAGCCCAACTACCAGACCGAGGCCGCGACCTACGCCAAGCACATTCTGCAGACCAAGCCGGATGCGAAAATCGCCGTGCTCTACCAGAACGACGATTACGGCAAGGACTATCTGAAGGGCTTCGAAGACGGGCTCGGCGCGAAGGCGAAGACCATGATCGTGGCCAAGGCCTCCTACGAGACCAGCGATCCGACCGTGGATTCGCAGATCGTGCAGCTGCAGGCCTCCGGCGCCAATGTGTTCTTCAACATCACTACGCCCAAATTCGCGGCGCAGGCGATCCGCAAGGCCTACGACATCGGCTGGAAGCCGGTGCAGTACCTGAACAACGTTTCGGCCTCGATCGGCTCGGTGCTGACCCCGGCGGGTCTGGAGAAATCGAAGGGCGTGATCTCGATCCAGTACCTCAAGGATTCGCTCGATCCGAAGTGGAAAGACGACAAGGCGATGAAGGACTGGTATGCGTTCATGGCCAAGTATTATCCGGAAGGCAACGTCAAGGACGGCAGCAACATGGTCGGCTACGGCGTGGCGCAGACGATGGTGCAGGTGCTGAAGCAGTGCGGCGATAACCTGACGCGCGAAAACGTGATGAAGCAGGCGGCGAGCCTCAAGGATTTCCGCACCGATGTGCTGTTGCCGGGGATCAAGATCAATACCAGCGCCACCGACTACGCGCCGATCGAGGCGATGCAGCTGGTTCAGTTCGACGGCAAGGAATACAAGGCGATAGGCGACGTGGTGGGCAAGTAGCAGTCTGGCCGGGCCGCCGCTTTCGGCGGCCCGTTGCACCGTTTGAGGTGGTGCTGAAGCAGTACGGTGACAAGCTCACCAAGGAGTACCAGCGCTTTGACCCAGCGGTAGGCAAGTAGCTGCGGTCTGCGCGCTAGTTCCGCGGTGCGCGCGCTTGCAGCGGAGACTGTGCGAGATGCAAGCCGAATAGAAAACTGAGACCAACGATTGCCGCCGCGGCACAGCCCAGCAGCAGTTCGTGTTGCGGCGCCGGGTCGGCGATGGCGGGAAAGAACTGCCGCGCCAGGCCATAGCTGCCCACCAGCAGCGACAGGCCGGCGATGGCGAGGCCCATGCTGCGCGAGGCGATGAGCGCGCGCCGGTCCGCGCGCGCAAGCAGGCGCGCGACCCATAGTCCGTTGAGCCCGTCCGTGGTCATCATGCCGAGCATGAAGGTGACGCCGAGCATGGCGGCGAATCCCCAGCCCGAAAGGTTGCGCGCCGTGAGCGAAAGCAGCGCCATCTGGCTGACGGTGTCGAAAGACAAGGCGAACAGCGCGCCCACGGCGGCGATCAGCAGCGGATGGCTGACCCGCGCAAAGCGCCCGAGCAGCTGGCTCTTGAGCCCCGCGGGTGCTACCACCGTCCCGGGCGGGGCGCTGAGCACGCTGTAGAGATTGAGCAGGCCCAGTGCATACAGGAATCCGATCGAGATCCACGCGCCCAGCGCTTCCAGCCAGGCTGGCGTGTGCCACTGCCGCGCAAGCAGGCTGACGCCGATTGCGACCAGGATCACGATGGCGCCATGGCCCGCGGAAAACAGCAAGCCCGACCAGCGCGCGAGGCGCGGATTGTGCCTTGCATTGCTGCGCGCGATGCCGTCTATGGTCGCCAGATGGTCCGGGTCCATGCCGTGCTTCAGGCCGAGCGCGTACACCACGGCCAGCAGCGCGAGCCAGTCGTTGGGCAGCTGACTCAATTCCAGCGGGCTCACTGCATCAGGCCCTGGCGTTCGATGAAGCGCACGATGCTGTCCAGTCCCTGGCCGGTCTTGAGATTGGTGAACACGAACGGGCGCTCGCCGCGCATTTTCTTCGCATCGCGCTCCATCACTTCGAGCGACGCGCCCACCATCGGCGCGAGGTCGATCTTGTTGATTACCAGCAGGTCCGACTTGATGATGCCGGGCCCGCCTTTGCGCGGAATCTTGTCGCCGGCGGCGACGTCGATCACATACAGCGTCAGGTCCGAGAGCTCGGGGCTGAAGGTGGCGGCGAGGTTGTCGCCGCCGGACTCGATGAAAATGATATCGAGGTTGTCGAAGCGCTGGTTCAGCCGCGCCACCGCTTCGAGGTTGATCGAGGCGTCCTCGCGAATCGCGGTGTGCGGGCAGCCGCCGGTCTCGACGCCGAGGATGCGCTCGGGCGCGAGCGCGCCGTTCTTCACCAGAAACTGCGCATCCTCCTCGGTATAGATGTCGTTGGTGACTACGCCGAGCTGGTATTTGTCGCGCAGCGCGCGGCATAAGGACAGGGTGAGGGCGGTCTTGCCTGAGCCTACCGGCCCGCCGATGCCGACGCGCAGCGGGTTGCGTTGCTGTGGCTGGGCTTTCGCTGTTTGCGCTTTGCTCATGACATGGACTCTTTCTAGGATCGAAACAGACGGCTGTACTGGGTTTCGTGCTGGCTGCACAGTATGGCGTAGCCAGGCGTGTAATTGCATAGATCGTCGTCCGCGAGCGCGCACGCCGCGTCCGCGATCCCTGGCAGCAGTGCAGCCAGCGAAAGCAGCAGGCGCTGGCCGTCGGTCTGGCCCAGCGGCACCGATTTCAGCGCGGCCATGACTTGATTCTCGAGCCAGGCCCACAGGTAGGCGATCAGCGCGCTGCGTGCCGGGATTTCCCATTGCGCCACGGCGAAAGCGAAAGCGGCAGGAAAGCTGATATCCGCGACGCCACGCAGCTGCGCCAGCGACGATGCATCGAATGCTCCCAGCTCGAGCAGCAGCCGCTGCAGCGAATAACCCATCTGCAGCGTTTCGGCGCGCAGTTCGGCGCTCTCGCGCGTGCTGCAGAACAGCTCGTTCCAGTGCGCGACGCGCGGCAGCTCGCCGGCGGACCAGGCTGCATGCAGGCGCCACCACACCGGCGCTTCCAGCCGCGCCACGGCGTAGGCGAGCACCTCGCCGATCCAGGCCTCGGCGCTGGCCGCGTCGCGCACCAGGCCCGCGTCCACTGCGGCTTCCAGTCCCTGCGAATAGCTGTAGGCGCCGACCGGCAAAGCGGGGCTGGCGAGCTGCAGCAGGCGCGCGAGCGCGAGATCGCTGCCCAGCGCCGGCCGATGACGGCCGACGCCGGCTTTGCGCTTCTTGCCGGACGCGGCCGGGTCGTGATCAGTCGTCAATGGAGCGCCATCTCGCGAAATGGGACTGCCGCGCCCGGATTTGCGGCGCAGCGGCGGCATAGCGGCCATTTTAGGCGATACGCGGCGCGCGCGCCGCCCTGCGCGCCGTCGCCGCCGATGACGCTTCGTCCCGCCGAATCGGCGTTTCGTCGCATCGTGCTCGCCTTGGGCCGGACCGGGGGCGGAAACTGGCATCGCTGTTCGAAATCACATCTTGGAAGTCGAAAGGAGAATGCAGATACTGTTCCAGATCCTGCAGCGTACGCCGGTCTGGGTGTTTGGGCTGTTCTTCGGTCTGCTCGCTCTGGGCTATTTGCAGTCGAAGTCGCGCGAGGTGAGCCCACTGAGGCTGGCCGCGCTGCCCCTGGCGCTGGGCGTGTTTTCGCTGGTCCAGTTATGGGGCAGCTTCAGTGCGCAGCCGCTAGGCTTCGCTGCCTGGGTCGCGGGAATCGGCGCAGCCTTGCTCGCCAATCGTGCGTTCGAGCAACCTGGTGGTGCACGCTGGTCGGCCGCGAGCGGCACGTTCCATGTGCCGGGAAGCTGGTTGCCCCTCGCGTTGATGATGGTCATGTTCTTTTCCAGGTACGCGCTCGCAGTGGGCGCAGCGATGCAGCCTGCGCTCGCACAATCGGCAGGTTTTGCGGCCGGCGCGGGCTTCGGCCTGGGCCTGCTGAGCGGCACGTTTTTCGCGCGCGCGCTACGGGTGTGGTCGCAGCGCAGGGCCGACTGAAAGGAATGGCCATGCAAAACGAAAAACGCCTGCGTATCGCCCGCCGCCGCGCAGGCATGAAATTCGGCTTTCTCGTGCATCTCACGGTGTTCATCGCAGTGAATGTGCTGCTCTTCGTCATCAATCAGAGGACTACGCCGGGTTTCTCGTGGTTCGCGTTCCCTCTGGGAGGCTGGGCCATCGGCCTGGGCATGCATGGCCTTGCGGTATACTTATCCGGCTCGGGGCTGCGCAAGCGCATGGTAGACGACGAGCTGCGCAAGCTCGAATCGCAGAGCAATCGCGGCGCACACTGACAGCGACAATACGCCATGCCTCTCTCCGCCCAATCCCACGTGCTGCGCGGTGTCCTCGTAACGCTGGCGCTATGTGTATTGATCGCGGCGGCGCTGGCGGCATGGGGCAGCGAGCGCTTCAGCACCAACCTGGTCTACAGTCTGTGCATCGGCCTGCTTACCTACGCCGCGATCGATCTGCCGCGGCGCCGCTTGTGGCTGCGCGGCGATGCGGCGCTGCTGCCGATCGTGGGCCTGGTGCTGCTGGCTGCCCCCATCGGCTGGTTCGGCGGCAGCTTCATCGCCAGCGTGCTGCTGGGCGATCCCTGGGGGCCGGGCAGAATGAGCATGAACGCCATCCTGGGATTCCTCGCGCTCACCGCGGGCGCCGGTCTGAGCGGCACGTTTTTCTTCTGGACGCGCGAGCGGCTGGCGCAAAGCGAGCGTGCCGCAGCCGAGGCGCGCTTGAAGCTGCTCCAGGCGCAGATCGAGCCGCACTTCCTGTTCAACACGCTCGCCAACCTGAACGAGCTGATCGCGCTGGACCCGCCGCGCGCGCAGGCGATGCTCGGCCACCTCGATGGCTATCTGCGCGCGACGCTCGCTTCCGCGCGCAACGCCGATTGCACCCTGGCCGAGGAATTCGCGCTGCTGCGCGGCTATCTCGAAATTCTCGCCATCCGCATGGGACCGCGCCTGGCGTACAAGCTCGACCTGCCCGAGGCGCTTGCGCCGGCGAAGCTGCCGCCGATGCTGCTGCAGCCGCTGGTGGAGAACGCGATCAAGCACGGACTGGAACCCAAGATGGACGGCGGCTGGCTGCGCGTCGCAGCCGGCGCCGAGGGCCGGCAACTGGTTCTAGTCGTGGAGGACGGCGGCCTGGGATTCGGCGCGGCCTCGGAGCCGGGCACGGGTGTCGGCCTGGTGCACGTGAAGGAGCGCCTCGCCGCAGTCTACGGCGATGCCGCCGGTGCCGAGATCGGCGCGAACGAGGGCGGCGGGACGCGCATCACGCTGCGCCTGCCCCTGCAAACATGAAGCCGCGCGCGCTGATTGCCGAAGACGAACCGCTGCTCGCCGAGGGCCTGAAGAGCGCGCTCGCGCTCGCCTGGCCCGAACTGCAGGTCATCGCACTTGCGCCCAACGGCATCGAGGCGCTGCGGCTGGCCGTAGCGGAGCGCCCCGACGTGGTTTTCCTCGACATCCGCATGCCCGGGCTCAGTGGGCTGGAAGTCGCGGCCGAACTGGCCGACCGGCTCAATGAGGGCGAGCCCGTGCCGCGCATCGTGTTCGTCACCGCGTACGACGAGTACGCCTTGAAAGCGTTCGAACTCGCCGCCGCCGATTATCTGCTCAAGCCGCTGGCGCCCGAGCGGCTGGCAACAGCGGTGGCGCGCCTGCAAGCGCAGCTGGCCGCGCCCAAAGAAGGGGTCGCGCAGCTGGTTTCCAAATTGCAGCTTGTGATGGCTGCCGCCGATTCGGGCGGGCCGGCAGCTTCAGGCGTAGCCGTACTCAAGACCATCCGCGCCGCCGTGGGCAACACCGTGCGCATGATTCCGGTGGAGGAGGTGTGCTACTTCCAGGCAGCCGACAAATACACCAGTGTGGTCACGCGCGAGGCAGAGCTGCTGATCCGCACGCCGCTGAAGGAACTGTTGGCGCAACTGCCGCCGCGGCAGTTCAGTCAGATCCACCGCAGCACCGTGGTCAATCTGGCCGAGGTCGCCGCCGCGGTGCGCGATGACACGGGCCGCCTGTCGCTGCGCCTCCGACAGCGCAAGGAAACCTTGGCCGTCAGCCGCGTGTTCGCCGACCAGTTCCGGCAGATGTAAGCCGGCGTCGGCTTTTTATACTTGGAAGGCCAAACACTATTGACGTCTGGACGTCAAGCGGCTAGTATGCGTCATTGTTCGCCGCACCCTGTCATGACAAGAAAACGCCCGGGAGAAGTACGAGACGCGATTGTGCGAGTGCTCGAAGCGCGCCCGCGTGGTGCGTCGGTGTCCGAGATTACCCAGCAAGTCGCCTCCATGATCGGAGCTGTTCCCGCGTCGTCGGTGAGATCGTATTTGCAACTCAATACGCCCGCGTTATTCGCGCGTATGGATCGAGCTCAATACGTCCTCAAAGGATTCTCGTATGCCCCTGCACCGACCACCCCAAAGGTCGTGGCGCGCACCTTTCAATTTGGGAAGGCGACCTTGGTCAGGGACGACTGTCTTTCGTGGCTCGAGCGTCAGCCCGCGAACTCGCTACATGCAGTGGTGACCGATCCTCCATATGGCCTTATCGAGTATTCGGACCTGGAACAAGCGAAGCTCCGATCAGGAAGGGGGGGTATTTGGAGGATCCCACCATCGTTCGACGGGGCGAAGCGGGCGCCGCTGCCCAGGTTCACGGTTCTGAAGCCGACAGACCTGGACGCGCTCGAACAGTTTTTTACGGCTTGGGCGACACGGCTGCTGCCGGTTCTTGTTCCTGGTGCCAACGTTGTTGTTGCCAGCAATCCACTGCTCTCCTACCTTGTTTCGAGCGCGCTTTCCCGTGCGGGCCTGGAGCGGCGTGGCGAAATCGTCAGATTGGTGATGACGATGCGCGGCGGCGATCGGCCGAAGGCTGCGCACGTCGAGTTCTCGGACGTGAGCGTCATGCCGAGATCCATGTGGGAGCCTTGGCTGGTATTTCGCAAGCCCATCGACGGACGCGTGCAGGACAACTTGCGCAAATGGGGCGCCGGGGGATTCAGGCGGATTTCGGCGGAACGTCCATTCGGCGATGTAATTGCCTCCGCGCCCACGCGCGCCGCCGAGCGGGCCCTGGCACAGCATCCGAGCCTCAAGCCGCAAGCATTCCTGCGGCAACTGGTTCGTGGAGTGTTGCCGCTCGGCAAAGGCATCGTGCTCGACCCATTCGCGGGCTCCGGGTCCACGCTCGCTGCCTGCGAGGCTGTCGGCTACGCAAGCGTGGGCGTGGAGCGGGACCGCAAGTATTTCGATCTGGCTGTCGAGGCGATACCGAAGCTGTCGAAGTTGGCGATGAAGGCTGACTAATCTTTGTATATCCAGCTTTTCCTGGCTTTCGCAATTCCGGCTGCGTGAAGTGTCGCAGTTCTAGTGCCAAGTTCGCCTCGTGCGTTTTTGCGGAAGTCGGCAATATTGACATGGGAGGCTTACCTGTGGATTTGTGCTAGCCTACCGTCCAGCTACGCGTAACCAGAGTGGCCCTGGTGAGCCAGCCAAAATCAGATAGTGGAAAATATGGAATACACCAAGACGCCTGCTACTAGATCGACCGTAGTCGGGGCATCCCCACCACCACGTAATTCCATAGCTACTGGCGGTATCGTCAGCGAAAACTTCCTGGACGCATTCACAGATTACCAAGCGGAAACGACATGCCAGCCATTGTTGCTGAACGGCGATGCGGCGACCGTATTGCACGACTTGCCGGATGAATCCATCGATTTCGCGATGACTTCCCCGCCGTACTGGGGCAAACGCGAGTACGAAAGCGGCGGGATCGGCTTGGAAGAAGATTATCGGGATTTCGTAAGACACTTGGCCGTTGTTTTCGGCGAACTGAAGCGCGTGCTCAAACCCGCAGGTTCTTTCTGGTTAAATCTTGGCGACAGTTATAACGGCAAAGGCTTAGTCGGCATACCTTGGCGTGTCGCCTTCGAGTTGGTCGATAACCAGGGCTGGATTCTGCGCAACAGCGTGATATGGAACAAGCTAAAAGGCGGCATGGACAACAGCAAAGACCGCCTAGGCAATGTACATGAGAACGTCTTTCACTTCGTGAAGCAGGCCAAAGGCTATTACTACAATGCCGATGCCATTCGCTCCAAACCGCGCGAGGCAAAAGTCGTTAATGGGTCAATCGTATCCGCTACTGGCGTGTCGGGCGTTCGATACAAGCGGCAGATCGAGCTATCGACAGCGCTCTCAGATGCCGAGAAGGCAGCGGCCTTTGCCGCTCTTGAGCGAATGCTGGCCGATCTAAGTTCAGGCCACACGTCAGATTTCAGAATGATTTTACGCGGGCAACAACGCACCACACACTCAGACAGCGAAAAGCTGTCAGGGCGTGCGAAGGAACTGCGCGAAAAGGGCTTTTACGTACTTAAGTACCACCCAAATGGCAGCAAGCCTTGTGATGTGTGGGACATCATCCCTGAAGACACACAACGCAGGAAAGCTCACTTTGCACCTTACCCTGTAGACCTTTGCCGCATCCCCATGCTCGCAACCTGTCCAGATAATGGCACGGTGCTCGACCCATTCTGCGGAACGGGCACAACGCTTGTTGCCGCCCGTGTCTTTGGCCGGAAATCAGTTGGGATCGACATTTCGCGCCATTACTTAGAACTAACCCAAGAAAGGTGCGAATCGCTGTTATGAGTAAGGTAGTTGAACTATTTGGCCACTCAGCGGCCAAGTCTCGCGTGAACTGGCGGAAGATCGTCTCAGAGCAACAATGCCTATACTTGAATAAGAAATGCTACAAGATTCGCAAGAGTGACCCGAACACGGCGATTGGTTCATGCGCCGTACTTTATGGACGCAACCCGGAACCTATCATCATCTGTCCGACGCGACTGATTGAACGCCGACAGATATTCACAGACTGCTTCCACCTGTTGACCACGCACGAACCCGGAAACGAGTTGCACATCGTTTCTGAGGTTTCTGTCCCCGGCGGCAGCGTCGATTATTTCCTTGTGTCAGTGAAGGCAGGCAAGGTAAAGGATTTTGTCGGCATTGAGCTTCAGACGCTCGACACCACGGGTACCGTGTGGCCTGAACGTCAACGATTGCTGAAAAAGTTGGGCGTCCCCCGCCGCGACAATGGGGAAAAGTCGGACACTTCCTTTGGCATGAACTGGAAAATGACGGCTAAGACAATTCTGGTGCAGATGCACCACAAGATTCAGACCTTTGAACACGTTCACAAAAAATTGGTATTAGTCGTTCAAGACAAGTTGCTGAATTACATGAGCCGAGAATTCAACTTCGACCACCTGCGCAACCCGGCCAGTATTGGCGACTCAATGCATGTGCACGCCTACCGAATGGATTTACAAGGCGACCGCTCTTACAAGTTGGCGATGGACTCCCGCCTGAGTACCGACGCAGACGGTATCGGGCTTTGCCTTGGCCTTCAAGCCGAGGCACGGGTTGACCTAGAACAGATTATTCAAGCACTTCAGCTCAAGATTTCGACAGCTACACGCTTTGTTCCAGTTTAGAGTGCTGGATACCTGCGTTGGCGGACACTCGCACACGACGATTCGTGCTCGGATAGATTTTCCTATTCCTTCTTCTCATACTGGTGAATCGTGCCGCCATGCCCGGCTTCGTCATGATGCCCGTGGCCGCCGCCGTAGGCGCCGGATTCCGGTTCGAACGGCGCCTCCAGCGCCTCGACTTTCGCACCCAGCCCGAGCAGCATATCGCCGAGCACGCGGTCGGCGGCGATGCGCAGATAGGCGTCGCCGATCTCCACCGGCACGTGGCGGTTGCCGAGGTGGTAGGCGGCGCGAGTGAGTTCGAATGGGTTGGCGCAGACGATGTGCATCACGTTCTCCGGGATGGCCGCAACGCGCACCACCCGTCCATCTTCGCTCATCAGGCAGTCGCCGCCGCGCAGGACCGCGCCGCGTTCGGTCCTGAGTGCGGCTTCCTCGCCCGAGACGAGGCGCGTGCGCAGCCGGCTCCTGATGCGCAGATCGAAGGGTAGCAGCAGCTCGCCGTAGGGATGCTCAATGGGTTCGCATCGTCCGATCAAGGTCGACATCTAAAATTCACTTGGAAGCGGTTCAATAAAGACTACCTGTCATTCCGAAGCCAAAGGCTGAGGAATCTGCTTCTGTTTTGTTACTTCAAAAGCAGATCCCTCGCTGCGCTCGGGATGACAATTGTTTGGCATCGTTATTCTTGTCTGAGCTTTTAAAACAGGAAATAGCGCTGCGCCATCGGCAGCACTTTCGGCGGCTCGCACATGAGCAGCTTGCCGTCGGCCTTGACCTGGTAGGTCTCCGGATCGACTTCGATCTTCGGCATGTATTGATTGTGGATCATGTTCTGCTTGCCGAGCTTGCGCGTGTTGCGCACAGTAACCAGGGATTTCTTCAGTCCCAGCGAGGCGATCTTGGGGTTTTTCAGCGCGGCCTGCGACACGAAGGTGACCGAGGTCGCGAGCGCGCCGCCGAAGGCGCCGAACATGGGACGGTAATGCACCGGCTGCGGCGTCGGTATCGACGCGTTCGCATCGCCCATGGCCGCGGCAGCGATCATGCCGCTTTTGAGGATCAGCGTCGGCTTGACGCCGAAGAACGCGGGTTTCCACAGCACCAGGTCGGCGAGCTTGCCCGGCTCGATCGAGCCGACCACATGCGCGATGCCATGGGTGAGCGCCGGATTGATGGTGTACTTGGCGATGTAGCGCTTCACGCGGAAATTGTCGTTGCCCGATTCGTCCCCGGCCAGCGCGCCGCGCTGCACTTTCATTTTGTGCGCGGTCTGCCAGGTGCGGATGATCACTTCGCCTACGCGGCCCCTCGCCTGCGAGTCCGAGGACAGCATGCTGAATGCGCCGAGGTCGTGCAGGATGTCCTCGGCAGCGATGGTCTCGCGCCGAATGCGCGATTCAGCGAAGGCCACGTCCTCGGCGATCGCGGCATCGAGGTGGTGGCACACCACGAGCATATCCAGATGCTCGTCGATGGTGTTCACGGTATAGGGCCGCGTCGGGTTGGTGGAGGAGGGCAGCAGGTTGGCCTCGCCGCAGACGCAGATGATGTCCGGCGCGTGGCCGCCGCCTGCGCCCTCGGTGTGATAGGTGTGGATGGTGCGGCCCTTGAATGCGGCGATCGTAGCCTCGACGAAACCCGATTCGTTCAAGGTGTCGGTGTGGATCGCCACCTGCACGTCCATTTCGTCGGCGACCGCGAGGCAGCAGTCGATCGCCGCCGGCGTCGCGCCAGCGGTCGTAGTTGGTGCAGCAAAGCGTGCAGCTGCACCAAGTTGCGGCATGCACGACCAGCCATGCTGGCGCATAGCGTGCGGCCGCGGTTTGTCGCCTGTGCTACGGCGGTCTAGAATCCAGGCATGAAACCCAGAGCTGCGATCGCCGCCTTGCTCGCTTGCGCCCTGCTTGCCGCCTGCGCCGGCACCACTATCGGGCTGCGCAGCGGTAGTTCACCGCTGCGCGCCAGCGCGCCGGCGCCGGGCACCTCCTACAGTGCGGCGGCGATGCACGCCGAAGTCAATGCGAACGCGTATTTCAGCCTGCTGTTCATCGGCGCCTTCGCCGCCGGCGTCGAGGACGATTATCTGAGCTGGCGCTATGGCCCCGATGGGCGCAAGCCGCCGCCGCTCGCCGCGGACCGCGCCATCGCCGAGCGCGACTGCAGCCAGCCGCTGCCGCTGCCCAGCGCAAACTTGCGCTGCAAATAGGCGGATTTGCGCTGCGCGCGGCCCGGAGCCGCGCGATACAAAGTGTCACCAGGGGGTGCTAAACTCATTGCGCACTTACGCTTGCGCCGCACTCCCGCGTAAAATAAAAAGGACTTCTCCAAGATGATTCGCAGCACCAAGATCGTTGCGACGCTCGGTCCCGCATCGAGCGACCCCGAAATTCTGGAGCGCATGTTTGTTGCGGGCGTGGACGTGGTGCGCCTGAATTTTTCCCACGGTACGCACGAGGATCACCTGCAGCGCGCCGCGCTGGTGCGCGAGATCTGCCGCAAGACCGGCCGCACCGTAGGCATCATGGGCGATCTGCAGGGCCCGAAAATCCGGGTCGGCAAGTTCAAGGACGGCAAGGTCACGCTGAAGCCGGGCGATGCGTTCATCCTCGACGCCGACTGCGAACTCGGCGATGAGCGGCGCGTCGGCCTGGATTACAAGGAACTGCCGCACGACGTGAGCGCGGGCGACGTGCTGCTGCTCGACGACGGGCGCATCGAATTCGAAGTGGAGCGGGTCGCAGGCAACGCAGTGCATTGCCGCGTGGTCCACGGCGGCGTGCTGTCGAACAACAAGGGCATCAATCGCCGCGGCGGCGGCCTGACCGCGGCGGCGCTCACGAGCAAGGACATGGAGGACATCCGCACCGCGGCGGCGATCAAGGTGGATTTTCTCGCCGTGTCTTTTCCCAAGTCGAGCGCCGACATGTACATGGCGCGCCAGCTGCTGCGCGCCGCCGGCGGCGAAGCTTTTCTGATCGCCAAGATCGAGCGCGCCGAAGCGGTCGAGCCCGGGGCGCTGGAGGACATCATGTCGGCTTGCGACGGCATCATGGTGGCGCGCGGCGATCTCGCGGTCGAAGTCGGCGACGCCTCGGTGCCGGCGCTGCAAAAGCGCATGATCCGGATGGCGCGCGAACACAACAAGCTCACCATCACGGCGACGCAAATGATGGAATCAATGATCGCGAGCCCGGTGCCCACGCGCGCCGAGGTGTCCGATGTCGCCAACGCCGTGCTCGACGGCACCGACGCGGTCATGCTCTCGGCCGAGACCGCGAGCGGCGCCTATCCGGTCGATACCGTGGCGTCGATGAGCCGCATCTGCGTCGAGGCGGAAAATTCGGCGCCGGTCACGCTCGACCGGGATTTCCTCGACCGCGTGTTCACCCGCGTCGACCAGTCGATCGCGATGGCGGCGCTGTTCACCGCCTTCCACCTGAAGGTCAAGGCCATTGCCGCGCTGACCGAATCGGGCTCGACCGCGCTGTGGATGTCGCGCCTGAACTGCGGCGTGCCGATCTACGCGCTGACCACGCGCACCTCCACGCGCTATCGCTGCGCGCTGCTGCGCGACACCTATCCGCAGATGGTGAACTATGGCGGCAGCGACCGCGAGGAGCTGCTGGAGGAGGCGGAGAACGTGCTGCTGCGCGCAGGCCTGGTAGACAAGGGCGACCTGATCGTGCTCACCATCGGCGAGCCCATAGGCAAGGCCGGCGGCACGAATACGATGAAAATCGTGCGCGTAGGCGAGAACCGGCGCTCCTGAAGCCCCGGCCCGCCAATCGTCAGCCGCGGTCTCAGGTAAAATAGACCCTGTTGCTCCAGCCGCGGCTGCGGCGGACCCCGGGGCGCGCCCCCGGCCAATTTTCAAGCCAGTTCGAGGAGTATTGATCATGCCCATCGTTTCCATGCGCCAGCTGCTGGACCATGCCGCCGAGAACGGCTACGGCCTGCCTGCGTTCAATGTCAACAACCTGGAGCAGGTGCAGGCCATCATGGAGGCCGCCAGCGAGACCGACAGCCCGGTCATCATGCAAGCCTCGGCCGGGGCGCGCAAATATGCGGGCGAAACCTTTCTCAAGCATCTGATCCAGGCGGCGATCGAGACCTATCCCAAAGTGCCTATCGTCATGCACCAGGACCACGGCCAGTCGCCGGCGGTGTGCGAGTCGGCGATGAAGCTCGGCTTTTCCAGCGTGATGATGGACGGCAGCCTGCGCGACGACGGCAAGACCATCGCCGATTACGACTACAACGTCGATGTGACGAGCAAGGTCGTCGCCGCAGCGCACCGCATCGGCGTGACGGTAGAGGGCGAGCTCGGCTGCCTCGGTTCGCTCGAGACGATGAAGGGCGACAAGGAGGACGGCCACGGCGCCGAAGGCACGATGACGCGCGAAATGCTGCTCACCGATCCGGACCAGGCCGCCGACTTCGTCAAGAAGACCCAGCTCGATGCGCTCGCGATCGCGATCGGCACTTCGCACGGCGCCTACAAGTTCACGCGCAAGCCGACCGGCGATATCCTCGCGATCGAGCGCATCAAGCAGATCAACCGTCGCATTCCGAACACGCATCTGGTGATGCACGGCTCTTCCTCGGTGCCGCAGGACCTGCTCGCGATCATCCGCGCCAACGGCGGCGAGATGAAGGAGACCTACGGCGTGCCGGTGGAGGAAATCCAGGAAGGCATCAAGCACGGCGTGCGCAAGATCAACATCGACACCGACATACGCCTGGCGATGACTGCGGCCATCCGCAAGTACATGAACGAGAACAAGAGCGCGTTCGACCCGCGCGACTTCCTCAAGCCCGCGCGCGCCGCCGCCAAGGCGCTGTGCAAGCAGCGCTATGAGCAGTTCGGCTGCGCCGGCATGGCATCCAAAATCAGGCCGCTGCCGCTGGAATCCATGGCGCAGCGCTACAGCAAGGGCGAACTCGCCCAGGTCGTCAAATAGGAAGGAATCTCCAATTATGAGCACAGTTGGCATAGTCATGGGCAGCACGTCCGACTGGGACGTGATGAAAGAAGCGGCGCAGCAACTCAAGGGTTTCGGCATCGCCTACGAAGCGAGAGCGCTGTCGGCGCACCGCACGCCGGCCGAACTCGAGGCCTGGATCAAGGGCATGCAGCGGCGCGGCTGCAAGGCGTTCATCGCCGGTGCGGGCGGCGCCGCGCATCTCGCGGGCGTGGTCGCGGCGCAGACGCTGCTGCCGGTGCTGGGCGTACCGATCCCGTCGAAATACCTCAAGGGTCTCGATTCGCTGCTGTCGATGGTGCAAATGCCCAAGGGCATACCGGTCGCGACGTTCGCCATCGGCGAGGCCGGCGCGGCCAATGCCGGTCTGTTCGTCGTCGCCATGCTCGCGGCCGCGGACGCTGCGCTGGCGGCCAAGCTTGCCGCGTTCCGCGCGAAGCAGGCCGAAAACGTGAAGAACGCAAAACTACCGGAACTATGACATGACCACACTGCTGACGACCGATATCAAGAGCCTGCCTTTCCTGCATCGCGGCAAGGTGCGCGACATCTACGCCGTGGGCGAGGACAAGCTGCTGGTGATCCAGACCGATCGCCTGTCCGCCTTCGACGTGATCCTCGACGACCCGATCCCGGGCAAGGGCGAAGTCCTCACGGCCCTGTCCAATTTCTGGTTCGGCAAGCTCGGCCATCTGGTGCCCAACCACATGACCGGGATCGATCCGGAATCGGTGGTGAGCGGCGAGGCCGAGCGCGCGCAGGTGCGCGGGCGTGCGATGGTGGTGAAAAAATTCAAGCCGATGGCGATCGAGGCCATCGTGCGCGGCTATATCATCGGCTCGGGCTGGAAGGATTACCAGCAGACCGGCTCGCTCTGCGGCATCGCGCTGCCCGCGGGCCTGCGCGAAGCCCAGAAGCTGCCGCAGACCCTGTTCACGCCCTCGACCAAGGCGCCGGCGGGGCATCACGACGAGAACATCTCGTTTGCCCAGGCCGAGCAGCGCGTGGGCAAGGAAGCGGCGCGCCAGGTGCGCGACGCGGCGATTTCGCTCTACACCCATGCGGCGGAATATGCCGCCACGCGCGGCATCATCATCGCCGACACCAAGTTCGAGTTCGGCACCGATGCCCAGGGCAAGATCTACCTGATCGATGAAATCCTGACTTCGGATTCCTCGCGCTTCTGGCCGATGGCCGAATACAAAGTCGGCATGAGCCCGCCCTCGTTCGACAAGCAGTTCGTGCGCGACTGGCTGGAGACGCAGCCCTGGAACAAGAAGGCCCCGGCGCCGCGTCTGCCGGCCGACATCATCGCCAAGACCGCCGAGAAGTACCGCGAAGCGCTGCGGCTGCTGACTTCCTGACGCTCCCCTCTCCCCCGAACGGGGGCGAGGGAGGCTGACCACCGATGCCTTCCACTCCCGACTCCGCCGAGATCGAGCGCGCCGCCGCGATCCTGCGATCGGGCGGCCTGGTCGCTTTTCCCACCGAAACCGTCTATGGCCTCGGCGCCGACGCCGCCAATCCCGCGGCAGTGGCGAAGATCTTCGCCGCCAAGGGCCGGCCGCAGGACCATCCGCTGATCGTGCATCTGGCCGACGTCGCGCAGCTGCCGCTGTGGGCGGCCCAAATTCCGCCAGCCGCGCAACAGCTCGCCGCGGCGTTCTGGCCCGGTCCGCTCACGCTGGTGTTGAAGCGCGCAGCAGGCGTGCCCGATTGCGTCACCGGCGGGCAGGATACGGTGGGCTTGCGCATTCCGGGGCATCCGGTCGCGCTTGCGCTGTTGCGCGCGTTCGCCCGCGCAGCGGGCGGGCGCCGCTACAGCGGCGTGGCCGCACCCTCGGCCAATAAATTCGGCCGCATCAGCCCGACCACGGCCGAGCATGTGCGCGCCGAGCTCGGTGCGGCAGTCGACTGGGTGCTCGACGGCGGCGAATGCGAAGTCGGCATCGAGTCCACCATCGTCGACCTGTCGCGCGGTCGGCCGGTGCTGCTGCGCCCGGGGCAGATCACGCCGGCGCAGATTGCAGCCATGACGGGCGCGGAAGTGGGCGCGCCCGATGCGGCCGCGCCGCGTGCGCCCGGCGCATTGGACAGCCATTACGCGCCGCGCACGCCGCTGCACCTTGTGAGCGCGGCGGAATTGCCGGCCCGGCTGGCAGCGCTGCGCGGGAAAAAGCTCGCGGTGCTGGCGCGCACCGAGGCGCCGCCCGGATTACGCGATGTGCAATGGCAGGCGGCGCCGCGCGCCGTGGCAGGCTATGCGCACGAACTTTACGCCAGCCTGCGCCGGCTCGACGCATTGGGCTGCGATCTGATCCTGGTCGAGGCGCCGCCCGCGGCGCCGGAGTGGCAGGGCGTGAACGACCGGCTCTTGCGCGCGTCCTCGGGTACCTAGCCCGCCGCGGCTTTGCCTGCGCGCCGATCGAGCAGGCGGGCAAAGTTGTCCAGCGAAATCAGGTGGGCGTAAATGCGCCCCATCACGCCCTTCTTGACCAGGTTCTTCAACTGACTGGCGTTGAGAAACTCCAGTTTCTTCTCGTCCACGCGATGCATGCCGGTGAGGTTCATCGCTTCGCCGGCATGGGTCTTCGCCTGCATCGCAAACGGCTCCAGCAGCCCATAATCGGACAGGATCGCGGACATCTCGCGGCTGCGCTCCAGGTCGGCCTCGTATTCCCGCAGCAGCTTTTCAATCGGCTGCCATTTCGGCAGGGCTTCGCCGTCGGCGTCGAACATGGTTTCGCCCTGGTCGTCGAGAAACTCCTTCTCGACGCAGATCAGGCGGTCGGCCTGCTCCACCTGATCCAGATTCACCCGCGCCATGCAAAACGGGTGGCGCCGCACGTAAGCGGGCAGGTAGACGCCCGGATCCCAGGCGCCGCGGGCGAGGAACAGATTCTCGCCGTTGGCCAGGCCCAGCACCGCCACCGGCGCATAGCTCTGGCCGTTGTCGCCGCTGGTAAATACCAGCGGGTAGTCGCGGCAGGCCACCGAAAACTCGCTGTAACTGACCGGTATCGCGTTGAGCTGCCTGCAGAATTCGGGCAGCGTGCCCGGCGCAGGCAGCCTGACCTTGTTGTTCTTGTACAGCGGTACGATTTCCTTGTAGCCGAACGGCGGATTGATCTGCATGCGTGCTCCGGGTAGGGGTAAGTCGAATATGGGTGCATGATATCGCCCCGCCGCCGTCGGCAACAACCGGCGCATTGTCGCCGGGCGGAAATCAGGCTAAAATCCGCGCTCCACGGGGTGGTAGCTCAGCTGGGAGAGCGCCGCGTTCGCAATGCGGAGGTCGGGAGTTCGATCCTCCTCCACTCCACCAAGTCGCAAGGGCCAGAATTTCTCTGGCCCTTTTCATTTCGTGCTTTCCTTGCGGCTGCGTTCAGCCCTCGGCCGCGGGCGCCGCGGCGGGTTCTGCGGCGGCATTGCGCGCATGGTCGGTGGCAAGCAGCAGGTACATCGCCGGCACCACGAACAGCGTAAACAGCGTGCCGATGGCGATGCCGGTGGCGATCACGAGGCCCATGTCGAAGCGGCTGATCGCGCCGGCGCCGCTCGCGGTGATGAGCGGCAGCACGCCGAGCACCATGGCCGCAGTGGTCATCAGGATGGGCCGCAGCCGGATGCCCGCGGCGTGTTCGATCGCCTCGCGCTTGGACAGGCCCTGCAGCTGTAGTTTGTTCGCGAACTCGACGATCAGGATGCCGTGCTTGCTGATCAGGCCGATCAGCGTCACCAGTCCGACTTCGGTGTAGATGTTCAGGCTCGCGCCGCCGACTCCGAGCGCGATGAATATCAGCGCGCCGCAGATCGACATCGGCACCGACACCAGGATGATGGTCGGATCGCGGAAGCTCTCGAACAGCGCCGCGAGCGTGAGGAAAATGATGATCAGCGCGAAGAAGAAGGTCACGACGAGGGCGCTCGATTCCTGCATGAACTGGCGCGACTGGCCGGAATAGTCGACGGTATAACCCTGCGGCAGCGTGCGCGCGGCGAGATCCTGCAGATAGCGCAGTGCCTCGCCCTGGGTCACGCCGGGGAACGGCACACCGGAAACGGTCGCGCCGTTGAGCTGCTGGAAATGGTTCACCGACTGCGGCACGGTGACGGTCTCGATGTGTGCGACAGTCGACAGCGGCACCATGTCGCCGCTCGCGCTGCGCAGGTAATAGCCGGTGAGTTGCGCCGGATTCAGGCGCTCGGCCTGCTGCACCTGCGGAATCACCTTGTAGGAGCGGCCGTAGAGGCTGAAATAGTTGACGTAGCCGCCGCCGAGCATGGAGCCGAGCGCATTGCCGATGTCGTTCATCTGCAGCCCGAGCTGCGCCGCGAGCTCGCGATCGATGACGATTTTCGACTGCGGCAGGTCGTAGCGCAGGTCCTTGTCCACGAACATGAACATGCCGCTTTTCTGCGCCTCCTGCAGGAACGCGTCGGCCACCTCGTTCAGGCGCTCGAACGGCTCTGTGGTCTGGATCACGAACTGGATTGGCAGGCCGAAGGCGCCGGGCAGCGGCGCGGGCTGGAAAGCGACGACGCGCACCCCGGCGATGCGCGCGAGCGCCCCCTGCACCTCGGGTTGCAGCTGCGTCGCGGTTTTCGCGCGCTCGTCCCAGGGCTTGAGCACCTGGCCTGCGACCGACTGGCCGGGCACGTCGAACTGGAACACGTGGTCGGTCTCGGTGAAGCGTTTGAACGTGTTGAACACGGCGTGCGAGTACAGCTGGCGCTGCTCGAGCGTCGCATCCGGAGCTGCGCTGGAAACTGTGATGATGATGCCCTGGTCCTCCTGCGGCGCGAGCTCCGACTTCGCCCCGGTGTAGAGAAAATAGATGCTGCCCAGGACGATCAGCGCGAACACCGCGGTCACCGCAACGTAGTTCAGCGTGCCGTGCAGCAGCCGCTCGTAGCGCTGGTGCAGCGCTTCGAACCTGCGGTCGAGGAACAGCACCAGGCGCGCCTCCAGGCCGTGCTCCGCCGGGTCGTGGGATTTGAGCAGGCGCGAGCACATCATCGGCGACAGCGTCAGCGCGACCACCGCGGAAATCGTCACCGCGCCGACCAGCGTGAACGCGAACTCGGTAAACAGCGCGCCGGTGAGCCCGCCGAGGAAGCCGATCGGCACGTATACCGCGACCAGCACCACGGTCATCGCGATGATCGGATTGGCAAGTTCGCGCGCGGCGGCGAGCGCCGCCGGCAGCGGCGCCATGCCGTCCTCGAGGTGGCGGTTGACGTTCTCCACCACGATGATCGCGTCGTCCACGACCAGGCCGATCGCGAGCACCAGCGCGAGCAGCGTGAGCAGGTTGATGGAGAAGCCGGCAGCGAGCATGACGCCGAAAGTGCCGATGAGCGACAGCGGGATCGCGATCGTCGGAATTGCGACCGAGCGCACCGAGCCGAGAAATGCGTATACCACCAGCGTCACGATCAGCAGCGCTTCCGCCAGCGTCTTTACCACCTCGACGATGGAGCTGTTGACGAACTTGGTCGAGTCGTAGACGATCTTTCCGTCCAGGCCGCGCGGCAGCTGCGACTGGATGCCGGGGAAGGCGTCGCGTACGCGCGCGACCACCTCGAGCAGGTTGGCGGCGGGCGCCACCTGGATGCCGATATAGACGGCCTTCTTGCCGTCGAATTGGACAGCAGATTCGTAGTCTTCGGCACCGAGCGTGACATTGGCTACGTCGGCGAGGCGCACCACGGCGCCGTCCTGCTGCTTCACCACCATGTTGCGGAATTCTTCGACCGAATGCAGACCGGTGGTCGCGGTCAGAATCTGCTGCACCATCTGACCCTTGGTCGTGCCGACCGCCGAGAGGAAGTCGTTCGCGGCGAGCGCGGCGCGCACGTCTGTGGCGGTGAGCCCGTAGGCGGCCAGTTTGACCGGGTCGAGCCAGGCGCGCAGCGCGAACAGCTTGGCGCCGAGGATCTCCGCCGTCTGCACGCCCTCCACCGCCTGCAGCTTCGGCTGCACCGCGCGCACCAGGTAATCGGTGATCTTGTTCGGCGGCAGCTCGTCACTGGCGAAGCCGATGTACATCGCGTCTATGGTCTGCCCGACCTTGACGCTGAGCGTGGGCTGCTGCGAGCCCTGCGGCAGCTGATTGAGCACCGCATTCACCTTGGTGTTGATTTCGGTGAGCGCCTTGTCGTGGTCGTAATTCAGCCGCAGGTTCGCGGTGATCGTGCTGACATTGGGCGTGCTCTGCGAGGTCATGTAATCGATGCCGTTCGCCTGCGCGATCGAATTCTCCAGCGGCGTGGTGATGAACCCGGCCACGAGATTGGCGTCGGCGCCGGTATAGACGGTCTGCACCGTGACCACCGCGTTCTGCGTGCGCGGGTATTGCAATACCGGCAGCAGCTGTACCGAGCGCAGCCCGATCACCAGCAGCATCAGGCTCACCACGCTGGCGAGCACCGGCCGGTGGATGAAGATATCGGTGAATTTCATCGCCGCGCCGTCACTCGTCCACGGGGCGCGGCGCCGCGTCGTTCGTGGGCTGGATGTCGTTATTGATGACCACCGGCGCGCCGCTGCGCAGCTTGATCTGCCCCGAAGTCACCACCGTCTCGCCCTCCTTCAAGCCGGAGAGCACGGCCACCTGGTCGCCGCGCGTCGCGCCGGTGGTGACGAATTTCTGCTGCGCCAGCAGTTCCGTCTTGCCGTCGGCGGCCTTTTTCTCCTCGAGCACGAAAACGGTATTGCCGTAGGGGTTGAACGAAATCGCCGTCTGCGGCAGCGTGAGCAGGCGCTGCGGCCCGCCCAGGTCGGTCTGCACCGTCGCGAACATGCCCGGCAGCAAGCGCTGCTTCGGATTGCGCACCGTGGCGCGCACCTTGACGTTGCGCGTTGCCGGGTCCACCTTCGAATCGAGCGCGGCGACACGGCCTTCGAAGCGCTCACCGGGAAAGCTGTCGCTCACGACGACGACTTTCTGCCCGACGCGGTAATGCGGGAGCGCAGCCTGCGGCACGAGGAAGTCGGCGAACACCGGATCCAGCGCCTGCAGCGTCACGATCTTCGTGCCCGGACTCAGGTACTGGCCCAGGTCCACTGCGCGGATGCCGGCGCGGCCGTCGAAAGGCGCGCGGATCAGCTTCTTCGCGACCAGCGCCTGCTGTTCCTCGACCTGCGCCTGCGTGCTCTTCGCGGCGGCGGCATCGGCATCGAGCGTTGCCTGGCTCACGGCATTCACCTTGAATTGCTCCGCATCGCGCCGGTAAGTGCTCGCGGCGAGCGCCGCCGCCGCCTCGAGCGACTTGAGTCTGGCCGTATCGGCGTTGGCGTTGAGCTGCACCAGCGGCGTGCCCGCCTTTACGCTGTCGCCCGATTGGAAGCGGATCGCCTGCACGATGCCGGCGACCTCGGGCGCGAGGTCGGCGCCGCGCACCGCGCGCAGCGTGCCCACGGCGCGCTCCTGCGTCTGCCATTGCTCGTACCGGACCTTGGTGGTCGACACCGTCTGCGCAGGCTGCCCGGCGCTCATGTATTTGCGGATCATCTTCGACTTGAATGCCTGAAAACCGAAAATGCCTCCGAAAACGACACCGGTGAGCACCAGCATCACCACCATGCGCCTAATCATCGTTGCATGCTCCCTTTCTCGATGTTCGCCTTGCGTTGCCACCAGCCGCCGCCCAGAGCCTGGTACAGCGCGGCGGTATCGGCAAAGCGTGCCGCCTGAGCCTGTACCAGGCCGATCTTCGCCTGCTGCGCCTGGCGCTCCGCGTTGAGCAGCGCGAGATAGCTCGTCGCGCCGAGTTCGAATTGCGCTCGCGCCAGCGCGAGGCTTTCGCGCGCGCTGGCCTCGGCCTCGGCCTGTGCCTTGAGCGTGCGCGCATCGCCGTCGAGCGCTTCGAGCACATCGGCGACATTGCGCAGCGCCGTGAGGACCGTCTGCCGGTATTGCGCGAGCGCCTGATCGTAGGCGGCGACCGCAGCGCGCCGCTGTGCCTCGAGCTTGCCCGCATGGAAAATCGGCTGCAACAGGGCCGCGCCCAGATTCCAGGTGTTGGTTGCGCCGCTGAACAGGTCCCCGGTTCTCGTCGCCGCCGAACCGTAGGTCGCGCTCAGCGTGAGCTGGGGGTACTTTGCCGCCTCGGCGACGCCGATTTCCGCGCTCGCGCGGTGCAGCAGCGCTTCGGCGGCACGTACGTCAGGCCGCTGGCGCGCGAGCTCCGACGGCAGGCTCAGCGGCAGTTCCTGCGGCAGGCTCATCTGCGCGAGTTCGGACTCAGGCAAGCCCGCATCGGCAGGATAACGGCCGATCAGCGCGGCGAGCGCATTGCGCGTCTGCGCCAGCGCTTTTTCCAGCGGCGGCAGCGCAGTGCGCAGCTGCGCCAACTGGGCACGCTGCGCCAGCACTTCAGCGCGAGTTACGGCGCCGAGTTCGAATTGCTTCTGCACCACGCGCAGGATCTCTTCCTGCGAGTGTGCGACTGCGCGCGTCGCCTGTATCTGAGCGCGCAGCGACGCCTCCTGCACCGCAGCGGTGACGACATTGCCGGTGAGCGCGAGATAGGCCGCCTCGAGCTGCAGCCGCTGGTAATCGATTTGCGCGAGCAGCGCCTCGAGTTCGCGCCGGGCGCCGCCGGCGAGATCGAGCGCGTAGGACACGCCGACCGAGGCGTTGTACAGCGTGAACAGATTCGGCGGTGCGTTCGGCAGGCCGGCACTTGCGCCGGTGGTGCGCTGGCGCCGGACGCCGGCGCCAGCGTCGACGCCGGGATAGAGCACCGAATATTCCGCGTTCAGGTTTTCCTGCGCCTGGGTGAGCGCGGCCCTGGCCGCATCCAGCGTCGGGCTGTCTGCGATCGCCGTGCGCACCAGCTTGCCCAGGGCCTCGGAGCGGAACAGCTCCCACCAGTCGGCCGGAATTGCAGCGCCCGGCGCATAGCGTTGTGCCGCGCCGTAAGCGCTGGCTGCGCTCGCGGTCTGCGCTGCAAGCGGCGCTTCGGTATAGCGTGGCGCTTGCGGCGCCGCGGGCGCCTGGTAATTCGGCCCCACCGCGGCGCAGCCGGCGAGCGTCAGGCACAGGGAGCCCAGAGCCGCGGTACGCCGGAGGCCTCCCAGTCGTGCAAATGCAATAGCTCGCATGTTGCTGAATGTCTCCATGCCGCGCAGCGCAAGTGCGGTGTTAGCGGAACAAACAAAACGAGGGGACGCGTCCCCTCGTGTCACCTTGATCCGGTCGTTCGCCGTCTGCCGCCGATGCCGCCGACGGCCCCTGCGCACTGTACCGACGATGCCCGCGGCGCGCAACCCGGCAAAGCCCTGACGCTGGCCGCGCTATTTGGCTGCGATGAAGCAAGGCGCTTCATTCCCGACTTCGAGCGCGGCCATCAGCCAAGTCCTTACTGCAGCGACGTCGCGCAGGCGGCAGCGCGCGCAGCTCGCGCCGCGGCCGACTTTGATCGATACGCCGCCGCGACGGTTTACCTCGGCGAAGGCGTGCTCGTCGTTGAGATCGTCGCCGATGAATACCGGCCGTCTGTCTTTGAACGGGGCTTCGGCCAGATACGCGGTCACTGCGGTGCCTTTGTCCACGCCGGCCGGTTTGAGCTCCGCCACGCGCTTGCCGCGCTGCAGTTCGAGCCCCGGGCCGGTAGCGGCGGCGAGCCGCGCCATCAGACGCTGTGCATAGGCCGCCAGATGCGGCGCGAGGCGATAGTGCAGCGCCAGCGCCAGCCCCTTGTCCTCGAGCAGCAGGCCGGGGTGGCGCGCGAGCGCCGGCGCCAACGCCGCCTTGATCGCGCGCTTGCTCGCGGGCAGCGTGCGCTGCAGGTGCAGCTTGCCTGCGGCATCGCGGCGTTCCAGACCGTGCTGGCCGGCCAGAGGCAGGCGCAGCTTGCCCAGGCGCCGCTGCAGGTCGGCCACAGCGCGGCCGCTGACCAGCGCCACGGCGCCGCCGCTCGCCCGGTGCAGGCGAGCGATCAGGTCCAGCAGCGCCGCGTCGACGTGCACGGCATCCGGCGTGTCGGCGATGTCGATCAGGGTCCCGTCCACGTCGAGGAAATAAGCCCAATCGGGCCGCGGCGCCGGAGGCGGCGGTGTACGCTGCACGCTCAAGTCTCCACGCCCCCGCTCCTGCCGATCAGGCGGCCGCGCCGGCGCATCGCCGCTGCGTCGAGCAGCATGCGGCCGGCCCAGCGGAAAACGTTGAACTCGGCCACGAGGCCGCGCATCAGGCGCATGCGGTCGCGCTGTTCCGCCGCCGGCATCGTCAGCGCCAGATGCAGCGCGGCGGCGCACTGATCCGCGTCGTAGGGATTCACGATCAAGGCCTCGGGCAATTCGCGTGCGGCGCCGGTGAATTGGGACAGGATCAGCACGCCGCGCTCGTCGTCGCGCGCCGCGACGAACTCCTTGGCCACCAGATTCATGCCGTCGTGCAGACTGCTCACGAAACATAGATCGGCGGCGCGAAAATACGCGTAGACCTCGCGCGGCTCGTGGTGCTCGACCTTGAGCACGATCGGCGGCGGCCCGCGGCGCGCGAAACGTCCGTTGATGCGCGTGGCCGTGGCGCGCACCTGCGCCTCGTGCTGCTGGTATTCCTCGATGCCCGCTCGCGTCGGCGCGGCGATCTGCACGAAGCTGAAACGGCCGATCCACTCCGGATTGAGTTCCAGCAGGCGCTCGATCGCGCGGAAGCGCTCGACGATACCCTTGGTGTAATCGAGCCGGTCGACGCCGATGCCGAGCATGACTTCCGGCGGGAGATCGTTCTGCTCTCTGACGGCGCTGCGGCAATCGGCCACGTTCTTTTGCAGCATCTCCGCCTCCGGCGGCCAGGCGATCGAGATCGGGTAGCGGCGCACGGCCGTGAGCTTGCCGCCGAAGGAGACGGTGAAAGACTCTCGGTCGACCCGTGCCTCGAGTAAACGGTCCACCGTATCGACGAAATTGTTGCAATGGAACTGGGTGTGAAAGCCGAGAATGCTGCTGCCCAGCAGCCCCGCCACCACTTCGTCGCGCCAGGGGCAGATGGCGAAGGACTCCGGGTTGGGCCAGGGAATGTGCCAGAAGGTGATGATGGTCGCATCCGGCAGTTCCTCGCGCAGCATGCTCGGCAGCAGCGCGAAATGATAATCCTGCACCAGCACGATGGGAGCTTTGGTCTTGGCTTCGCTAGCCACCGCCTGGGCGAACTTGCGATTGACTGCGACGTACTGGGCCCAGTCACCGGAGCGGAAAGTGGGCCGCACATGCGCAATGTGGCACAGCGGCCACAGGCCCTCGTTGGCGAAGCCGTAGTAATAGCCGGCTTCCTCTTCTGCCGTGAGCCAGACGCGGCGGATGCGGTAGGCGGGTTTATCCGGCGGCACCGACACGCGGTCGTGCCGGTCGACCACCTCGCGGTCGGCCGAACCGCTGCCATGCGCGACCCAGGTGCCCGAGCACGCGCGCATGATCGGCTCCAGCGCGGTGACTAGGCCGCTTGCGGGGCGCTGCGCCTCGATGCGATCTCCGCGGCGCTGGTGGATGTAAGGTTCGCGATTGGAAACCACGATGATGTCTTCGCCGCGCAATTCGCCGCGCAGAATCGCGCGCAGAGATTCCGCGGTCCAGGTGATCTGGTCTTCGTCACGCGCGCGCGCGTCCGATTCGAGCTCGCGGATCAGCCGCTGCAGGTCGCGCGCAATGGGCTTGAATTCGGGCAGACTCGGCTGGGCGCCTCTGGGCTGGCGCAGCAGCCCTTCGCCGCGCAGCAGGGAGCGCATGCCGGCCATCCAGCCGCGCCAGGAGAGCTGGGCGATGACCACCGTGACCAACGACACCGCCGCCGCCAGGCCCATGAACAGGTAGAACAAGTAGCGCTTGGTTTCCTCGCTGCGGCGTGTGACGAAGCTCATGTCGTGCACGAGTACCAGGCGGCCCTCCGGCGCCGCCTCGCTCACCATCGGGCGCACCGTCACGTGCAAAGGCCCTTTCGCGCTGGGCAGCAGATGATTGGTCCCTTCCCACAGGTGGAGGTCGGAACAGCGGACCTCCGGCGGCAGCGAGCGCGTGGCCAGGGCCCGGCTCGCCGGCGTGGCGCAATAGCCTACGGCGAACAGCCGTTCGTCCTGGGTGAGGCGGTTGAAGAATTCCAGGATCTTGACCCGCTTGCCGGCGGCCAGCAGTTCCTGCAGCGGTTCCTGGATGGTGTTGGCGATCAGCGACGAGCGGCTTTCCAGGTCGTGCACGAACCAGCTCAGGGTCAGGCGGTCGACCAGCGGTGCGACGGCATAGGCAATGCCCGCCAAAACCAGCATCAGGGGTAAGACGAAGCGCAGGGACAGCCGCATAGTGCCTATTGCGCCAGCTGTCTGCGGATTGCCTGCAATTCGCGCCGCCGCTCAGCGCTCAGCTCGGGGTAGGCCAGGCGCAGGCCCTTGAGCGTGTCGACCACTATTTTTGAAATGATCAGCCTGGCGTTTTCCTTGTCGTCCGCGGGCACGGCATACCAGGGCGCAGTGCGCGTGCTGGTCGCGCTCAGGCATTCCTCGTAGGCCTGCATGTACTGTTTCCAGAATTTGCGCTCCTCTATGTCCGCCAGGCTGAATTTCCAGTTCTTGTTCGGTTCGTCGATGCGCGCGAGAAAGCGCTTGCGCTGCTCTTCCTCGGAAAGATGCAGGAAGAACTTGATCACGCGCGTACCGTTGCGATACAGGTGCTTTTCCAGGTTGACGATGGAGCGATAGCGTTCGCGCCAGATGGCTTTCTCGTCGAGCAGCTCCGCCGGCAAGCCCTGGCTGCGCAGGATTTCCGGATGCACGCGCACGATCAGCACTTCTTCGTAATAGGAGCGATTGAAGATGCCGATGCGGCCGCGCTCGGGCAGCGCCTGCGTGGTGCGCCAGAGAAAATCGTGATCGAGTTCGGTCGCGCTGGGGTGCTTGAAGCTGAACACCTGGCAGCCTTGCGGGTTGACGCCCGACATCACGTGGCGGATCGCACCGTCCTTGCCGGCGGCGTCCATCGCCTGGAAGATCAGCAGCAAGGCATAGCGGTCGGTGGCGTAGAACAGGCGCTGCAGCGCGGCGAGCTGCTCGACCTGTTGCGCGAGCAGCTGCTGATACTGCTGTTTCGACTTGTAGGCGGGCGGCACCCGCGTCGGCCACTTCTTCAGGCTGAGCTTTTTTCCGGGCGGCACGCGGAAATCGTCGGAATCCAGTTTCATGCTGATCCTTTCGCTCGAGCGCCAATTGTAATCCCGCAGGCAGGCCGCGGCCGTGCGTCGGCGATGAATTTTCCCCGCGCGCGGCCGGGCGCAGGCAGCGCGGACAGACAGCGTCTTCCCCTGGCAGGCGCGGCTCTGGTAAGGTGGCGATTCGTCCATAACCGCGGCAGCGGGAATCCCGGCTGCCGGGCAGAACCGCACATGCGTCTCGACGCCGTCAGCCGTACCGGATTGCCGCTCTTTGCGGCCGCCGGTCTCGCCGTAGTGCTGCTGTGGGGGGCGATCGCGTTCACATTGCATGCGGCCAAGCGCGAAGCGGTCACCATGGCGGATGCGCAGGGGCACATTCTCGCGCGCAGTCTGGCCGAGCATGAAGCGGCGTCGGTGCGGGCCATCGACCTGGTGCTGCTGCATCTGCGTTCGGAATGGCACCAAAACCTGGCGTCTTTCGACACGCATGTTGCGCAGGAGCAGGAGAACCTGCGGCACGAGCATGTGGCCCGCGTCATCGTGGTCGGCGCGGACGGCCGCATCGCTTACAGCAGCCCGCCCGGTTTGCGCGGCGTCGACGTATCGAACCAGTCCTATTTCAAAGCGCATAAGGATTTCGGCCGTCGTGACCTGCAGATTGGTGCGCCCGCGCTGGATCCGGTGCTCAAGCAATGGACGATCGAATTTACGCGCGCGCTGCCTGACGCGCAGGGGCGCTTTGCCGGCGTGCTCGCGCTGTTCGTGCCGCCGCCGGGTCTGGAGCAGATCTACGACAATATTCAACTCGGCGATGGGCGGATCATCGCTCTGGTGCGCGCCGACGGACAGATCGTCGCGAGTTCGCAGGATCTCGCCCGGGTAGCTAAAATTTCCCTGGCAGACTCGCCGGCGCTCAGCCCGGACGCGGCGCCCGAAGGCGGCTTTCGCCGCAAGGCCAAGACCGACGGTATCGAGCGCCTGTATCGCTACCAGAACGTTCCCGGCTATCCCCTGACCGTATTCGTCGGGCAGGCGCTGGATACGGTATTGGCCCCGTATCGCGCGCAGCGCGCGATCTATGTGGTGGCGGGCGTGCTCGCCACCGTCTTGCTGCTGACGGTAGCGCAACTGCTCGATTCGAGGCGGCGTCACACGCTGCTGGCGGAGCAGGGCCGCGCCCGGCTCGAGGCGGATTTGCACCAAAGCGAGGAAAGGCTCAGGCTAATTGCGGAAACCATAGACGAGGTGGTCTGGTCGGCCGATAGCAAGTCCGAGAAGACCTTTTATATCAGCGCGGCGTACGAGCGCATCTGGGGACGTCCGCGCCAGAGGCTGATGGAGAACCCGCGTTCCTTCGCCGATGCCATACATTCGCAGGATAGGGAGCGCGTGCTGGCCGGAGTGGAGGCGGCAAAAAGCGGCGGACTTCCTTTCGACTTCGAATACCGCATCGTCCTGCCCGACGGGGCGCTGCGCTGGATCTGGGACCGCGGTTTTCCGGTGCGCTCGGAAAGCGGGACGGCGACGCGCTACGTCGGCGTCGCGCAGGACATCTCCAAGCGCAAGCAGGCGGAGGAGGCGCTGCAGCAGAAGATCGCGCACCTGCAGCTGGTGTACGACACGTCCAGCGTCGCCATCTTCGAAGTCGATGCGCAAGGGGTAATTACCCATGCCAACCGGCGCATGGCGGATATGTTCGGCGTTCCCCTGCAGCGCCTGATCGGCAGCGCCTACCTCGAGCATGTGCGCGCGGACGAGCGCGCGGAGGCAGGCCAGTCGATGTCCGCTCTGCTGCATAGCGCGGTCGACGAGCTGGATCGCGAGCGCCGCTACGTGCGTGCCGATCAGAGTGAATTCTGGGGGCGCATCACCGGCCGGCGCATGACCGACGCCGGCGGCAGGGTCGCCGGCCTGGTCGGAGTGCTGGCGGACATCACCGAGGCGAGGCGGGCCGAAGAGGCGCTGCGGCGCAACGAAGCGCATCTGCGCGAACTGTTCGACGCGTTTCCCATCGCAATCCTGCACATCGACAGCGAAGAGCGCGTGACGTTCGCCAACCGCCTCTACCGCGAAAGCTACGGTGCCGACTACCAAGGACGCAGCGCGCGCGAATTCGTGGGCGAACCAACTTATGCCGTGCTGCAGCCTTACATAAGGCGTGCCCTGGCCGGCGAGGAAGTGCAATACGAGCGTACTTTCGTCGACGGCGACGGGCAGGCCAGCACGCGCTCGCTGCGCTACATTCCGGATCGCAATGCGGCGGGCGAGGTGACCGGATTCTTTGCGCTGCGCGAGGACATTACCGAGCGCCGGCGGGCGGAGGAGAAAATCCGCAAACTCAACGAGGACCTGGAGCGCCGTGTGCACGAGCGCACGACCGAACTCAGCGCAGCCAACGATGCCCTGAAGGCCGAGGTCAAGGAGCGCCGCCTGGCGGAGACCGCGGCATTGAATCTGGCGCGGCGTCTGCAGGGGATGGCGCGGCGTCTGGGCGAGGCGCAGGAAGCCGAACGCCGGCGGCTGGCGGCGGAGCTGCACGACGGCGTGTGCTCCAATCTGGCCGCCATCGGCCTCAACCTGACGCTGCTGCAGAAACAGCTGCCGCCGGGCGACGCCGCCGGCATGCGGCGGCGCATGTCCGAGTTGATCGGGCTCATCGACGAGGCCAAGGCGAATGCCAAGGACCTCACGGTCGATTTGCGTCCGCTGCTGCTCGAGGAGCGCGACCTGCGCTCGGCGCTGGAGGAATACGCGCGCAAATTCGAGGGCAGCACCGGGATTGCGGTCGAGGTGAACGGGGCGAATCTGGGCCGGCGCCTGCCGGCGGAGAAAAAGATCGCGCTGTTTCGCATCGCGCAGGAGGCGCTGACCAATTGCGCCAAGCACGCGCAGGCGAGCGTTGTCACGATCGAATTCCATGCCGATTCCGACCGGCTGCGGCTGAGCATCGCCGATAACGGCGTCGGCATCGACCTGGAGGGCGCCGGCGCAAAAACGCACGGTCTCGGGCTGCTGTCGATGCAGGAGCGGGCCGAGGCCATCGGCGGCAGCTGGCAGATCGAATCGATACCCGGAAAGGGGACGCGGGTGAGCGTGAGCGTCGGTTCCGCTTCCAGCTAAGACAGGCGCCCCGCGATCAGCGCATCGGCTGCGTTAGCTGCGCCGGCCGCCCACCGACAGGCCGCGCCGGCTGGCTTCGATGACGGCCTGCGCGCGGCTGCTGACATTGAGCGCGCGAAAGATGGCGATGGCGTGGTTCTTGACCGTGCCCTCTGCCAAACCGAGTTCGCGGCAGATCTGTTTGTTCGACATGCCGCGCAGCAGGCAGGACAGCACATCCAGTTGTCGTGGCGAGAGCCCCAGGCCGGGCACGCCTTCGCGCGCGGCCGCGGCGGGCTCGGCCAGGCTCGGCGGTGCCGCGCTCGCGCTGCTTGCGATCGCGGTAGGCAGGGCGATGTTCCCCTTGAGCGCGTGCTCGAGAAATTTGGCCAGCAGGTCCGTAGGCGAAGATTTGCAGATATAACCGGTGGCGCCGCGCTCGAGCGCGTCTATCACTGTCGCGCGCGATTCATCGGAGGACAGGACCACCACGGGCAGGGAGGGAAATCTCAGCTTGAGTTCCGACAGCAGATCGAAACCGTTCATGCCGGGCATGTGCAGATCCAGCAAGACGAGCTCGATGCCCGGATATTGTTCCAGCAGCGCCAGCGCCTCGGCGCCGTTGCCGGCTTCAAGGATTTCGATGCTGTTGTTGAGTTCTTTCGCGATGTAGGTCACAGCCGCGCGTATCGGCGGATGGTCATCGCATATCAGCAGCTTGCCACAGGACATCTGGAGACGTTTCCAAAGAAATCGCGATTCCGAATGGCTGCCTGGCAGGAATCGGGCGCGATTACCGCACCCATCCCAGTCTAACCGCCTGACGCGTGCGTGCGTTAGACCATTCGGTCTAGGCCATTGGTCCAGCGCCGCGCTGTCAATGCTGCGGCTATTATCCCACACTTGGGAGCTTGCTCCTGATTTGAGCGCAGCAAACGGGGCCGTCGCCGATCAGTCGTTGGTGCAACCACGATGGAGTGTTGGTGTCCTGGCAGCGGGGCCAACCGGTTGCATGGTGGGATCTTGGGGATTCCGTGGCTGCGCGCGCATTCGAACATCCGCTATTGGAGCCGCGGCAGCGGCTAGTCGATGCTGCCCTTGCTCGCTTTTGCCGCGGCTTCTTTCTGGTGGGAAAAAGTGCGCTACGTCTATCTGCTGCCGGTCCTGCTGTTCGTGGTAGGCGCGCTCGCCTATGGCCGCGCGCGACAACGCCAGCGCACCTTGGACGAGGCGCGCGAGCGCGCAGAGCGTGAAACGCGCGAGCTCAACCGGCAGCTTTCGCTAAGGGTGGAGGAGTTGGAGTCCACCAGGCTGGAAATCGAGTCCTTCAACTATTGTATGGCGCACGACCTGCGCGCGCCGCTGCGCGGCATCGACGGTTTGGCCTACCAGCTGCGCAAGGATTACGGCGAGCAGCTGGGCGAGTCCGGACGCGCCTATCTGGACCGCATCCGCGTCGCGAGCCAGCGCTTAGGGGACACCGTGGACGAGTTGCTCAAATTGAGCGCGACCGATCTGCACGCATTCAAGCGCGAAGTCGTGGACCTGTCGGCGCTGGCGCGCGAGGTGGTCGCCGGACTGCAGGCGGGCGCGCCGCGTGTAGGCCTGGAATGGGTGATCGCGCAGGGTGTGCGCGCCGAGGGCGATGTGCGCCTGCTGCGCGTGCTGCTGCATCACCTGCTGGACAACGCGCTGAAATTCACCCGCGGCCGCACCCAAGCGCGCATCGAATTCGGCGTGCGGCCGGAGCCGCGCGACGGCAAAACGGTGTATTTCGTCAAGGACGACGGCATCGGCTTCGACATGAAATATGCGGGCAAGCTGTTCCGTGCGTTCGAGCGCTTGCATCCGCAGGAAGGATTTCCGGGACACGGGATCGGTCTGGCCCTGGCGCAGCGTATCGTCCTGCGCCATCGCGGCCGGCTGTGGGCGGAAGCCGCGCCCGGGCAGGGCGCGATGTTCTACTTCTCCCTCGGCTAGAACAGATTCGCGACCGCGAACGCCACCAGGGCGCAGGCGCCGATGGTGAGGAAAAACAAATCGCGCAGGTTCCGCTTGTCGCTGGGGGTGACCCCTTCCTTTTTCTTGCGCATCATGTTCCATTCGACCACGATGAACAGCAGCCCGAGGCCGGCGGTGATCAGCACCGATTTCATAACCAGAGTCATGGAGTTCCCCCTTTTCTCGACGTCCGCTCAAATCTTCATCGGCAAGATTACCATTTGCAGGCCGTGCAGGTGCAGGCGGCGCTGCAGCGCCAGCGCCGCCTCGTTGTGCAGCAGGCGGATGAGCCAGTTTTCGCGCTCGAAAACGAGCTTGCTGGCGAAGAAGATGGAGTTCGGAAATTCCGCATGCACCTGTTCCGCGAGCCGCGCGACCTCGTCCACGGGGTCCGTGCCGAAGGCGAGATAGGTTTTCGCAGCCCAGCCCTTGCTGTTGCAGAAATTGACGAAATAGGTGAGGGCGACGTTGGCCTCCATTTGCATCAGTTTCATGTCTTCGTTGCCGCCGTAGCTGTGCGAATCGACCGTGCGCGCGCTGACGAAAATGAAATTGCGGAAATGATCGGGGAACATGCGCTGCACCCACAACAGTGCGTACAGTCCGCCGCCGCGGCTCGATCCCACCAGGAAAACAGCCGTCGGCAGGGCCGGATCCGGCTTGGGTGCATCGACCACGCTGCCGAAAGGCTCATTGGCGAATTTTTCATCGACCTTGCGAATCTGCACCCGGGCCCAGTTGTAGTGATTGCGTATGGTGAGGCAGATGCCGATGATCGCGGCGATGATCAGGGCGGTGAGCCATCCGCCTTCGGCGAATTTGTCCACCAGCAGCATCGCCAGGATCACCGAGCACACGAGGAAGCCGACCGCCGACAGGGCGAGGCGCGCCAGCCATTTTCCTTGTTCGCCGCGGCGCCGCCACCAGTAGATGCACAGGCCGAACAAGGAGATGGCAAACGTCAGGAACACGCTGACGCTGTACAGGATTACGAGCAGGGACACGCTGCCGCGGGTGCCGATCAGGATCGCGAGCGCGGCCAGGCCCATCACGAGGATGCCGTTTTCGGTCACGAGGCGCGTCGACAGGTAGCGAAACTTGTGCGGCACCCAGGAATCCGCGGCCATGTTGGACAGGACCGCCGGGCCGCCGAGAAAGCCGGTGTTGGCGGCGACGAACAGCAGGCCGCCTTCGAGCGCGAGCACGGTCCACAGCGCCGCGTTGCTGACCCAGGGCTCCCAGCCCAGATTCTGGATAATGGCGCCGAACGCCACCGCATTGAGCGTGCGCCCCTCCACCGGTTTCGCGTCCCACAGCAGGTACAGCAGGATGATGCCGCCGGCGGTGAAGGCGAGCGACAGCGCCATATAGAACATGGTGAGTTTGCCGGTGCGCACGCGCGGCTCGGCCAGCACATTGACGTTGTTCGACACCGCTTCGAGGCCGGTATAGGTGCCGCCGCCCTGGGAGTAGGCGAGCAGCATGAGCGCAGCGACCTGCGCCCAGCCCAGCTGGCGCGCGAGCGAGCCGGTTTCCTCCAGCGTCGCCGGAATCAGCTGCGGCAGATGGTCGGCATGCGCGCCCACGCCATAGATGATCAGGAACGCATGAGTGATGACGAAGCCGAGGAAAATCGGCAGCAGCACCTTGATCACTTCTTTCATGCCGCGCAGGTTGAGCACGATGAGCAGGATGGTCAGGGCGATTTCCGCGGCGAGTTTATGCTCCTGGAATGCCAGCGGGAGCAGGCTGAACAGCGCGTCCACGCCGCTGGCAATCGAAATGGCGATGGTGAGCACATAATCGAGCACCAGCGCGGCGCCGGAGGTCACCCCGGCGTACGGCCCGATGAGCTTGGTCGCGACGCGGTAGCCGCCGCCGCCCGTGGGGAACAGCTCGATCACCTGGTTGTAGGCGAGCGCGATAATGAACACGGTGGCGGCCGTGGCCAGCGCCAGGTACAGGCCGAGGTGGACATGGCCGCCCAGCGCGCGGAACGACTCTTCCGGGCCGTAGCAGGAGGAAGAAATGCCGTCGGCGCCCAGGCCCACCCAGGCGAAAAACGCGACCAGCGCGATGCTGTGGCGCGTCTCCTTGTTCAGCGGGTCGAGCGGTGCGCCCAGGAGCCGGGTGCGCAGTTGGGCGTACAGGGCCATGGGTGCGTGCGCGTCAGGTCGAGCGGCCGGCGCCGGGTTGCTTTTCGATGCGCCGCGCGAAAACCGTCATTTCCTTCGCCGCCTGCTTGTCGCCTTTTTTCTCGGCTGCGGCGATGCCTTGGCGGTAGGCATCGAGCGCCGCCTGCGGTTGCCCGATTTCGGTCAGCGCCTTGCCGAGCAGCTTCCATGCCGCCGAATAGGCAGGATCGCGCGCCACCGCCTCGGCCAGCTGCAGCCGCGCGTTGTGCGCATCGCCGATCTTCAGATACTCGTTGCCCAGCGAAAAACGCAGCAGCGCACCGTCGCGCGGCGTGCCGATGAGCTTTTGCAGGTTGGCGATGACGGCTGCGGTCATTGTAAGATTCGGCCGTGGCGGGAAACAACCCGCGGCCGGGCGGCAATTATAGGCCCGTTTGCAACCGGCAACTTTGCAGGACGCACCGCAACCATGGCCAAAACCGTGATTTCGACGCCGCATGCGCCCAGCGCCATCGGCACCTACTCGCAGGCGCTGCGCTGCGGCAACACCATCTACCTGTCGGGGCAGATCGGCCTCGACCCCGCGACCATGCAGCTGGTCGAAGGCATAGACGCGCAGGTGAAGCGCGTGTTCGACAACCTGCAGGCGGTGGCTGCGGCCGCCGGCGCATCGCTCGACGCCGCAGCGAAAGTGACGATCTATCTGACCGATCTCGCCCATTTCGCCAAGGTCAACGAGGCGATGGCGGCCTACTTCAGGCAGCCCTATCCGGCGCGCGCCGCGATCGGTGTCGCCGCGCTGCCGCGCGGCGCGCTCATCGAAGCCGATGCGATCCTGGTGATCGAGTGAGCGGTGCGGGGTAAGACGTGAAGCTCAATTCGGCGCGCGCGCTTGCCGCCGGTCCGGCCAAAGCGCGCGCCGCAGTGCGGGCGCGGCCTGCGTCCGGTTCGGCTCCGTCTTCGCTGCAGGCCAAGCTGGCGAAGCTCGGCATCCGGCGCCAGTTCGATCTGGTGCTGCATCTGCCGCTGCGCTACGAGGATGAAACCCGGCTCACCGCGATCGCGGATGTGCGCGAGGGCGCCCCGGTGCAGGTCGAGGGCAGGGTGATCGACAGCCAGATCGCCTACCGCCCGCGGCGCCAGCTCGTGTGCAAGATAGCCGACGACAGCGGCCTGCTGTACATGCGCTTCCTCAATTTCTACGGCAGCCAGGCGAAAACCCTGGTCGCAGGCGCGCGCGTACGCGCCTTCGGCGAAGTGCGCACCGGTTTTTTCGGCGCCGAGATGATCCATCCGCGCTATCGCCTGGTGCGCGAGGACACGCCTCTGCCCGAGGCGCTGACGCCGGTCTATCCGACCACCGCCGGGCTGCCGCAGGCGGCGCTGCGCCGCCTGATCGCACAGGCGCTGGCGCAATGCGAACTGGACGAAACCCTGCCGCGCGAGATCACCGAGCGCTTCGGCGTGTCCTCGTTTCGCGACGCCATCGACGCGCTGCACCATCCGCGGCCCGGCGACGATGCGCGCGCGCTCAGCGGCCGTACCCACCCCGCGTGGCGGCGCATGAAGCTGGACGAGCTGTTGGCGCAGCAGCTGTCGATGCGCCTGCATTATCGCGAACGCAAGAGCCGGACCGCACCGGTGCTCAAGCCCGCCGGCGCGCTGAGCGCAGCTCTGCTGGCGCGCCTGCCGTTCCGGCTCACGCACGCGCAGACCCGCGCCTGGACCGAAATAGAACGCGATCTGGGCGAGGCGCACCCGATGCACCGCCTGTTGCAGGGTGACGTCGGCAGCGGCAAAACCGTGGTGGCGGCGCTGGCGGCGCTGCGCACGGTCGAAAACGGATTTCAGGCGGCGGTCATGGCGCCCACCGAAATCCTGGCGGAGCAGCATTACCGCAAATTTTCCGAATGGCTCGCTCCCCTGGGCGTACGCTTGAGCTGGCTCTCGGGCAGCCAGAAAAAGAAGGAGCGCGCTGCGGCCGCCGCGGACATCGCCGCGGGCGCGACGCGCGTGGCAGTGGGCACGCATGCGCTGTTCCAGGAGGGTGTGGCGTTCCAGGCGCTGGGGCTCGCCATCGTCGACGAGCAGCACCGCTTCGGCGTGGAGCAGCGCCTCGCGCTGCGAGCCAAGGGTGCGGGCAGCGCAGGCGCGGCGCGCACCGAGCCGCATCTGCTGATGATGAGCGCCACACCCATTCCGCGCACCTTGTCGATGAGCTACTACGCCGACCTGGACGTGTCGCTGATCGACGAGTTGCCGCCGGGAAGAAAACCGGTCACGACCAAGTTGATCGCGGCCGAGCGCCGCGACGAGGTGCTCGCGCGCGTGCGCGATGCTTGCGCTGCCGGGCGCCAGGCCTACTGGGTGTGTCCGCTGATCGAAGACAATGGCGAGACGCAAGCGGCCGATGATGGCCGCGCAAAAGCCCGGCGCCCGGACAGCAGGCAGGCCGAGGCACTGCAGTTGCAGAACGTGCTCGACACCCATGCGCGCCTCGCCGCGGAATTTATGCAACTCAGAGTGGGTCTGGTGCACGGGCGGCTGGCGGCGGCGGAGAAGGCGGCGGTCATGGCGGATTTTGCCGCCGGAAAAATCCAGCTGCTCGTCGCGACCACGGTGATCGAGGTCGGCGTGGACGTGGCCAATGCCTCGCTCATGATCATCGAGCACGCCGAGCGCTTCGGCCTGGCGCAGCTGCACCAGTTGCGCGGCCGCGTGGGGCGCGGCGCGGAAGACAGTACCTGCATTCTGCTGTACCAGAAACCGCTGGGCGAGATCGCGCGCGCCCGGCTCAAGGCAATATATGAAACCGGCGACGGCTTCGAAATCGCGCGCCAGGATCTGCTGCTGCGCGGTCCGGGCGAATATCTGGGGGTGCGCCAGAGCGGTGCGCCGCTGCTGCGCTTCGCCGACATCGAACTTGACGCCGACTTGCTGGCGGCGGCGCGCGAGTCGGCGCCGCAGTTGCTGCGGCTGTACCCGGAACAGGCGCAGCGCCACCTGGCGCGCTGGCTCGCGGGCAAAAGCGACTTGATGAAGGCGTGAGAAAATGAACTTCGAGCAGATCATGCAGCGGCTGACGCTTTACGAAAAGCTGATGCGGCTGGACAAGCCCATAGGCACGCTGCTGCTGCTGTGGCCAACGCTATGGGCGTTGTGGATCGCCTCCGGCGGCCAGCCGGGATGGATGATGACCTGGATCTTTTGCCTGGGCACGCTGCTGATGCGCTCCGCGGGCTGCGTCATGAACGACCTGGCGGACCGCAACTTCGACGCGCACGTGAAACGCACCAGGGAGCGCCCGCTCGCGGCCGGGCTGGTGAGCGTGAAAGAAGCGCTGTGGCTCGCGGCGTTCGCGACGCTGGCCGCGTTCGGCCTGGTGCTCGCGCTCAACAAATTCTCGATCGCGCTGTCTTTCGTCGCGCTGGCGCTGGCAGCAAGCTATCCGTTCACCAAGCGCTTTCTTTCCATTCCGCAGGCCTATCTGGGCGTGACCTTCGGCTTCGGCATCCCGATGGCGTTCGCGGCAGCAAGCAACGATCTGCCGCCGCTATGCGGGTGGCTGCTGCTGGCGAACATATTCTGGGTGCTTGCCTACGACACCGAATATGCGATGGTGGACCGTGACGACGACCTCGAGATCGGCATCAAGACTTCCGCCATCCTGTTCGGACGCTACGACGTCGCGGCGGTGATGCTGTGCTATGCGGCCATGCTCGCGGTGCTGGTGCTGATCGGCATGAAACTCCAGTTCGGCCTGTATTACTATCTGGGTCTGGGCGCAGCCGGCGTCCTCATGCTGTATCACTACACGCTGATACGCGGGCGCAGTCGCGAGGGCTGCTTCAAGGCGTTTCTGCACAATAACTGGGTCGGCGGAGTCATTTTTGCCGGCATCGCGGCCGATTACGTTTGGCGTTAACAGGACCTGCATTCATGCGCTACAAGGATCTGCGCGACTTCATCGCGCAACTGGAACAGATCGGCGAACTCAAGCGCGTTAAAGTCGAAGTCGATCCGCGCCTGGAAATGACCGAGATTTGCGACCGCGTGCTCAGGGCGGGCGGACCGGCCATCCTGTTCGAAAAGCCCAAAGGCTACGACGGCGCGAATGGCCGGCCGCGCATGCCGGTGCTGGCGAATCTGTTCGGCACGCCACGGCGCGTCGCGCTCGGCATGGGCGAGGACTCGGTCGAAGCGCTGCGCGAAGTGGGCAAGCTGCTCGCCTACCTCAAGGAACCGGATCCGCCCAAGGGACTCAAGGATGCCTGGGACAAGCTGCCGGTGCTGAAGCAGGTGCTCAACATGACGCCGAAACTGCTCGACGGCGCGCCCTGCCAGGAAGTCGTGTGGGAGGGCAAGGACGTGGATCTGGCGCGGCTGCCGATCCAGACCTGCTGGCCGGGCGACGCCGGCCCGCTGATCACCTGGGGCCTGGTGGTGACGCGCGGGCCGCAGAAAGCGCGGCAGAACCTGGGCATCTACCGCCAGCAGGTGATCGCGCCGAACAAAGTCATCATGCGCTGGCTGGCGCAGCGCGGCGGTGCGCTCGATTTTCGCGATCACGGCCTGCAGCGTCCGGGCGAGCCGTTCCCGCTCGCCGTGGCCCTGGGTGCGGATCCGGCCACCATCCTCGCCGCGGTGACACCGGTGCCGGACGCGCTGTCCGAGTATCAATTCGCGGGCCTGCTGCGCGGCGCCAAGACCGAACTGGTGAAATGCAAAGGCAGCGAGCTGCAGGTGCCCGCGAGCGCGGAAATCGTGCTCGAAGGCGTGATCCACCCCGATGAAACTGCGCTCGAAGGACCCTTCGGCGACCATACCGGCTATTACAACGAGCAGGAGCGCTTCCCGGTGTTCACCATCGAGCGCATCACCATGCGGCGCGATCCGATCTATCACAGCACCTACACCGGCAAACCGCCGGACGAGCCGGCGGTGCTGGGCGTGGCGCTGAACGAGGTGTTCGTGCCGCTGCTGCAAAAGCAGTTCCCCGAAATCACCGACTTCTATTTGCCGCCGGAAGGCTGCTCCTACCGCCTCGCGGTGGTGAGCATGAAGAAGCAGTATCCGGGGCACGCCAAGCGCGTGATGTTCGGCATCTGGAGTTTCCTGCGCCAGTTCATGTACACCAAGTTCATCATCGTCACCGACGACGACGTGAACATCCGCGACTGGAAGGAAGTGATATGGGCGCTGACCACGCGCGTCGATCCGGCGCGCGACACGCTGCTCGCGGAGCGTACGCCTATCGACTATCTCGACTTCGCCAGTCCGGTATCGGGCCTGGGCTCGAAAATGGGCATAGACGCGACCAACAAATGGCCCGGCGAAACCAGCCGCGGCTGGGGCACGCCGATCGCGATGGATGCGGAGGTGAAACGGCGCGTGGACGCGCTGTGGGGAGAATTGGGGCTTTGATCGCTCTGCCGCGAGTTACGCTGCATCGCACGCGCTGAGCTTGGTGCGTTGACTTTGCGCGCTATCGCGCGCCAACCGTGCTTTCTGAACGGATAAAAAGCGCATCCGTTCAGAAAGCACGGTTATGAATAAAAACAGGAACAGTGCAGGGCGTTTAAGTCAAGATCGTCAATTGCGTGCGGACGGGTTCATCGTCCGCACGCAATTGACGATCCGCGCGGCCGGGTCGCCGGCCGCGCCAGTGATGACGCGCCAACTCGCAATTGCCGTGCGCTTCGAGCGGCGGCGCATAGGCCGCTAGCGCCGCCCGATCAGCAGGCCTACAGCGACGCCGAGCAGGGCGGTGATGCCCGCGATTTTCCAGGGATGTTCGTGCGCGTAATCGTCGCTATCCTGCACCGCGGCGCGCGCGCGTTCGCTGGCGATTTGCTCGAATTCTTCCAGGCGTGCGCGCGCATTGCGCAGGTTCTCCTGGATGCGCGGCTGCAGCGCGGCCAGTTTTTCACTCGATTGGCCGACGACGGCCTTGAGCAGTTGCTCGCTGTCGGCGAGCACGGCGCGCATGTCGGCGACCAGTTTCTCGCGTGTGACGGCTTGTAGTTCGGCGTCCATGATGGCTCCAGAGATTAGGGTTTAGGAACGATTTCATCCTAGCCCCTGGCACTCGCCGCCATTTGACAATGGTCAAGCCGGTCCGCGATAAGGCCGTCAGCGCCGGCGCCGCTCGCCGCCTGCGTACACCCACTCGAGCAGCGCATCTTGCGCCGGCTGGCAGGCCGCGGCATCGGGGTGGTTGATGAACATGACCACCACGCGGCGGTGCCCCTGCCGGTCCAGCACGTAGCCGGCCAGCGCGCGCACGTCGCCGAGCGAGCCGGTCTTGATATGCGCCTGCCCGGCGATGGACTCGAAGCGCAGCCTGCGGCGCATGGTGCCGTCGTAGGCGACCAGCGGCAGCGAGGACATCAGCTCGGGCATTACCGCGCTGTGCCAGGCGGCGAGCAGCAGCTGCGCCATATGCCCGGCGCTGATGCGCTCTTCGCGAGACAGTCCCGAGCCGTTTTCCAGCACCAGCTCGGGGAAATCGAGATTCTTCTGCGCCAGCCAGCCGCGCACGACCTCGGCCGAGCGCCCGCTGTTTCCAGGCAGCTTGAGCAGCTCCGCGCCCAGGGTCAGATACAGCTGCCGCGCCATCACGTTGTTGCTGAACTTGTTGATGTCGCGCACCAGCTCGGCATTGCTCTCCGATACGCCGGTCGCAAGCAGCCTGGCATCGGCCGGGACCGTCCCGTCCCTCCAGCCGCCGCTGATCGTGCCGCCGGATTCCTGCCACAGCTGTTTGAACACGCCGTAGACGTAGTCCGGCTGCGCCAGCAGACTCGCGTTCCAATAGCGCTCCCCGCAGCTCGCCGGCATGCTGCCGCTGAAGCTGGCCTTGGCCGATGCGCCGTTGCTTTCGAACTCGGCTTTGATGCCGGCGCGCCAGTCGCCGCAAGGGCCATCGCTCGCGCTCACCGCGGCCGAAAATGCGAGCCCGGCCGGCCTGGGCTCGGCGATGACCGTCACGCTCTTCGCCGCCGCGTCCGGGACGAACTGGAAGCGTACTGCCTTGAAATTCAGCAGCAGCGCGTCCGGGCCGACGTTGTACGCGCGCAGCGGTTCGGCGTCGAACTTTCCCGGGTCGTAGGCGAACGGCTCGAAATAGCTGCGGTCCTCGACCAGATTGCCGTGGATTTCGCGCAGGCCCAGCGCGCGCAGGCGGCGCAGCAGCAGCCAGAATTTCTCCAGCGTCAGTTTCGGGTCGCCGTAACCTTTGAGTATCAGGTCGCCCTGGAGCACGCCACCTTCGATGTTGCCGCCGGCGTAGGCCTCGGTTTTCCAGGTGTGGGTCGGGCCTAAGAGTTCGAGCGCGGCGTAGGTGGTGAGCAGCTTCATGGTCGAAGCCGGATTCATCGGCTGCGCGGCATTGAGGGCGAGCAGCGGTTTCGCCTCGTCCACGTCCTGCACGTAGGCGGAGACGGCCGCGAGCGGAACATGGGCGCGCTTCAGCGCCAGTTCGACCGCGCTCGGCAGGGCTTGCGCGCCGGCCGGCGGCGCCGCAAGGAGCAGGAGCAGCAGGACGCAGGAAATGAAGGGATGGATTCGCATCGTCGAGGCAGGTTTTACCTCGCTATGATACTGGAAGCCTCTCGCAGCTGAAGCCCGGCGGCGCGGCTGACTGCCGGCGCAGCGCCTGCGTCAAATCTGCTGCCGGGCCCACTTGAATTTCCCCCTGCATGGCCTCATAATTAGCACTCGTTGACATTGAGTGCTAACAGCCAGCGTCCGATTTCTGGTCACCGACATTAAGTCAGTGGCCGCTAACTAACCATCTGTTTGGAGGAAATACTCATGAAAATCCGTCCCTTACACGATCGTGTAATTGTCAAACGCATCGAGGAAGAACGCAAGACTCCCGGCGGCATAGTCATTCCCGACAACGCCGCTGAGAAACCGGATCAGGGCGAAGTGCTCGCGATCGGCACCGGCAAGGTGTTGGAGGACGGCAAAGTGCGCGCGCTGGACGTGAAAGTCGGCGACCGTGTTCTGTTCGGCAAGTATTCAGGCTCCAGCGTCAAAGTCGAGGGCGACGAACTGCTGGTCATGCGCGAAGAAGACATCATGGGTGTGATCACCAAGTAGTCTTTACGCACACCAAGGATAGCTGCGGGGGCTGCAGGAAAAGGGGTGCGCCCCGTCCGATCCCCCCGTTCCATCACAAAATTCTTAGGAGAAATAGATATGGCTGCAAAAGACGTACGCTTTCATGACTCGGCTCGCGCCAAGATGGTCGTCGGTGTCAACATCCTTGCCGACGCGGTCAAAGTGACCCTGGGCCCGAAAGGCCGCAACGTAGTGCTGGAGCGCTCCTTCGGCTCCCCCACCGTGACCAAGGACGGCGTGTCCGTGGCCAAGGAAATCGAACTCAAAGACAAGTTCGAGAACATGGGCGCGCAAATGGTCAAGGAAGTCGCCTCCAAGACCTCCGACGTCGCCGGCGACGGCACCACTACCGCCACCGTGCTGGCCCAGTCGATCGTCAAGGAAGGCATGAAATACGTGGCCGCCGGGATGAACCCGATGGACCTCAAGCGCGGCATCGACAAAGCCGTCATCGCGATCACCGACGAACTCAAGAAGATTTCCAAGCCCTGCACCACGAGCAAGGAAATAGCCCAGGTCGGCGCCATTTCCGCCAATGCGGACACCTCCGTCGGCGACCGCATCGCGGAAGCCATGGACAAAGTCGGCAAGGAAGGCGTGATCACCGTCGAAGACGGCAAGAGCCTGGCCGATGAGCTCGAAGTCGTCGAAGGCATGCAATTCGACCGCGGCTACCTCTCGCCCTATTTCATCAACAACCCCGACAAGCAAATCACGCTGCTGGAAAATCCCTACGTGCTGCTGCACGACAAGAAGATTTCCAACATCCGCGACCTGCTGCCGGTACTCGAAGGCGTGGCCAAGGCCGGCCGTCCGCTCTTGATCGTTGCCGAAGACGTCGACGGCGAAGCGCTTGCCACCCTGGTGGTGAACAACCTGCGCGGCATCCTCAAGACCTGCGCCGTGAAAGCGCCGGGCTTCGGCGACCGCCGCAAGGCCATGCTGGAAGACATCGCGATTCTGACCGGCGCCACCGTGATCGCCGAGGAACTCGGCCTGACGCTGGAGAAGACCACGCTGAAGGATCTGGGCCAGGCGAAGCGCATCGAAGTGCAGAAGGAAAACACCATCATTATCGACGGCGCCGGCGAGACCAAGGCGATCGAGGCGCGGGTCAAGAACATCCGCACCCAGATCGACGAGGCGACCAGCGACTACGATAAAGAGAAGCTGCAGGAACGCGTGGCCAAGCTCGCCGGCGGCGTGGCGCTGATCAAGGTCGGTGCCGCAACCGAAGTCGAGATGAAGGAAAAGAAAGCGCGCGTCGAGGACGCACTGCATGCGACCCGCGCTGCGGTCGAGGAAGGCATCGTCGCCGGCGGCGGCGTGGCCCTGATCCGCGCCCGCTCCGCGCTGAAAGGCCTCAAAGGCGACAATCACGACCAGGACGCGGGCATCAAGATCGTGATCCGTGCAGTGGAAGAGCCGCTGCGTCAAATCGTCGCCAATGCCGGTGACGAGCCCTCGGTGGTGCTGAACAAGATCGTCGAAGGCAAAGGCAACTTCGGCTACAACGCCCAGACCGGCGAGTACGGCGATCTGGTGCAGATGGGCGTGGTCGATCCGACCAAAGTCGCGCGCACCGCGCTGCAAAATGCGGCATCCATCGCCGGCCTGATGCTCACCACCGATTGCATGGTGGCCGAGCTGGTCGAAGACAAACCGGCGGGCGGCGGCGGCATGCCCGGCGGCATGGGCGGTATGGGCGGTATGGGCGGCATGGGCGGCATGGACATGTGACGCCAACGTCCAAGAGCGGGGCGCCTTGGCGCGCCGCGATTGGAAACGGTTGCGTCCTTCCCCGGGCGTCAAGCCCGGGGAAGTGTTCGAAGCAAAAGCCCCGCTGCGGCGGGGCTTTTTTTCGTCCCGCTTTTCCGTGGCGCACCGTGCCGGTGCAGTCCGGTGAGCAGTTTGCTACACTGGCCCATGTTAGTCTGACTCGGGGGAGGCAGCATGAGGATACTCGTAGCTGAGGACGATGCGATCTTGGCCGATGGTTTGCGGCATTCCTTGCGTCATGCGGGCTACGCCGTGGATTGCGTCGATAGCGGTCCCGGGGCCGACAGCGCGGTCGCGAGCGGTGCCTTCGACCTGCTGATTCTCGATCTCGGGTTGCCCAGGATGGGCGGACTGGAAGTGCTGCGGCGCCTGCGCGCGCGCCAGGAGCGCTTGCCGGTCCTGATTCTTACCGCGATGGACGCCGTCAACGACCGCGTGCGCGGACTGGATCTGGGGGCGGACGATTATCTGGCCAAACCGTTCGTGCTGGCGGAACTCGAGGCGCGCGTGCGTGCGCTCACCCGGCGCGGCCAGTCCGGCTCGCCGCTGGTCTACCACGGCACGCTTTCCTACGACACCGTGGGCAAGGTCGCGCGCGTCCAGGGCGAGATGATCGAGTTGTCGGCGCGGGAACACGCGCTGCTCGAACTGCTGCTGCAGCGTCCCGGCTCCATGGTGAGCAAGGAGCATCTGGTCGACCACGTGTGCGAATGGGGCGAAGAGGTCAGCACCAACGCGATCGAAGTGTACATCCACCGGCTGCGCAAGAAACTGCAGCGCGGCGGGGTGAAGATCGTCACCATACGCGGACTCGGCTATTGCCTCGAGCGGCCGCAGGCGAATTGAGCCGGCGCATCCTCTAAGGAAACAGGCATGGACAAGTTTGAACTCAAAGGACAGCGCCTGGTCGCGCTGTGCATGCTGGGCGTCCTGCTGTTCAATTATCCGATGCTGGCGGTATTCAACGTGGCGGCGACCATCTTCGGCGTCCCGGTCCTGTACGCCTATATATTCACTGTTTGGAGCCTGCTCATCGCCGGCATGGCCTACGTGGTCGAAACGAAAACCTGAGGGGATCCCCGGGGAGCGCGTCCCCCCGTGCTGCAACAGGTTCCGGGCGCAACGGCGGGGAGCAGGGCAATAGCATGTTGCAAGGCTGGGTCATCGTCGCAACCTCGTTCGCCTATCTCGGCCTGCTGTTTGCGATCGCCTACTACGCCGACCGGCGCGCCGACGCCGGGCGCTCCGTGATCGCGAGTCCCTATATCTACAGCCTGTCGCTGGGCGTCTACGCCACCGCCTGGACTTTTTACGGCAGCGTCGGGCGCGCTGCCGCCGACGGCGTGGGCTTCCTGCCGATTTACATCGGCCCGACGCTGATGATCGCGCTGTGGTGGGGCGTCATGCGCAAGATCATCCGCATTTCCAAGCGCAACCGGATCACGTCGCTGGCCGACTTCATCGCCTCGCGCTACGGCAAGAGCGCGCTGCTGGGCGGGCTGGTGACCGTGATCGCGGTCGTCGGCATCCTGCCCTACATTTCGCTGCAGCTGAAAGCGGTGTCCAGCAGCTTCACCATTCTGTTGCAGTATCCCCAGGTCGTCGTGCCGGCCACCGCCGGCGCGATGCCGGTGCTGCAGGACACCGCCCTCGGCGTCGCCCTGATACTCGCCGCGTTCACCATCGCATTCGGCACGCGCCACCTCGACGCGGCCGAGCACCACGAAGGCATGGTCGCGGCGATTGCGTTCGAGTCCCTGGTAAAACTGCTCGCGTTCCTCGCCGTGGGCGTGTTCATCACCTATGGCATCTACGACGGCTTCGGCGACGTATTCGCGCGCGCCGCGGCCGTGCCGAAGCTGCACGCGATGATGACGCCGCTCGAGGGCGTCGCCGGCAGCTATGCGAGCTGGATGTGGCTCACGATCCTGTCGATGACGGCGATCATGTTCCTGCCGCGGCAGTTCCAGGTCGCGGTGATCGAGAACGTGGACGAGAAGCATCTGAACAAGGCGATCTGGCTGTTCCCGCTGTATATGCTCGCGATCAACGTGTTCGTGCTGCCGATCGCGTTCGGCGGGGTGCTGCACTTCCCCGGCGGCAATGTCGACGCCGACACCTTCGTGCTCACGCTGCCGATGGCCGAGCACCAGGAACTGCTGGCGCTGCTGGTGTTCATCGGCGGGTTGTCGGCCGCGAGCGGCATGGTCATCGTCGAGACGATCGCGCTCTCCACCATGGTCTGCAACGATCTGCTGATGCCGATTCTGCTGCGCCTGCCCTGGCTCAAGCTGAACCAGCGCCGGGACTTCACCGGGCTCTTGCTCGGCATCCGGCGCGGCGCGATCCTGATGGTGCTGCTGCTGGGCTACCTCTATTTCCGCCTCGCGGGCGAGGCCTACGCGCTGGTGTCGATCGGGCTCATCTCCTTTGCCGCGGTGGCGCAGTTCGCGCCGGCAGTGCTGGGCGGCATTTTTTGGAAGAGCGCGACCCGGCGCGGCGCGCTGTGGGGTTTGCTCGCCGGCTTTGCCGTCTGGTTCTACACGCTGCTGCTGCCCGCGATCGCGCGTTCGGGTTGGCTGCCCATCGGACTGCTCGAGAACGGGCCGGCGGGCATGACGCTGCTCAACCCGCAGCAGCTGTTCGGGCTCACGCGTCTGGACGACATTACGCATGCCATGATCTGGAGCATGATCGCCAACATCGGCGCCTTTGTGATCGGGTCCCTCTCGGGCGCGCAGAGCGCCGAGGAGCACCGGCAGGCGAGCCTGTTCGTCGACGTGTTCAAGCACGGCGGCGAGGGCGGCGAAGCCCGCTTCTGGCGCGGCACCGCGTCGGTGCCCGATTTGTACAACCTGCTCGCGCGCTTCATCGGCAGCGTCTCGGCCGAGGCCGCGATCGACGACTACGCGCACTCCAAGGGACTGCAGGATCCGGCTAACCCGCTGCAGGCGGACGCCGCGTTCGTGCATTACATCGAAACGCAGCTCGCCGGCGCCATCGGCGCCGCGTCGGCGCGCGTGATGGTGGCCTCGGTGGTGAAGGAGGAGGCGCTCACGCTGGAGGAGGTGCGCGAGATCCTCGACGAGGCGTCGCAGGTCGTCGTCTACAGCCATCGGCTCGAGCAGAAATCGCGCGAGCTCGAGGCGGCCACGACGGAGTTGCGCATCGCCAACGAGCGCCTGACCGAACTCGACCGGCTCAAAGACGATTTCATCTCCACGGTGACGCACGAACTGCGCACGCCGCTCACCTCGATCCGCGCGTTTTCCGAGATTCTGCTCGACGATCCGGAAATAGAACTCGCGCAGCGCAAGAAATTTCTCGGCATCATCACCAAGGAAACGGCGCGCCTGTCGCGCCTGATCAACCAGGTGCTGGATCTGGCGAAGATCGAGTCCGGCGCGGCCGAATGGCAGGAATCGAGCATCGACATGAAAGAATTGATCACCGATACCGTCGCCGGCATGAGCCAGTTGGTCCGCGACAAGGGCATCGAACTCAGCGTCGACCTGCCGGAGCGCGTGCCCGCGGTGAATGCCGACTTCGACCGCATCGTGCAGGTACTGCTCAACCTGCTGTCGAACGCAACGAAGTTCTGCGATCGCGACCATGGCGAGATCAGGATCGGATTGACCGTGCAGGAAGCAAGCCTGCGCGTCGGCGTATGCGACAACGGGCCCGGCATCAGCGCGGAGGATCACGCGGCCATTTTCGACAAATTCCGCCAGGGCGGCGATACTCTTACCGCCAAGCCGCAGGGCACCGGTCTCGGCCTGCATATCAGCCGCCATATCGTCGAGCGCTTCGGCGGCAGAATCTGGGCCGAAAGCCGCCCCGGCCAGGGCGCGTGTTTTTATTTCACGCTGCCGGTGGCCGCCGCGGCGGTGGCGGCGGGCGCGGCAACGTAAGCCCACCAGCGCAAGGAGCAGACAAGTGACGAAGAAGATCCTGATCGCCGACGACGAACCGAACATCGTGACTGCGCTCGAGTTTCTGCTGCAGCGCAGCGGCTACGAGGTGCTGCTCGCATCCGACGGCGCGGCGGCGCTGCAGCAAGTCGAGCGGCACCTGCCGGACCTGGTGCTGCTCGACGTGATGATGTCGGTGAAAAGCGGCTACGAAGTGTGCCAGCGCGTGCGCGAGCGCGCCGACTGGCAGCAGATCAAGATCATCATGCTCTCGGCCAAGGGACGCGAGGCGGAGGTCAACAAGGGCTTGTCGCTGGGCGCGGACCACTACGTCACCAAGCCTTTCTCCAACAAGGACCTGGTCGCCAAGATCGACGAACTGCTGGGTGTGGCGGCGAAACCGGGAGAGACATGAACGTCAGGTTGAAGTATTCAATCTGGCTCGCGCTTGTGTTTGCCGGCATCGTCGCCGTCATCGCGGCGAGCGCTGCCTTCATGGCGGCCGGCCTGCCCGATGCGGAATACCGGCTGCTGCTGCGCATCGTCGATGAACGCGCGCAGACGCTGGGCCTGGCCGCAGCGCTGCTGTTGGTGGCATGCGCAGCGCTGCTCGGCTGGGTGTTCCGGAACTACATCACTGCGCTGCGCGCGCTCGCCGAGCAGACGCGCATCGTGTTCACCGCCAATCCGGAGCATCGCGTGCCGGTGCGCGGCGCCGCCGAACTCTCCGATCTCGCCGCCACGATCAATCGCCTGGCCGATGCCTATCACCGGCTGCAGCGCGATCTGGAGGTGCGGGTGGGGCAATCGAACGCGCGCCTGGAAGAGGAGCGCAACCGCCTCGCCGCGCTGATGTCGGAACTGTCCGAGGGCGTGCTCCTGTGCAACGCCGAGGGCCGCATCCTGCTCTACAACGAGAAGGCGAAGGCGCTGTTCGGCGCGGGGGCGCAGGCCCCGGGCGCGCGCCAGGGGCTGGTCGGCCTGGGGCGCTCCGTGTTTGCGCTGCTCGACCGCGATCAGGTGGCGCATGCGCTGGACAAACTGCAATCCGGCCTGGATCAGGGCGTCGAGTATCCGGCCACGCGCTTCATCACCAACGCGGTGAGCGGCGCTTTGATCAAGGTGCAGATGGCGCCGTTCCTGTCGGCGGGCGGGCGCATCGCCGGCATGGTGCTCACGCTGGAGGATGTGACCGAGCTGATGGACCGCGAGGCGCAGCGGCGATCGCTGCTGCGCGCTTTCGCTGCGGGCGTGCGCGCCCCGATGGCGAGCCTGCGCGCGGCCGCCGAAAATCTGGCGTCGTTTCCGGAAATGAACGAAGCGCGCCGCGTGCAGTTCACCGAAATCGTCGCCGCCGAATCGCGCCAGGTCTCGGCCATGATCAATGAAGCGCTTTCCGAATATGCCGACGCACTCAAAGCCGGCCTGGCGCTGGAGGACATGCGCGCGACGGACCTGCTCAGCGTGGCGCGGCGGCGCATCGAAGCCATGTTCAGCCTGCCCTGCGCGCTGGAGCAGGTGGCCGAGGACATCTGGCTCAAGGTCGATAGCTTCGCGCTGGTCGAGGCGCTGGCCTATCTCGCCGGGCGGCTGCGCGAGGACTACGGCGTGCGCTCGATCGGGCTGCGCGCCGCGACCAACGGCCGCTTCGCCGAAATCGACCTGCTCTGGAGCGGCGCGATCGTCGGCAGCGATGCGCTCGCGCTGTGGGAAACCGAGCCGATGCAGATCGGCGCGCAGCACACGCCGCTCACGCTCAAGGACGTGCTCGAGCGCCACGGCGGCGAAGTCTGGGTGCAGTCGCACAAGACGTCGCACACGGCCTGGTTCAGGCTGCTGCTGCCGCTCGGGGCGCCGGCTGCGCAATCGCCGCGGCGCAGTTCCAGCGCCGATGCCAGACCCGAGTACTACGACTTCGATTTGTTTCGCTACGCCGACGCGGTCCAGGGCCTGGCCGAGCGCAAGCTGGCCGATCTGCACTATACGGTGTTCGACACCGAGACCACGGGGCTCGAGCCTTCGGCCGGCGACGAGATCATCAGCCTCGGCGCGGTGCGCATCGTCAATGCGCGCCTGCTCAAGCGCGAGGTGTTCGAGCAATTGGTCGATCCGCAGCGTCCCGTGGGCACGGCTTCCAGCCGCATTCACGGCATCGAGGCGCAGGCGCTCGCGGGCCAGCCGACCATAGGCGAAGTGCTGCCGCAGTTCCACCGTTTTTGCGAGGACACGGTGCTGGTCGCGCACAATGCCGCTTTCGACATGCGCTTTCTCGAACTGAAGGAGGCGGCCACGGGCGTGCGCTTCACGCAGCCGGTGCTCGATACGCTGCTGCTGTCGGTGATCGTGCATCCGAGCCAGGAAGGCCACCATCTAGAGGCGGTGGCCGAGCGGCTCGGGGTCAGCGTGGTCGGCCGGCATACCGCGCTGGGCGATGCGCTGGTGACCGGGGAGATTTTCCTGAGGCTGCTGCCGCTGCTTGCGGAACACGGCATCGTGACGCTGGGGCAAGCGCTGGATGCATCGCGCGAAACCTATCTCGCGCGCCTGCAGTACTGAACACCGGACGGAGATCGCGATGTCTGCCGAAAAAACTCAGCTCGAACACCGGCTCGCGGGCGAGCAGCAGACCCTCGCGCTGCCGCTGCGCGCGCTGATCCGCAACGAGCCGATCGTCTGTGCCGAGGCGGCCAGCGCGCGCGCAGCGGCAGTGATCATGCACGAGCGCGGCGTCGGATCCGTGGTCGTGATCGACGCCGCCGCCCGGCCCGTTGGCATCTTCAGCGAGCGCGACTTGCTCGCGGCCGTCGCACGGGGCCAGGATAGCCGCACCATGGCCGAACTTATGACGCGCGCGCCGCTCGCGCTTCCCGCGCACGCGTTCGCCTACGAGGCGGCGCTCACCATGATCGCGAACCGCATCCGCCATGTACTGGTGATGGACGACGCGAGGCTCGTCGGGGTGGTGTCCGGGCGCGACCTGTTTTCGCTGCAGCGGCTGGGCCTGGGCGAACTCACCGCCGAAATCCGCCTTGCGGGCGACGTCGGCGTGCTGGAAAACATCGCGGCCGAAATCCGCAAGCTGACGCGCCTGCTGGTGCAGCAAGGAGTCGCCGCCGAGCAGCTCACGCTGTACGTGTCGGTGCTGAACGACAGGCTGTGCCAGCGCGTGATCGAAGTCGTGCGCAGGCAGTATCAGCTGGAGCAGATTAGCTGGTGCTGGCTGGCATTCGGCAGCGAAGGCCGGCTGGAGCAGACATTCAGCACCGACCAGGACAACGGCATCATCTTTGCGGCGCACGACGGCGCCGCGCCCGAGGACGTGCGCCCGCGGCTACTGCCGTTTGCGCGCAAAGTGAACGAGGCCCTCGATGCCTGCGGCTTTCGCTGGTGCAAGGGCGACGTGATGGCATGCAATCCGGCGCTGTGCCTGTCGGTCGAAGAATGGCACGCGAAAATGGGCGGCTGGTTGCAGCACTGGGAGCCGAAAGCGCTGCTCGATGCCTCGATCTATTTCGATTTCCGCCCGCTTTACGGCGATACCACCCTGGCGACGGAGCTGCGCCGCTGGATCCTGGAGCGTACGCCCGCGTATCCGGCTTTCCTGCGGCAGATGGCGCAAAATGCGCTGCAGGCGCGGCCGGCGCTGGGCACGCTGCGCGATTTCGTCACCGAGGACGTCGCGGCTGCACCGCACAGCATCGACCTCAAGCTCTATGGCACGCGCCTGTTCGTGGATGCGGCCCGAATCTATGCGCTGGCGCAGGGTCTGCCGCAAACGAATACGGTAGAACGCTTGCGCGCCGCGGGACCCGGCACGCGCATGAGCGCGGCCGACGTCGAGTCCGCTGTCGCCGCTTTTCTGGCCATGCAGCAGCTGCGCCTGCGCCATCAGGCAGCACAAGATGCGCTGAGCGAGGACAGCGCGAATCGCATCGATCCGGACAAACTGAATGAGCTGGAGCGGCAGGTGCTGAAAGAGTCCTTCCGCCTCGCGCGCCGGCTGCAGCAACGGCTTGCGCTCGATTATCAGGTGTGAATTTCAAGGAAACGACGATTTCTTGGCTAAACCCCCGTTTACCCTTATAATTCGCCCTCTTTTCGAGCCCCGGCGTTTTTAGTGCGGTTCCGGCGCTCGTCGCTTCAACGATGGCCAAGTAGCTCAGTTGGTAGAGCAGCGGACTGAAAATCCGTGTGTCGGTGGTTCAATTCCGCCCTTGGCCACCATCATTTTTGGGCATTTAGGCTGATTTCAGGGCTGACCTTTTGCTTTTCCGGAGTGTCGGGGTACACCGCTTTGGGCTTTGCTATAAAGGGCGCCGGAATGGGTGCCGAAGGCGTAGACCTGCCGATTTTGACTTTTGCCAGCACCACCATCACCCCCGCAAGGAGTAATTGAGATGCATGCCACCCCGATTCTGCAATACCTGAAAAAGAACGGCCAGCAACTCGACCTGGAGATCGCAGCGGCGACCGGGATTCCGCTGCCCAAGGTGCGCCTCTCCCTGTCCGCCCTTTCAGCGCAGGGCGAAATTTCGAAGTGCACCGTCACCAGGTACAACGACGGCAAGGCGGTCGAAGGGATGCTCTGCCGGATCGCAGGCACCATTCCGCCGAAAGCCCCCGGCAGGAAACCTTCAAGCTAGCCGACAGCGCAGCAATCGTGTCCGGCTCCTGGGGTTGTCCGCACGAATTGAACGACCGCTGTTCCAAGGTCAATGATCTGCCCTGTGATCCGGGCATGAAGGGCTGCGTGCTGTATGGCCGCTTTGTCTTCGCCAACGAGGACAAGAACCAACGCCTGCGGCAGAAGCAGGCACGCAGCGGCGGCAGCGCCGCTAGCCCGGACCCTCACGCCTGCCGCGACACCGAGGACTGAACTTCGGCCAGCGCGCCGAGAAACTGACGCAGCCTGTGCCGGCGCCGCCTTCTGCGCCCGGCCAACGACTTTCAAAGCGCATTAATTCCGACTGCCAGGAAGCAGGGCATGCATCCGCAACTGGAGACAACGCGTCTCATGCGGTGAACGTCAACAGACCCTAACGCGGCGGGAGCAAAAAAAAGCCGCCGGGTTTTCCCGGCGGCCAGTTTAAGACCGCTTCCGAACTCAGTGCGCTGCGGCGACCTCCGCGCCCAAGCCGGTTTCCGAACGGACTTTCTGCGCGTCGAACAGGGCGCGCTCTTTGTCGGCGCTTGCGCTGGAATCGGTGATCGACACCACGTAGGTGACGATCAACACGGCCGGCAACAGGAAGAACGTCGGAAAGTCGTAGGGGAAGATCGCCGGACCCATGCCGAGCACCTTGGTCCACACCGTCGGACCGATGATCAACAGGACGATGGAGCCGATAATGCCGGTATAGCCGCCCACCACCGCCCCGCGCGTGGTCAGTCCCTTCCAGAACACCGACATGACCAGGATAGGGAAATTGGTGCACGCCGCGACCGAGAACGTCAGCGCCACGATGTAGGCGACGTTCTGCTTCTCGAACGCGATGCCGAGCAGCACGGCGATGATGCCGAGGCCGATCACCGACAGCTTCGACACCCAGACTTCCTGCTTCTCGGTCGCCTTGCCTTTCATGATCACGTTCGCATAAATGTCATGCGACAGGGCCGAGGCGCCCGCCAGCGTCAGCCCGGACACCACCGCGAGGATGGTGGCGAAGGCGACCGCGGCGATGAAGCCGAGGAAGAAATCCCCGCCGAGCGCATGCGACAAGTACACCGCCGGCATGTTGCCGCCGCCCTTGAGGTCGAGGATGCTCTTGCTGATGTTGACCAAGTACTGTGGGTTGTTGGCGACCAACACGATCGCGCCAAAGCCGATGATGAAGGTCAGGATGTAGAAGTAGCCGATGAAGCAGGTCCCGTAGAGCACCGACTTGCGCGCCGCCTTGGCGTCGGTGACGGTGAAGAAGCGCATCAGGATGTGCGGCAGTCCGGCCGTGCCGAACATCAGCGTCAGTCCGAGCGAAATCGACTCGATCGGATTCGCCTTCGCCCCGATCGGCACCACGGACTTCATGATCTCCAGGTGCTTCGGATGGATGTTGACCGCGTCGGAGAACAGCTTCTCGAAGCTGAAGCTCTCGTGGGCCATCACGCCGAGTGCCATCAGGGTCGCGCCGCCCAGCAGCAGGCCGGCCTTGATGATCTGCACCCAGGTCGTGGCCTTCATGCCGCCGAAGGTGACGTAGGTGATGATCAGCGCGCCGACGATGACGATGGACATCTTGTACGACATCTCCGGCACCAGGGTATGCAGCAGCTGTCCCGCGCCCACCGCCTGGCCGATCAGATACCAGATCACGACGATCAGCGCGCCGATGGCCGCCATGGTGCGCACCGGACCCTGCTGCAGCCGGAACGCGGCGACGTCGGCGTAGGTGAATTTGCCGAGGTTGCGCAGCCGCTCCGCGATTAGGAACAGGATGACCGGCCAGCCGACCAGCCAGCCCACGGAGAAGATCAGGCCGTAGAAGCCGTTGAAGTAGACCAAGGAGGCGATGCCCAGGAACGAGGCCGCCGACATGTAGTCGCCGGCGATCGCGAGGCCGTTTTGCAGGCCGGTGATGCCGCGTCCGGCGGCGTAGAAGTCGGTCGCCGTCTTGGTGTGCGTCGCAGCCCAGTAGGTGATGCCCAGCGTGATGCTGACGAAGATGAGAAACATGACTACCGCGTGCCAGTTCGTCGGTGGCGGCGCCGGCGGAGCCGCCGGGGCGGCTGCCGCGGTAGCAGCGGCGGCTGGAGCAGGTGCCGGAGCAGCAGCCGGAGCAGCAGCCGGAGCAACGGCGGGCGCAGCGGCGGGCGCAGCGGCGGGCGCAGGAGCGTCAGCAGCGTAGGACGGAATAACCGCGAGCAGCGCGGCAGAAGCTAGGAGCGTCAGAAGTACCGTTTTGAGTGTTCTCATTTGGAGGCTTCCTTGACGATTTCTTCGAACATCGGGTCGAACACTTGGTTCGACTCGTAGACGTAGAACCCCGTCAGCAGGCAGCACACCACGATGACGGCCACGCCGAGGGGCAAGCCTACCGGGATGACGCTACCGGCCGAAATCGGCGCGGTGAGGACTCCCGGAGCGAACGCGATCATCAGAATGAAACCGTAGAAGATTACGCATACGATCGCCGACAGGGTCCAGGCCAACCTGCCGCGCCGGTTGGCCAATTTAAGGTACTTCGGATTTTTCTGTATCTTGTTACTGATTAATTCAGACATGACCTCCTCCTTTTATGATGCTTTCCAAATTTGTTTGCGGATCGGCTACCGTCACCGACGGATTGCTGCCTTTGTCGTCCATGGGTGTACCCTCCAGCATTTAATATGGCTTTGGAATTTGCAGGGTTTGCTCAACGATCGGCTTGATCCTCCCGCTCTCGACTGCTAGAACTTGTGAGCTGCCGGCCGGCGTCCGTTATTAAGTGTTCTTCGGACTGAACGGCGTAGCCGCGTGCCAGACCAGCTTAGCAACGCCAGCTGACGCGAAACTTACACCTGATGGCCCGAGGAAGTCAAAATTCGGGGGGCCGTCCGGAGCCAGGGCCGTTGGTCAGCACAAACGAATCGTCGCTGCCTTGCAGCAGACGGCTAAAAGGGGCCAGAGCGGCGGACTGAAATGGCCGCAAAGGCCGGCTTCGCCCATCGCGGGTCTCCGCGTTTCGCGCCGTTTTCGGCGCAACTCGTCGCAAGCGCCTCGAGCTCTGCAATAAATTCTCCTAGAGTTTCATCGACGGCGCGCGGGCGCCGGCCAAAAGGAGATCGAAATGAAACCGCTGATGACGACGAGCAGAAAGACGCGGTGTCTGGCGAGCCTGTTTGCGCTGCTGGCCACTTCGCTCACGCTGGGAGGCTCGCTGCTCCTGGCCGGGCACTACGCGCAGACCGGAGCAAGCCTGGACACTTCCGATTATTATGCGGCCGGGCACCCCAGACGCATCGACTGCGCCGACAATGGGAATCCTCACACCGCCGTGGCAACGGCCCGGAGCGCTTCGTAGGATTCCTGATGCGGTGCGGTGGTTCGAGTCGATTTAGCGCGAGAGACCAGGCCCAGCGGCCAAAAGCAGGCAGTTTAAGAACCTTATTGTGGATAAAAACCTTTTCCAACGCATCTGGGCCGGCATAGGCGGTTTTTCCCGTCGCGTCGCCGACGAAGTCGCCCGTCTCACGACCTGGCAGTTCATCTTTCTGTGCGTGCTGGCCTTGATCGGCGCCGGAATTCTCGAAGGCATCCTCGATTCGGGCAGCGAAAGGCGCCATATCAGGCCGGTGTCGGTGACCGTCCACAAGGAAGCGTCGAAGACAGACGACAAGGCCGCCGGTTCCGATAGCCCCGCAGCGAAACAGCCCGCCGGGGATCAGCCGAAGAATTCCTTAAAGGAGCAGATACTGACGGAGGTGCGCAAGGAAATCGAAAGCGAATCCGGCGCAGCCGATGCGGCTGGCGCAAATGCAAACAAGTCGAAGAAAGTGGTGGAAGTCCGGATCAACGGACTGAATGCGGAAGACCTCGGCGATCGCCCGCATCGCTCGCTGCCGCTGCCGCAGATCGTATTCTTCCTGATCGTCATCCTGCTGGCCGTGCGCATCACGACGCGCTCGCGCCTGCGCGCAGAAAAACGCGTCCTGTCGGCCGAGGCCAGCGCCGAAATGGAGTCTCTGCGCCGGCAGGTTGCCGAGGCGCAATTGCAGACCCTGCAAGCGCAGGTCGAACCGCATTTTCTGTTCAACACGCTGGCCATTGCGGAGCATCTCACCGAGACCGATCCGCCCCGTGCCGCGATCATGCTGCAGCACTTGATCGCGTTCCTGCGCGGCTCGCTGCCCGACATGCGCGAACAAAGCACTACGCTGGGGCGCGAAGTCGATCTGTGCCGGAGCTACCTCGCCATCATGCAGATCCGCATGGAAGACCGGCTTGCGGTTTCCATCGATGTGCCGGAAGCGCTGCGTGGCTTATCATTTCCGCCGATGATGCTGCAATCCCTGGTCGAGAATTCCATCAAGCACGGCCTGGAGCCCAAACGGGAAGGCGGCGCCATCGCCCTCTCCGCGCGCCTGCAGGACGGGCGGCTGCGGGTCACCGTCGCCGATACCGGCCTGGGCGTCGCCCAGGACGCCCCGCAGGGCATCGGCCTGAGCAATATCCGCGACAGGCTCAAGCGCCTGTACGGAAACGCGGCGGCGCTGATTCTCGCGCCGAATGCGCCCACGGGCGCCCACATCACCATCGAGATTCCGCATGTCCCGCCCGCGAGCGATACTGGCCGATGACGAGCGGCTGATGCGCGACCAGTTGCGCGCGCGGCTGCAGGAAGCCTGGCCCGAGCTGGATCTGGTCGGCGAGGCGCGCGACGGCGATGAGGCGCTGGCTATGGTCGCCAAGCTGCGTCCCGACTTGGCGTTCCTGGATATCCGCATGCCGGGCCAGACCGGCCTGGAGGTGGCGCGCACCATCGCCGGATGCTGCCATATCGTCTTCGTCACCGCCTACGAGGCTCACGCCGTCGAGGCTTTCGAACAGGGCGCGCTCGACTACCTGCTGAAACCCGTCGATAACGCGCGCCTGGCGCTCACCGTGGCACGGCTGAAGCAGCGCCTCGCCGCGGGCCGCAGCGAAGACAACGGCGCGCGCGCGCTGGAGCGCATCGAATCCATACTGGCGAAGCTATCCGGCGACAGTACGCCGCGCCAAGTCGCGCCCTACCTGCGCTGGATCCAGGCCGGCGTGGGCAGCCAGGTGTTCCTGTTCCCGGTAGAAGAAGTTCTGTACCTTCAGGCGCAGGACAAGTACACGGTGATCGTCACTGCCGCCGGCGAAAGCCTGGTGCGCAAGCCGATCCGCGAATTCGCCGAGGCGCTCGATCCGGAGCTGTTCTGGCAGATCCACCGTTCGACCATCGTCAACAGCCGCGCCATCGCCGCATTCAAGCGCGACGGCGAACACGCCGAGGTGACGCTGCGCGGGCGCGACGAGAAGCTGGAGGTCAGCCGCAGCTTCGCCGGGCGCTTCCGCCAGATGTAAGCGCCCGGGGTCGAACGCGCCGCTGAATTCGACGCCGGCTCAGGTGGCCTGCAGCACGCCCAGTTTGCCGCGCGTGCCGCGTAGATAGGTAACGGTCTGCACCAGGATCAGCAAGGCGCTGGCGCCGACGAATGCGCCGCTGATCGGGTGCTGCAGGAACACCATCATGTCGCCGCGCGACAACAGCAGGGCGCGGCGGAAATTCTCCTCCACCATGGGCCCGAGCACGTAGCCGAGCAGAATCGGCGCCATCGGAAAATCCAGGGCGGCGAACAGTGCGCCGACCGCGCCGAACACCAGCACTTCGCCGATCTGAAACAGGCTGTTGTCGGTGCTGAATACGCCGACCGCGATAAAGAACATGGCCGACGGGAACAGATAGCGATACGGTACCTGCAGCACCTTGGTCCAGATGCCGATCAGCGGCACGTTGAGCAGCAGCAGCAGCACGTTGCCGACCCAGAAACTCGCGATCAGCCCCCAGAACAGATCCGGGTGCTCCGTGATCAGCTGCGGGCCGGGCGCAATACCCTGGATCATCAGCGCGCCCAGGATGAGCGCCATGATCGGGTCGCCCGGGATGCCCAAACACATGGTCGGGATGAAGTCGACCTGGGTCTTCGAATGCGAGGCGGCTTCGGGGGAGAGCACGCCTTCCATTGCGCCGTGGCCGAAGCGTTCCGGCGTTTTCGACACCTTGCGCTCGAATGCATAGGCGAGAAACGTGGTGATCGTGGGGCCGGTCCCGGGCATGGCGCCAAACAGCGTGCCGATCAAGGTTCCGCGCAGCGTCGGCATGAACCCCTGCTTGATCTCGGCCCAGGTGGGCAGCATGTCGCGCACGCGCACGCCGGCGCCGTGCGTCTGGTAGTTCACGCGGTTGACGTTGAGCAGGAAGTCGCCCACCGCGAACAGGCCCAGTGCGAGCGCAACCAGGCTGACGCCGTCGGCCAGTTCGGGTATGCCGAAGGTGTAGCGCATGGTGCCGCTATTGACGTCGGTTCCGACCACGCCGCACAGCAGGCCGACCAGCACCATGGCCACGCCCTTGAGCGGCGAACCGCGCGACATGGTCGAGCCGGCCAGCAGACCCAGCAGCATGACCGAGAATATCTCGCCCGGGCCGAATTTGAACGCGACCGCGACCAGCAGCGGAGAGCAGAAGATCATCACCAGAATGCCGAAGGAGGCGGCGAAGAACGAAGCCAGCATGGCCATGCCCAGGGCCTTGCCCCCCTTGCCCTGTTTGGTCAGCGGATAGCCATCGAGGCAGGTCACCGCATGCGGCGGGTGGCAGGGCAGATTGAGCAGGATCGCGCCGATCGCGCCGCCATACATCGAACCGTAGAAGATACCGGCCAGCATCAGGATCGCCGGCACCGGATGCATGCCGAAGGTGATCGGCAGCAAAACCGATATGGCCGACAAGGGCCCCATGCCGGGGAGCACGCCGATCAGGTTGCCCACGAGCACGCCGAACAGCGACCACATCAGGTTATGCGGCTCGAATGCGACGCCGAATCCGTACCACAGGCCGAGCAACGATTGTTCGATCATGGCTCAGCCCCAGCGGAACAGGCTGAACTGCAACTGCAGCGCCCACCAGAACACGACCACCGCGATGACGACCATGCCGACGGAGAGCCAGAACGCCTGCTTCAGCGTATTGTTCTTGTCGCCCAGCGCCGAAATGAAGACGACGGCGAAGGTGGCCGGCACCAGCCCGCCGTATTCGCCGAGCGCGATGAAGGCCAGGGTGCCGCCGACGATGCCGCCCCAGGCGCGCCAATCGAATGTCGAGTGTGTGGCGGCGCTTGCGCCGCTGGCTGGACGCGCGCTCAGTGCGATGGCAAGGCCGACTCCGGCGAGGATCACGCCCACCGCAGTCGGAAAGAAGCCCGGGCCCATGCGCCCGAGCGTGCCTAGCGGGTACTGCCTTCCTGCATATGCGGCGGTGAGTCCGATCAGGATCATCAGCGCGCCGCCATAGTAATCCTTGTTGTAACTGAATAAAGAACGCACTACTGTCCCCCTCGCGAATACGCGAACCTCCCAGCTGAGGCTGTCCTCCGCCTCTATTCTCCCTGCATTGGACAGGGATAAGCGCACGCTTCCTATTAGGGAAAGACCTAACTCGCGGTGTCGCCGGTATAGGGTTAAGCCCTATGACGGCAAGCCTCGAATTACATGATCCTCATCTCGTTCCTGACCGATTTCACGCCGGCGACGCCGCGCGCGACCTCGGTGGCCCGGTCGATGGTGGCGCGCGATGCGACGACGCCGCTGAGGCGGACCGTTCCTTTGAACGTATCAACGTGGATATCGAGCGACTTCAGCGTAGGCTGGTCCAGCAGCACCGCCTTCACTTTGGCGGTGATCGCCGCGTCGTCGATGTACTGTCCCGTGCTTTCGGTGGTGGGCGTTGCCGCGCAACCCGTCATGGCCGCCAGTGAGACGGCAAGGAAAACTGCGGAGGCGCTTCTTTTCAGTTGATGCATTACTGGACTCCCCATTGAGTACCGCGTTAAAACCAGATTCCGGTTGGTCGATTCGAGGTCGATGCGGCTGCGCCGCGCGCGTGCCGGTACGGTCGATAGCGCGTCAGGATGCAACTTCGTGTTTGCCGCTTAGCTTGGAAGCGCCGTCCGGCGAAAAGGGTGGAAGGCTCCCGGCAGGGAGGGACCGGGAGCCTTCCGGGCGGGCCAGCGCCGAAAAGGGGAAAAACAGGCTGGCCGCCTTTGGCTGTGGTTGACCCAGGTACAGGCTTGAGTCGCGCAAGAATTGTTCGAGCACCTCGCGTGTCATTCTGTGTCGTCTGCATTGCGTTGAGACATGGTCGGGGAGCGCATCGCATCCAATCTGCACGCCGCGCGACACCTTGGCAATATGATAGGTCGAAGCCGCTTTGGTTCAGCGTGAAAATTGTAAGTAGATATTTCGGCCGCAGCGGCTCTCGCTCTACAGCGCGGCGCGCAGGTGCAATTCCGATAGGGAAAACACCTACGCCGCAGCTTTGATCCGGGCGTGGCGGTGCACCTGCTGCTGTTATTGCAGAGCGAACGCCGGAACTAGCTCGGTGTATGCATGTCTATCTGCTCGCCTGGGCCGCAGTGCCCGTACTGCTTGCGGCAACACCATGGCGCTTGAATAGCTGCATTTCCATCGGGCCCCGATGGAACCCTTCCTGGAGTCCGAGTCATGTTAAGAAACGTACTGTTGAGTTGCATGTTGCTGGCCGGCGCCCTGCTGGCCAGTGCTTCGTTTGCAGCCGGCGAGCCGACGATGCACGAGGTCTATCAGGCGGCGGCGGCCGGACGTTTCGGCGAAGCGCAAGGCATGATGGACAAAGTTCTGCGCGTCCACCCCAACAGCGGCAAAGCGCACTACGTCGAGGCCGAACTGCTGGCGAAACAGGGCAGCTACGCCAACGCGGCAACAGAACTGGCCACCGCGGAGCGCCTGGCGCCGGGCCTGCCGTTTGCAAAACCCCAGGCAGTGCAGGACTTGCAGCGACGTATCGCCGCCCCCGGCACTGCGACGTCAACGCTCGCGCGCGCGTACAGCGCGCCCGCGGGGCTGGGCAGCAGAATTCCGCTGGGCATGCTGCTGGCGGGCGCTGCGCTCATTGCCGCCCTCATTTTTTTCGTGCGTACGCTGACCCGGCGTAGCGGCGCGATGTCGGCGCCTGCGGGCGGGGCGGCGTATGGCACCGGCACGGGCGCGCCGCTGCAGCCCAATGCTCCCGGCGGCGTCGCCGCGCCTGTGGGCTCGACCGCGGGCGGCGTCGGCTCCGGAATTCTCGGCGGACTTGCCACCGGCGCTGCGCTGGGGGCGGGGATGGTTGCGGGGGAGGCGCTGATGCATCGCCTGACCGGCGGCAATCAGCTCCAGGGCGGCCAGGGCTTTATCCCGGGCGCCACCGATTGGGACGCCACGCCGGACGACATGGGCGGCAGCGACTTCGGTCTGTCGGATAGTTCCTCCTGGGACGATAATTCCGGCGGCGGTGACTGGAACTAAGCGCTGATCAAGACCGAGGCGTTGCTTCCCTTCGCGCTCTTTCCTCAAGCTGCGCCTCAAACGGACTTGAGTGCCGTGCAGTGTGCGGCAAGAAAACTTCCGGCTGTGCGAAAATACGCGGCGTGGCCGGCGCGGCGGCCGAATTGAGAGCGCAGATGAAAGCAATCGTATTGATGGCGTTTTGCCTGTCGGCGCTGTGCGCGGGCGCGTACGCCAAAACTCCGGGCGAGGTCGAAGTCGGCAGCCAGTTGCGCGAGGCGCCGCTATACGGCTTCGCCGGGGATTACCGCAAGCTGTCCGAGCTGCGCGGCCGGCCGCTGATCATCAACGTCTGGGCCAGCTGGTGCGGGCCCTGCCGTGCGGAGATGGGTTCGCTCGAACGGCTCGCGCGCCGCTACGGCGGCAAGAAATTCAACATCATCGGCGTCTCCACCGACGACGACGCGCGCGCCGCGGCGAACTTCATCGCCAGCACCCGCATCACCTTCGACAATTACCTCGACAAGAACCTGGTGCTGGAGCACATGCTGGGTGCGGACACCATCCCGCTGACGGTCCTGGTCGATGCCAAGGGCCGCGTGCTCGGCAAATTCCATGGCTCGCGCGAATGGGACAGCCCGGAAGCGCTGCAGCTGATCGGCAAGGCGTTTCGCCAGAAACTATAGGTCCCAGTGCGCCGGGCGGAGCACGGGCGTACCTGCGGACATATTCCCTGACACGAATGTGGATTTAGCAGCGCGCATCGCGCTTCGCGCACACGAGGCGGGGTCGAACAGGGTAAAATCGGCGCGCTATAGGAAACCGATTTCATATCTCCAGGGGTGACCATGCGCAAATACCTGCACATCAATCTGACGGACCGCTCGGTCAAGACGGACGAATTGAATGGGGCGGACGTGATCCGCGCCGGCCGGCATTTCATCGCCAAGACGCTGCTCGAGCTCGGTGCCGCCAAGGTCGATCCGTTGTCGCCGGAGAATCCGCTGATCTTCTCCGCCGGGCCGTTTGCGGGCACGAACTTCTCCAACGCCAACCGCTTGAGCGTGGGCTGCAAGAGCCCGCTCACCGGCGGCATCAAGGAATCCAACTCGGGCGGCACCTTCGCCTTCGCCATGGGCCAGCTCGAAATCGCCGGGTTCACGCTCTACGGCGCATTGAAAGAGTGGAGCGTGCTGCGCATCACCAAGGAAGGCGCGATCACCTACGAGAGTGCCGAGCCCTACATGGGCAAGGGCACCAACGAGGCCGCAGCGCTGCTGTTCGAGAAATACGGCAAGAAGGTCGCGTTAGCGCTGTGCGGCCCGGTGGGCGAATACCTCGGCCTGATGGCGGGCATCTCCATCACCGACACCGACGGGCGGCCTTCGCGCCTCGCCGCGCGCGGCGGCGTCGGCGCGGTCATGGGCTCCAAGAAGGTCAAGGCCATCGTCATCGACGTGCACAAGATGCCGACGTTCCACGACCGCAAGAAGCTCATGGGCTCGATCCGCGAATACGGCGCGCGCCTGGAGAAGGAGCCGGCGATCGCGACGTTCAAGAGCACCGGCACCGCGATGATGGGCGACATCACCAACCGCATCGGCGGGCTGCCGGTGCGCAACTTCAGCAACGGGCGCCTGGTGGAAGCCTCCGAGGGTCCGCTGCAGCTCGGCGGCGATTTCATCCGCGAACTCAACTCCAGCCGCGGCGGGCACATCGCGCACGCCTGCATGCCCGGCTGCCTGATCCAATGCAGCAACATCTACGTCGACGAGAACGGCAAGGAGCTGGTGTCGCCGCTCGAATACGAAACGCTCGGCCTGATGGGCAGCAACTGCGGCCTCACCCATCCGGACCAGGTCGCACGGGTCAATGCCGTCGCCAACGACCTCGGCGTCGACACCATCGAGATCGGCGCCACGCTCGCTGTGCTCATGGAAGCGGGCCTGGGGAAATTCGGCGACGAGGCGTTCATGCACCAGGCCATGGAGGACATCCGCAAGGGCAACGAGCGCGGCCGCATCTTCGCGCAGGGCGCCGCGCGCGCCGGCGCGCATTACAAAGTCGCCCGCGTGCCGGTGATCAAGCAGCAGGCGATCAGCGCCTATGACCCGCGCGTGATCGAAGTCACCGGCATATCCATGATGGTCACGGCGCAAGGCGCCGACCACACCACGGGCAACCTGCCGGTGTTCGACTGCAAGGACAAAACCATGGAGCAGCTGGCGGAGGCGAGCCTGGGCATTCAGACCGCATGCGCCGCCGCCGACTCGCTCGGCCTGTGCATTTTCGGGCGTTCGGTCACCAACGTCAGCGCCGAGCTCATCGTCGCCGCGCTGAACGACGCGCACGGCACCAATTTCGATACTTCGTTCCTGCAGACGCTGGGGCGCGAGGCACTGAAGATGGAGTGGGAGTTCAACAAGCAGGCCGGCTTCACCGACAAGGACGACGAGCTGCCCGATTTCTTCTACAACGAGCCGCTCGCTCCGAGCAACAAGGCCGCGCGCCACCATGGCGCCGAAGTCAATAAGCGCATCCGTGAGTTGATGGCCTAGCGAAAGCTTCTGAAGAATGGCTACCAGAGCCATTCTTCAGCGTGCAGGGCTCGGCAGGCCGAACTGATGACCGCGAAGCTATCGACCCCGCTGTCGGATGAGGAACTGGACGAACTGGAACAATTCCTGTTGTCCGAAGCCGTGTCCGACGACGCAATGACGCTGGACACGCTCGATGGCTATCTCGCTGCCATTGTGGTCGGACCGGCGACCCTTGTTCCAAGCCAATGGCTGCCGGGCGTCTGGGGCGAAAGCGAAGACGATGCGCCCGTGTATGAATCCATGGAACAGGCGCAGCGGGTTCTGGAACTTCTGATGCGGCACATGAACGGCATTATCTGGACGCTGCAATACGACGCGGATGCCTTCGACCCGCTGATAGGCAGCATGGTCTATGAGAACGACCCGCGCGAATATATGGATGGCGAAATATGGGCGTACGGCTTCATGCAGGGAATCGAGCTGTGCCGGCAGGACTGGCAGCCTCTGTTCGATGATTCCGCCGCCGCCGACGCGCTGCGCCCGATTCGCCTGCTCGGCGCCGATGAACTGAGTGAGGCCGACGAAGCGCTGACGCGCTGGCCGGCGCAGCGCGAGGAACTTACCCGGCAGCTCGCGGGATCGGTGGCCGCAATCTACCGTTTCTGGCTTCCCCGCAGGGAGGTGCAGCACGAGCGCCTGGTCGCCTCGACGTTTCGGCGCGAGGGACCGAAGCCGGGAAGAAACGATCCCTGTCCCTGTGGCAGCGGCAAGAAGTTCAAGAAATGCTGTGGGGCAGAGCCGACGCTGCACTGAGCCTTCCATAAGCGCCGATCGGACGGCCGCGGATCGGCAGGGAACGCGGCGCGACAGAGCGCGCCGACGCGTCTGGTTTCAGCGGGCCGAGCTCGCATCAAGCGGATGCCGCGCGATGCTCACATGCCCGGAAATCCGCGCCGATACTGGCTCCCAGGCATGTTTGCGACTTGCGTGAGTGTGAATCATGCCGGCTGCGCCGGATCTCGGCGGCCTAAAGCCTTCCGAAGTCGAACGACAGTTGCCGGTGATGTTTGATCGAGAGCAGGTACACCGTCCGCTGCATGAGCGCATACAACAAAAGGTAATCGCCGCTCAGGTATTCGCGCAGCTCGCCATCTCCGAGGCGCCGTGCAAGTCGCTCGATTTTCGCATGCGCCTCAACGGAACCGACGCCGCGATCGAAAAATGAGCGGCCCATGCGCGGGAATTTTTCCAGGTTCGGGATGACCGTCCTTTCGAGTTCGGCGAGAAGCGCGTCGTAGGCGCTCGCCGCATCGGCCTCCAGCAGAAACGCTTCGAGCTGGTCCAAGTTGGCCTCGAAGTTGGCCGTGACTCTTACGCTCGCGCGCTGGGGCGCCATGGGCAGGGGCCGGCTAAACTTCGGCCGCGCGCTTGGTCCGCCGTCGCGCAATCGCCTTGCGCGCGTCTTTGATCCGGCCTGCCGCGACATCGGCCAGCCCTTTTTCCGCCTCGTCCAGAAGCAGCAGGTGAATGCGCTCGCGCTCGATCCGGTGGTAATAGTCGAGCTTGCCGGCGTCGATCAGCGCCACGTAGCTCTCGCCGTTCTTGGTGATGATCTTTTCCGCACCGGCTTTCGCTTCATCCGCGATCTCCGACAGGCGGGAGCGCGCCTGGCTCAACGGAACCACGTCGGATGTCTTTATGGCCATGTCACGCTCCGGAGGAATATTGCTCCACATATTGTATAAGACTTTGTACTGTTGTACAGGCGTGACTCGCCCGCCCCTGGGGTGGAGCGGATGCCGCTCTGTTAGATGGTGAGGCGGTTTATCGGCCTTATGTGAAGCTTCACATAAGGCCGATTATGCACAGTCGTTGATTATGTGAAGTTGTGGAATGGATTGCGCTGAGGGGTAGGCAATAAGCGGCACGGCAGCGGGTGATGCTGCCGTAGCTGGACATAATTTCTGCGGTCGTCTGAAG